>NZ_JAUHQA010000001.1:1380109-2070164 GCF_030418295.1 Demequina muriae
GCCGAGTTGCCGGACGTCGTCCCAATCGCCGAATGCGGGATCCACAGTCTCGTAGTCGATGACGGCGAAGCCGCGGTCCCCAGAGGACGGGAAGAACGGCAGCACGTGCACGCCGCCGAATGCTCCTTCGAAGTGGCTGCTGAGAACCTTGTCGAGGGTGGTCAGGTTGCCGCCGAGGCTATCGGCGTAGGTGATGAGCATCGGGGTGTTCGTGACGGGCTTCATGGTGGACTCCTTGAGGTTCAATGGGGGCTGCGCTGGCTCACGAGCCACGTGAGCATGCCGTCTTCGTCGTGGTACGCGGGTACCCATGCGTGATGGTTCTCTGCCAGCAGTTGCTCGGCATCAAGGCTGGTATCTGTGGCGAATCCGTACCGCTCGAGCTGCTCGGGAGCGAAGAGCGTGAGTCGCGCGTGGGGACTTCCCCGGCGCTGGAGTTCCTGAACTGCGTCCACGAGGTACTTGTGTCGGTAGGGCGTGTGATCGACGTACGCAGAACTGAGCCACAGCGGGACGTCGACCAGGCTGCGGAGGATCCCGAACGTCTCTGGTGTCATCGTGGGACACACGGGCAGGGCGGCCGCGAACAGTCCGTGATTGACGGAGAGCGCTCTGATTGCTCCCGCGCCGCCCATCGACACGCCGGTGAGATAGATCCGGGACCGGTCCACGCGCCCCTCGTGCACGAGGCCGCGCACGACGTCTCCCAGGGCCGCCAGGTAGCACCTCGACCAGCCCGTCGTGGGGTCAAGGGCCGCCTCGGCAAAGGGCAGATGCGGCGGCGGCAGGAGGTCGGATGCAGGCGGCGCCTGTGGTGCGAGCACCAGGAAATCCGGGTAGGCCTCTGCGAGGTGAGCGGCACCGAGGGTGCCGACGAGTTGTGCCCAGCCGTCGGTCCCGGCTTCGCCTCCGCCGTGCAGGAACACGAGCATGGGTCGAGGTCCCTGAGCCCGAGGTGCACGGAGGCGGTAGCGCACGCCGCCGTTCTCATGAGCCGTGAAGTCATCGGCGGTACGTGTGTACGTCGCGTCGGCTCTCGTGGCGACCACTGCGCCATCGCTGCGGGCCACCACGCGCAGATCCGCCGGGTAGGACGTGCCAGAGTTCGCCGGCGCTACCAGGCCCTCAACCGTGTTTCGGAGCGGTGCCTCTTCGCCGCCAATGAGCACCTGCCATTCGTTGGCGGCTTCCGCAGGCGCGCCGCTGATCTCCACGGAATCGAGTTCCCAGCCGCGGTTGCCCACATGGGTGCGTGCGGTGATGTGCACAGCTCTCCCTACTCCATCGGCTCTTGCGACACGGGAGTCCGCCGTTGTGAGCGGCCGAACACCAGGTATAAGACGAGCCCAATTACCACCGGAATCACCATCACGCGGTACATCACCGCGTAGGAGTCCGCCATGGTTGCGCCGTCTGCGTGCACGCTCGAGACCACCCAACCGGCGATGATGGGCATCACGAGATAGCCCAGATCCACGCCGATGTAATTGGTGTTTCCCGCCACCGCGCGCCGCGGCTTGTCGACAGAGGTGAGGGACAGTGTCTGGATCGCAGGCTGACACACCCCATAGCCGAAGGCGGAGATGGCGCCGGCAATCAGCACTCCGGTGAGGGTCCGGGCGTAGCTGAGCACGACGAACGCGACGGCGAAGAGGATCATCCCTGGAACGATCACGGTGGTGAGGCCGAACCGATCAGCGATGCGTCCAGCGGCCGGCCGTGAGATGAGCACGAACACCGCATAGGCCGTGAAGAACAGCCCGATCTCCGCGATCCCCAGCGAGTCCCCGTACAGCACCACGAACGTGTTGACTCCCGAGTAGGCGCCCGCGAGGAAGAAGATCACCACGGCCGGGACGATGGCCTCGGGAGCGACGAACGTTCTCCAGGAGAAGCCACGGTTCGGTGGTGCGTCGTATTCGACGGCCTTCACACGAAGTGCGAGCAGCAGCGCCATCCCCATGACGGCGGCTCCGCACAGGAATGTTGCTTGATACCCGATGTGGGCGAGCAGCGCGAGTCCGATCGACGGGCCGATCGCGGTTGAAGCCGCTTGACCCAGGGAGAAGATGCCGATCCCTGACGCCATGCGAGACTCCGGCAGTGCATCTGACGCCAAAGCCAGAGTCACGGGCGCGAGGAGGCCCATTCCGGCGCCGTGAAGGAGGCGCGCAACGATGATCATCTCGATCGAGTCGGCGATGGCGTAGATGAGAAATGCCAACAAGAGCACGCCTACGGTGGCTGCGAGGAGGTGCTGTTTGCGGAAGCGGACACTGGCAGGACCCACTCCCGGGCGCACGGACAGGGCGGTGACAGCGAAGATGCCGGAGACCACTCCCACCACCACAGCCGTGGCGCCGAGCGACTCGGCGAGCTTCGGAACGAGAGTGTTCATCATGAACTGAGCCATGCTGATGATCAGGTTGATCACGAAGATGAACACGAATGGGCGAGACCAGATCGTGACCGGTCGCGCAGCCGCGCGCTTGAGTAGTGTCATCGTCACTCGTTCCGTTGGTCCGTGGTGCGCCGCGCCGATGCGGGGGGTCAGCCGGTCTCCGCAGGCGAGCTCTCGCGGACGACGAACTCGGCATCGAACATCCGTACGGCGGCGTCACGACGGTCGGGTGCAGCGGCGGCCTGGTGAAGGATGCGGGCGCACTCGCGGCTCATCTCCTGCATAGGGAACGCAAAGCTGGTGACCGTGGGGCGAAGGATGGTATTGATCGGCATGTCACCGAACGTGACGACTTCCACGTCATCGGGGACGGTTAACCCACGTGCAGAGAGCTCCCGGATCAGGCCGCCCACCATCACGTCGTTGAGTACAAAGATCGCTGTCGGCCCGGGGCCCTCGCGATAGAGCTGCTCCACTGCCTCGGCGCCGCCGGCGTGGGACAGTGATCCCCTCACTGTCACCACCTCAGCGGCGGTGATGTCTCCAGCCGCCCCTTGAAGCTCGTCCTCGAAGCCAACTGAACGCAGGCTCATGGGACGGCTCGAATGGGGCGGGGCGACGACGCCGAACCGGCGGTGCCCGCGGCCATACAGGTGCCGCATCGCCCGCTGGCCTACCGCGTAGTTGTCGATGTTGACCGACGCGTGGCTCTTGGAGGAGCGGTTGAAGACGACGATCGGGACATCGAACTGAGCGTTCTCGACGTACTCGTCATCCGCGTCAGTCTGGCCTGCGACGATCGCGCCGTGGCAGAACTGCCTTGAGATCCAAGAGGCCTTGTCAGCGAGCTGGCCGCGCTCGTAGGGGAAGAGGATGGTCTCGACGGCCACGTCGTTCTCCAGCGCATACTCACGGACGCCTGCAAAGAGCTCCGAGGTTGGGCCCGAGGCGAAATCGACGGGAGCAAAGATGCACCACAATGCCGAGCGCGCCACGGGGCTCCGCTTACGTGACCCTCGAGGAGGCTTGTAGCCGAGAGACTCCGCGGCCTCGAGCACGCGCTCGCGGGTGGCCGGCGCAATGCGGAACTCGTCTGCGCGGTCGTTGAGAATCAGCGACACGGTCGTGGCTGACACGTCGCACTCGGCCGCGACGTCTTTGATGCTGACGGCCTTCGAGCGTGCCATGCGCTACCCCTTTGTCTGCCCTGCAGTGCGGCCTAGTCGTCTGTTGTCCGTGGGTCCTTGAAGACTGACCTTAGCAGGTGATCACCGCGATGTGAAGGGTTGTTTTAGTGATGCATTAGCAAGCGTGACGTCGTCTCAGTTCGGTAACGACGCTCCCTTCCTGGGCGTCGCTGAACTCCGGTGGCCATGGCGATGCTCCATCAAAGGCCCTGGTTAACAGGCGGGCGCCGATCCTCGGACTCGGTGTCGAGTCGTTTGTCCGCGAAGGCGACTGTGAGACTTGGGGCTCAAGGGTTGACATGATCTTGGGCGCAGGGCTACGGTCCTGCAGTAAAGATTTAGTCCACGTATTCGCCGCAACGAAGGAGTCGGCATGGCACTGTTCTCGCTCAACTTCGAGAGTCGCTTCTTGCGCTCGAACACCTCAGTGAACGTCATCGTCCCCGACCTCCCGCGTGACCGAGAGCCGTCCGAGTTCTACGCGAACGAGCAGGGGTTGCCCGTTCTCTGGCTCCTCCACGGCACGTTCGGCGATCACAGCGACTGGGTGCGCAAGACCAACATCGAACGGTATGCCGCAGAGCGCAGCCTTGTGGTCGTGATGCCGGCAGCGCTCAACAGCAACTACTCCAACTGGAGCAAGGCGATGATGGGCTTCGACATGTATGACTTCCTCACCGAGGAGCTCATGCCGATGGTCTACAACTGGCTCCCTGTCTCCGAGGCGCGCGAGGACAACTTCATTGCTGGTCTGTCCATGGGTGGACGTGGCGCTATCAAGTTCGCCGTCAACCAGCCGGATCGGTTCGCTGCCGCGGCGATCCTCTCGGCTGCACCTATGGACTTCTCACTTCTGACGGAGGACTACCTCAACGATCCGTCAGACCTGTTCGCAGTGCGACTCCGGGGGATGGTGGACAACGCCGGCGGGCTGGACGCATTCCGCGCTTCGGAAGAGAACGTCTGGCGCGTCATCGATGAGCGCGTGACCACCGGCGATCTGCCGCGGCTGCTGTTCGCCACCGGCACCGATGACGACTTCGTATATCCGAACCTCGTGGCTTTCCGGTCCCACGCGGAAGAGATCGGACTCGAGGCGGAGTACTGGACCCCCGAGGGCCTAGGCCACGAATGGGCGCTGTGGGACATGGCGATCCAGCGGGCCCTGGACTTCTTCGATCTGCCCCACAGGGGCGCGAACCCTTTCTAGAGAAGAGCTCGGATCGTCGCTCGGCGATCAGTGCACCTACCGGCCGCACCGACGCGGCCCCCATTCAAGGAGAAGCACAATGGCACGTTTAGCAAAGGCGCTGACGGCGACTGCGCTCGCGAGTTCGCTCGTCGCGCTCGCCGGTTGCTCGAACAACGACGAGGGTGGAGGCGACGGGGACGAGCCGTACACCGTCAACTACGCGTACATGACTGTCTTCGGAGACCCGACGCAGGCGGTCAAGGACGCGGTGAACGAGCTCACGATGGAAGAGCTCAACATGAAGGTGAACCTCATCCCGGTCACGTTCGCTGACTACTTCTCCCAGCTGCCTCTGAAGCTTGCCTCGGGCACGGACCCCCTCGACATCACCTATCTGTTCGCGCAGGATGCGGGCTCATTCATCGACGCGGGCTATCTGGTGGATGCGAACGAGTACTCCGACCTGACGCAGGACATTGCGGCAATGCTCGGTGAGGATGTGGCCGGGGCCGAGATCGGTGGCTTCAAGGCAGGGTTCGGCACCCAGACGCTGTCGCGGTCGCCCAATGCGCTCATTGTGCGCAAGGACATATTCGACGAGCTCGGATACTCCGTCGAGGACTTCAACGTGAACACGGATGACCTCTCGAGCTACGACGCCATCACGGACATGTTCGCGAAGGTTCAGGAAGCTCACCCGGACATGACGATGTTCGATGGCACTCAGACCATGGGGACGCTTCACTTCGGGTACATCGACCCGCTCACGGACAACTTCGGCGTTCTCGAGGACTACGGCCAGACCAGTGAGGTGACCAACTGGTTCGAGTCTGATCAGTACAGGGCCTTCGCGGAGCTCAATCGCGAGTGGTTCGTGGAGGGCTACAGCTCGAGCGACATCGCGGTCAATCAGGACGAGGCCGAGGTGAAGATGCAGGCAGGGAACCTCTTCTCTTTCATCAAGTCTTACTCGCCGACGACGCAGGCCGAGAAGGAGGCGCAGACCGGACACGAGGTCGAGGTGATCCCCCTGTCCGAGGCCGGCAAGATCTCGCCGCCCGCTCTGCTGTCCGTCGTGTCGAACTCCAAGGACCCGGCGAAGGCATTCGAGTTCCTCAACTGGGCGTACACGAGTGCCGAGTTCAACGACCTGCTGAACTGGGGCGTGGAGGGGATCGACTGGGTCGAGAGCGACGAGGGCATCGCGGCGTACCCAGAGGGCGTCGACATGTCAAACGTGAGCTACCACAACGACGCCGGGTTCCTGCTGCCGAACCAGTTCGCAGGGCACGTCTGGGAAGGCAATCCTTCGAACATGGGTGAGCTGTACGAGGAGTTCGGCAACAGTGGCCTGGTCTCGCAGGGCTACGGCTTCTTCTTCGACTCGAGCTCGGTGGCAGACCAGATTGCCGCTCTCAAGGCGGTCTACGACGAGTACAACAAGCAGCTCTCGTTTGGGTCGATGGACCCGGATACCGGGCTTGCCGAATACAACGAAGCCTTGTACCAGGCGGGGCTGCAGGACGTCATCGACGAGAAGCAGCGCCAGTTCGACGAGTACCTGGCGAACAACTAGCTACGAGGATGTCATGAGTCTCATCTCTCCTCAGCAGACCGCGAGCCGGCCGCCGCAGACCGCGGTGGCCGGCCCGCCGCCCCGCCGGAAGTCAACGGTCTGGGGGACCTCTCGGCGACGCCGTCTGCGTGTCTTCGCGCCCGTGTTCCTTCTCATGGCGCCCGCGATGGTCTACCTCGCCGTCAACAACTATGTGCCCATGGCAGGCATCGTCGTCGCGTTCAAGAAGTTCAACGTCCAGGAAGGCATCTGGGGCAGTCCCTGGGTGGGTCTCGACAACTTCGTCTTCCTCTTCGGCTCGGGTGACGCATCGATCATTCTGCGCAATACCCTGCTCTACAACCTCGCGTTCATAGTCGTAACCAACGTCGTCGCGATCGCACTGGCAGTGATGATCCACGATGTCGTGAGCGAGAAGCTCAAGAAGCTCTATCAGGGGTCGGTGCTGTTGCCCTTCATGCTCTCGATCGTTGTGGTGAGCTACATCGTCTTCGCGTTCTTGAGCCAGGAGAACGGTCTGCTGAACAACACGTTCTTTGCCGACGACCCCGTCGAGTGGTACGGCGAGGGCGAGCATTGGCCATCGATCCTGATCCTGGTGAACCTCTGGCGGACCGTAGGGTTCTCAACCCTGCTGTTCCTCGCCGCCCTGACGGCGATCGATGGCGCGCTCTACGAATCCGCCCAGCTGGACGGAGCGAATCGCTGGGACCAGTTCCGCCACGTGACGTTGCCCAACCTCATGCCCACGATCATCACGCTCGTGCTGTTGGGCGTCGGGCGGATCTTCTACTCGGACTTCGGCCTGTTCTACCAGGTACCCATGGACTCGGGGGCGATCTACGACGCCACGCAGACCATCGATACGTACGTCTACCGCGCACTGACGAGCGTGGGAGGGATCGGGCGCTCCGCAGCCGCCGGCTTCTTCCAGTCCATGGTGGGGTTCGTCCTGGTGCTCGGCGTCAACTGGGCCGTCCGCCGCTACAACGCCAAGAGCGCGATCTTCTAGGAGGGTGCTACCCGTGAAGCGATTTAGTTGGTACCGCGCCGTGGTCCACACGGTGCTCGGCCTCACCACAGTGGTGATGGTTGTGCCCATCGTGCTGCTGTTCATGTCCTCGATCACCGCCGAGGAGACCCTGGTCAAGAATGGCTACGCGTTCATTCCGGAGCAGTTCTCGCTCGACGCGTACCGCTTCCTCTTCGAGAACTCCGACACGCTCCTGCGCGCCTACGGGATCACTATCATCGTGACTCTCATCGGCACGGTGGTGGGTGTGCTGCTCACCTCCGCACTGGGATTCGCCCTCTCCGTCCCGGACCTCCCTGGCCGCAGGACGTTCAGCTTCGTGGTGTTCTTCACTCTGCTGTTCAACGGTGGCCTGGTGCCGACGTACATCATGTACTCAGGTCTAGGCGTGAAGAACACCCTGCTTGCGTACATCGTCCCGACGCTCCTCGTGAACGCGTTCAACGTCATCCTGATGAGGACCTTCTACGCGAACTCGATCCCGCCGGAGGTCTATGAGGCGGCCAAGATGGACGGTGCCGGCTACTTCCGCATCTACTTCACGATGGTGCTGCCACTCGGCAAGCCCATTCTCGCGACGATTGGACTATTCATCGCTCTGCTCTACTGGAACGACTGGACCAATGGTCTGTACTACGTGTCCGACTCGAACATGTTCAGTATTCAGACATACCTCGCGAAGATCGTGCAGAACGTCCAGGCAGTGTCGAGCAGCCAGGCTGGCTCGTCGGTAAGCACTGCAGCCCTCCCTCAGGTCTCCGTGCGCATGGCCGTCGCCTTCGTGGCACTGTTGCCGCTGCTGATCATCTACCCGCTGCTCCAGAAGTATTTCGCGAAGGGCATCATGCTCGGCGCGGTCAAGGGCTGACCAGCCAGAGAACGAGGACTCATGCCATCCACCAAGATCACGCTCATCCCCGGTACGCCGGATGACGACAATCGTGACTACCTTCCGGAGGCGATCAAAGGCTCGGACATCGTGGTCAACGAGAACGGCAACAATTCACACCCCTATCCGGAGGGCCTCCAGGAGCACACGGGCGAGGTGATCGAGGGCACCACGGACACGTGGTTTACGTACGTGCCGAGCTCGTACGACGGAAGCGCTCCAGTACCGCTGGTGGTCTCTATGCATGGCGGCCTCATGACGGGGTGGGGCCAGGCGATCTACACGTCGTGGACGTTGCTCGCAGAGCGAGAGGGATTCATCTGTCTCTTCCCGAACGCGCACCAGCGTCGCTTCTGGCTCATCGAGGTGGCGGATAACGAGCTCGAGTCCTCGGTGCGTCCGAATGACAGCGGCGTCTTCCTCAACCCTCCTCCGCGCTCACCTGAGGACAACCACGACCTCGCCATGGTCCGCAGGCTCATTGGGCGCATGCGCGAAACATACGCGATCGACGGTTCGCGCATCTTCATGCAGGGCATGTCCATGGGCAACCTCATGACCGACCAGTTCACCCGCCACTTCGGCGACATCCTCGCTGGCGCGGCCGGTTCCGGTGGACCCACCAGCCCCGCGCTGCTGTTCGACGAGAACGATCGCCCCGTGAACGCTGCTGGGCCGGTGGCGATCTGGCAGAGCCGTTTGGACCTCGACGCGGTCCCACCCCAGTACACCTCAGGGGTGAGCGAGGTGGTGCGGCGCAACCGGGAGTATTGGCTTGAGATCAACGGAGTGCAAGGCAGGCCCCAGATCGCGATCGAGGGCGAGAGCAACTTCGCCTTCTATGAAGGCGATCACGCGCCGGTGGTCTTCCGTGACGTCTTCAACCGCGACCATGGACAGACCTTTGACGATGCCGAGCTCGTCTGGGACTATCTGTTCTCGGGCACGCGCCGTGGCGACGAGGGCTCGATTCAGGTGAGGGACACGATTAGTCCTCGTGTGGGCGACTCCAATGCGGTGGCCATCGCCGAGAACCGTGCGCTCGCGTGGGTTGACAATGAGCCGGTCGAGATCGGCGGAGTTTGCTTTCGGCACGACAAACTCAAGTACCACGGACTGGACGGCGGAGAGCTGGTCCGAGGCTCCTATCTGTACGTGCCAGTGCGATTCCTCGCGAGCGCATTCGGCGCCGTCGTCGACAGCGCAGATGACGGGTTGGTCGCTACACTCACCTTCGCCAACGGCACCACCGTCGAGCTGGCGCGAGGAATCGTGGGGGCCGTGGTCGACGGACGCCTGCGCAGCATGTACGCCGAGGCGGTGCACCGCGATGGCCAGCTGTGGATCTCACTGGAGTGGCTGTGCGATGACGTGCTGGGCCTCCGGACGACGACCAATGGTTCTGTTCTCTACGTCTCCGAGCGTCATGCGCGGCTGTCGAAGAACATGGCCGACCTCATCGACGATCTGCTAACGGTGTGACGGTCTGACGGTCACGCGGCCTGCGCTCGCGGGACTTCGTCGTCACTGCGACGGACTCCTCGGGTGGGAGCGTTTGGGTGCAATCCGGCGGAAAGGGCCCCAGAATCGCTCATGTGAGGGAAGCCGAGAGGTGGCCTGTGGCGCGCGCCAGCGATGGACAGGATCGCGGTCCTTCACCACCCCCTGACCCGCAGCGCACGAAGGCCCCCATCCCAGGATCACCGGGATGGGGGCCTTCGCCGTTGTGGAGGTGAGCGCCCCTACCGCGCTGCCTCCACGACTGCGGGCGAGAACGCGTCGAGGTCGCCCGGGTTGCGCGAGGTGAGGAGAGTCCAACCCTCCTCTTCGCAGCGCCGGAGCTCCACGTCCTCCCACGTCGCGCCCGCGTTGCGAAGATCCGTCGCGATGGACTCGTACGACGTCAACGACTTGCCGCGAGCGACGTCGGCCTCGGCGAGCAGCCACGGGCCATGACAGATGGACGCGATGGTGCGACCGTCCCCAGCGAACGTGCGCACCAGCGCGAGCGCCGCATCGTCCGTCCGAAGGTTGTCGGCGTTGATGGTGCCGCCGGGAATCACGAGCACGGCGTAGTCGCCCATCTCGACATCGGCGAGCAGAGTGTCCGGCTCGAAGGTCTCACCCGGGTCCTTGTCGCCCACGAGTGACTGCACGGGGCTGTACTCGGTCGCCGCGAGCGTCACGGGCACACCGGCGTTGCGGAGCGCCTCGAGCGGCATCTTGAGCTCGTCCTGCTCGACACCGTAGTTGGTCGTGATGATCAGTGCGCTCATCGCGCTCTCCTCTCGTCGGCGGAAGTTCCGTCCACCCCTCCGTCAACCGCACGCAGGCACTCAGACATTCCGGACGTCAGGTCAGCGCACGTCTCCGTCGACGTACAGCCAGCGGCCGCGCTCCCGGACGAACCTGCTCGACTCCTGCATCGTCCCGGGCGCACCGGACTCGTCCTCGAACAGCGCGGTGAACGTCACGGTTCCGGTCGAGTCGTCCTCGCCGCCGCCCGTGGCGCCGTGCAGATCGAGTCCGCGCCACTGCACGCCCTCCAGATCCAGCGACGGTGGCCGGGTCGAGGGGTGCCACGTGCGCAGCAGGTAGTTCTCGTCTCGCCGCACGTACGCGGTGTAGCGGGACCGCATCAGGGCCGATGCGCTCGCGGCCTCGCGCTCTCCGCGCAGCAGCGGGCGGCAGCAGTCGGCAAACGGCGAGCCGGACCCGCAGGGGCAGGCGAGCGCCATCAGGCCCCGGGATGCGCAGCGGCGTGGGCCAGCGCGCCCAACCGGACGCAGTCCTCGGCGCGCGTATCCCACGCGCACATCAGCCGAACCTCGACAGTCTCGTGGGTCGATCCGGGCCGCCAGTCGTAGAAGCGGAACGTCTCGCGAATCGCGCCGGCCATGGTGCGCGGCATCTCGACGAACACCGCATTGGCGTGCGTTGACTGAGTGAAGCGCAGCACCCCGTCGGCGGCGAGCGGCGCCAACTCCTGGCGCAGCACGGTCGCCATCGCGTTGGCGTGGGTCGCGTTGCGCCGCCACAGCGGCTCGCCCGACTCGTCGCGCGACGTGAGCAGCGCGGTGAGCTGGGCCGAGGCGTACCGCATCTTGGAGCCCAACTGCATGGTGGACTTGCGCAGGTGGGGCAGCTCCGCGGCGAACCGATCGCGCAGGTCGGGAGCGAGCACGACCACGGCCTCGGCACCCATGGCGCCGTTCTTGGTGCCGCCGAGCGACAGCACGTCCGCGCCAGCGCAGGCCTCGGCCAGCGACACCCCGAGGGCCGCAGCGGCGTTGGCGATCCGCGCCCCGTCAAGGTGGACTCTCATGCCGAGCGCGTGCGCCCGGTCGACGAGCGCCGCGAGCGATTCCAGGCCGTAGAGCGTCCCGAGCTCGGTGGACTGCGTCACGGAGAGCACCAGGGGCTGCGCGCGATGTTCATCCCCGAGGTCGGCGGCCCAGGCGTCCAGCGAGGCCGGATCGATGCGGCCGTCCGGCGCCGGCACTTCGAGGATCTTCAGCCCGCCCACACGCTCGGGAGCACCGTTCTCGTCCCGATGGATGTGCGCGTGCTCCGACGCCACGACTCCGCCCCACCGGGGAGACAGCGCCATGAGCGCGATGACGTTCGCGCCGGTCCCGTTGAACACGGGGAACCCGAGCGCATGCTCGCCGAACTCCGCCGCCACCGCCGCGTCGAAGTCGGCCGTGGCCGCATCGGCCCCATACGCGGCGTCGTGACCGACGTTGACGTCGGCCATCGCCGCGAGCACCTCCGGATGGACGGAGGCGTAGTTGTCCGAGGCGAAGTGCCGGGCGCCCGTCGCGGGGGTCACGCCGCCGTGACCTCACGTGCCCAGCGGGCGCCGCTCTGGTGGAAGCCCACGCGGCGCAGATAGTCCAGGTCCGTCGCGTCGTGCGGCGCGAGCTCGAGCCGGCGGAAGCCCGCATCGGACAGCACCTGCGACTTGCGGAAGACGAACTCGCCCGGCGTGAAGTCGCGGAACCGCTCCTTGACCCAGTCCAGCTCGACGAGGCCAAGGCCGTCGCCGAGATCGCGCACCACCACGATGCCCACGGCCTCGTCGCCGCGCACCACCAGGAACGTGTGGCGCGTGCCGCCGGCTGCGGTGCCCGCGTCGGCGTCGATGTCGAAGGCGGGCTCGTGGGTCTTCACGTCCTCCGCATGCTCCTCGAGCACGCGACGCAGGAAGGCGTTGTCGGCGTCGACGGAGAGCACCTGGTAGACCGCCTCGTCGTGCGATTCGCGGTAGAGCCGGATGAGCCAGTAGATGTCGATCACCGTGATCGCGAGGTTCATGAACGCGAACGGCCAGATCCCGATGATCCCGTTGTACACGGTGGCGATCGCGGCGCCCGCGAGGTTCATCCACCGGAACTTGAGCACGCGCGCCTGCATGAGCGACCAGACGATGAGCAGCGAGCCGGTCCAGCCGATGATTTCGAGGATGATGTCCATGCCGCCAAGGGTATGCCCGGCCGATGCGCGCTCGCCTCCGCGCTCGCACGTAGGCTGATCGCGTGGAGAGCAGGACGAGCGCGAGGGCCGATGCGTGGGTCTGGGCTGTGCGGCTCGCGAAGACCCGCTCGCAGGCCACGGCCGCATGCCGCGCCGGGCACGTGCGGGTCAACGGCGACCGGGCGAAGGCCTCGACCACGGTCCGTGCCGGCGACCGCGTCGAGGTGCGCCTCCACGAGCAGATCAAGATCGTCGAGGTCCGCCAGCTGCTCGTCAAGCGCGTGAGCGCGCCTGTCGCACAGGCGGCGTATGTCGACCACAGCCCGCCGCCGCCCCCGCGCGTCGAGCGGCCCGCTGCGGTGGGGGCACGGGATCGCGGCGCGGGCCGGCCCACCAAGCGGGAGCGCCGTCAGCTGGACCGGCTGCGAGGCCGCCGCACGCTCTGACGCCCTGGGCGCATCGGCCCCCGAGCGCCAGCTGTGCGGCGCCTACCCGCGCGCCTGCGCTCGCCTCTCACCCGACCCGCGCATCGGCCGCACTCCCGCCGCCGTCCGCCGTCGGCCACTGCCCGCACCGGGCGCAAGTGTCGATCTATGTGCGGTTCTCGGTGCAATCGCGCACGCGATTCGACACTTGCGTGGGTTGGGGCAGGGTCAGGCGTTCCAGATGCGCGCCAGGTAGTCCCTGATCGACCGGTCCGAGCTGAAGTACCCGCTGCGGGCCACGTTGAGCACGGCGGACCTGGTCCACGCCTCCTGGTCCGCCCAGTGGGCCTCCACGCGCTCCTGAGCGTCCACGTAGGCGCGGAAGTCGGCGAGTGCCATGAACCGGTCGCGCTCGATGAGGCTCGCGGTGATGGAGGACACGAACGATCCGCGGTCGCCGCCGGTAAAGGCGCCGGAGGCGATCATGTCGAGAGCCGCGCGCAGGTCCTTGTCCTGCTCGTAGTACGAGGCCGAGCGGTAGCCGCTGGCCTGGAGGTCGGACACCGCGGGCTCGTCCATGCCGAACAGGAAGAAGTGATCGTCGCCCACGAGCTGGCGGATCTCCACGTTCGCGCCGTCGTCGGTGCCGACGGTGAGCGCGCCGTTGAGCGCGAACTTCATGTTGCCGGTGCCCGAGGCCTCCTTGCCCGCCTGGGAGATCTGCTCGGACAGGTCCGCCGCCGGGATGAGCGTCTCGGCGAGCGTCACGTTGTAGTTCGCAGGGAAGGCGACCTTGAGGCGGCCCTCGAGCGAGGCGTCCGCGTTGATCGTCCTGCCGACGGCGTTGATGAGCGCGATGGTCTCCTTGGCGCGCACGTAGCCGGGCGCCGCCTTGGCGCCGAACACGAAGGTCCGGGGCGTCACGTCCGCGAGGGGCAGGGCGCCGCTCGTGATGCGCTCGTACAGCGACACGATGTGCAGCAGCTTGAGCGACTGGCGCTTGTACTCGTGCAGCCGCTTGACCATCGCGTCGACCATCGCGTCGGGCGAGATCTCGATGCCGTCCCGCTCGGCGATCACGCCCGCGAAGCGTGCGCGGTTGTGGCTCTTGACCTCACGGAACCGACGCCGGAACTCGGCGTCGTCGGCGAGCGGCTCGAGCTCGCGCAGACGCTCCAGGTCGGTGACCCAGCCCTCGCCGATCGCCTCGGTGATGAGCGCGCTCAGCCGCGGGTTGGACAGCGCCATGAACCGTCGCGGGGTCACGCCGTTGGTGACGTTCGTGAACTTGTGGGGGAACATCTCGGCGAAGTCGGAGAGCACCTTGTCGCGCAGCAGCTGCGAGTGCAGCTCGGCGACGCCGTTGACCTTGGCGCCGGCCACGGTCGCGAGGTAGGCCATGCGGACGGAGCGCACCGGCTCCTCGGCGATGATCGACATGTGGCGCTCGCGCAGCATGTCGCCCGGGAACGCCTCCCGCACCTGCTCGAGGAACTCCTCGTTGATGCGGTAGATGATCTCGAGGTGGCGCGGCAGCAGCCGGCCCAGCAGGTCGACCGGCCAGACCTCGAGGGCCTCCGGCAGCAGCGTGTGGCAGGTGTACGCGAACACCTTCTGAGTGACGGCCCAGGCGTCGGCCCACTCCCAGCCGCGCTCGTCGATCAGCAGGCGCATCAGCTCGGGCACCGCGATGACGGGGTGGGTGTCGTTCAGCTGGAACGTGATCCGCTCCGGCAGGCGGTGGAGGTCGAAGTCCTCCGGCAGCACCTTCTCGACGAAGTCGCGCAGCGAGCACGCCACGAAGAAGTACTGCTGCTGGAGCCGCAGCTCCTTGCCCTGGGGCGTCGAGTCCTCGGGATAGAGCACCTTGGAGATGTTCTCCGCCTGCGTCTGCGCGCGCACGGCGTCGGTGTAGTCGCCGGCGTTGAAGATCGCGAGGTCGAAGGCCTGGGTCGCGCGTGCGGACCACAGCCGCAGCGTGTTGACGCGGCCGTTGCGGTAGCCCGGCACCATGTAGTTGTAGGGCACGCCGGTGACGTGCCAGTCGGGACTCCAGCGCCGATGCGCGCGTCCCGACTCGTCCTTCCAGGCCTCGACTCGGCCGCCGAATCCCACCTTGACCGCGTTCTCCGGGTGGGGCATCTCCCAGGGGGAGCCCAGGCGCAGCCACTCGTCCGGCTCCTCCACCTGGCGGCCATCCTCGAAGCGCTGGCGGAAGATGCCGTACTCGTAGCGGATGCCGTAGCCGATGGACGGCACGTTCTCCGTGGCGAGCGAGTCGACGAAGCACGCCGCGAGGCGGCCCAGGCCACCGTTGCCCAGCCCGGGCTCGATCTCCGTGTTGCACAGCTCGACGAGGTCGATGCCCAGCAGGTCGAGAGAGTCGCGAGCGATCTCGCCCAGGTCGGTGGCGAGCAGGTTGTTCTCGAGCTGGCGTCCGAGCAGGAACTCAGCGGACATGTAGGCGACGGCCTTCTTCTGCTCCCGGCGCTGGGTGCGGAGAGTCTCGAGCCATCGAGTGGTGAGGTAGGCCCGCACCGTGCGCGCGAGCGCGAGGTACTTGTCGTTCGTGGAGGCTCGATCGAGGTCGACGCCCTGACCGAAGTTCACTTCCCGCAGGAACTCGCGGGTGAAGCTCTCGACGGTGTGCTCGCGGGCGGCGGAGGGTGCGGTGGTGTCATTCACACCTCCCAATCTATGGCGCGCGACATAGGACCTGTGTCCACGGAGGCCAAGAATTCACACGGCGGACACAAAGAGAGGGCAGTGGCGGAGGTCAGGCGTCCTCTGCGGCATCGGGCTCGAATCGCTGCAGCGGCGACATCGCAGGCCCGTACTGCTGCTCCTTCATGCGCTCGAGCGCCTGCTCATGGAGGATGCGGTTGGTCTTCATGAGGTCGGAGAGGATTCCCAGCGCCAGCGACAGCCCGGCGCCCACCAGCATGATGGTGCCGAAGATCAACGACTGGATGTGGTTGCCGTCGTTGCCGAGGGCGCGCAGGATGACGAACCGCACGAACGGGATCGCGCCCAGGATGCCGAACAGCGAGGCGAGCCACGCGAACAGCATCCACGGGCGGAACATGATCGACGAGCGCAGGATCGCCTGCGCAGACTTCAGCATGTGCTCCCCGACGTTGCGGAACAGCCGCGACTCGCGCGTCTTGGGGTTGGTGATGATCGGGACCGACGCGATCGCAAGGCGCTTGTCGCCCGCTTGGATGATCGTCTCCATCGTGTAGCTGAACCGCGTGACGATGTTGAGGCGGTACAGCGAGTACCGCGAGTACGCGCGGAAGCCCGAGGCCGCATCGGGCAGGCGCGTGCCGGCCGCGCGGTTCACCACCCAGGAGCCGAACCGCTGCATCGTCTTCTTGAACGGGGAGAAGTGCGCGATGGTGTGCGTCTGCCGATCGCCGATGACGATCTCCGCCTCGCCCGCGACGATGGGGGCGACCAGGTCGCCGATGCGGTGCTGCGGGTATTGGTTGTCACCATCGGTGTTGACCACGATGTCCGCGCCGCGGGAGAGGGCGTGGTCGATGCCATCGCGGAACGACTGTGCGAGCCCCATGGTGCGGACGTGCCGGATCACATGTGCGCCGTGCTCGTGGGCGATCCGCGAGGTCCCGTCGGACGAGCCGTCATCGATCACCACGACTTCGATCTCGTCGATGCCGGGGATGGCGGTGGGAATGCCCGCGAGGACCTCGCCGAGGGTCGCCTCTTCGTCGAGGCAGGGGATCTGGACGACGAGCTTCACGGCATTCAGGCTAGTGGTCGGAGCCGGTGCTGCGGCGCTGCCTGTGACGGAGCTGGTTGATCGCGACGCCGACGAGGGGCGCGAGGACC
Organism: Demequina muriae; assembly: GCF_030418295.1. Lineage (NCBI taxonomy): Bacteria > Bacillati > Actinomycetota > Actinomycetes > Micrococcales > Demequinaceae > Demequina > Demequina muriae. The sequence goes on from NZ_JAUHQA010000001.1 coordinate 1,397,141, forward strand.
AGGCCTCCGATGGCCCCGCCAGCGGCCGCACCGGCAAGCGACTCGCCCGCCAGCGTGGGAGCGAGCGCCGGTCCGAGCCATGCCTGGCCGACGAGCCCGCCCACCAGACCGCTGAGCACTCCGATGATGGCGCCGGCGTCCACCGCAGGGTGGGTGCGGGAGGCGCCCCAGCCCAGCACCGCGCCGAGCACCGCGCCAAGCATCACGTCCATCGCCGACCTCCTCGTGCCCACATGGTGGCACAGGGCCGCTGCATGAGGGCCGCACGCGGCGGTTCGCCGCGGGCCTCTGTCGCGTCCAGGGGCTTTGAGACACAATGGGCCCGTGACCTCCTTCGCTGACCGCCATATCGGCCCCGACGAGACCGCCATCGAGACGATGCTCGCGGCCGTGGGCCATCCGTCGCTCGCTGTCCTCGCGGAGACGGCGGTGCCGGAGTCCATCCGTCAGGACGACGTGCTGGTGCTTCCGGATCCGCTCACGGAGTACGGTGCGCTGAGCGCCCTGCAGGCCTTCGCGCAGCGCAATCAGGTCCACACCCAGATGATCGGCCAGGGCTACTACGACACGATCACGCCCATGGTGATCCGCCGCAATGTGCTCGAGAACCCCGCCTGGTACACGGCGTACACGCCGTACCAGGCCGAGATCTCGCAGGGCCGGCTCGAGGCGATGCTGAACTTCCAGACGATGATCTCCGACCTCACCGCGCTGCCGGTCGCGGGCGCGTCGCTGCTGGACGAGGCCACGGCGGTGTCCGAGGCCGTCCTGCTGATGCGCCGCGCGGTCAAGGACCGCGAGGGCGGGGTCGTCGTGCTCGACTCGGAGTGCCTGCCGCAGACCATCGCGGTGGTCGAGGCCCACGCCGAGGCGATCGGTCTTCGCCTCGAGATCCAGGACATCGATGCCGGGTGGGAGGCGCCTGCGGACCTCATCGGCCTGGTCCTTCAGCAGCCCGGCTCCACCGGGGTGCTGCGCGAGATCCAGGACGTCGTCGCCGCCGCTCACGCGACGGGCGGACTGGTCACCGTCGCGGCCGACCTGCTGTCGCTCACCATGGTCAAGGCGCCCGGCGAGATCGGCGCGGACATCGCGGTCGGCTCCGCCCAGCGATTCGGCGTGCCGCTGTTCTTCGGCGGCCCCCACGCCGCGTTCATGGCGGTGCGGGACGGCCTCGAGCGCCAGCTGCCCGGCCGCCTGGTCGGCGTGAGCGTCGATGCGGACGGACGTCCGGCGTACCGGCTCGCGCTGCAGACGCGCGAGCAGCACATCCGCCGCGACAAGGCGACGTCCAACATCTGCACGGCGCAGGCGCTGCTCGCGATCGTCTCCGGGTTCTACGCGATCCACCACGGACCCGACGGCCTGCGCGCCATCGCGCAGCAGGTCCACAACACGGCCGTCACGCTGGCCGATGCGCTCACGGCGGCGGGCGTGCGCATCAAGCACGAGAACTTCTTCGACACCGTGGTGGCCGAGGTGCACGGCGGAGCGGACTCGGTGATCGCCCGCGCGGCGGCCGCCGACATCAACCTGCGCCGCGTCGACGACGATCACGTCGCGATGGCGTGCGACGAGGTGACGAGCCTCGACATCCTCCACCACCTCGTCGAGGCGGTCACGGCCGTCAAGCGCCACGCGGTGTACACCGCGCCCCGCGTCGCGATCCCGCGGTCGCTGCGCCGCACGAGCGACTACCTCACGCACCCCGTCTTCCACCAGTACCGCTCGGAGACGTCCCTCATGCGCTACATGCGCCGGCTCGCGGACCGCGACCTGGCACTGGACCGCACCATGATTCCGCTGGGCTCGTGCACGATGAAGCTCAACGCCGCCGTGGAGATGGCACCCATCAGCTGGCCGGGATTCGCCCGCATCCACCCGTTCGCCCCGTCGAACCAGACGGCCGGGTACCGCGACATGATCGCTCAGCTCGAGGGCTGGCTCGCCGAGATCACGGGCTATGCCGCCGTGTCGGTGCAGCCCAACTCGGGCGCCCAGGGCGAGTACGCGGGGCTGCTCGCGATCCGGGCCTACCACCGCGACAACGGCCACGCCGAGCGGGACGTCTGCCTGATCCCCGCATCGGCCCATGGCACGAACGCCGCGTCCGCCGTCCTGGCGGGACTGCGCGTCGTGGTCGTGGCGACCGCGCCCGACGGCGAGGTCGACACCGATGACCTGCGCGCGAAGCTCGCGGAGCACGAGGGTCGCGTCGCCTGCATGATGATCACCTACCCGTCCACGCACGGCGTGTACGAGGCGCATGTGGGCGAGGTCTGCGCCGCCGTCCACGACGCCGGGGGTCAGGTCTTCATCGATGGAGCCAACCTCAACGCGCTCGTCGGGCTCGCGAAGCCCGGCCACTTCGGCGGCGACGTCTCCCACCTGAACCTCCACAAGACGTTCTGCATCCCACACGGCGGCGGCGGGCCCGGAGTCGGCCCCGTCGCGGTCGCCAAGCACTTGGTGCCGTACCTGCCCGCGCTGCGCCAGACCATCCAGCGCCCTGCGGAGCTGCAACGACGCGGTGCACCGGTGAGCGCCGCGCCCTACGGATCGGCCGGCATCCTTCCGATCACGTGGGCGTACATCGCGCTCATGGGGCACGAGGGTCTGATGCGCGCCACGGAGACCGCCGTCCTCGCGGCGAACTACGTCGCGACGCGACTCCAGGACGCCTACCCGGTGCTGTACCGCGGGCCGGGCGGACTGGTGGCGCACGAGTGCGTCCTCGACATCCGTCCGATCGCGAAGGCCACGGGAATCACCAACGAGGACATCGCGAAGCGGCTCATCGACTTCGGGATCCACGCGCCGACGATGTCCTTCCCCGTCGCCGGCACGCTGATGGTCGAGCCGACCGAGTCGGAGGACCTGGGCGAGATCGACCGCTTCATCGACGCGATGCTGGTGATCAGAGAAGAGATCGCCGCCGTCGAGCGTGGCGACGTCGCCGCAGTGGACTCGCCGCTGCGGCACGCGCCCCACACGGCCGATGCGGTGGTCTCCGACGCCTGGGACCGCGCCTATTCGCGCGAGCAGGCGGCCTTCCCGGTGCCCGGCCTGCGCCAGGACAAGTACTGGGCGCCAGTGTCGCGCATCGACAACGCTCATGGCGACCGTCATCTGGTCTGCTCGTGCCCCCCAGTCGAGGCGTACGCCGCCGAGGCGAACGAGTGACGCAGCGCCGCTCCTGAACCCACGGGTGGCATCAGTCACATGGGCCGCGCGGGCCCTTCTGACGGCGTGTGCCGTGGGTTAGAGTGACCTGCGTTCCCACGGCCGTCCGGCCGCAGCACGGTGGCACGAGTTGTGAACGGGAGGGAGGGGCCGTGGTGCGTCGTCAGCCGCTCAGCCCCCCGGTGCTGCCTGGGTACACGTACATCCGGCCGCTGGGCTCCGGCGGCTTCGCGGACGTGTTCCTGTTCCAGCAGGACATGCCGCACCGACTCGTCGCCGTCAAGGTGCTGCTGAGCCGCATCGAGGACCAGGCCGCCGCCCGCACGCTGTCCGCCGAGGCCGACATCATGGCGAGCCTCAGCTCTCACCCGTCGATCCTCACGGTCTATCAGGCGAGCGTCTCCGCCGACGGCCGGCCGTACCTGGTCGTCGAGTACTGCCCCTCCTCGCTCACGAACCGCTACCGCAACGAGCGGATGCCCGTGGCCGAGGTGCTGTCGATCGGCGTCAAGATCACCGGCGCGGTCGAGGCCGCGCACCGCGCGGGCCTGCTGCACCGCGACATCAAGCCCTCGAACCTGCTCCTCACCTCCTTCGGCCATCCCGTCCTGTCGGACTTCGGCGTCGCATCGGCGCTGGCCCAGGGCGAGGACGAGACCATCGCCCTGTCCCCGCCGTGGAGCGCGCCTGAGGTGGTCGAGCAGCGCACGTCCGGCACCGTCGCATCCGAGGTGTGGGCGCTCGCGGCCACCGTGTACACCCTGCTCGCCCAGCGCGCTCCGTTCGACCTCCCCGACGGTCGCCGCGGCGACGACCTTCAGCTGCGTGCCCGCATCTCGCGCGCCAAGTACACCCCGACGGGCCGTGCGGACGTCCCCGGCTCTCTGGAGCGCGTGCTCGAGGGCGGAATGCGGCGACTGCCGGGCGACCGGTACCCGAGCGCGCTCGCGTTCGGCGAGGCCCTGCGCGAGGTCGAGCGTGAGCTCGGGCTGCCCCCCACCCCGCTCGACGTGCCGACGGACGAGTGGGCGCAGGCGGCGGTGGGCCTCCGCGAGACGGAGCCCGCGACGCCGATGCCGCGCTCGACCGTCGCGATCGAGTCGCGTCGCCCGCGACGAGAGCCCGCGACCGGCACGCGGCACGGCACCGTGACGCGGCACGAGGCCGCGGCGAACCGCGTGGGCCGCGCCGTGGCGATCACGGCGGCGGTCATCGGCGCCGCCGCGATCGGGGCCGCCATCACCGTGCTGATCGTGGTGGGGACTTGAGCGCATGAGCGGCGTCGAGGCCGGGCTGGGACGGGCCACGGCGGCACGCTGGCGCACGGTCCGCCGGGCGTCGGTCGCCGCCGTCCTGGTGGGCCTGGTCGTGGGCATCGCCCTGTCGCCCGGCTTCGACGAGCGCGAGGTCCAGGTGGACGACCCGTCGGTGTGGGCGCTTCAGACCGCCGCCGGCGAACGGTTCGGCCGCATCAACACGGTCGTGTCGGAGGTCGACACCGTCAAGGCGGTCGAGGACCCGAGCGAGATCCTGCAGGTCGATCGCACGCTGCTGGTGTACTCCGACAACCTGGGCTCGGTGACGTCGCTCGACGCGGCACGACCCAGCGATGTCGGGGAGGCGAGCGGGGACGAGACCGTGTCCACCCCGCTGGGCACGACCGCGGTGTCCCACACCGGCGACGTCGTCGCGTACCTCACCGAGGCCGGCGAGGTGCTCGCGGGGTCGGTGAGCGACGGCAGTGCCATCGCCCCGCGCGTGATCGATCCCTATCGAGACGTCGAGGTCGCCGAGGGCGACGATCGTCCTCAGTTCCGCGCGGTCGCCGCCGCGGTCTCCGTCGACGGCGAGCTGGCGGCCTATTCGGCCCAGCGTCAGAGCGTCCTCCTGGCCGATGCGCTCTCGGGCGAGGTGCGCGACACCGTGTATCTCCCGGAGGGCCCCGAGAGCGACGATGTGCAGATCGCCTGGGTGGGCGCCGAGTGGGCGCTCCTCGATGCCGACAGCGGCCTGGTGTGGTCCAGCCTCACGGACGAGCCGGTGGCGACGCCAGCCACCGAGGGCGCGCTGCTGCAGGAGTCGTCGCGGGAGTCGGACCGGATCGTGATCGCCGATGAGTTCGGCTCGGTCACGGTGCCCCTCGACGGCACGCCCTCCTCACGGACGCACGGATCGACCGAACTGGCGCTCGGGCAGCCCGCGCGCCCCGCGGCCCTGCCGGGCACGTCGATCATCGCCGGGGCATGGCTGCCCGCAGGCGAGGGGGCGGGCACGCTGTGGATGTCCAACGGCACCACGACGCAGCTGGACTACGGCGACGGCTCGCTCGGCGAGCGCCGCACGCCGCGCCTGCGCTCGAATGGCTCGCGCCTGATCCTCAACGAGGCCCGGTCGGGATGGGTGTGGGGGGTGCCCTCGGGCGCGCTCGTGCGCTCCTCTCAGCAGTGGGTGCAGGACGACACGTCTCAGCAGGCGCCCGACGACCAGGAGGTGGCGACGCAGGTCTCGGATCCGCGACCGCCGGTCGCCGCGGACGATTCCCTCGGCGTTCGTGCGGGGCGCCAGGTGAGCCTGCCGGTGCTGCTCAACGATCACGATGCCAATGGCGATGTGCTCACCGTGGTGTCGGACTCGCTGACGGGCCTCGACCCCGCGTTCGGGACGCTCACGGTCGGCGACGATGATCAGACGGTCGTGGTGGACGTGGCCCCCGACGCGACCGGCACTGCCACGTTCACCTACGTCGTCACGGACGGGACCTCCGGAGAAGGGCTGCTGTCCGAGCCCGCATCGGTCACGCTGGCGGTGAAGGACACCGACGAGAACAACCCGCCCGTGTGGTGCGGCACCGAGGGCTGCCTCGCCACGTGGCCTGCTCCTCAGGTGGCGCCGGGAGGCACCGTGTCGGTGGACGTGCTCTCGGGCTGGGTCGACCCTGAGGGCGACCCCATCTATGTGGCGAGCGCGCGCACCGAGGCGTCGGCCGGCGTGGTCGCATCGTCACCCGAGGGTGACGTCGTGTTCCAGCACACGAACGCGTCCTCGTCCGAGTCAGGTGCCGTGCCGGTCGAGGTGACCGTCTCGGACGCGTACGGCGCGCAGGCGGAGCGCACCCTGACCGTCACGGTGATGGGAGAGCCCGAGCTGCGCGCCGACGACGTCGTGGCCACCGTCACCGCAGGGGTCACCACCACCGTGGACGTGGCGGACCTCGTGTCCGGGGCGCGCGGGCCGCTGGTCGTCACCGAGGCGGCCTCCGACACGAGCGACGACGCGACGGTCGCCGTGGCCCAGGGCACGGTGGGCTTCACCTTCACGGCGCCGGAGGCCGGCTCCTACGTGGTCGACTACACCCTGACCGACGGGGTGGCGGAGGTGCGAGCCTCGGCCCGCATCACCGTCATCACGCCTGAGCAGGAGCGGCTGTCCACCGTGCCGCTGACCGCCTTCGTCCGGTCGCGCGAAGACGCCACCATCGACGTCCTGTCCTCCGTGACCAACCCCGGCGGGCACGTGCTGCTGCTGAGCGAGCTCGAGACTGAGCCCGCGGAAGGCGCGCGGCTCTCGGCGGACATCGTGGGGCACTCCGCGCTGCGGATCAGCGGCGAGACCGCGGACGCCCAGCCCGGACTGCTGGGCGTGCTGCGGTACAGCGTCTCGGACGGGTCCGGGCGCACCGAGGCGACGGCACGTGGAGAGGTCACGGTGATGCTGCTCGATTCGGAGGCGCCCTCGACGCCGCTCGCCGTGGACGACGCCATCACCGTGCGCGTCGGGACGCAGGCGGATGTCGACGTGCTCGCCAACGACGTGGGCCCGGCGGGCAACGTCATCGCGCTTGACGCCGCGTCGGTCGAGGCGAGCGAGGGAGCGGGGCTGGCCTTCCCCGCGCGCTCGACCGTGCGGTATCTCGCTCCGGACGAGCCCGGCGTGCACGAGATCTCCTACGCCACGTACGTGCTCGGCTACCCCGCGCAGCGCGACACGGCCACGGTGGTCGTGACAGTGCTCGAATCGGACACGAACGCGCCGCCGACGCCGATCCCGCTCAGCGGCAGGGTGGCCTCGGGGCAGACGGTCCGTCTTCCCTTCGACGGCACGGGGACCGACCCCGACGGCGACGCGGTGGCGCTGCAACGCATCGAGGCCCAGCCGGAATCGGGTTCTGCGCGCGTCTCCTCCGACGGCCAGTCCATTGTGTACACGGCCGATGCGGGCTTCGCCGGGCAGGTGGCGTTCGACTACAGCGTGGTCGACGCCCGCGGGCAGGCGGCGGTGGCGACCGCGACTGTCGGAGTGCTCGCCGCCGACGTCGACCCGCGCCCCGTCACCTACTCGGACTACGTGCAGGCGCAGGTCGGTCCCGACCGCAGGGTCAGCCTCGACCCCGTCGGCAACGACATCGATCTTGCCGGCGGAGACCTGGAGCTGCTGTCGGTGCGCCCCGATGCGGATCCGGCGTCGCAGGAGTTCGCGGCGTTGAGCGACCGGCTCGAGTCGGTCGAGGACGGTCGCGTGACGCTGTCCGTCGGCGAGGAGCCCGGCACGCATTCCTTCGTCTACACCGTGGAGAACCCCGGCGGCTCGACGGCGATCGGCCGGATCGTCCTCAAGGCCGTGCGCGACCCCGTCGCAGACGTGCCGGTGGTCGACGACACGGTGCTGACCGCCGAGAACCGCGACACCTTCGCGACAGGGGTGGACGTCCTCACGGACCGCGTGTCGTGGAGCTCGGGTGAGACCGCCGACCTCGAACTGTCCCTGTGGGGGGACCAGCCGGACCTGACGCTCGAGGGCCGCACCATCGCGGGCCCGCTGCCCGAGGTCACGCGACTGGTGCCGTTCCAGGTGACCGGTCCGGACTACGCCGGCGAGCAGGTGGTGTCCTACGGGTTCCTGCGTGTGCCTGGCGCCGAGGAGATCCGCGTCGCGCTGCGCGACGACTTCGCACCGCCGGAGGTGGATGAGGGAGAGTCGGTCACGTTCGACCTGGTCGAACTCGCCGCGATCCCCGAGGGATTCGACCTCGCCATCGACGGGAGCGGCGTGGCCGCGTCGGGACACCGCGCGGACTCGACGTGCGAACTCGTGTCCGGCACCACCCTGCGGTACACCGCCGGCATGGGCGACCCCTACACGGACACGTGCCTGGTGCCTGTCACGCTGGCGGGTCAGGACGAGCCCACCGTGCTGCCGGTGCCGATCGTGATCATCGCCGAGGACCCGCAGCCCCTCCTCACCGGCGCGTCGCTCGAACTGTCGCCGGGCGAGACGACCACGTTCGACGTGGAGCAGATGGTGTCCTGGCCCCAGGGCTCCGCCCCGCGCGCCGTCGAGTACTTCACCGACTACTCGGGACAGCACTTCGAGGTGTCGCGCTCCGGGACGGTGCTGACAGTGACGGCGAAGGACGCCTCCATCCCGGGACGCCAGGACGTCGTGACCGTCTCCCTCCCGTCCGACCCTGCGACCCCGGCGACGTCGCTGTCGCTCGAGGTCGGTCCGGCGCCGTCCGAGCTGCCCAAGGGCGCAAGCGTCGTGCAGCGGTGCTCGCAGGCCTCGGGCTCCTCGTGCACGGTCACGGTCGCGGGCGTCTCCGGCGAAGTCAACCCGCTGCCCGGCACCCCGCTCGAGTTGGTCGACGTGGCGGGCGCCGCGTCCTGTCCCCAGGTCTCGTGGAGCCGAGTCGACGACCGCACGGTGCGTGCCTCATGGGCGCAGGACGCCCCAGGTGCCGTGTGCGACGCGAACTTCTCCGTGCGCGACGCTCAGGGACGCGTGAGCGCGGGTGACCGACAGGGCTCGATCAGCCTCGACCTGCAGGGCTTCCCGGCTGCACCCGCCGAGATCCGTCAGACGGGGTTCGCCGACGGTCGCGTGACACTGGCGGTGACGCCGGGCCCGGCGAGCGCCGCGTACCCCGCGATCTCGGGATTCGAGGTCTTCGACGGCAACGCCCGGGTGGCCACCTGCTCGGCCCGCGGTGCGTGCCCCGAGCTGTCCGGACTCTCGAATGGCGACAAGCGTCAGTACACCGCACGCGCAGTCAACGCCGTCGGTCAGTCCCGCGACGGGGTGTCCGTGACGGCGTGGGCATATGCGCCACCGTCGGCGCCCACCGAGATCGCATGGGAGCCCACCCGCGAGACCGGGGGCGCTGGAGGACGCATCGACGTGACCATGCGGATCCAGGACCCGACCACGCGATCTGTGACGCTGGCCAGCCCCTCGGGCGCGACGCGCGAGTACGCGGTGAGCGGGCGCACCCTTGCGATCCAGGGCTTCGAGGTGGGATCCAACCAGGCGCAGACCGTGAGCGTGACGCCCACGACCGCCCTCGAGATCCCGCCCGTGGGCGGCGGCAGCGCCAGCGGCGAATCCACCAGCTTCACCGCTAACGGGGTGGGGGCCCCCGAACTGCTGCAGGCGACCTACTCGCTGAACGACAGCCGCAGCCGCGTCACGTTCACCGTGCAGGTGCGCTCGGGCGGCGAGGGCTCACAGACGTGGGTCGGCATTCGCCGGGGAGGCACCTGCACGGGTCTGGTGCAGACCTCGGGCGGTCAGGGCCAGGTGAGCGCGGACGTCGAACCCAACCGGCGCACGGAGTTCACGCTCTGCGGCGAGAGCCGGTACGGCGGCGCCACCTTCGCTCCGTCGAACACCCTCGACAAGCGGGTCTACTCCTACCTCGAGCCCGGTGCACCGACCTTCCGGCGCGGCTACCGCGTCGACGCGAACTGCAGCGGCAGCGAGTGGTGGTGCGCCACGGGTGTGGAGTCGCCGCAGCCCGACCGCCCCTACGGCATGGACACGCAGTACTCCGTCAACGGCAGCGGCTGGAGCAGCGACTTCTCGCTCCCCGTCGGCTCGGTCTCCGAGGTGCGTGCCCGCTACTGCATCGACTACGGCGGCGGCGACACCCAGTGCTCGAACCAGACGTCAGTCGTTCCGGCCCAGGAGGGCTCGCCGCTGTATCCGATCGAGATCCAGGTTCAGGAATGCCGTGCCGGCGTCGACCCGGACATCGGTGGCATCACCGTCTCTGCCACGGGGGCGCACTACACAGCGACCAGCACCATGCTCGGCCAGTCGGGAGGCGACGCGGTCGCGATCGAGGACATGCGTCGCATGCGGTGGGACGTGTCGTTCTCAGGTGCGCTCGCGGGCATGAACGCGTGGTCGACGACGGTGACGTGCGCCTACGAGGAGCCCCCGCCGGACCCCGAGCCCACCCCCGATCCCGAACCGACGGCCGCGCCGTGAGCGCGCATCGGCCGTCACGCCCCACGACCGCTGCGCGGATGCGCAGCGACCATCCCCCAGCGAAGGAGACCCGATGACCGTCACCGAGGAGCAGGCCGACTGGTTCGCGAGCACGTTCTCCGCGCTCGCGGACAACGTGGAGCGCGCCGTGCTCGGCAAGCGTCACGTGGTGGAGCTCGCCTTCACGGCGATGATCTCGGAGGGCCACCTGCTGCTCGAGGACGTCCCCGGCACCGGCAAGACGTCGTTGGCGCGAGCGCTGGCGCAGACCGTGAAGGGCACGAGCACGCGCATCCAGTTCACGCCGGACCTGCTGCCGGGCGACGTGACCGGCATCACGGTGTTCGACCAGAGCAAGGGCACGTTCGAGTTCCACGCCGGCCCCGTGTTCGCGAACGTCGTGCTCGCGGACGAGATCAACCGTGCGAGCCCCAAGACGCAGTCCGCTCTGCTCGAGGTGATGGAGGAGGGCGCGGTGACGGTCGACGGCGTGACCCGGCCCGCCGGCCGCCCCTTCATGGTGGTCGCGACGCAGAACCCGGTGGAGCAGGCGGGCACGTACACGCTCCCGGAGGCGCAGCTGGACCGCTTCATGATGCGCACCTCGCTGGGCTACCCCGACCACGCTGCGACGCTGCGCATCCTCGACGCGGGCAGGCCCCCTCGCGTGGTCGTGCCCGCCCTGGTCGAACTGCAGACCATCGCCGCCATGACGGAGCTGTCCGCCGCGGTGCACACGAGCTCGCTCGTCCTGGACTACATCGCCCGCATCGTGGACGCCACCCGCGGTGCGACGCAGGTGCGGCTGGGCGCGTCGATGCGAGGGGCGATGGCGCTGGCGCGCGGCTCGCGCACCTGGGCGCTCGGCCACGGGCGCACGTACGTCACCCCCGACGACGTCAAGGCGCTCGCGGAGCCCGTCCTCGCGCACCGCCTCATCCTGGACCCGGAGGCAGAGTTCGACGGGGTCACGGCGACGGCCGTCATCGGTCAGGTCCTCCTCGACACCCCGCCGCCCAGCCAGAAGGATCTCGCTTGAGCGTCGAGTCCACGGGGCGCACCCGCGCCGATCAGTCCGCCGCGTCGCATACCCGCAGCCACACGCGCACGAGCGCCACGTGGGCGGGCACGCGGACTCAGCTCACGGGCGAGTCGCGCGGGCGGTGGGTGGCGCTTGGGCTGTGGGCCCTGCGCTGGTCGCGGACCACGGCCGATGCCGTCGCGACGGGGTGGGCGCACACGCGGTCGGTCGTGACGCCGGCCGGCTGGGCCGCGATCATGTGGGCGGTGGCGGGCACGGTGCTCGGCGTGGCCTTCGGGTGGGGCGAGTTCCTCATCGGTGCGCTCGTGGCGGTGGCGCTGCTCATGCTGGCACTGCCGTTCCTGCTGGGGCGGGAGGCCTACGAGGTCGACTTCCGCCTGAGCCACGACGCGGTGGTCGCGGGGGACGACGCCGAGGGCGAGATCGTGGTGCGCAACACTCAGGCGCGGCTGGCGCTGCCGGGCCGGGTCGACGTCCCGGTGGGCCACGGGCTCGTCGACTTCCACGTGCCGCTGCTGCGGCGCGACCACCAGCACCGGGAGTCCATCGTGATCCCCGCCGCGCGCCGAGGCGTCATCGACGTCGGTCCCGCCACCACGTCCCGCTCTGACCCGCTGCGGCTGCTGCAGCGAGAGTTCCACTGGGCCGACGTGCGCACCTTGTACATCCACCCCGTCACCATCGCCATCCCCAGCACCTCGATGGGGTTCATCCGCGATCTCGAGGGCCGCGCCACCAAGACCATCACCAACGAGGACATCTCGTTCCACGCGGTGCGGGAGTACGCGCGTGGAGACGCGCAGCGCCAGATCCACTGGAAGTCGACGGCCAAGACGGGCACCCTCATGGTGCGCCAGTTCGAGGAGACGCGTCGCTCCACCATCTCCGTCGTGCTCGACCTCGATGAGGAGTCGTACGCCTCCGACACCGAGTTCGAGATGGCGGTGAGCGCCGTCGGCTCGCTCGGCGTACGCGCCATCCGGGACGGGCGCGACGTGCAGGCCATCGTCAGCGGCGAGGTACCCGAGTTCGCGCGCACGTCGGTGCGTTCCCTGCGCCAGCTGAGGGTCACGACGCCGCGCGGCCTGCTGGACGACCTCGCGGGCGTCGAGGCAGGGGCCGCCGTCGTGTCGATGCCCACCCTGACGCGCATGCTCGTCGAGTCCTCGTCGGACACGTCGCTCGCTTTCCTCATCACCGGCTCGGCAGCCACCCATGCTCACCTCCAGAGCTCCGCGCTCGCCTTCGGAGGCGATGTCGCCGTCGCCGCGGTGGTGTGCGATCCCCATTCACAGCCGTCGATGCGTGCGATGGGTCGCACGCGGGTGCTGAGCCTCGGCGTGCTCGACGACCTCCGACAGCTGCTCGCCCGGGGCGCGACGTGAGCGCGCGCGGCAGGCACCTGCGCGCCCGACGGGGGATGGCGGCGGCAAGGCGGGGCGCGCCCGGCCGGGCGACGTGGACGTTCGTTCTCATCAACGCCGTCTTCGTCATGGGCGGAGCGGCGATTGCCGCATGGAGCCTCCTGCCGGTGTTCGAGTCCTGGCGGTACGTCCTGACCGTGGGCGTCGCGATCGTCGCCGGCGCCGCGATCGCCGTCGCGTGCGAGCGCATGCGCCGCGGCCCAGGGCTCGCGCTGGTGCTCGCCCTGCTCGTGTACGTCGGGGGTGGGGCCCTGCTCGCGATCCCGGGAGCGCTCGGAGGCCCCGAGGCGTGGCAGGATGCCGCCGTCGACCTGGTGCGCGGCCCCGTCCTCGGATGGAAGGACCTGGTGACGCTGCCGCTTCCGCTCGGGGAGTACCGCGCCACGCTCGTCCCCGTCTTTGCGCTGTTCCTCACTGCGACCCTGCTGGCGACGTGGGCCGCGGTGCGCGCGCGCCGCGCGTGGGGCCTCGGCGCCGTGGTGCTCGCGGGGCTTCTGGTCGCAGGCGTCGCCATCGGCCCGGCGGTGAGGGCGGATGCGCTGACCGACGGGCTCGCCGGCACCTACGTGACGCGCGAGTTCGCGGTCGGGCTCGCCCTCTTCTTCCTGGTGCTGAGCTGGTTCGGCTGGCGCGCGGCCCACACCAGGCACCGCGCGATCGCGATCGCGCAGGAGGGTGCTGAGGCGCGCCTGGTGCGCCGACCGCACGTGCGCGTCCTCGGTGGAGTCGCGGCCGTGCTGGCGATCATCGTCGTGGCGACGGCGGCGGCCACGGTCGTGAGCGGCCCCATCGCCGCGCAGACGCCGCGCGATGTCGCCCGCACCGCGATCGACCCCCGGCTCACCCTCGCGGAGTCCGTGTCGCCGCTGGCCTCCTATCGCTCGTACTTCGAGGACGATGCGTACGATGCGGTGCTGTTCTCGGTCACGCCGAGCGAAGGCTCGCCCGAGCACGTGCGGCTCGCCTCGCTGGCGCACTTCGACGGGGAGACCTTCAGCGCATCGGCCGGTCCCGACGAGGCGCCCGTGCGCTTCCAGCGGGTGCCGTCGACGATCGCCCCGGAGCCCGGCACCACCACCGTGCGTGCCGACGTCACCGTGGGCGCGGGGGGCGGCATCTGGGTGCCGCTGCTCGGCCCGCTGGGCAGCGTCGACTTCCACGGCCCGCGTCAGGCCCAGCTGATCGACGGCTTCTACTATCTCGCTGACGGCGCCACGGGCGTCATGGGCGCCGAGGGCGGCATCGTCGCCGGCGACAGCTACACGGTGGAGGGGCATGTCCCGGTCGAGCCGGGCGTGCTCGCCGATCTCGGCGCCTCTCCTGGCGCCGCGACCATCGACACCGAGCTGATCCCCCCGTCGCTGTCGGACTGGGTGACGCTCCAGAACGTCACTCGCGACGGCGCCGGTCTCCACGAACTCCTCACCCGCCTGCGGGAGCGCGGGTACCTCAGCCACGCGCTGGACGCTGGCGAGACCGCCGCGAACTGGGAGGGCGATCTTCCCGGCTACGCCTTCGCCTCCTCGGCCGCCGGTCACTCGTACGACCGCATCGACAGGCTGTTCGCATCGCTGATCGAGCGCGAGGAGGCCGTGGCCACCAATCCAGGTGCGTCCCTGGTCGCCGCCGTCGGCGACGACGAGCAGTTCGCCGCGGCCGCCGCGCTGGTCGCCGCCGAGCTGGGCTTCCCCTCGCGAGTGGTGGTGGGCGTGCGACTTGCCCAGACGGACGAGTCGGGCTGGACCGTCCCGCCGTGCGACGGGGGCGAGTGCCGTGGACGCAACCTCGCGGCGTGGGTCGAGGTGCAGGGCAGCGACGGGACGTGGGTCCAAGCCGACGTGTCGCCGCAGTACGAGGCACCGCTGTCGCCCGAGCTGTCCCAGCAGACCGACCCCGAGTACCCGTCCGCTCTCGACCCGGAGCGCGCCGAGCCGATCGTGCCGCCGTCGTCTCAGCGAGGCATGACGGACGAGGACCCCTCCCTGGACGAGGACGCGGACGGACAGGCGGGGTGGATCCTCACCGCCGTGCGCATCGGCGGCATCGGGCTGCTGGTGCTGCTGGTGCTTTGCGGACCGTTCCTGCTGGTGGTCGCGTGGAAGGCCGCACGCCGATCACGGCGACGCAAGGGCGCGCCCGCCGACGTCGTGCACGGTGGCTGGGACGAGTATGTGGACACCGCGGTGGAGGCGGGGATGGAGCCGATGCCCCTCGCGACTCGGGCGGAGATGGCGGCCGCATACGGCTCCGGCCACGGCTCGCGCATCGCGACGGTCACGGACCGGGCGACGTTCTCCGGCGGCGGCACCTCGGCCGCGGAGGCGGAAGAGTTCTGGGCGCTCATCGACGCCGACCGCGCGGCGTGGCTGGCACAGCGGGGCTGGTGGGCAAGACTCAGGATGCGGGTGTCGCTGCGTTCGGTGTGGCACTCGGTGGCGACGCCGGCTCCGAAGCCGGAGGCGCGTCGGCGCTCCGACAGGCCGCAGTGGCGTGCGGAGCACACCGCGCGCACGGGGAGCCGGCGCTCCACGGGGCGGTCGCGACGGCGCAGGCCGGATCGCCGCCGTCGCACGTAGGGTGCGCGGTGGACCGGCGGAGCCGTGACACAGTCGTGGCAGGACCGCGCGGTGATGGATGACGGCGTTCAGATGGCAGACAGGAAGGGACCACAACGATGAACACGGCACTGGGGGTGGCGGTGCTGGTGCCGCTCGGCGTTGCTGCGGCGATCGACCTCGTGTGGATGGGGCTCGCCCTCGGCGCCCTGCTGCGCAAGTTCGGCGGCAATCCCGTTCACGCCTGGATACCGGTGCAGCGCTGGATCGCGGCCGCGCGCGAGGGCCGTGTCGCGACCCTTCCCGTGGCGATCTCCCGGTCGGTCGAGTTCGTGGGCGCGGTCGTGGCGGTCACCGCTGTGGTGGCGACGATCGCGTTCGACACCGCGCCTTCTGCCGTGCGCATGACGATGATCGTGGGTCTGATCATGTGGCTGCTCGGCGGACTCGTCGGGTGGGTCATGTGGATCTCCGGTGCCGGCACCATCGAGCTGCGGATGCGCGCGCCGCGAGGGCTGACGTGGCTCGCCGCGATCGCCCCGGCGATCTGGGCCTCGGTCCTCGGCTGGGGTTCCTACCAGGCCACCGGCCGTGGCGTGACGGCCAACGCCGCTGCCGCGGGCGCGGCGTCCGGTCCGACGAACCGCGGCGGGCCGGCCGCGCAGCCCGAGGAGACTGCCGCGCTGGCGAGCGGATCGCTCGCCACGACGGACACGCGTGCCGCGGCTCCCGCGGAGCCGCCATCGGCGGCCATCGAGACCGCGCCGGCGCCCAGCGCACCGCCCGCCGCCGATGAAGTCTCGGCGAAGGCGGACGCGGCGAATGAAAGCACGGCCGCTCCCACTCCCCGCGCGCCGGCCGCAGGTGCCCATGAGCCCTCCTGGATGACGGGCGATGGCGGCGCGACGGTGGCGCAGCGGTGGGCGGGCTTCGGCGCGGATTCCTCGCCCGACGTCGCGGCGCGCCCCTCCCCGGACGGCGACTCCTCTCCCTATGAGCCGGGAGCGATCGGCGCCGCCGCACGGAAGGACGGCGTGCGCGTGGTCGGGCCCCAGGCCGACCGTACGAGCGACCCAGAGGTCTCCGGCGACGACTGGCCCGACCAGCCGGCCGCCAGTCGCGTGACGTCCCTTCCCGAGGGCACCGCCGACGCTGAGGCGCCCCCATCGACCGCCACTCCATCGTCGCCTGCGGCGACCACCGCCCCCGCCCCCGGCGCACCAGCCCCGACCACCCCGTCGGCGGCTGCCGATGTCGCTCCGCTCCCGCCGGGGTGGCAGGGCCTGTCGCCCGCAGGCACGGCAGAGGCGCCGACGGCGTCTCCAGTCGACGGCGTGTCCTCTCCCACGCCGTCGGAGCGGCCGTCGTCGCCTGCTGATGCGGAAGAGTCGCGTCCTGACCTCGATGGTGCCGACGAGAGGCCCTCGCCGATGCCGCCTGCGGAGGCACCCCAGGAGTCGCTCGCTCGCGACAACGACGGCGCAGGGGCGGACCCACGTGCGGCGACGCCGACCACGCCGCCCTCAGAGCCGTCGCCCGCGACGGCGGCTGTCCCGCACGTGCCGCCGCCCTCGGCGGCCTCTCCTTACCTGAAGCGGCTCTCGCCGTACATGACGGGCGATGCGGTGACTCCGGCCGCAGCCGCGCCCGACTCGCGACGCCAGCGCCGGGCGCAGGAACCTGACGGGCCACGCCCTCACGACCCCCGCCCAGACCAGCCCGGCCCAGACCAGCCCGGCCCAGACCAGCCCGGCCCAGACCAGCCCCGCCCGGATGCTCCCCATGCGGATGCCCCCGGCGCAGCGGCCCCGGCCGTCGACGCGCCGCCGGTCGACACGCCGCCGGTCGACACGCCACCAGTTGTGCCGAGCATCGCGTCGCCCCCGACGCCGGCCGTGCCCTCGACACCTGTCCCGACCCCGGCATCGGCCCCCACGCCCATCCCGCCGCCACCGGACCTCGGCGATGCCGCACTCCCTGACTCGCCACTCGACGCGACACCCGCGACGCCCTCGTTCGCACCCCTGCCGCCGAGCACGCCGTCGCCGAGCACGCCGTCGACAGCCGGGGCCGCCGGCTCGGTCGCCCACGAGCCCCCTGCCACCGCATCGGCCGCGAGCAGCGCGTTGCCTGAGCCCGCACCTGTGCCGACCGCCGCCCCGCCATCGCCCCCCGCAGGTGCGATTCCAGCGAGCGACAGCGACGATGACGACGACCACACCGTCATCGCGTCGCGGAAGCGCGAGACGTGGGTCCTCGAGGTCGAGGGCGGGGCGTCCTACGGGCTGGGGAGCGAGAGCGTCGTGCTGGGCCGCTCGACGGCCGCCGCGATCCCGGGCCGCCTCGGCGTCGACGATCCCACGCGCACGCTCTCGAAGCTCCACGCGGAGCTCGAACCCCGCAACGGCGGGTGGTGGGTGCGCGACCTCGGGTCCACCAACGGCACCTACGTGCGCGCCGAGGACGGCACCGAGCGCGAGGTCGGCGACGACGGCGCGCTTGTCGACGGCGACCTGATCCTCGGCGACCTGGTGGCTCGGATCGTCGTCGCCGAGGACCGCCGATGAACGTCGCATGGTGCGCGGGCGCCGGCGCCACCGATCCTGGTGGGCGCGCTCGCAACGAGGACGCCTTCCTGAGCCTCGGTCCGGTCCACGTGGTCGCGGACGGCATGGGGGGACATGTGGCGGGAGCGGCGGCGAGCACCGCCGTGGTGGAGGCCTTCCGTCCGCTCGCAGAGGCATCGCCAGTGACGCCCCACGACGTGGTGACGACGGTCGAGCGCGCGCAGCGCGACGTCGAGCGCGTCAGTGAGCAGGCGGGCGGCAACTCCGGCTCCACGCTCACCGGAGCCATCGCGGTGGAGCACGACGGTCATCCCTGGTGGATGGTCATCAACGTCGGCGACTCCCGGGTGTACTCGCTGTACGGGGGGAGCGTGTCGCAGATCACCGTCGACCACTCCTACGTGCAGGAGCTCGTGGACCGCGGCGACATCACCCCCGCCCAGGCAGAGGTGCATCCGGACCGCAACATCGTGACGCGGGCCATCGGCGACGGCCTGCGTGACTTCGATGCCTGGCTGGTGCCCGCGATGCCCGGATGCAGGCTCGTGGTCGCCAGCGACGGACTCATGAAGGCGATGTCCGATGCGCGCATCGGCTCGATCGCGGCGCTGGCCGGGGAGGCGGGCCTCGCGGCGAGTCGCCTGGTCGAGGCCGCGGTGGAGGCCGGCGCGAGCGACAACGTCACGGTGGTGGTGGCGGACACTCTCCATGCGCAGACCAGCGACGATGCGGACCCGTCCCCCTGGCGCTCGTGGGGACTGAGGAACGATGATGACGACACCACCGTAGCGGGACGCCGCCGGGAGCGCGTGTGACCCCCGACGAACGCGATCATTCTTCGCCACCAGATGACGCAGCCCAGTCCGACGATGAGACGCGCGTCGTGCCGCGTCGTCGTGCGGGGAGTCCACAGGCCGTGAACGAGGATCGTGACGACGATGCTGACGACGCCACTCGCCTGACGTCGCGACGCAGGCCCACGTCGGACGATGACGACGACCCCGATGGCGCGACGCGGATCGTGACCCGCCGCGGACGCGGCGAGGACGCATCGGCCGCCCACCCTGATGCCGCGATGGAGGGCGCTCGCGACCTCGACGACGCGACGCGGCTCTCGTCCCGATCGGCCGGGCACGAACCCGACGCGACCCGGCTCTCGTCCCGATCCGGCGCTCCTGTGGCCGAGCCTCAGGAGGACGCGACGCAGCTGGCCAGGCCACGCGGCGGACCAGGCGAGTCCGGTGCGCCAGGGGGCTGGAGGCGTGGCACGAGACCGGGCGAGCTGCCGGACGGCTATGAGTCGCATGAGGTCTCTCGCG
This sequence comes from Demequina muriae, assembly GCF_030418295.1. Taxonomy (NCBI): domain Bacteria; kingdom Bacillati; phylum Actinomycetota; class Actinomycetes; order Micrococcales; family Demequinaceae; genus Demequina; species Demequina muriae. The sequence continues at coordinate 1,416,497 of NZ_JAUHQA010000001.1, forward strand.
GCACCTTCGGCGAGCGGGACGGAGCGTATGGTCCGCGTGCCGCGTCGTCCGCGACGGAGGTTCCGCGACTCGAGGATGGACCGCCTCCCGCTCGGGCCGATGCGCGGGAGGCGCCTGCGGTCGTCGCACCGGCGGAGGCCGCGCGGCGGCGTGTCGCTGAGCGACGTCGGCGGCTGCTGACGGCGATGGGGGTGGCCGCTGCCCTCGCCGCCGTCGTGACTCTCGCGGTGCTCGCCATCGTCTTCCTGTCGGGAGCTGGCGAGCCCTGACCCCCGGGGCAGCGCATCGGCGCTCCCGCACGGGCCCTCGCTGACCCCGCCCATCCCGGCGTGCGTCGCGTGCTGACGGCGACCAGTGGGGCCCGATCGCGTAGGTTGGACATGTGACTTCTCAGACGTCTCCGCTGCATGCCGAGCACATTGCCGACGGCGCCACCATGGTCGACTTCGCCGGGTGGCAGATGCCCATGCGATACGAGGGCGACATCGCCGAGCACCAGGCGGTACGCACCGCGGCGGGGCTGTTCGACCTCTCGCACATGGGCGAGCTGATGGTGAGGGGTGCGGACGCGGCGGCGGCCCTCGACTACGCGTTCGTGGGGCAGTTGAGCCGGGTTCCGCTGTGGGGCGCGAAGTACACGATGATGTGCGCGCCGGACGGGGGCGTGATCGACGACGTCATCGTCTATCGCCGCGACTGGGACCACTTCATGGTGGTCGCCAATGCCGCCAACCGCGAGGTGGTGCTCTCGCAGCTGCGGTCCCGCATCCACGAGGGCGGCTTCGACGCCGCGGTCGAGGATGAGACGCACGAGATCGCACTGATCGCCATCCAGGGGCCCGCCGCGGAGTCCATCACGGCGTCGATGTGCGAGCTGGGCGCGGAGGACATCGTTGCGCTGAAGTACTACAAGGCGTCCAACGTGCTGCTCGAGGGTGGCATCCACGCCTTCGCCGCCCGGACGGGCTACACCGGCGAGGACGGCTTCGAGCTGTTCGTGCCCGCGGACCGGGCGGGCGCTGTGTGGCGCCTCGCGATGGAGCGTGGCGACGCCGCGGGGCTGACGCCGTGCGGTCTCGCCTCTCGCGACTCGTTGCGACTCGAGGCGGGCATGCCGCTGTACGGGCGCGAGCTCAGTCATGACACCACCCCCTTCGAAGCGGGGCTCGGCCGCATCGTGGCGTTCGGGCGCGAAGGCGGGCCCGCCCGCGGGGACTTCGTGGGCCGGACCGCTCTCGAGCGGGCTCGCGACGAGGGGCCGCAGAAGGTCCTGGTCGGCTTGTCCGGTGAGGGCCGACGGTCGCCGCGCACGGGCTACCCCGTGACCGACGCGGACGATCGCCAGATCGGCATCGTCACCTCTGGTGCTCCGTCGCCCACCCTCGGTCACCCGATCGCGATGGCGTACGTGCCGCCGCAGCTCGCGGAGATCGGCACCGAGGTCGTCGTCGACGTCAGGGGACGCCGGGAGCCGATGCGCGTCGTGGCGCTACCGTTCTACACGCGGGGCGGCTAGCCTCGTGCCCATGGTCTCGAAGGCCACGTGTCACAAGCGAAAGGTGGGCCGTCATGCCGGAGATTCCTGAGGACCTGCAGTACTCGGCGGAGCACGAGTGGGTGCGCGGCGAGCTCGTGGAGGGTTCCGTCGTCACGGTGGGAATCACCGCCTACGCGGCCGATGCGCTCGGCGACGTGGTCTATGTCGAGGCGCCCGAGGTCGGTGCGGCGGTCGTCGCGGGCCAGGTATGCGGGGAGCTCGAGTCCACCAAGGCCGTGAGTGAGCTGTACTCGCCGGTCACGGGCACCGTCGCCGAGGTCAACCCCGCGCTCGAATCAGCGCCGGACCTCATCAACTCCGACGTCTACGGCGAGGGGTGGATCTTCACCGTCACGCTCGCCGAGGAGCCCGCGAGCCTGCTCGACCCTGCGGCCTACGCAGGCACGACGGCGTAACGCCATGGGCGGCCGCTCCTCGACCAGGCTCGTCGTCGCTGCGGCGATCACTGACGACCTGCTGGTGCCGCGCACACTGCTCGCGGCGCGACGAACGGCGCCCGATGCGCTCGCGGGGCTCTGGGAGTTCCCGGGAGGCAAGGTGGAGCGGGGTGAGAGCGTCGAGCAGGCGCTCCGGCGAGAGCTCCGCGAGGAGCTGGGCGTCGAGATCGAGATCGGCGACGAGATTCCCGGGCCCGACGACGGTCGCGGGGTCGACGACCAATGCGGCGACGAACCGGTGTGGATGCTGCGCCCCGGCGATGCCGATGTGGAGCGTCTGGTGATGAGGGTCTGGTGGGCTCGTGTGCTGCCTGGCGCCGACGGTGCGACGGTCGAGCCGCGGCCCCTGCAGGACCACGACGAGCTCCGGGTGCTGGAGCCGGGCGGATGGCGCGATGTGGCCTGGCTGCCGGCCGACAAGCGCATCGTGGATGCCCTGCTGCAGGACGCCACCGATCGTCACCGCCGCGCTTACTGCTGACGGCCCGCCGCGGCGGCGCCTCAGGATGCGCTCATCAGGCCTCATCGGCCCTCTCGGGCTCGTCCCACCCTGCTTGGGGCGTGGCACACGTGCCTCGGAAGACGTACTGCGAGGGACGCTTCCGCTGGCTGCTGGTCCAGTCGATCGGTGGCCGGCGCTGCTCGTCGGGCACGTAGCCAAGCCGGTAGACGGCCATGAGCTCGAGATCGTCCGGAACTTCGAGCAGCGCCACGATCTCGTCCCACCGCCCAGGAACCTCCATGGGGAACGAGATGAACTGGATGCCCATGCCGAGCTGGACGGTGGTGAGCCAGACGTTCTCCATCGCCGCCCCCATGCTGAACACCGAGTAGAACGAGGACAGCTCTCCGGGTCGGTACTCGTTGCGGTCGAGCATCACGCCTAACAGCAGCGGAGAGCCGGCAACCAGCTTGCGGTTCTCCGCGCCGAGGGTCTGCGGCACGCGCATGGTGTTCATGAGCTTCTGCCCACGAGCAGTGAACACCTGATTGGTGAACGGGCGCAGCGGTGCGGGAAGCCGGTCGAAGAGCATCCCGTCGCGCCGGCGCTCCATCTCCTCCTTGCTGAACCGGAAGTACGGCTTGTAGCGCTCGAAGAACGTGCCGTTCGACATCGCCTCGGTCATGCTCTCGCCGCTGATCTGCGCTACTCGCTCGATGGTCGAGCGTTCCTCGACGATCACGAATCGCCACGGCTGGCTGTTCAGCTGCGACGGGGCACGGCCCGCCACCTCCATCAGGAGGCGTTGATGCTCCTCGGTGACCGGGTCGGGCAGGAAAGCCCCGTTGGTGGTCTTGCGGCGACGGACGACGTCAAGGAATTCCATCAGTGCCTCCTCCAGGCGAGAATGAGCGCGGTCACGAACGACGGCGCCGCCATGCCGGCCACGGTCGCATGTCGACGCAGGCGTCCACCGGCATACGGCAGCGCCGCGAGCGGGCCGACGGCAAGCAGCAGCGGGAGACCGGCGGGCCTGCGCTGGACAGCGCTCGCGGCGAGTGCGAGTGCTGTCACTGAGCCGGTGGCAATGAACAGCGCGTGGTGGACCCAGTGGATGCGCCTGTTGTCGATCACACCGGTTGCCACCCCTAGCCCGAAGGCGACATTGGTGGCGTAGCACGCGGCTGCCATCGTGATCAGGCCCCGGGTCGCCCGTCCGTCCGGAGGCTGGCTCATCCTCCGACTCTTTCATGGGTGAGTAGCAGCCGCTGGGGGAACATCGGCTCGACCCTCCATTCCGGGGGTACCTGCGCGCGCAGTTCAGGAGGCCGGTAGCTGCGGCGGATCGACAGCAGGCCGTCCTGGTGCACGAACGACCGTCGCGAGAGTGACACCGTCGCTGCCGCGTAGAGGTGATAGCCGAGGCGTCCTCGCGACAGGTCGTTGTGGATCACCAGGTGTCGCGACAGGGCGAGACTGTCGTCCAGCAGCGAGCCCACCTCGTGCGCGTCGAGGTGGTGGAGGACGTGGTTCGAGATCACCATGTCGAACGTGTCGCCACGGGCGACCAGGTCTGCGCTCGACGCCTGCTCGAAGCGGACATCCGCGGTGGGCAGCCGGCGGACGTGGAGGAGCGCGCGCGGGTCCGGATCGATGGCTGTGATGTGCAGCGCCAGTCCATCGTCGGCGGCCCACCGTGCGAGGGAGCGTGGAATGTCCCCGCCGCCGAAGCCGACGTCCAGCACTGTGGTCGGCGTGTGGGTACTCAGATGCGGCCGAATCCTTCCCCGGTAGATGCGGCGCCAGCCCGAGACCAGCCGGTTGACGGTGGTGAAGTGCCGGTAGGTGCGCTCGAGACGGTGGGGGTCGCAGTCCGGCTCGTCCATGAACTCTCGCGCCTCGGTGTCCCGACGGGCCATCCCACCGGACCTCATGGTGTCACCAGCCGTGTGAACAGCGCGGACTCGACGGTCAGACCTGGCCCGAACGCCATCGCGGCGATTCGCTCGGGGGACGAAGGGGTGGCCGCCTCCTGTCCCCGGTGGTCCAGATGCTTCTTCAGAATGAACAGAACCGTCGCGCTCGACATGTTGCCGTAGTCGCGCAGCACCTCTCGCGAGGGGGACATCTGCTCCTCGGTGAGGTCGAGCGCGCGTTGCACGCGGTCCAGGATCGCGCGCCCGCCTGGGTGCACCGCCCACCGGTCGATCTGCGACCACGCGGTGGCGGCGGACGCGGGATCAGTGCCCAGGAGGGGCAGGAGCGCGCCGACGATCTGATCCTCGATGATGCGCGGCACGTAGCGGGACAGCACCATCTCGAACCCGAGGTCGCCGATCGTCCAGGCCATGTCGGTCTCGCCGCCATCGGTCAGGATCGTCTCCTGGGCGTCGATGCTGAGCACCGCCGAGCCGGCGGGCGCTGGCCGTGCGGAGACCACCGCGGCCGCTGCGCCGTCGGCGAAGACCGAAGAGGCGACGATCGTGTCGGGGTCGTTCGATGACCGGACGTGCAGCGTGCACAGCTCGACGCACACGATGAGCACGGTCGCGGTCGGCTCAGCCAGGCATGTCGAGACGGCGGCGCGCAGCGCCGGGAACGCGCCGTAGCATCCCATGAATCCGATGTGCAGGCGTCGGGTGGAGGGGGCGAGGCCGAGGTCCCGCACCAGGACGTAGTCGGGTCCGGGCGCGAAGAACCCGGTGCAGGACACGGTGATGACGTGAGTGATGTCGGATCGTTCGAGTCCCGGTGCCTCGTCGATCGCGCTTGCTGCAGCTGCCGTCAGCAGCGGCCGCACCTCGCGGGTGTACGCGGCATTGCGGACTCCGGTGGACGGGGTGAGGATGGTCTGGCTCTGTGCTTCGTAGAACGCTGCGGCGCCGGAGGTCGCACCCGCGAACTCGTCCACGACGGTGTGGCGACGCGCGATGGCCGAGGCGTCGAAGACGGAGCCGACCAGTCGCCGCGCGAGGCGTGAGAGATCGGCTTGGCCGACGAACAGGTCGCGCACCCTCTCCTGCTCGAGGACGGTCGGCGGCACGGCCGTGGCGATCGATCGCACACTGACGGCACCTGTCTGGACGCCCGTGGTGATCATGCGCTGATCCTCTGATCGTGTGCTGCTCGCTCAGCCGTGGGCGACCGTGCCCTGCAGACATGGATGGCGACGGAGAAACGTGCGGCATAGGAGAAGGACCCCGTGACCCTGGGGTTCAGAATCGCTTGCGCGACCGGGAACAGTCAACACTCACGTGTGCCGATGTGCAGCGCGCAGGGGTGGTGTGGGCCTGAGTGGTGTGTGGGTCGACAGGCGCGACAACTCCCTGCCAGTTACGCAATTGGCATGTTGCGTAATTCCATATTAGGGTTGCCTCACTTCTGCACGACACCTTCCGAGAGGCCACCCATGATTGCCCTGCGCCCTGCCGCCATTGCGACCGCCGCCCTCGCGGCGCTCACCCTCAGCGCATGCTCCGCCGCCGACGACGGCACCTCGCCCACTCCGGGCACCTCGTCCGACTCCGCTGCCGTGGCCGACGACGCGTTCACGCTCTACGCCGGGCGCGACCAGGAGCTGATCGATCCGCTGATCGAGCAGTTCGAGTCCGAGACCGGCGTCAGCGTCGATGTGCGCTACGCGGGGAGCACCGAGCTCGCCGCGCTGCTGCTCGAGGAGGGCGACGCGACTCCCGCCGGCGTGTTCCTGGCGCAGGACGCCGGCGCACTGGGAGCCGTCGCCAAGGCGGACATGTTCGCCACGCTGCCCGAGAGCATCACCGAGACGGTACCGGCGGGCTTCACGTCGACCGACGGATCGTGGGTCGGCGTCACCGGCCGCGCACGCGTGGTGGTCTACGACAGCGATCAGCTGAGCGCCGATGAGGTCCCCACGACCGTGGCCGCGCTCACCGATGAGCAGTGGTCGTCCGAGGTCGGCATCGCTCCCACCAACGCGTCCTTCCAGTCCTTCGTGACGGCCCTCCGCGTGCTCGAGGGAGAGGACGTGGCCCAGGCCTGGCTCGAGGACATGGAAGCCAACGACGTCCAGATCTACGCGAAGAACACGCCCATCCTGGAGGCCGCGAACGCGGGCGAGATCCAGCTGGGCCTGATCAACCACTACTACTGGTACCGGATGGCGGCCGAGGTCGGCGCCGACAACATGCGCGCCCAGCTGGCGTTCCCCGAGGCGGGGGATGCCGGCGGCATCGTGAACGTCACCGGGGCAGGGCTCCTCAGCGGTGCCGCAGACGATGCGGACGCCTTGCGATTCATCGAGTACTTGGTCTCCGAGTCCGCTCAGCAGTACTTTGTGGACACCACCTTCGAGTATCCGTTGATCGACGGCGTGGCGGCCCCCGAAGGGCTGCCAGCGCTCGAGACGCTCACGAACCCGGAGTTGGACCTGTCCGACCTCGACTCTTTGGGTGAGACCACCGACCTGCTCGTGAGTGTCGGCCTCCTGTAGGGAGATGCATGCGCCTCGCACGGCACGCGGCGACGGGGGGATCAGAGGCGACTCTGGCCCCCCGTCGTCGTCTCCGCGCGCCCAGCGGGCGCCTGGTGCTGGCGGCCTCCGCCGTGGTGGCGGCAGCGCTGGCCGCCATCCCGCTGATCTACCTCGTGGTCAGGGTCGCCCAGGCCGAGCGCTCCGAGGTCGTGGAGGCGCTGTGGAGCCCGCGGATCGCCACCCTCATGGTCAACACCGTGGGCCTGGTGCTCGCCGTCTCGGCGGCATGCCTGGTGCTGGGGGTGGCCATCGCGTGGCTGCTGGTGCGCACGGACCTGTCCGGCCGCCGCATCTGGCTCGTGGTGACCTCCCTGTCGCTCGCGGTGCCGTCCTACGTCGCCGCATTCGGATGGATCGCCACCACTGAGGTGCGCGGGTTCTGGGGGGCGTTCATCGTCCTCACCCTGTGCAATGTTCCGCTCGTGACGCTGCCGACCATCGCCGCCCTGCGCCTGGCGAACTCCGCGAGTGAGGATGTGGCGCGCACCCTGGGCCGCACCCGCTGGCAGGCGTTCATCGAGGCCACGTGGCCACAGATCCGCCCCGCGGCACTGGCCGGGGTGCTGCTCGTCGCGCTGTACGTGCTGAGCGACTTCGGATCCGTCGCCCTCATGCGCTACCAAGCCTTCACGTGGGCCATCCAGGTCGCCTACGAGTCCCTCTTCGACCGCACTCTCGCGGCGGTGATGTCCCTGGTGTTGGCGGCGATGGGCATCGCCCTCGTCGTGGCCGAGAGGCGCCTGCGCGGTGCCCGGGCCCGGGTGGGATCCACCGTTGCGGCGCGGACCGCGCCAGTCCCGGTGGCGCTGGGCCGGTGGGCGTGGGTGGCGCACGGCGGCCTCGCGGTTATGACGGCGCTGTCGCTCGGAGTGCCGCTCGGTGCGCTCGCGAAGTATCTGGTGCTGAGGACCGACACGTCCACGGCGGTGCGCGCCGAGGACCTGCTGGCGGATGCGGTCTCCACCGTCGGGCTGGCGGCGGCGGGAGCGGCCGTGGCGCTGGCGCTCGCGCTGCCCATCGGCATTCTCGCGGCACGGTACCGGTCGCGGCTGGCCACCGTCACCGAGTCGGCCAGCTACCTGGGGCTCGCCCTGCCGGGAATCGTCGTAGGACTGTCGCTCGTGTTCTTCTCGCTCAACGCGGCGCCGATGCTGTACCAGTCGATCTGGATGCTGGCATTCGCCTACGGAGTGCTGTTCCTGCCCAAGGCGGTGGGGGCCGTGCGATCGAGCATCGGTCAGGTGGAGCCCGGTCTCGAGGACGCCGCCCGCACGATGGGCCTCTCGCCGGCGAGGGTGTGGACCCGCGTGACCGCGCGCATCGCGTGGCCGGGCATCGGGGCCGGCGTGCTGCTGGTCGCCCTGACCGCCATGAAGGAGCTGCCGGCGACGCTCCTGCTGCGACCCACGGGCACGGAGACGCTGGCGACGTCCCTCTGGCGGCTCACGTCCGGAACGGCCTATGCCGCGGCGGCGCCGTACGCACTGGTCCTGATCCTGGTCGCCGCTGTGCCAGCCTTGCTGTTGACGCGAGAAGTCGCTGGCGGCAGACGTCGGCCCGAGGAGACGCTGTGAGTGAGCTGCAGGTGCGCAAGATCGTCGCGGGCTACGACTCCGTGCCCGTGCTCCGAGGTGTGTCCTTCACCGTGCCCCACGGCAGCCTCACCGCCGTGCTGGGCCCGTCGGGTTCGGGCAAGTCCACACTGCTGCGCGTCATCGCCGGACTGAACAGGCCCATCGAGGGCGCGATCGTGGTCGATGGCCGAGTCCTGTCCGGACCACGCGTGCACGTCGCGCCTGAGCGCCGGCGCATCGGTCTGGTTCCCCAGGACGCCGCGCTGTTCCCGCACCTCGACGTGCTCGCGAACGTGGGGTTCGGCCTGCCACGTGCGGCGCGCCGGGCCCAGGGCGCGCGCGACCTGCTCGAGATGGTCGGCATGGCCGACTATGCCACCCGCATGCCTGGTGAGCTGTCCGGCGGGCAGCGCCACCGCGTCGCTCTCGCGCGGGCACTGGCCACGGAGCCGGATGTGGTGCTGCTGGACGAGCCGTTCTCGGCGCTCGATGCAGCGCTGCGTGCCGAGGTGCGCGGCCAGGTCCGGCAGGTGCTGAGGCGCGCGCAGACGACCGCGGTGCTGGTGACGCACGATCAGGACGAGGCGCTGTCCATGGCGGACCAGGTGGTCGTGGTGGACGAGGGCCGGCTGGTGCAGGCCGGCAGCCCGGCCGAGATCTACGCGAAGCCGGTGTCCCGATGGCTCGCCCAGTTCGTGGGCGGCGCGCTGGTGCTGCCGGGCATCTGGGACGGCGGCGCAGTGGTCGGTCCCCTGGGGGCGGTGCCCGCCACGTTGGCCGACGGTCACGTGGCTCATGACGGCGACGCCGTCGACCTGGTCCTCAGGCCGGAGCAGCTGTCGCTGGGCGTGGCCAGTGAGGTCGCCGGGGGCGCCGGCGCGGGCGTGCGGGCCATGATCCGTGATGTCGCCTACTTCGGGCACGACGCCGTGGTCACCATGGACCTGCCCGCATGCGAGGAGCCGGTGCAGGCGCGCGTGCTCGGCGACCAGCGATGGCAGCCTGACAGCGAGGTGCTGGTGGGCGTGCGGTCGGCCGGGCTCGCATTCGCGCGATAGCGAGCAGCCCCGCGCGTCACCTCGACGCGGCGACGCACCCCGCCACATGGTCGTCCACGAGCCCACATGCCTGCATGAGCGCGTACATCGTGGTGGGGCCGACGAAGACGAAGCCCAGCGACTTCAGCTCCTTCGCGAGCGCCGCGGACTCCGGGGTGGAGGCGGGGACGTCCTCCCAGGTCTCAGGCGCCCCGGAGCGCGGCGGTGGCTGGTGCGACCACACCACCTCGTCGAGCGAGCGGCCAGCAGCGCGCAATGCCACGACCGCGCGCGCATTCGTGATCGCCGCCTCGATCTTGCGTCGATTGCGCACGATCCCCGCATCGGCCATGAGCCTCTCGACGTCGCTGTCATCGAACTCCGCCACCGCCTCAGGGGCGAACTGAGAGAAGGCCGCTCGGAACGACTCCCGCTTGCGCAGGATGGTCAGCCACGACAGCCCCGACTGAAACCCCTCGAGCACCATGCGCTCGAACAGGTCGGCATCGCCGTGGATCTCGTGGCCCCATTCCTCGTCGTGATACCGCTCGTACAAGGGGTCGCCGTTGCCGAAGCAACGGGTGAGGTCGTTCGTCTCGGTGATCATGGGTCCAGTGTGGAGGAGCGGCGGCCGCCCCGCACCGACAGGCCGGGAGTCGAGTGGACGGAGCGCGTCACAGCGGGCCAGGGGACGGCGCGCAGGCCCGGAGCACGGACACAGCGCACCTGCCCCGCGCTCCCCACGCCGACGCAGTGGCGCCGCGCCACTCCGCCGCACTATCGTGGCCAGCGCCATGACCATCCGAGATCTCCTCCGCCATCGCGCGCCGACGCTCAGCTACGAGCTGTTCCCTCCGCGCACCCCGACGGCAGAGGCCACGCTCGAGGCGACGATGACCACGCTCGCCGCGACGGACCCGGACTTCATGTCGATCACGTACGGCGCGTCGGGCACCACGCGCGGCACCTCGCGGTCGGTGGTGCAGCGGCTGGCTGAGGCGCACACCATCCCCCCGCTCGCGCACCTCACGTGCGTGGACCAGTCGCGCGCGGATCTGACGGCAGTGATCGAGGCCTACCTCGGCGAAGGCGTGCGCGACTTCCTCGCGCTGCGCGGCGACCCTCCCCAGGGCCAGAAGGATTGGCATCCCCACCCGGACGGGCTGCTCTACGCGAGCGAACTCGTGGTCCTGCTGCGCGAGGTCGCCCGCGCGCACGGCGTCGACGACCTCAGCATCGGCGTCACGGCGTTCCCTGCCCAGCACGCGATGCCGCAGTGGCGCCAGCAGGGCCTGGATGTGCTGCGCGCCAAGCAGGATGCCGGCGCCGACTTCGCGATCACCCAGGTGTTCTACGACGTCGACCACTACCGCGCGCTGGTGTCGGACGCCGCCGCAGACGGCATCGGCCTGCCGATCATCCCTGAGGTGATGCCGCTGGTCTCGGTGACCCGCGCGAACCGGGCCGCCCAGCTCACCGGAGTGCCGACTCCGGAGGCGCTGGTCGCGGACCTGGAGGCAGCCGAGGACGATGTCGCGGCCCGCAGGGCGGGCGTCGCGCACGCCGCGCGGCTGTCGCGAGACCTGCTCGATGCGGGCGCCCCCGGCATCCACGTCATCACGTTCAACAAGCACGAGGCCGCGCTGGAGCTGGTCTCTCAGCTGCCGCTGCGCGACATCGGCCACTAGCCTCAACCGGCGGCTGATGCGCGCATCGGGTTAGGCGGCTCCGTCTGCGGTCTTCAGCGTCACGGGAGAGCCTGCGCTGACGGTGCGGGACACCGTGCACGTCTTCTCTTCGGCGGCCTTCAGAGCGGCGCCGATGCGCGCGCGGGCCTTGTCGCCGTCCTCGCCCTCGGGGAACGCGACGTCGAAGAGCACCTCGATGTTGCGCAGGAACGCGGGCGAGGAGCCCGCGACCTTCTGCGCGTCGACCGTGACATCAAACTTGGTCGGATCGGCGCGCCGCGACGTCATCATGTCGAGATCGGTGGCCGAGCAGCCGGCGATCGCGACCATCAGCAGCTCGATGGAGCTGAGCGCGCCGTCGACGTTGTGTCCGAACCGGTATTCGGCACCCTCGGCGTTCCTGGCCAGGTAGACGCCCTCCGCTTCGCGTGTGAGAGTGACCTGCTTGTCGGTGATTTCTTCCATGGTTGCCATCCTCGCATCCTGGCGAGGTGCGGCTGACGCCCGTCACGCGGGGCCGCGTCTCACGATGCGGACACCGCGTCTCACCGCCGCATAGCCATGCACGCTCGCACCGGCTAGACTCGCGCACGAACGCATCGGCGCTGAATGCACGCGTCGACCAAGCGCAATGGCGAGCCCGCCGCGCACCAAGACCTCCACGAGGAACCATGTCTGACATCACCAATGCATCTGCCCCTGCGCCCGCCTTCCCCGGCGGCACGATCCTTGGTTACCCGCGCATCGGCCGAATGCGCGAGCTAAAGCGGGCCCTCGAGTCGTTCTGGAAGGGCGCCTCGACCGAGGCGGACCTCGAGTCCGTCGCCAAGGAGGTCCGCCTCGCGAACCTGGAGCGCCTTGCCGCGCTCGGCCTGGGCCGCGCCGACTCGTCGATTCCGTCGAACTTCTCCTTCTACGACCACATGCTCGATGCGTCGGTGGCCTTCGGCGTCGTTCCCACGCGCTTCAAGGACTACGAGCTCGAGCACGGCGGCTTCGACCTGTCCGGCTACTCGGTGATCGCCCGCGGCGAGGGCGACAAGGCCCCGCTCGAGATGACCAAGTGGTTCGACTCGAACTACCACTACCTGGTGCCCGAGATCGGCCCCGAGTCCACGTTCGAGCTCGCCTCGCTGCGGTGGGTCGACGAGTTCGTCGAGGCCAAGGAGGCCGGCTTCGTCACGCGCCCGGTGATCCCCGGCCCGCTGACGTTCCTGTACCTGTCCAAGCCCTCCGACGACGCGCCCACCGGCTTCGAGCCGATCGAGCGTCTCGACGACCTGCTGGCCACGTACGACGACCTCCTCGCCGAGCTCGCGGCAGCGGGCGCCGAGTGGGTGCAGATCGACGAGCCGATCCTGGTCGCCGACATCGCTGCCGACCGCAGCGAGGTGCTCGCCAACGCCGCCAAGGCGTACGCGAACCTGGTGGGGCTGGAGAAGCGCCCCGCGCTGTTCGTCGCTGCGCCGTACCACTCGCTCGGCGACGCGCTTCCCGTCCTGAAGGACGCGGGCGTCGACGCCATCGGCATCGACCTCGTGCGCGGCTCGGTTCCGGCCGATGTCGATCTGACGGGCGCGACCATCGTCGCGGGCGTCGTGGATGGCCACAACATCTGGCGCACCGATCTCGACGAGGCGCTGCGGAAGGCGGATGCGGTCGCTGCGCTCGGCGCGACGGTCACCGTCTCCTCCAGCACCAGCCTGTTCCACGTCCCGCACACCCTGCAGGGCGAGGAGCACCTCGGCGAGGAGCTGCTCAGCTGGCTGGCATTCGCGGACGAGAAGGTGGCGGAGATCGTCACTCTTGCCGCCGCTCGCGAGCAGGGCGAGCACGCCGTCGCCGGCGCCCTCGGGGAGGCCCGTGCCGCGCTGAAGGCGCGCGCCGAGCACCCGGGCACCAACCGCGCCGATGTGCGCGATGCGCTCGCCGAGGTGGACCCGGGCTGGTTCGAGCGCGGGCCGTACTCGGCACGTGCGGCCGCCCAGGCGAACCGCTTCCACCTGCCGGAGCTGGCCACGACGACCATCGGCTCGTTCCCGCAGACCCCCGAGATCCGCAAGGCACGCGCCGCGTGGGCCAAGGGCGAGCTGTCCGACGCCGACTACGAGCAGGCGATGAAGGACGAGATCGCCTCCGTCGTGCGCCTCCAGGAGGACCTCGGGCTCGACGTGCTGGTGCACGGCGAGGCCGAGCGCAACGACATGGTGCAGTACTTCGCGGAGCTGCTCGACGGCTTCGACGTCACCAAGAACGGCTGGGTCCAGTCGTACGGCTCGCGCTGCACGCGTCCGTCGATCCTGTGGGGCGACGTCGCACGCTCGGCGCCCATGACGGTGCGCTGGGCCGAGTACGCGCAGTCGCTGTCGGACAAGCCCGTCAAGGGCATGCTGACCGGACCGGTGACGATCCTCGCGTGGTCGTTCGTGCGCGACGACCAGCCGCTGGGCGACACTGCCAACCAGGTGGGCCTGGCGCTGCGCCAGGAGATCGCTGACCTGGAGGCTGCCGGCATCGGCATCATCCAGGTCGACGAGCCCGCCCTCCGCGAGCTCCTCCCGCTCAAGAAGTCGGAGCAGTCCGCGTACCTCGACTGGTCCGTGAACTCGTTCCGTCTGGCGACCTCGGGAGCGAAGGACGACACCCAGGTGCACACGCACCTGTGCTACTCCGAGTTCGGCGAGATCATCGACGCGATCGACGGCCTGAACGCCGACGTCACCTCGATCGAGGCCGCGCGCTCGCGCATGGAGGTCCTGCCTGCCATTCGCAGCCACGGCTACGAGCGCCAGATCGGGCCGGGCGTGTGGGACATCCACTCGCCGCGCGTGCCGTCGACGCAGGAGGTCACGGAGCTGCTGCAGCTGGCGAAGGACTCGATCCCCGGCAAGCAGCTGTGGGTCAACCCGGACTGCGGCCTCAAGACCCGCGGCTACGCAGAGACCACCGAGACGCTGACGCACATGCTGGAGGCGACGCGCGCCGTCCGCGGCGTGTAGGTCATCGCGTCGTCCACTCGGACGCGAAGCGACGAAGGCCCGGCCCCCGCAAGGGGACCGGGCCTTCGTCGCGTTCCGTTGAGGATCCTTACGGGCAGGCCGCCTGTTCGACGTAGCCGTTCTGAGCGTCGAAGCGAACGCCGGGACTTGCCGCCGCCTCGCCGCCCGGGTGACGCAGCTGCACGCACCACGACTCGATGTCGCCGCCGGTGAACGTGACGAACTCGACGCCGGGGGAGGCACCGAACGCCACCTCGCCGTCGATCACGTACCTGCGGTCCCCGTTCAGCGTGACGGTGGGGCTGCCCCCCTCGTCGTACGCTGCGCGCACCATCGTGCCGAGGTTCATCGCGTCGGACTGCGCCGCTGCGTCATTCGCCTTCCTGGTGTGATCCAGGTACAGCGGAATGGCGATCGCGGCGAGTATCGCGACGATGACGATGACCACCAGCAGTTCAGGCAACGTGAAGCCCGCATCGGATCCCCGCCGTGAGGTGGGGACTGTCATTGTTGTCTTCTTCCATAGTCAACCCCGCCATGGCGGGGGCCGCCCGCCCTGCGTGGGAGACATTCCCTGGGCGACGCCACCATCGTCACCCACGGCACCCGGGCGCGCAAGAGCCAAAGGGAGCGCCGATGCTCGCGCCCGCACGGGGGTGGTCTAGGTCGAGCTCACGTCCAGTTGGTAGTAGGCGACGTCGATCCACCGGTCGAACTTGCGTCCCACCTCGCGCAGCTGCCCGACCTCGCTCCACCCTGTCGCCAGGTGCAGGGCGATCGAGGCGTCGTTGGGCAGGGCGATGAGCGAGATTGCAGAGTGCGGGTGGCCCGTGCGCAGTCGCGCGATGAGCGCATCGTAGAGCTTGCGGCCGAGTCCGCGCCCGCCGGCGCCGTGGGCGAGGTAGATGGTGGTCTCGACGGAGTGGCGGTAGGCCGCGCGGGGACGGTACTGAGCGGCGTAGGCGAAGCCGATGATCGAGCCCTCGTCCTCGAGCACGAGCCACGGCAAGTCCAGCTCCTGCACGCGCGCGATCCGCGACGCCATGTCTTCGCTGGACACCTCCTCGTACTCGAAGGTGATGACGGTCTCGCGCACGTAGGGGTTGTAGAGCGCGGCGATGGCCGCGGCATCGGCAGTGGTGGCGTCACGGATCATGGGGACATTCTGCCGTGTGGCGGGGCCGGCGTCGTGCGGCTGATCAGCCTTCCGACAGGAGCCCGACGATGTTGCCCTCGGTGTCGCGGAAGCGCGCCCAGTACCCGTGGTCGCCGCCGACCTCCTGCTTGGGTTCGACGACCTCGCCTCCCGCCTGCGTCACGCGGTCCAGCACCGGAGCGAGGTCGGGATTCGCATCGAAGTAGACCATCGTTCCGGACTCGCTCGGGACCCAGTCCGCGCCGTGGGACAGCGCGCCCGACACTCCCGAATCGGTTTCGAAGATGGACTTGCGATGGCCCTCGCCGTCGTCCTCGGGCGAGAACTCCGCCTTCAGGACGGAGCGGTAGAACGCGGTCGCGCGCTCCAGGTCTGTCACGGGGATCTCGAACCACGTCAGGGTGTTCATGGCTGTCCTTGTGCGTCGAACCGTTCTGTGAAGTGCCAGTGTCGTCCGGGGGGCTCAGACAAGCATTGTCGAACCGCGCGCAGAACCCGTCAAGCGCTACGTGGACGCGTCGCGCTGTGCTCGTCCGGTCACCCGCGAGGGGGTGGCGCCAGGCGACGGCGCACGCGCCGGTGACGTGCTTGCGCCCCACCACGTCCCCGGGGGCGGGATCTTGTTGGCGAAGCGCATGAGCAGCGAACCCGTCACGGCGAGAATCAGCACGTACGCGGCCGTGAAGGGCCCCAGTTGGGACTCGGCTCCAGCCGCGACTCCCAGGCCGGCGATGACGATCGAGAACTCTCCGCGCGGCACGAGCGACAGGCCCGTGCGCCACTGGCCCTTGGGCCCGATGCCGTTGCGCTTGGCGGCCCACATCCCCGTGTAGATCTTGGTGACGGCGGTGACGAGCGCGAGCGCGAGCGCGGGGAGCAGGACCGGAATCAGATCTCGAGGGTCGATCATCAGGCCGAAGAAGACGAAGAACAGGCCGCCGAACACGTCGCGCAGCGGCGGCAGCAGGGTGCGCACATCGTCCGCGACCTGGCCTGACAGCGTGAGGCCAAGCAGGAACGCGCCGACCGCCGCCGAGACCTGGACCGCGTCGGCGAGCCCGGCGACCAGGAACGTCAGGCCGAGGACGCCCAGCAGCAGCAGCTCACGCGAGCGCGAGTGCACCAGTCGCGACACGTGGTGCGAGAAGCGCATGGAGATCACGAAGGCGAGCGCGACGATCCCCAGCGCAACGCCGGCGGCGATCGCGCCCTGGACCAGAGAGGCGCCCACCAGCAGCACCGCGACGATGGGCAGGAACACCGCCATCACGATGTCCTCCATGACGAGCAGGCTCAGCAGCACGGGAGTCTCGCGGTTCGCCACGCGATCGAAGTCGTCCAGCAGGCGCGCGATGATGCCGGACGACGAGATGTAGGTGACGCCGGCGAGCAGCAGCGCGGCGGTGGGCGACCAGCCCAGCATCAGGCCGACGGCGAAGCCGGGCACCGCGTTCGCGACGCCGTCCAGCAGGCCGGCCGCCCAGTTCGACTTGAGCCCGTTGCGCAGGTCCTCAGGCGAGTACTCGAGCCCGAGGAGCAGCAGCAGGAGCACCACGCCGATCTCTGCGCCGACCTCGAGGAACTCCTCGCCGGCGCTGACGGGGATGAAGCCGCCGTCGCCCATGACCAGACCCGCGAGCAGGTACAACGGGATCGAGGGGATTCCGAGCCGGGCGGCGACGCGTCCGAGCGCGGCCAGCACCAGCAGGATGATTCCGAGCTCGATCAGCACCGCGCCCGCGTGGCTGGTCTCCGGCTCCGGGAGCACCTCCAGCGGCAGCGCGATGGCGAGCATCGCTATCCCGTCAGGATCGAGGTGGCGCTGCGTACAGCGTCGGCGCCGCCCATGACCAGGACCGTGTCCCCGGCGCGCAGGGTGAAGTCCGGCTCGGGCCCGGGGATGCCGTCGTCGCCGCGGATCACGGCGACGACCGAGGCGGACGTCTCCGTGCGGATGCGGCCGTCGCCGATGGTCTTGTCCGTCAGCCCGCCCACCGCAGGCATGGTGACCCACTCGATGGACAGGCCCTCCACCATGTGGCTGAGCGTGTCGAGGCGGGCTGTGATGTTGGTGCCGCCCAGCAGCTCGGCGACCTTGGACGCGTCGCCCTCGGAGAGCTCGACCGTGCCCTTGCACGAATCGGGGTCCTCGCGGTCGTACAACGCGATGTCACGCTTGCCGTCGCGACGGACCACCACTCCTACGTGGTCGCCGCCTTCGGCCTGGAACTCGTACCGGACACCGATGCCCGGGAGCGGAGTCTCGTAGATGTTCATGCGCTCAGTCTGGCACGGAGCCGGCTGTGCCATCCGTGGGCGTGACGTCCGTGAACGAGGCCTCGTACTCATCGTCGACGGCGTCGGCGCTCCAGTCGACCGAATAGTGAGTCGGGGTTCCGTCGGCGGACTGCCTCAGCGCCACGCTGTGAGCGCCCTCCGCACGCGCCTCGTCGTGCCGCGTGATGTAGTCCGCGAGGGTGTCGAAGGACTCGATGGTGGTGAACTCGTCGATCTCGCTCCACTCATCCAGACCCTCGACCTCGACGACCTCGTGATCGCGCACGGTGACGCGCCACTCGCCGTGGGCCGGGCCGAAGACGGTGATGGTCGCCTCAAACGTGTAGTCCGCCGGCTCGTCCCAGGGATCGGCAGAACCCTCGGAGCACGCGCTCGTCGCCGCGACCGCGGCCACTGCGGCCATGAGCAGGGAACCGCGCCTTCGCCGTCGCATGAGGCCACTATGTCAGCGGGCATACGCCCGGGGAAGGCGTCAGGCCTCGTGCACCAGCCCGAGCTCCATCAGCCGCTCCCACGCCATGCGCATCAGGAACGGGTCGTCGATCTGGATGTGTCGGAGCGCGGCGAACACCTGGAACGCCCGTGCGCGCGCGGCTGTCGCCTCCGAGACGTCGCCGTAGCCGGCCCAGAAGTGAGGGTGCATGTCGCGGGAGAGCAGGTTGGCGGCGTACCCGAGATCGGCGGCAGGGTCCCCGGCGCCGAAGTTGTGCCAGAGCAGAATGCCTGCGAAAGCGCCCTGATCCGACAGGATCGCGCGCGGCTCGAGCCGGCCGTGGGTCCAGGTGAACGACACGTCCTGCGACGCGGCCTCGCCCTCTTCGTAGATGGCCCTGGCGGCATCGGCGTCGATGCTGCGGTTCTCGGGCGCTCCACGGTCGCATGCGAAGGCGAGCAGCGACGAGAACTGGTCCTCGAGCTCAGGGAGACCCAGCCCCGTCCGCGGGTTGAGCGGCGCATCGGCCGGGCTCGGGGTGTGCACCTCGCGCAGCGCCTCGCCCAGCGGGCGCGCCGACTCGGCATGCAGCGGGACGAACCCTGCGGTCGACGCCGAGATCCACTGCACCAGGGTCCAGTGGTAGGGGAAGCCGTGGCCAGGGACGCCCGTCGCGATGGGGTGGCTGGAGGGGAAGGTCCATCGGTCCACATGCGGGGTGATGAGGTCCACGACCCGCGCGTAGTGCTCGTCCCTGCCCGGGAGCCGCGGGAAGATCGCGCCGTAGTCGTCGCCGATCCTCATGGCGAACTGATCCTCGAGCGTGTAGCGGCGCCCGAGCTCCCGCCCGGCGAGCTCCGGGAACTGCTCATCGATGAGCGCCCGGACCGTCTCGTCAGCGATGTAGATCGGTTCAGTAGGGGACATGGGGTCAGCCTAAGTCACGCACGTTCCGCCCGTGGGGAGCGATGCGTCAGGATGGTGGCATGACGACAGCCCGCGATTCCGCCCCACGCGACCGCAGCGACGGCGCGCTGCCCTCGGCCGTCCTGGTCGACCTCGACGGCACGCTCGCGCACATGGGCGATCGCCACCCGTTCGCGACCACGGGATACGACCTGGACACTCCCAACAAGCCCGTGCTCGAGGTGGTGAGGGCGCTGCACCTCGCTGGCCACACCATCGTGGTGATCTCCGGCCGAAAGGAGGTGTCGCGCGCCGAGACCGAGTGGTGGCTCAGCACCCATCTGCCCGTGCCGTACGAGGGACTCCACCTCCGGCCTGACGCTGACGAGCGCTCCGACGGCGTGGTCAAGAGAGAGATCTTCGAGCGCGAGATCGTCCCGCGATTCGACGTGCTGTGCGTGCTGGACGATCGCAATCACGTGGTCGACATGTGGCGCGACGAGCTGGGGCTCACGTGTCTTCAGGTGGCGCCTGGCGACTTCTAGCGTCGGCGCCCGCGGCGGTCAGTCCTGGGCGCGACGTGCCTTCCACTCTCGCGCGAGGATGCCGTACATCGCGTCGTCCGACACCTCGTCCTCGACCCAGTAGCGCTCGCGACGAATGCCCTCGGGGATGAACCCGATGCGCTCGAGAACCTTGATCGAACTGATGTTGTGGGGATGGGTCGACGCCTCGACCCGGTGCACGCCCAGGTCGAACACCGCATAGTCCACCAGGCGCGCGGTCGCCTCGGTGGCGTAGTAGTGGCCCCGGGCCCACGGGTGAAGCGTGAAGCCCACCTCCGCGGTGCGCCCGTTCTCCGACAGCCAGATCGCGACGTCTCCCAGCACCTTGTCGTCGCGCGTGCGGACTACGGCGAGCTGGTACCAGTGCCCCGGCCTGGGGCCCGGCCTGGAGGTGATGTCCTCGATGAGTTCGCGCGCCCTCTCGACGGGATAAGGGGCGCGCCACGCCTGGTACTGGGCCGTGGTCGTGTCGGATCGACGCTCGGCGAGGTCCTCAGCGTCGTCCATGGTCATGGGCCGCAGCGTGAGGCGTTCGGATCTCAACGTCTCCATGCTCTGACCCTAGCCTGACGGCCCGACCGTCCGCTCGATGCCCAGCTCGATCCCCATCGCCACGACCGCTCGCGTGCCGCATAGTCCTCCTGCCCAGTCCGTGTCGCGCACAGCGTCCTGGATGGTCGTGGTGCCCATTCGCCTACTCTCGACACATGCCGCGCCTCCGCCGCTCCCGCCCCTCCGAGCCGGGCCTCACCCGAAGGCGCGCCGGCAAGGGCTGGACCTACCGAGACGAGCGCGGCCACCGCATCACCGATGCCGAGGGCATCGAGCGCATCCGCGCGTTCGCCATCCCGCCCGCGTGGACCGATGTGTGGATCTGCCCATGGCCCCATGGCCACCTGCAGGCGCTCGGCACCGACGAGGCGGGGCGCCGCCAGTACCTGTATCACCCCGCCTGGCGTGAGCGCCGGGATCGCGCCAAGCACGAGAGGGTGCTCGACGTCGCGGCGGGCCTGCCGGCGGCGAGGGCGGTCGCCGATGCGGACGCGAGCCGCGACGACATGTCTCGCGAGCACGTCCTGGGGATCGCGTTCCGGCTGCTTGACCGCGGCCTGTTCCGCGTGGGCGGCGAGGGTTATGCGGCGGACAACGGCTCGTACGGGCTCGCCACGATCCTGCGTGAGCACGCGCGGGTCACGTCGGACGGCGTGGAGTTCGACTACATCGCCAAGTCAGGAAAGCGGCGCCACGTGGTGGTGCGCGATGCGGAGGCAGAGGCGGCCATCTCGACGCTCAAGCGACGCGGCGACGACGACCCCCAGCTCCTGGCATGGCGTGAGGCCGGCACGCCGGTGTCGTGGCGCGACATCACGAGCGATGACATCAACGGCTACCTGCAGATGGTGGTCCAGCCCGATGCGACCGCCAAGGACTTCCGCACGTGGCACGGGACCGTGATCGCGGCGCAGGCGCTCGCTCACGCCGGCGATGCCGCAGCGATGAGCCCGACCGCGCGCAGAAAGGCGGTCGCGGGCGTGATGAGGGAGGTGGCCGCCCACTTGGGCAACACCCCTGCCGTGGCCCGGGCATCCTACGTCGACCCCCGCGTGGTCGACCTGTGGGAGGACGGGATCTCGATCGCTCCCGTGGTGGAGGCGTTGGGGGACCACGGAGAGGACCTGTCGCCCGGCGCGCGCGACGCGGCGATCCAGGCGGCGCTCGAGCAGTCGGTGGTGGATCTGCTCACCACGTCTCCGGTGGCACTGAACCGCAAGCTCCAGCACGGTGCTCGGCGCGCCCGAAGGATCGCGCGCGCGACCGGCTGAGCGCGTAGCGAAGCCGAGTCGGCTAGGCGGCCCGGACGGACGCGGACTCGACCCAGTCGCGGAGCGAGCGCAGCCCGGCGGAGTGGTACGGATCATCGGCGATGGACGCGAGCGTCACCGCGTAGGCCACCGCACGCGCCGCGACGCGCAGGCGACCGGGACTCCCCGCCCCCACGCGCATCGGCCCGTCTGCCGTGCCGTACGCCTGCAGCAACGCCTCGACGTGGACCGACCCGACGAGCGTGCACGCCTGGCCGAGGTCCGTCGCCGGGTCCGCCGCACCGGCGTCACCCCAGTCCAGCAGGCCGGCGAGCCGCCCGTCGCGAGTCAGGACGTTGGCCCCGTGGATGTCCAGGTGGCTCCAGGTGCGCGCCGGTTCGGCCGTGTCTGCTGCCGCCTCGAAGATGGCGCGGAGGACGTCGGCGTGCTCGAGCACAAGTTCGCCTGACTCCTCCAGGCCCCGGAGCCGGGCGTCGAAGACCTCCGCGACGTCCTCGAGGGTGCCCGAGCGGTAGGGGTTCAGCGGGGCGTCGTCCGGCACAGGTCGGTGCACCTGGGCGAGCGCGGTCCCCAAGTCACGCGCGCCAGCGTCCGATAGCGGGGCGTCGAAGGCGCGCCGACCCGAGAGCCACGGCACGACGCTCCAGCGCCATGGATAGTCGGAGCCGGGCTCGCCCACGCGGACCGGCACTGGAGCAGGAAACGCCCAGTGGTGGCCGATGCGTGGGAGCCAGTCCAGTTCTGTGGCCGTGATCTCGGCGGCCACCGCGCGGCGCGGCAGCCGCACCGCCAGCTGGGGGCCGAGTCGGTAGGTGACGTTGTCCCAGCCTTCGGAGCGCGCGCCGACAGTGAGGTCCGTGAGGTCCGGGTGCTGCTCAGCGAGCAGCGCCGTCACCAGGTCCTCGTCGATCACCACCTCGGCGACCGGCATGCGCATCGTCGTCACCTCGTCAGCGTATGCCCGCACCGGCCTCTCGCCATGACTTTCGACGTGCGTGCCGCAACACCGGCCGGTGCGCGCGGCCCCGCCAGGGCGATTCCGGACCAGGCCGGGCGAAGTCACCTCCACCGCCATAGGGTGAACTCGACGGGTACGAGCAGCGTCCAGCACCAGGAGGAGATCATGGGAGATCCACAGGCGCAGGCGTCCGCGCAGATCGCGAACATCGAGGCCGCAACCGGCCGATCCGTCGAGCTGTTCGCCGACGAGGTGGCCGCGGCGGGCCTGGAGAAGCATGGCGAGATCGTCGCCCACTTCAAGGCGTCTCATGGACTCACTCACGGCAATGCGAACGCGCTCGCGCATGCGGTGCGCACCCACCTCGCGGGCGGACCTGCCGAGCCGGACGCACTCCTCACGCTTCAGTACGCGGGTGCCAAGGCGGTGCTGAGGCCGATTCTCGACGCGTTGGTCGCGCAGGCGAGCGCGCTCGGCGACGATGTCGACGTGGTGGTCCAGAAGACCGGAGTGAGCCTCCGGCGTGCGAAGCAATTCGCACTCGTGCAGGCGCCCTCGGCGACGCGCGTGCAGCTGGGGCTCAACCTCGACGCGACACCGCCGGGAGAGCGCGTGACTGAGGCCAGCGGCATGTGCACGCACCGAGCGAGCCTCACCGCCGTCGACGAGGTGGACGACGAAGTCGCCGGGTGGCTCTCGGCGGCCTACGAGCGAGCAGGCTGACCCGAGGCCCGCTCCCGACGGGTGATGTCCTCGGGCTCGGCGTCCGCGGCCTGCAGAACCCCGCGGTAGTAGTCGAGCTTCATCTCGAGCCGATCGAGATGATCGCGGTCGGCCTCCATCCGGGCGACGAGCGCCTCGCGATAGTGCGCGAGCACCGCGACCCGATCCGCAATCGTGTGGTCGCCTGCATGGGTGAGCGCGACGAACTCCTTCATCTCCCGGATGGGCATGCCGGTGGCGCGCAGCAGCTGCAGGAATCGCACCCAGCCCAGGTCGTCGTCCGTGTAGCGGCGGTGTCCGTTGGGGGCCTTGGCCACCGGTGCCAGCAGCCCCTCGCGCTCGTAGTAGCGCAACGTGTGCTTGGACGTGCCCGTCTGTGCCGCCGCCTGGTCGATGGAGTACCCGCTCACGGGAGCCACGGTAGGCCTTCGAGTGCACTCGAAGTCAAGAGGACGACGGAACGCTTGACTTCGAGCGCGCTCGAATTCCTAGCGTCGGGATCGAGCGGGCAACGGATGTCCGCCGCCGCACCTCAGGAGGAGTCATGACCGCCGCACTCACCACCACTCGCACCGGACGCCCACTGGCCACCACCGGCCGCACCCTCGTGCCCATCGCGTTGGGCGCGATGCTGATGGGCACCCGCACCCCCGAGGATGAGTCACGCCGCATCCTCGATCACTACCTCGGGGAGGTGCAGCCGCGCTTCACGTCGCCCGACGGTTCCCCCGTACTCGCGATGATCGACACCGCCGACTGCTACTGCTGGTGGGAGGCACCCGGAGACGAGGGCGGGCACTCCGAGTCCGTCCTCGGTCGATGGATGGCCGATGCGGGCGTGCGGGACCGCGTCCACCTCGCCACCAAGGGAACGGCTCGGGTCGAGGGCTACGCCGACGCATGGAAGGACGGCGAGGTCGACTGGGCCTATGCGAGCTCGCACTTCGTCGGCGCATCGGCCGCCGTTCTCGAGCAGAGCCTGGAGGCCTCGCTCGAGCGGCTCGGAACGGCGAGCATCGACCTCTACTACATCCACGTGGACGATCGCTCGACACCTCTCGAGGAGACGCTCTCGACTCTCGCGGGGTTCGTCGCCGATGGCCGCATCGGCGCGTACGGATGGTCGAACGTGCGCACATGGCGGATGGCGATCATCCGTGCCCTGTGCGACGCCCACGGGTGGCCGCAGCCGGTGGCGCTCCAGCAGCAGCACTCGTACCTGCGCCCACGCGCGGGGCTCCGGCACGGGTCGATCGTGAGCGACGAGCAGCTCGACTACCTCGAGGCGCATGCCGACCTCCAGCTCGTCGCCTACTCGCCGGTCCTGAAGGGCGTCTACTCTGACCGTTCGCGGCGAGCCGACGACTTCTGGGCGATGGGCAACTACGCGGGCCCGGACACCGAGGCGCGGTACGCCGCGCTCGACGAGGTGGCCGCGGCCACGGGCGCGACGGGCAATCAGGTCGCCCTCGCATGGATGCTCGCGCAGGCGTCGCCGCGAGTGCTGCCGCTCATCGGTCCGCGAACGTGGGGCCAGTACCTGGAGTGCATCGAAGCGCTGGACGTCGAGCTCACTGCCGAGCAGGTGGCGAGACTGGACGGCGCAGGGGCCTGAGCCCCGGCCCTGCCACAATGGGCGCCATGGACGACGACGAGCCCAAGCCCGACGGCAAGCGCTGGAACCTCAACATCCACTACCAGCGGGTGGTGGTCGAGGAGATTCCGGAGACGGCACGCACCGCTCTGGACGTGGGGTGCGGCGAGGGGCTGTTCGCCCGCACGCTCGCCGCGCGTGGCCTGGACGTCACCGGGATCGACGAGGACGCCGAGAGCATCCGGCGTGCCCGTGCCCAGGACACCACTGGCATCACGTACCTCGAGGCCGACGTGTTCGAGGCCGACCTGCCCCGGGAGTCGTTCGATGTGGTGTCGGCGATCGCGTCGCTGCACGACAAGGACCTCGAGGCGGGACTCGAGCGCCTCAAGGAGCTCACCGCACCCGGCGGCACGGTGCTCGTCGTGGGCCTCGCGAAGGCGACGTGGCGCGACATCCCGCGCGAGATGGCGGCCTCGGTGGTGGACAAGGCCCAGCGGCTGTTT
Source organism: Demequina muriae (assembly GCF_030418295.1). Lineage (NCBI taxonomy): Bacteria > Bacillati > Actinomycetota > Actinomycetes > Micrococcales > Demequinaceae > Demequina > Demequina muriae. The sequence goes on from NZ_JAUHQA010000001.1 coordinate 1,441,708, forward strand.
CGTGGGTACTGGCATCACGGCTCGCCGTGCGCGTGGCCGGCATCGCACACGTACATCGACGTCAAGCGCGAGTCCGCACGCCTGATGCCCGGCAGCGTCTTCTCCCAGAAGCTGCTGTGGCGCTACACGCTCGTGTGGACCAAGCCGGCGCCGGGAGCGCTCGAGAGCTGACGCCCGCGCATCGGCCCTGCCCGAATCGGCCGTCCTAGCCGAGGTGGGTGGACGCTCCCATGCGGCGTACGGCCTCCGTGATGATGTCGGGGTGGGTGGCGATGTTGAGCCGCACGTGGCCCTCGCCACCCGCGCCGAACGTCGGCCCTGAGTTCAGGGCGACTCGTGCGTGCTCGAGGAAGTGGGCGGACGGGTCCTCGTCGAGCTCGAGCGGCCGGCAGTCGATCCAGGTGAGGTACGTGGCCTCCGGCAGCCGGTAGTCGGCACCGGCGAGGTGCTCGTGGATGAGCGTCCCCAGCAGCCGGCGGTTGGAGTCGAGCCCCGCCATCAGATCGTCGAGCCACGCCGCACCGTGCTGGTACGCGGCGGTCTGCGCGATGGTGCCCAGGTGCGTCGGCCCGTGGTGCGGGGACGATGCGTACGTGGCAAGTTCGGCCTGCGCCGCGCGGCCGCCGATCACGATGGCCGCCGGGATCCCGGCGAGGTTCCACGCCTTCGACGCGGCCATCAGCGAGAAGCCGTTCTCGCCGCCCGCGACGGACAGGTACGGCACGAAGTCGTGCTCGGCGTAGACCAGGGGCGCGTGGATCTCGTCCGCCACCACCCGCACGCCGTAGCGGTCGGCGAGCGTCGCGACCTGCTCGAGCTCGTCGCGCGTGTGCGCGACGCCCGTGGGGTTGTGAGGGCTGCACAGCAGGTACGCGGCGGGACGGCCGCCCGAGGTGGCCCGGCGGAACGCGTCCTCGAGTGCCGAGAAGTCGAGTCGCAGGTCCTCGCCGAGCGGGGCGTCGATGACGTTCCGGCCGGCCGCTTTGAGATAGGAGAAGAACGGGGGGTAGACCGGGGGGTTCACGACGACGTCGCTGCCGGGCTCGGTCAGCATGGAGATCACGTCCACGTAGCCGGTGATCACGTCCGCGACGGTGGCCATGTGGCCGGGGGAGACCGACCAGCCCCAGCGCTCCTCCGCGAATCCCGCCAGCGCCTCGGTGTATGCCGTGCCCGCCGGGTACCCGAGGTCGCCGCTCGTCACGGCGCGTTCGAGAGCCTCGCGGACCGGCGGTGCGGGCGCCACGTCCATCTCCGCGACCCACAGCGGCAGCACGTCGGCGCTGTACCTCCGCCACTTCGCCGAGGTGCGCGTACGCAGGGAGGCGAGGGTGAGATCGGTGAGCGGATTGGTGCGCTGAGGCGTGTGGGCGGGAATGGCCATCCCCACACTGTGGCGAACGGCCGATGCGCGCGCAAGTCAGTTCTGGCCGCGCGCCCCCGGCCAGGGGTGCGCGGGGCTTCCTACAATCAGCCCATGAGCAAGGGTGGCAGGAGCAACGATGCTGGGCGCTTCCCGGTCGGAGTGGTGATCGCGATCGCGGTGGTGGGACTCGCAGGGTTCGGGGCCTACTGGCTGCTGGGGGAGTACGGATTCATCGGGGATCCAAGCGCCGACGCGACGGCGTCACCCGAGGCAGAAAGTGCTATCGAGGACGACGGCAGGCCCGAGTGGCTGCAGGGCACCGCATACGAGCTGCCACCCATGACCAGCCCGGAGAACGAGCTCGAGCCGCCCGCCAGGATCCTCGAAGGATGGGTGTGGGAGCTCGTCGACGAGGACTGGTCGCTCACCGTGGTGCGTGAGGGCGAGGGCGACAACTACACGTGGCTGTCCGACTTCCAGGCGCTGTACCTGGTGAGCCCCACCGATGACCGTTTCAAGATCTCCGACCTGCGTACGGACTTCGATATGGACCTGGTGCACTGGGACCCCGAGCTCCAGGTGTCGTGGATCAAGCGGGGCGGCAAGTCCGACTTCGAGCAGGTGATCGAGTACGACCTGATCTCCCTCGACAGCACGGAGGACTGGTCCGGTTCGGTGGTGAGCTCTGCGAACGTCGTCGAGGGCGGGGTGGCGAACGTCGAGTACCGCGGGGACGTGGGCGAAGGTCGGGAGCTCTGGGTCTCATATGACCCCAGCGGCTACGCGACCGGAGTGTTCTGGCGCGACGGGACCGAATGGGAGCCGAGCCTCATCACCGACCAGATCCGACGGATGGCGCAGCAGGGGTTCTCCCGCGAGCGCGGCGTCGACGCGTGGTTCGACCCCGCCTCGGAGCGCGCCGTGTACCACGGAGTGTTCATCGACCCCGATACTCAGCGACTCGCGGACGAGATGTGGGTGGTGCACGACCTCGCGACCGAGGAGTTCGACGACACCGTGGTGGTCGCGGTGCCTCGCGACGACTGCGCACCCGTCGATGGCCCACGCTCCGGCACCTTCGAGGGCGACCGCATCGTCGCTCTGTGCGGCGATGCGGAGTACCTGCTCGATCCCTACGGCAACGCGGCGCCGGTCGAGCGGTAGCGCCGCCCCGCGCCCTGCACCACCAGGGTGAGCAGTACGCCGAAAGTCGTACGTCACGCTGTCTCGAGAATCCACCCAGGGGCCATCGTGGCGCGCCTGTGATCTTCCTACGCTCGAAAGTAACCGAGCACAAGGAGAGATCATGATCGAGGCACAAGGCCTGACCAAGCGTTACGGCTCCACGACAGCGGTGGACGACATGTCGTTCACCGTGGAGCCTGGCCGAGTCACCGGCTTCCTGGGGCCCAACGGAGCGGGCAAGTCCACCACCATGCGCATGACGGTGGGACTGGACGCGCCCACCAAGGGCAATGTGACCGTCAACGGCCGACGCTACGTCGAGCACGGCGCACCACTGCGCGAGATCGGCGTGCTGCTGGACGCCAAGGCGGTGCACCCAGGACGCACGGCACGCAATCACCTGACGGCGATGGCGGCCACTCACGGCATCAGCCGTACTCGCGTGGACGAGGTGATCGACATCGCCGGCCTCGCCAGCGTGGCCGACAAGCGGGTCGGCGGATTCTCGCTCGGCATGGGCCAGCGGCTGGGCATCGCGGCGGCGCTGCTGGGCGACCCGCAGACGCTGATCCTGGACGAGCCGGTCAACGGACTCGACCCCGAGGGCGTGCTGTGGGTGCGCCGGCTGACTCGGTCGCTCGCCGATCAGGGCCGGACGGTGTTCCTGTCCTCGCACCTGATGAGCGAGATGGCCCTCGCCGCTGACCACGTGATCGTGGTGGGCCGCGGTCGCGTGCTCGCTGACGCCCCAGTCTCCGACCTGATCGCGGCCGCGCACGGAGAGCGGGTCCGGGTGGCGAGCCCCCACGCGGATCACCTCGAGGCCGTGCTGCGTTCGCGGCAGGCCACGGTGGTCGCGACTGGCCACGACTCCCTCGAGGTCACCGGGCTCTCGGCCTCACAGATCGGCGACGCGGCCGCCGAGGCACGGGTGGCCCTGCACGAACTCACGGCGATCGGCGGTTCGCTCGAGGACGCCTACCTGCAACTCACCGCCGAGGACGTGGAGTTCCGCTCCGCGCCAATGGACACACACGAGACCGGCGCCATGGCGTCGCAGAACGAAGGTGGATCACGATGAGCACGACAGTCCTGACACAGAACGTCTCCCCTGTGAGGGGTCCGGACACTTCCGCGAGGCCGGTGACGCTGCGTCGCACTGTAGTCGCGGAGTGGATCAAGTTCCGAGGACTGCGCTCCACTCTGTGGACGCTGGTCGCCATGGTCGCGCTGCTCGTCACGGTGAGCGTGCTCGCCGCGTGGGGAACGACGATCGAGATGGTCGACGCGGGCCCGGGCCAGGGCAACGTGGCGCAGTACCTGAGTGCCGGGTATCAGCTGGCTCAGCTCGCGGTCGCCGCCCTCGGCGTCCTGGCCATGGGAGGCGAGTACTCGACCGGTGCGATCCGCACCACTCTCGCGACTGTGCCTCGACGGTGGATGGTGCTGGTCGCCAAGGCCATCGTTCTCGGTGGGACGATTGCGGTGGTGACGATGGTCTCCATGGTGGGGTCCTTCGTCGCGACCATGCCGTTCCACGCCACCCTGGGCCTCGAGCTCGACTTCGGTGATTCCGAGATGGTGAGGATGCTGGTGGGGCTGCCGTTGTACCTCGTCGCCATCGCGCTGCTGTCTCTCGCGATCGGCGCGCTCATGCGGCACACCGCAGGCGGCCTGACGCTCGTGATCGCGCTGCTCCTGGTGGTCGAGAACGTGATCGCATTGGTTCCCCTGCGGCTGTTCGACCTGGTAAGCCCGTTCCTCCCGATGACCGCGGGCAGCAAGATGCTGTTCGACAGCGATACGCTGGCAGCGATCGACAGCATGAACACCGGGCCGAGCCTGACCCCGTGGGCAGGTTTCGGTGTGCTGGTCGCGTGGGCCGTGACGCTGCTCGCACTGGCGATGGTGTCGCTGCGACGCCGCGACGCGTAGCTGATCGACGGAACTGGAGGTCGCTGTGACCGCAGCGGGTGCGCTCGTCGTCGAGCCGGATGGACGTCGGCTCGGCGTCGTGCGCCGCTACCTCCGCGATCACCCGCGGCTGGTGGATGCCGCCGTAGCCGCGTTCTACGTTCTCAACGTCGTCCTCGCCGCCCCCGACCCGTATCACCCGCTCAGTGCGCCGGTCGCCGCCTCGTTGGCGGCGGCCGGCGCGGGCGCGCTCCTGCTGCGCCGCTCGCGCCCCACGTGGGTCGTCGCGGCGTTCGTGGTCATGGCCGGAGCGTCCCTGGTGTCAGTGGGGCAACTCGGCGGCACGGAGCTCGGCATCGCGCTCGCGCTGTATGCCCTGGCCGTGGCCCGGCCGCCCACGCAGACATGGTGGACGGCAGCGGCGGCGGTCGCTGCCGCGACGGTGGTGGTCTGGCTCTGGCAGGACGACTCGCTCGAGGAGTTGGTGACAGGCGACGGCACCTCGATCGCGCTGGTGGACGAACGGATCACGAACACGTTCGGGATCGCGACGCTCGCGCTCGTGGGTGTGGCCCTCGGGATCAGCGTGCGTCTGCGCCGCGAGCGCATGGCGGACCTGGTGGAACGCGCCGCCGCACTCGAGCGCGACCGTGATCGACAGGCCCAGGTGGCGCGGGCGGAGGAGCGTGCCCGCATCGCGCGTGAGGTGCACGACGTGGTCGCGCACAGCGTGTCCGTGATGGTGAGGCTCGCCGACGGAGCGTCGGTGGCCCTCGACCGGCAGCCCGACCAGGCCCGGGTCGCGCTGGACGAGCTCTCCCGCACGGGTCGCGCGGCCCTGAGCGACATGCGCCGTGTCCTTGGCGCGGTGACGGAGGGGGACGTTCCCCTGGGTCCCGCGGGCGAGGGCAGGGACCTCCGCGAGGTCGTCGATGGGTTCCGGGCTGCGGGGCTGCAGGTGCGAGCCGAGGGCCTCGGGCTTGATCTGCCGGACAACACCGGTGTGCGCCTGGCCATCTATCGCGTGATCCAGGAGTCGCTCACCAACGTGTTGCGACATGCGCCGGGGACGGCCGGCGTGAGTGTGGTGATCCGGCAGGAGCCGACCCGGTGGATCGTGGACGTGGTCGATCAGGGGGCACGCGAGCCGGTCACCGAGTCCGAGGGTGCCGGCATGGGACTCATCGGGATGCGCGAACGCGTGGCGCTGCTGGGCGGCACCGTCGAGGCAGGGCCTTCTGGCCACGGCTGGCGCGTGACCGCCGAGCTGCCCGTGGAGGAGGCACCATGACGTCCCCCCGTCTGCGCGTTCTCCTCGTCGACGATCAGGCCCTGGTGCGCATGGGCTTCTCCCTGGTGCTGGGCGGCGAGGACGACCTCGACGTCGTGGGCGAGGCGGGAGACGGCGCGACGGCGGTGGCACAGGTGCGGGCACTGCGCCCCGATGTGGTGCTGATGGATGTGCGCATGCCCGGGATGAACGGCATCGAGGCGACGCGCCTCATCGTGGCCGAGCACCCTGACACCCGAGTCGTGGTGCTCACCACGTTCGACCTCGACGAGTACGCCTTCGGCGCGCTCCGTGCGGGCGCGAGCGGCTTCCTCCTGAAGGACGCGCGGCCCGCCGAGCTCGTGGATGCGATCCGCACCGTGGCAGCTGGCGATGCGGTGATGTCGCCGCGGGTCACGCGGCGCATGCTCGAGATGTTCGCAGACCGCCTGCCCAGGGCCGATGCACCGGCGACCACGGGCGACCCGAGACTGGCCGCGCTGTCGCCACGGGAGACCGAGGTGCTGAAGGCTGTCGCTACTGGGCACTCGAATGCTGAGATCGCGGCGGACCTGTTCGTTGCCGAGGCCACGGTGAAGACCCACGTGGGCCGGATCCTCGCCAAGCTCGGCGTGCGCGACCGCGTGCAAGCGGTGATCGTCGCCTACGAGGCGGGCCTGGTGGAACCGTGACGCAGGGCGGGGTCCCCGCAGGGGCGCCGGACTCCGCGCTACGCGCTCTGGCGCCGGAACACCCGAGTGCCGATGGCGATGCCGCCCAGCACCAGGCCCACGGTGATAGCGACGCCCCATAGCGCGGCTGGATCGCCGAGCTCGCCTCGGAACATGGCACGAACGCCTTCCACCACGTGCTTGAGGGGGTTGGCGTCGGAGAGCAGTTGCAGCCAGCGGGGTGCCAGCGACATCGGCAGCAGGATGCCGGACAGCAGCAGCAACGGCAGCGCCACTCCGTTGAGCAGCGGAGCGAACGAGTCCTCGGACTTCAGCGTGAGGGCCACGGCGTAGCTGAGCGACGCGAAGCACGCGCCGAGGAGCGCGACGGTACCCACGCCCGCGACCAGGGCCCACCACGGCGCGCGCAACCCGAACAGCAGCGCCACCAGCACCAGGATCGTTCCCTGCACCAGCAGCACCACGACGTCGCGCATGACGCGGCCCAGCAGCAGCGACGCCCGTGACGCAGGTGTGACGCGCATGCGCTCGATCACCCCGGAGCGCCACTCCGAGATGAGCCCGAAGCCCACGAAGCTCGCGCCGAACAGTCCCAACTGCACGAGCAGCCCCGGCACGAAGATCTGCCAGGCGTCGGCATCCTCACCGAAGGCGCGGGTGTCGGCAATGGTCTCGAGCAGCGGGCCGAACAGAGCGAGATACAGAATCGGCTGCAGCAGTCCGAACACGACCCACACGGGCTGACGGAGGCTCAGTCGCATGGCGCGCGAGAAGATGATCCAGGTGTCGCGAGCAATCGTCATGTCACTCCTCCTCGTCGCGCAGCGACCGGCCGGTCATCGTCAGGAACACGTCGTCCAGGGTGGGCCGCCGCACGGCGACTCCCTCCACGTCGTGCGAGTCTCCGAGCCCCCGCAGCAGCCGGGGCAGCGCCGATGCGCCATCGGGGACCGTGAGGCGCACGACGTCACCGTCGACCTCGGTTGGATGGTCGCCCAGAATGGCGGCGGCCGCACTCGCCAGGGCGTGCGCCGCATCGGCGCTCGTGGAGGTGAGCAGCACCTGGTCGCCTCCCACTGACCGCTTGAGCTCCTCCGCCGTGCCTTTGCCGACGATCTCGCCGTGGTCGATCACGAGAAGCCGGTCACTCAGCGCATCGGCCTCGTCCATGTAGTGCGTCGTGATGAACACGGTCGTCGCGAAGTCATCGCGCACCCGACGGATGTGGTCCCAGAGGTTCGCGCGCGACTGCGGGTCCAGTCCGGTCGACGGCTCGTCGAGGAAGACGATCCGGGGCTCGTGGATGAGCCCCATCGCGATGTCGAGCCGACGGCGCTGCCCGCCCGAGAGCGTGCCGCACTTGCGCTCCCAGATGCCGTCCAGATCGAGACCGCTGAGCAGCGCCTTGCCGCGATCGGCAGCCACCTTGCGGTCGATGCCGTACAGCCGAGCCTGGTCCACGAGCTCCTCGCCCGCGACTGCGCTGGGATCGGTCGTTCCCATCTGGGCCACGTAGCCGATGGAGCGGCGCACGCTGACGGGGTCCTTCGCGAGATCGTGGCCGTTGACCGTGGCCGTGCCGCCACTCGGATCCAGCAGGGTAGTGAGCATGCGCAGCGTCGTGGTCTTGCCGGCGCCGTTGGGGCCCAGGAAACCGACGATCTCACCCGCGTCGATGGTGATGTCCACGCCCTTCACGGCTTCCACCGTGCGTGGCGATTCCTTCCCGCGGCCGCGGACCTTGTACGTCTTGCGCAGTCCGCGCGCTTCGATGATCGGTGCACTCACGGTGGGAAACCTCCGGGGTCGCGTGGAGAGCCAAGCATCAGGCTAATGCGAAGGTGTGACAATCCTTCCTCCAGGACGCCCGGCGACCGCGAAGCGTGTACAGGACCGTCCTACAGGGACGGGTGGGAGGCGAGCGCCCGGAAGGACGTCGCCGCCCGCTCCGCGGCGCCCTCGCCCAGGGCGAGGAACAGGCTGGGCTCGGTGAGCTCCAGTTCGAGCACCACCGGACCGGTGTCAGTGGGCAGCAGATCCACGCGCGCGTAGGCAAGGTCCGGCAGCGTGGCGACGATGCGGTCGGCGAGCGCACGCTCCGCCTCGGTGGCCTCCGTCGCGACCACCTTCTCGTCCGCGTAGAGACCGGTCGACCATGACATCCCCCGCGACAGGATGGCCGCCTTGCGCGCGGCGTGCGAGAACTCGCCGCCCACATAGATCAGCGCCGTCTCGCCCGCGGTGTCGACGGCGCTCAGGTACGGCTGGATCATCGCGGTGCGCCCATCGTCGTGCAACGAGGCCAGGTGGGCCGATGCGCCCGCGGGGTCGTCACGAAACATCTTCGCGCCGCTCGACCCGGCGCCCACCGAAGGCTTGACGACGACATGGCCCTCCAGCGCCCGCGCATCGGCCGCCTGCCCGGGAGCGACGAAGACCGTGGGGACCGTGGCGAAGCCCTGCGCCGCGAGATCGTCGAGATAGCGCTTGTCGGTGTTCCAGCGGATGGTCTCGACCGGGTTCATGAGCCGCGACACCTGGCTCACCCGCTCGGCCCACGCCAGGAACTCTTCAAGGTGCTCGGTGTAGTTCCAGGTCGAGCGCAGCAGCGTCAGGTCGTAGCGGGACCAGTCCACGTTGGGGTCGTCCCACGCGACGAGCTCGGCCTCGGGCAGCAGGGGGAGCAGCAGCTCCTCGTCGGCGTCGGGCACGGGCATCTCGACGGTGGTCACGATGGCGATGCGGGAGGTCATGGTTCGAGGCTATCGGCGAGCGCTCCCGACTCGATCCATCTCGCGTGGGTGCGGTACATCACGCCGTTGCGGCGCAGATCTGCGCTCTCCTGACCGTCGCACCAGTCCGCCATCGCGTCCAGCCGCTCGGGCAGAGCTGCAAGGACCGCAGCGCACGTGACGAGATCGCCATCGATGGGTCCGTAGGCCTCAAGGAATCGGGCGAGCCGACGCTGCTGCTCGTCGTGAGAGAACTCAGAACGACCCCACGAGTCCCCGTCAGGGACCGCATCGGCCGTATGCGGAGTGAGCGGCACGTATCGGTACGCCGTATATGCCAGGTCCCACACTCGCGGCCCGGGGAAGCACAGGTCGTAATCGATCGCGCCCACCCAGCGGCCATCGCGGAACACGTGGTTGTAGGGCGCAAAGTCGGCGTGGCAGATCACCTCGTGCGGCTCGCGAGCCGGCTGCCACCAGACGTCCTCGGACTTGCGTGGATACGTGACGGTCGCATCGTGCCACTCGCGGAGGGCCGATGCGGCGGCGGCCAGCACGGCCTCGTCCCACAGCCACTCGGGCAGGTCGTGGACCACGGCGCCGGGGATGAAGTCGAGCACCTCGCGACCGGTCGCGTCGAAGCCGTGGACGCGCGGCACCCAGGTCACGCCCTGCGCGCGCACGTGAGCGAGCACGCGGTGGATGGTGGGAGCTTGAGGTCCGGCCGTGCGATGCACGCGATCGCCGATGCGCACGACGGGTCCGCTCATGTTGCCGCCCGCGAGCACCTCGGTCGAGTCGTCCATGGGAGCGACGGTACCGGTGCCTCAGCGAAGGATGATCCGGGCCCGGCGCCCCAGGGGAGGGAGGAGGGGCGCCGAACCCCGGACGTGTAGCGGCGCAGGCGGCCTAGTCCCCGGATGGCCGCCTGCGCCACGTCGATGTCGGTAGCTTCTTCAGCTACCTGACGACAACCCTGAGACTATGGCGCGTGCAAGGGGACGTCCGGGGACCAAGGTCCCAGTCGCCTCAGATGGGTTCCGCGAAAGTCGTTCCCAACCGCGAGGACACCGAGTTCGTTCTACGCATGACCGACGACGACTGGGGGAATCACGATGCAGCGCTGGGAGCCGATGCTCGATGAGCTCATGGCACAGCGCCACCGCCATCTGGTGGCATACGCGCGAATGCTGACCGGTGATACCGCGCATGCCGAGGACTTGGTTCAAGATGCGCTGATCACGACGTTCGGCCGCATGAGGACCTTTCCGTCGCTGGTCGCCGCCGAAACGTATACCCGTCGAGTGATCGCCTCGCGCTTCATCGACGGAAAGCGGCGCCGTGCCGCCGAACGCAGGGCCGTGCAGAAGGTGGGCTCGCACGAGGCTGATCCCTCCGCGGGACCTGACCTCCTCGTCGAGCACCGCACTGATGTTGAGAGGGCACTCGACCTGCTGACGCCGCGCGAGCGCGCCTGCGTGGTGCTGCGCTTCTTGGAGCACTACTCGGTCGAGGAGACGGCTGCCGAACTGGGCATCGCAGCGGGCTCAGTCAAGCGCTACGTGCACGACGGCATCGGAAAACTGAACGCAGCACTAGGCACGAACAGTGACGCTGACGCCCCGGTGTCATCGTCGGTGCACGTCGGGACGAGGAGCGCGTGATGGACGAGCTTGAGAGCATGTTGCGCGGCGAACATGAGGCCGTGAGCGCCTCGCTACCGCAGACCGACCCAGACGCCATTCACCGCGTACGCCAGGGAGCGCGTCGCCGACGCCGAACGCGGGCGCTCGCGACGGGCGCCGCTGCGATGGTCGCGGTGGGTGCTGTCGGCGTAGGAGCCTGGGGTTTGGTGGGCGACAACGGAGCCGACGGGCTCGAGCCGATGGTGAGCCACTCGCCGTCGGCGGAGCCGAGCCCGACCATGTCGAGCTCGCCCACGGCAGAGCCCACGCCGGATGCCTCCGCATCGGCGCCGCTGGCCGGTCCACCGCTCGATGACAGCGCCGATGGAATCCCGGAGGACGGCTACCCGCCGCTCGCGCCGGACCGCAACTCCGCGGTCACTGCAGAGGCGCATGTCACGTATCCCGAGGCGCTCGTGATGGAGGAGTGGGTGTGGGACCGAGCGGGGTCGGGTTGGAGCCTCGAGATCGCTTCGGTCCAAATGAACTTCTACACGGATGACTGGACGCAGCCCCCTGCGGTGTTGTACCTCGTGAGCCCCGAGGAGCGGTACTTCGAGTTGACCGAGCTTCCAGAGCGCACGTGGGACGACGCGCGCGTCGTGAGTTGGCGCGAAGGACACGACACCGCGATGATCTGGTGGGCAGCGGACGATGCCGAGCATGGTCGTGCAGGATTCGGTGGCGCCGTCGACCTGAGATCGGGCGAGGTCGATGATCTGTCGATGGCGGTGTACGGCGAAACTGCCTGGGACCACCGGTTCGTCATGGCAAACGCTTCAGGAGACGAACTGTGGCGCGCCGAGTCCGAGGCGGGGTTCAAGTACAACCGCTGGAGCGACGGTGCCGACGAGGACGGCTGGGTGGCCTCCGCGGTCGTCGACGAGTTCCCCTCTGCGGACGCAGCCTCCTTCTACATTGGTTCCGAGAGGCCAATCACCACGGCGGACGGTGATCGTGTGCTCCTGCGGCCATCGGAGGAACTCTCCCAAGACACGACCACCATGACTCTCTTTGCTTACGACCTTGCTGCGGACGAGGTGACGAGCTACAGGTTCGATCGACTTCCGCGCAAGGCAGAGCTCATGCACGCGTTCTTCGATGGATCCGATAGCGTCTACGCCCTGCTCCACTACCCCGTGGACCCTGACAGCTCCGCTAGTCACAACAACTCCCATGGTGTTCGCGTGAGCCTCGCGGGCGAGGGTTCCATTGAACGCATCGAGTATGACGATGAAGGCGGTTCGGGCGACACAGAGCGGCGACGTATTGGGTTCGGGGAGAGCTCGCCGAGAAGCGTCGCGAGAGAGGACTGCGGGTGCTGAGCCGCGGGCGGTGCACGGCCGGCGTGTGGGGTTCCTCGCATCGGCCGCAGCCACGCTGGTCCGCCGTGACCCGGCTGTCCTAGAGTCGGCCCATGCCCACCACTGCCATCGCCTCAGCCGAGGTCATCGTCACCTCGCCTGGACGCAACTTCGTCACGCTGCAGATCACCACGGACGACGGCGTGGTGGGCCTGGGAGACGCGACCCTGAACGGGCGCGAGCTCGCCGTTGCGGTGTACCTCGCTGACCATGTCATCCCGCTGCTCAAGGGCCGCGACGCGATGGACATCGAGGACACCTGGCAGTACCTCTATCGCGGCGCGTACTGGCGACGCGGTCCGGTGACGATGGCCGCCATCGCCGCCGTCGACATGGCGCTGTGGGACATCAAGGCCAAGGTCGCGGAACTGCCGCTGTACCAGCTGCTCGGCGGGCGCTCGCGGACGGGCGCCCTCGCCTACGCGCACGCATCCGGCCGCGACACGGAAGAGCTCTTCGACTCGATCCGCGAGCACCTCGACCTCGGGTACCGCGCGATCCGGGTCCAGACCGGCGTACCGGGCCTCGACAGCGTCTACGGCGTGGCCGCATCGGCCGGCGACGGTGCTGAGGAAGGCGACCGCTACGACTACGAGCCCGCACGCCGTGGCGCCGGGGGTCGTGCGAGGCCCGTCGAGGAGACGTGGGACACTCGCGCCTACCTGCGCCACGTGCCCAGCGTGTTCGAGGCCGTGCGCTCCGAGTTCGGTGCCGAGCTGCCGCTGCTGCACGACGCGCACCACCGGCTCACTCCTCGTGAGGCGGCGCAACTGGGGCGCTCGCTCGAGCCGTACGACCTGTTCTGGCTCGAGGACTGCACTCCCGCCGAGGACCCCACCGCGCTGCGCTACGTCCGTGACCACACCACCGTGCCGCTGGCCATCGGCGAGGTCTTCAACTCGATCCACGACTACCAGACGCTCATCACCGAGCGCCTGGTGGACTACGTGCGCTCAGCCGTCACCCACACGGGGGGCATCACCCACCTCAAGAAGTTGGCGGACTTCGCCGCGATCTACGGCATCAAGACGGGATTCCACGGCCCGACTGACGTCTCGCCCGTGGGCCAGGCCGCACACCTGCACCTGGACCTCGCGCTTCACAACTTCGGGATCCAGGAGCACATGCGCCACTCTGAGGCGACGCTCGAGGTGTTCCGCACCTCGTTCCGCTTCGAGGACGGTCGCCTGCACCCTGGCGAGAGAATGGGCCTGGGCGTCGAGATCGACCGCGACGCCGCGCGCGAGCACGCCTACGACCCTGCCTACCTGCCCGTGAATCGCCTCGCGGATGGGACTGTGCATGACTGGTAGACCCGGGCTGCGCCTCCGCGCCGTATCGGCCGTCGCGCTCGCGACCGCTGCAGTGCTGGCGCTCGGAGCGTGCCAACCCGAGCCCACGCCAACGCCGACGGCGTCGCCAAGCGCCACCCAGGCGTCGACACCGTCGCCGTCACCGTCCGTGTCGACGGAGACATGGCCGCCTGCGGAGCTCGACGCGCTGACCCCGGCCGATCCGGTGGACGAGGGCGAGCCGACCGCCTACGAGGCACCGGAGTGGCTGTGGGATTGGGTCGATGACTCATGGTCGACGGCGATCTACTCGACGGTCGAGGTGGCGGAGAGTGCTGATGGGGGTCCTGCCCTGGAAGGGGTGCAGTGGCTCTACCTGCTCGCGCCAGACGGGACGGCATTCCGCATCGCTGACCTCGGCCACGATGCCTTCGCGACGATCGTCGACTGGGACGCTGACCACCGGCAGGCGTGGCTGCATCTCCAGGGCTGGGGAGAGTCCTGGGATGTTGCCGAAGTGGCCCTGGAGACGGGCGACGTGGACACCGAGGACTTCACCGACGGAGCAGGACCGCGCGACACGGTGGAGAGCGGAGGCCTATCCGCGGATCTGCTGCCTCGCGATGTGGCCGCCGACGGCACGCGCTTGTGGATAGCGGTGTCTCCCTTCGGGGACATGGGTGGCACGGTCTGGTACGAGCCGGTCGCCGGCGAGTGGAAGCCGAGTTCGGTGAACGACGCATTGTTCGACATCGCACAGGCGCGTCACGCCCGCGGCGACGACAGCGAGCATTCGCCTGGGCCCATCGGGGGCTCTGGCTGGGTGTCCATCGAGTCGGAACGAGCCATCTCCATGGTGGCCGACGCCGGTGGCCAGGGCGCGGCCGCACCGACCTACGTCATCTTCGACCACGACTTGGGAGATGACACCTACATCCGCACGGGGTTCACGCCGCCCGACTCGGCGACGGGTTGCCAGGTGCACGGGCCCGACGGCGACGAGGTCGTCGTGAGGTGCTGGAACGTCGACACGTCCGTTCCCGACACGGGATGGGCCGTCGACCTGGACTCGAGCGACGCCGTGGAGGTTCCCGTGGATCCGGAGCAGACTCCGAACCACGACCTTGGCAGCTACACCGAGGACGTGAAGACTCAGGGCACCCAGCCGCCGAACGCCGACGACTGGACGGACCTCATGCCAGCGCCACCGCTGCCCTGACCAACTGCCCCGACCGCCGCATCGGGCGTCGAGTGGCTCAGAGGTTCGGCGGGATCGGCGGCTGCTCGACCCACTCGCCCTCGTCCTTGAGAGCGGGCGAGTGCGCGTCAGGGGCGTCCGGCCGGTCGGTGCCTCGCTTGATCACCGGTGAGGCGAGCAGCGCGATGCCCACCATCGCCGTGGCGGAGCCAGCCGCCAGGTACAGCCCGGCATGCGCTCCCACGTTGTCGACGAGGTAGCCCGCGATCCAGGCGCCGAAGGCGACGCCCACTCCCATGCCGATGCGCAGCCACGACATGCCCTCGGTGATCTGGTCGCGCTTGACGACGCGCTGCACGATGGTGTCCGCGTTCGTGAGGGTGGGTGCGATCGCCGCGCCCGCGACGAACCCGATCAGCGCGAACATCACCATGCCGGTGGACAGCGTCAGCAGCCCGAAGCCGATGGCGAGAGCGACGGTCCCCCACACGGTGCGCTTCCAAAGGGCCATCTTCCAGTGGCGCGACCCGTACAGGATGCCGCCCACGAACGACCCGGCGGACACGATGCCCAGCAGGACTCCCGAGAGGGTCTTGTGACCCTGCTCCTCTGCGAAGCCAACGGTGGAGATGTCGAAGGCGCCGAACATGGTCCCGAGTCCGAGCGCGATGAAGGCGGCTCCGATGACGGCGCCGGGGAGCTTCATCCCCAGACCTCGACCGCCGGTTCTGCCACGCGCCGGCGGCTCGGTGGCGCGCTGCGAGAGCAGGATGGTGAGGCCGACGACCGTGCCGACCGCCGACACGACGAGGCCGGCGGGTGCCCACACGGTGGTGGCCAAGATCGTCGCGAGGGCCGGACCGGTGATGAACAGCACCTCGTCGAGCACGCCCTCGAGCGCGAACGCCGTGTGGATGTCCTCGTCGGTCTCGAGGATGTTGGACCACCGGGCGCGCGTCAATGACCCGAGCGGGCCCGACAGGGACGCCACGATGACGGCGATCCACAGGATCCATTCCGCGCCGTTGTTCATCGCGGTCCAGATGCCCAGCGTGACGCCGACGACGTGCAGCCCGAGCAGCGGCAGCATCACGGTGCGCTGGCCGAGGCGGTCGACGAGCCTGGACGTGGGCACGGTCTGCAGGGCCCACACGACGATGCCGATCGCGGCGACGCGGCCGGCCATCTCGTAGCTGTCGTATTGGATCTGCACCATCAGGATGAACGAGATGTTGAACATCGAGATGGGCAGGCGCGACAGCAGGCCGGCGAAGGCGAACGCCTTCGCGCCGGGATGCTGGAGAATGGTGCGATACGGGGCGAGCACCCCCATATGCTCTCACCGCACGCGACGTCAGGTGGACGGGCGGTTCTCTCCGTCGTCGCCCGCGGGGGTGTCGTCGACGGGCCCGTCGACGAGCATGCCGGGCCCGTGCGGGTCCTCGGTGGTCGCAGGCGGCGGCAGCGCGCTCTGGCGGTGCTTGCGGCGGTCCTGGATGATCAGCGCGGCGGCGCCGCCCACGACGAGGATGAAGGCGAGCACGATGCCGCCCCACCGCAGCACGGGGCCCCAGTCGAACTGATCGTCCGCGCCCGCGACGATGCGGATGTCCTGGCCGCTCGCGAGATCCGTGAGACCCAACGTGACCGTGTTCCCCTCGATCTCACCGGCGGTGGCCTCCTCGACGATGCCGGGGAACGTGTAGGTGATCGCGACCTCGACGCTCGACTCGAGCAGTCCCAGCTGCGACTCGGAGACGCCGAGCGAGTCCAGGTCCAGATCGTCGGGCGACATCATCTCGACGATGAACTGGCCGTCGGCCTCAGTGAGGGTGGCGGCCCCGCCGATGCCTGAGGCGGTCTGCTCTGCGGCGGCGTTGAACTCGTCGAGCGGGAGGTCGGTCAGCGTGAGCTCCACGCCCGCCAGCTCGCCGTCGTCGTAGGGCTCGACGAGCACCTGGCCCGGGTACTGCTCCTCGAGCGCGGCGAGCTCGGGAGAGCCATCGAGGTCATCGAACAGGGCGCCGACGTCCATGCCGGCCTGGTCGCCGATCTGCGCGGCCACGTCGTCAGAGAAGGCCACGACGGAGTGCTGCGAGAACGTGCCGTCGGCCCCGATCGTGGTGTCGACGGTGGTGCGCACGCACCCCGTGAGGGCGAGCGCCGCGATCGCCGCGGCGCCCGACCAACGCAGGACCGTGGTCACGGCCGCTGCGCCTCCCCGTCGGTTTCATCGCCGTCCGCTGCGGGTGCGTCAGCAGGCGGAGTGTCGGTGGGCGAGGCGTCCGCGGAGGCACCCGGAGCGTCCGTCGTCTCCGGGACGGCCGATGCGGTGGTGGGCTCGGCGGGCGCTTCGGGGTCCGCAGGATCGGCGGCGGGCATCGCTGGCGTGGGCGCGACCACCGGAGGTGCGTCGATGGGGTCGCCGGCGGGAGCATCGGCTCCGGGCTCGAACGATGCCTCGGAGGAGACGTGAGACTCGTCGACCGGCTTGCGCCGGCTCGACACGATCAGCACGCCGGCGATGCCGGCGCCGATGCCCACGAGGGCGGCGATCGCCAGGATCAGCCAGAGGGGGAAGCCGCTGTCGGCGCTCGCGGAGCCGCGGGCCTGGAGCTCTCCGCCGTGCTCGAGCAGGTCCCACGTCACCGTGGTGCCGTCGAGCTCGCCGTTGTGCTCTGATACCGCGCCGGGGAATGTGACGGACATCGTGGCAGAGGCGGTCTCGGGCAGCTCCTCGCCACCGGCCTGCTCGGTCAGGTCGTCAGCGGCGCCCGAGACCACGTAGTCGTCGCCGTCACGGAAGATGCGCAGGCCGTCGCCCGCCGCGTCGAACTCCTCCAGCGGGAGGCCCGAGAACGTAGTCTGGGTGCCCACGAAGTCGGGGCTGCCGTCGCCGTTCTCGTCCTCTGACTCGTAGCGCTCGGTGACGCCGCCGGGGATCGTCTCCTCGCCGCCCAGCATGTCGTCGAGGCTCTCCTCCCCAGCGATCTCCAGCAGCTCCTGGGACATGGCGAAGATGAAGTCGCCGCTGGCGGTGTCGTCTTCGTCGAGAGTGACGTTCATCTCGACTCGGACGCATCCGGTGAGGACGAGCGCGGACACGACAGCGAGCGCAAGCCCGCGGGGGAGGGTTCTCATGGCGACCACTGTCCCACAGGGCAAGTCGCGGGTCTAGGCGCCCGCGCCCTCGTGGCGATAGTCCAGGGAGGGGCTGTTGGCGCGGTGCACGAAGGTGTGGAACTCCTCGATGCTCATGGGGCTCGGCGGGAGCTCACCTGAAGGGCCGTCGGCGCGGAGGCCGTCGAGGACGATCGCGAGGTGTCGACGCAGCATTGCGCGCTCCAGCTCGGTCGGACGTCCCACGAGGCTGGCCAGCGCGAAGGCGGTGACGGCCAGGTCCGCGGGGGTGATGCCGGCGCGCAGCGTGCCCTCCTCCTCGGCGGCCCTGATCAATCTCGCGACCACGACGGCGGCGGCGTTGGCCGGTGAGTAGGAGGGGTCGATCTCGTGCATGCGGCGCATGACGGTGCGCACCGCTGGCACGTCCGCGATGGCGAGCGTGACGGACTCGAGCCGCATGCAGAGCTCGCCCCACGCCGAATCAGCGGCCGTCTCCTGCATCAGGACCGCGCCCACCTGCGTGAGTGCACGGTCGTACACCGCCCGGATGAGGTCCTCGTGGGTCGCGAAATGACGGTAGGCGGTGCCGACGCCGAGTCCCGACCGCAGCGCCGTCTCGCGGACCGAGAGGTCGGGTCCCCGATCAGCGAGGATGTCGAAGGCCGCGACGAGGAGGCGCTCGTGGTTCTCGACGGCGTCGCGCCGCTTCTTGCGAGTCATGGTGGGAGTGTATGCCCGCCCAGGACGCGGGGCCCGAGCAGGAGACCCCGGGCTCGCGCGTACGATTCCGTTATGCCCGTCGATGCCCTCGTCACCATTCTCGGTGGCCTGCGGGACGTCGCTCTGGCGCTGACCGCCGGGGGGCTGATCGCCCTCGCCGTCATGCTTCCCGCGAGCCACCCTGCGACTGCTCGCGCCGCCGCCGTGGCGCGCTGGTCGTCCGTGGTGTGGGCCGCATCGGCGCTCGCGTACGTCTTCGCGGCCTATGCGCGGATCCGCAACGACGACGTCGCGCCGGAGCGGTTCGTCGAGGAGGTGTGGTCGTTCGTCACGACCATCGACCTGGGGCAGGCCTACCTGCAGATGGCGCTCGCGGCTATCGTCGTGTCCGTGCTCGCCGCGGTGGTCCGCAGTCCGCAGGCGTCCGCGTGGACCCTGGTGCCCATCGTGTGGGCGCTGGGCTGGCAGGCGCAGACGGGCCACGCCGCAGGCGCCGCGGACCACCACCTCGCCGTGAGCGCGATGTTCCTTCACCTCGCCGCATCGGCCGTGTGGCTCGGGGTGATCGCCGTGCTGTTCCTCATGCGCCGTCCGCTCGGTGACGGCGCGAAGGCCGCCGTCGGGCGGGGGTCGCGAATCGCGCTGTGGGCGGCGGTGGCGATCATCGTCTCCGGCGTCGCGAACGCCTGGGTTCGCCTGGGTTCTCCGACGGACCTTGTCACGACGACCTATGGGCGGCTGCTCGTCCTGAAGGTGCTCCTGATGTCGGTCGCGGTCGCGCTCGCGGCGTGGCACCGCAGGGTGAGCCTGCCGCGCCTGACCGAGCGCCACGTGCGCGAGCGGTTCTGGCGGGTGATGGCCGTCGACGTGGGCGCGCTCGTCGCAGTGGTGGGAGTCGCGGTGGTGCTGTCGGGCAGTGCGCCTCCCGTGCCGATCGAGGCCCTCGAGGATCCCACGCCGGCGTACTCGCTCACGGGCTACGAGCTGCCGCCGGCGCCGTCGGCTCTGAACTGGCTGCTGCTGTGGCGGCTCGAGATCCTGACCGCCTTCGCGGTGGGGACGGCCGCAGTCGTCTACCTGCGGTGGGCCGCGCGATTGCGCCGCCGTGGCGACCGCTGGCCCTGGTACCGCACGTTCGCCTTCATCTCCGGCGTCGCGGTGCTCGCCTGGATCACGCAGGGAGCGCCCACCATCTACGGCATGGTGACGTTCTCGGGCCACATGGTCGAGCACATGCTGCTCGTGATGGTGGCCCCGATCCCCCTCGCGCTGGGCGCCCCCGTCACCCTTGCCCTACGGGCTCTGCCGGCGCGCACCGACCATTCGCGCGGTCCCCGCGAGTGGCTGCGCGGCGTCGTGGACTCCCGGCTCCTGCGCGTCTTGTCGCACCCCGTCGTCGCCGCGGTGAACTTCGCCGGCTCGCTCGTGGTCTTCTACTACACGCCGCTGTTCGAGTTCGCGTTGAGCAACCACGTGGGGCACCTGTGGATGATCGTCCACTTCACCCTCGCGGGCTACCTCTTCGCCAATGCGCTGGTGGGCATCGACCCGGTGCCCAAGCGCCCGTCGTACCCGATGCGCATCGTGCTGCTGTTCGCGACGATGGCATTCCACGCCTTCTTCGGAGTCGCGCTCATGAGTTCCACGGTGCTGCTGGCACCGCGATGGTTCGGGCTGATGGGTCGCGACTGGGGTCCCGATGCGATCACTGATCAGCAATACGGGGGTCAGATCGCGTGGGGCATCGGCGAGCTCCCCGTCGTGCTGCTCGCCATCGGCGTGATCCTCGGCTGGCGCATGGCCGACACGCGCGAGGCGCGGCGCAAGGACCGTCAGGCCGATCGTGATGACGATGCCGAGCTGCGTGCCTACAACGCCATGCTCGCGGAGACCGCCAGGCGCGATCGCGACACCTGAAGTTATCCACAGATTTTGTCCACAGGCATGTGAACATCCAGTGAACGACGCCTAGATCCGGTGGATAACGCTGTGGGGAAAAGGTGGAGGAAAAAAAGTCCCTCCGAGCGGTTGCAGTGGGGTGGCGAGGCGAGTACGACTAGTCCCATCGGAACTTCGGTTCCACCGCCTCGGGAGGTCGCAAGATCGCCTCGAGGGCCGGCATTCAGGGCGTGCGGTTCGGGTCAACCGGGCTGCTATCCCTGGTAGATCGGCATTTGGTGGGCTGAAGTAACGGATGCGTCGGACAACGTCGGTTCACGTCGACGGGATCGCCTTCGGGTGGTCTCCGAGAACTGTGGGTGACGGCACAGGGGCCTGGCGGCCCGACGCATCGACCGAGAGGTCACCGCCTTTCGAGGAGGTGTTGCCGCATCGTCAATCGCGGCCGTCGCGGCTGGGGAGTTACCCCCAACTCGCGAGAACTCTCCGGTCATGGCAAGGCCCCCCGAACGCTTACTTCGGGGGGCCTTCGCCTTGCCGGGGCCGCGAACGGTCCTGGTGTCCACGGTAGGTGCGCACCTCGTGCGGACAGCGGCGACACGCCCTGTCACGTGAACGTCGCCGTCCCGCGCCGCACTCCCGCGACACCCCGATCACGCGCCGTCAGCGCCGTTGCCCGGGTACGCGCGTCCCTGCGGGGTACGTTGTGAGGACACGCGATGTCCATCACAAGGGAGCCCACGATGCCGGTGTCCGACGGCCGCGACGAGCCGCCCCAGGAGAACACCCCTGCGGACCAGCCGCCCACACGGCTCTCTCCGTACATGGCCGCGAGTCCCGTGACGAGCGCGCCGACTCCGGCCTCGCCGGACGGCGACTCCGAGACGCCCGGGGTCTCCTCAGCAGAGACGCCCGCGACCGGCGCATCGGCCGGCGAGGAAGCCGACGCCGTAGCGACGCCCCCGACCCGCGCATCGGCCGACGAGCCCGACGAGGACGCGACGCAGCTGCTCGACCCCGTGGACGATCAGCCCACGGAGGTGATGCACGAGGTCCCCGCTCCTGAGCCCGATATCGTCGCCGTCACCGCGGACGCGCCGCCTTCGCGGGAGAGCGACCACGACGACGAGCCTGACGGGCCAGACCCGGCGGAAGAGCGCACGCCGACGACCGACCGCACCTGGATGGGGGTGACCTCGTTCATCACCGGGGCGCTGCTGCTGAGCGTGGTGGCCATCGTGCTCGGCCACCTGGGCCTCACGGCGGCCAAGCGCGGCAGGGCGAACTACCGCAGCTTCTCCATTGCCGGCCTGATCCTCGGCTACGTGGGTCTCGTCGTCACCGCGGTCGGTGTGTGGTTCCTGGTGGCGGCCCCGGTCGATCCCGCGGACGTGGACGTCCAGGCACAGCAGGACGTCAGCGCCGTCGGGGCAGCCGCGGCCACCCTTGCGGTGCAGACGGGCGAACTGCCCGAGGTCACGCAGACCGACGACGGGTATGTGGTCGGCGGTGACGAGATCCCCGCCCAGCTCACCACGGCGCGCGACCTGGGAATCGCCGGATCAGGTCCGGCCGAGTGGTGCCTCGAGATCGCCTATGAGGGCGGCGAGGTGAGCGCCTTCTCCTACACGGCGACCGCAGGCATGGCGCCGGGCCCGTGCCCCTCGTCCGCCTGACCCTCGATACCCAGCCCGGCCGATGCGCGGGCGAGCCTCAGCCCTCGAGGACGGTCCCGTCGGCAACGCGCGACGGCTCGCCGGCGTCGGCGAGCGTGGCGGCGCCCCGCACCACCACATCGGCGCCGAACGTCCAGTCACCGCGCACGGTGAGCGACGTCGCGTCCTTCAAGGACGGCGCGCCGTGCGGGAAGCGCGCGTCGAAGGCCTCCATCGTCTTGAAGTACGCCGGGTCGAGGTCGACCAGCGGCGCCGCGTCGACGTCGAGGCGCAGGGCGCCGTCGTCGGCGAGGCGGTAGGCATCGGAGCGCAGCGTCAACAGGTCGTTGGTGGTCTTGACCGGCAGGAACCGGTCCCGACCCACGACGATCGCCGTGGCCCCGTCGAACACCTCGATCGCCGCCCCCATCGCGGACTCGACCTGATACACCTCGGGTGAGGTCGGGTCCGTGGGGTCGACGGTCTTGCGGTTGCGGATGAGCGGCAGCCCCAGCACCGCTCCGCGCTCGGTGAGCGCCCGGTGCAGCGCCTCGAGGTCCCACCACAGGTTGTTGGTGTGGAAGTACGGGTGACGGTGCTCGTCGGTGAAGAAGTCCATCTCCTCGGGCGCAGTCTGGGCGGTGTCGCGCAGGATCAGCTGCCCGTCGGCCTTGCGGATCGCGAGGTGACCGCCCTTGCGGTCCGCGGCGGTGCGGCGGCACAGCTCCGCGGCGTACGGCGCGCCCGACTGCGCGAACCAGCCAGCGATCCGTGCACTCGGCACGGCACCGAGGTTGTCGGAGTTCGAGGCGCTCGCGTAGCGGAAGCCTTCGTCTAGCAGCTGCTCGAGCACTCCTGACGAGAGCAGCGCGGTGTAGATGTCGCCGTGGCCCGGGGGGCACCATTCGAGCGAGGGGTCGGCTGGCCACTCGACGGGAGTGAGGTCGTCGACGCGCAGCTTGGGCTCGCGGTTCTGCAGGAAGTCCAAGGGCAGGCCGTCGACCTGGATCCCCGGGGTCGCGCCGAGCGAGCGCAGCGAGTCGCTCTGCGTGCGGAACGAGTTCATCAGGACCAGCGGCAGCCGTGCTCCCGTCGCCGCGCGTGCGAGCCGCACCTGGCTGGCGATGAGGTCGAGGAAGCTCTTGCCGTCGCGCACCGGCAGGAGGGACTTGGCGCGGTCCATGCCCATCGACGTGCCGAGCCCGCCGTTGAGCTTGATGATCGCCGTCTTGGCCAAGGCCTCGCGACCGGCCTCGTCGTCGACGTCGACCGCGTCGAGCCGGTCGGGCTCGAGCAGCGGCTCTATGGTGTCCTCGCGAATCAGGCCGGTCGCGCCCGCCTCGAGTTCGCCGTAGTAGTGGCTGAAGACGTCGATCGCCGCCTGGTCCACGCCAGCGGCGCGCATCTTCTCCTGGGCCTGGGCAAGTCCTGTTTCGCTCATGGACACGAGCCTACGGGGGCACGGCCCTGTCCGGCACTCAGTGTCGGCTATTGGCGCTCGCGGCTTCCTGTCCGGCACCGCACGTCCGTGAGTGCCGGACAGGGGGCCGATGCGGTCGCTAGGGGTCCGTGAGTGCCGGACAGGGAGAGAGATGGAGCGGGTGACGGGAATCGAACCCGCGCTATCAGCTTGGGAAGCTGAAGTTCTACCATTGAACTACACCCGCGCGCACCGCCGTCGGCGGTGCAGGACACCCATAGTAGCCGCGCACTCCACCGCCGGGAAATGCGGTGGAGCGGGCGGGCGGGTCAGGCGTCCCGAGCGATGAGCGAGAACGATGCGCTGCGCGTCTCGCCAGGCTGGACCAGGAACAGCCCGGTGCCCTCGATGCCCTTCGCGTCCAGGGTGAAGGCGTCGTTCGCATTCGACACGGGCTCGAAGGCCCAGTACGGCTCGTGCTCGGGGATGTACAGCACCGCGTGCTCGAGCAGGGCGTCGGCCTCGACGTCGAGGGTCACGGCGCCCGGCCACTCGATGGTCGCCAGGCGCTCCCCGCGGCGACCGGTCAGGCAGTCGTCGACGAACTGGTAGCCGAGCTCGCGCGCCTCGCGGAAGTCCGCCGCCGCGCGAATGTCGCCCGCGCCCGCATCGGGCATGCACGCCACGAGGTCGTAGCCGCGGTCCGCCTCGACCTGAAGCCGAGCATCGGCCGAGCCCGCGACCGAGCGCAGGAAGTACGGATGGTGGCCGAACCCGGCGGGAAAGGTCTCGTGGTCGGTGTTGGTGACCGAGTAGGTCCACACGAACCGGTCGCCCTCGAGCGCATACGTGAAGCGCGCAGTGAATGTCCACGGCCAGTTCACTCCGTAGACGTCACGGGAGGCGAACTCGAGCACCACGCGGTCGGAGGAGTGCTCGGCCACGGTCCACGGGTAGTCCCAGCCTGCGCCGTGGATCGCGGTGCCATCGGGCCAGTTGACGCGCAGCTGGAAGGAGCGGTCGCCCCACCGCAGCACGCCGTCGCGGATCCGGTTGGACCACGGCACCAGGGGGTACGAGGCGGTGTGATTCGGGCCTGCCGCCCCCTCGGGCGTGGGCCGCAGCACGTCGTGCCAGGCGTTGCCGATGCGCGCCTCGCCGAACGCGATCGAGCCGCCGATCTCGGGGGCGAAGCCGATGCGCCAGCGGTCGTTCTCGATCACGGGCCTGGGAAGCGAGGAGGTGTCAGACATGGTGCCCATTGTGGCGCATCGGCCCTGGTCTTGCGCGACGCGCCGACCAATCCGGCGATCCCGTGATCGTGACCGATGCGAGGGGCACCGTGCGGGGCACAATGTCCTCATGTCGGGGGTGCGGTGGGCGACCTCAGCGATCGTGTGCGCGGTCGCGCTCGCGGCCTGCGCCGGCCAGCCTTCCCTTCCCTCACCGTCGCCCAGTGCAGGAGTGTCGCCGCCCCCCGTCGCTGCCGTGGGCGGGACGGCTTTCCCGCGCACGCTGCAGGCCGACCGCATGGTCGAGGTGCAGATCGAGACTCCCGGCGACGAGCGCGGCATCGTGGTGTCAGTGGCGCTGGACTCGCCGTACTTCGGGCCGTCGGGCACCGTCCCGACCAACGTGCTGCTCGAGCCAGGGTGGCTCGCCCGGCTCCGGGTGCCGCTCGGTCCAGCACTGTGCCCCGCCGGCTCCGGATCGTCCATCGCGACTGTCGAGGTGCGCGCGTACGAAGGCGCGGACGTCGCGGAGCGAGAGGTCACGCTCGAGGAAGGCGCGCTCCGGGACATCAATGCGACCGAGTGCCGACAGCGCATCGCCACCGACGCCGCCGCACCCTCCTTCGCCACGGAGCCCGTCGTCAGCGGCGACGCGGTGCAGACCTCTGTGGTGCTCCAGCGGGGCGCCTCAGCCGCGGCGGCGACGCTCACGGCGCTGTCGGGCAACGTGATCTTCACCCTGGAGCCGGCCGCTGGTTCGCTCCCGGTGACGCTCGAGAGTAGGGAGGAGCGGACCGCGGTGCCGGTCACCATCCGCGCCTCCCGCTGCGACGCTCACGCGATGGCGGAGTCCAAGAAGACGTTCGTGTTCACCGCCTCCTATGACGTGGACGGCGAGGCCATCACCGTCGAGTACCGAGCCGAGGGTGCGACCCAGGAAGCGCTCCAAGCACTGGTCGATCAGTGCGCCGCCGAGAGCGAGTCGGATGGAATCGGCGGGCAGCGATGACCCGCGCAGGTCACGTTGTCGCATCGAGGGGCCCGGGTTCGTCGTCTCAGACGAGGGCGCATGCCACGAGGGCGCGCCACACAAGGAGGAATCATGCAGTTCCTGATGCTGGTGCTGGTGGAGGAAGTCGGGGCGGATGCCCCTGAGGGCGAAGGCACGCCCATCGATGAATGGGGTGACCGTTATGTGAGCGCGGGGGTGAACCTCATGGGGTCGCGCCTGCGCCCGGCCACCCAGGCCCGCACGGTGCGCCAGCGCCGCGGCGGACTGGTGGTGACGGACGGGCCGTTCGCCGAGACCCATGAGGCGATCGGCGGCTTCGACGTGCTCGAATGCGGCTCGTGGGACGAGGCGATCACGGTCGCCTCGGAACACCCCATGGCGTACGCCGGCGCCATCGAGCTGCGCGAGTTCTGGCCCTTCGACCAGGAATGAATCACCCCTGGTAGATCAGCGAACTTCACGCGGCGTGGGAATAGCCCTCGTTCCGGAGAGGTTGGCACTGGTGCAGATGTCGCCCGGGGAGAGTCCCCGTCGCACCATGCGGCGCGCGGCATCGCCCACTCGGGAGGTGCAGTACTAATGGCCATCGGATCCGGCATTTTCTTGATCGCGCTCGGCGCGATCATGGCTTTCGCGCTCAATGAGAGCGTTGACGCGGTCGACCTGGAGCTCGTGGGGTACATCCTCATGGGCGCCGGTGTGATCGGCGTCATCATTTCTCTCGTGTTGAACCGCCAGCGTGCCAACACCACGCACCGCGAGGTCAAGGAAGAGCACGTCGACGAGCACCGTCGCAACATCGACGGCTGACCGCCTCTCGACCTGACACCCCTCGGGCCGCGACCTCACCGGTCGCGGCCCGAGGCGCGTCTGCCGAGGTGCGTCAGGGCTGTCCGCTGGCGTCCTCGATCTGCTGAGCCCGCAGTCGCAGCACGGCATCCTCGCGGGGGTTCGTCTGGGTGGGGTAGGTGAACTCCAGCAACGGCCGATGCCGGTGGTAGGTGACTTCGAGGTTCCAGTGGCGCACCGACCACACCGTCGCAGCGAGCGCCACCGTGATCGCCGCGATCGCGCCCACCCCGATCGCCCACCGGGGGTTCGCGTCTCCGATCCACCCCACGAGGGGCGAGCCGAACGGTGTGGACCCCAGCAGGATCATCGAGTACAGCGCCATCACCCGCCCCCGCATGTGCGTCGACGTGCTGGTCTGAATGGCCGCATTCGCCGAGGTCAGCATGGTGAGGGCGAAGAAGCCGACGGCGACCGATGCCACGAGGTAGAGCTCGTACGAGGGCATGAGTGCCATCAGAGCGCTGGCGACGCCGAACATGAAGGCCGAGCCGAAGATCAGCCGCAGCCTCACCTGACTCCGCCTCGCGGCGAGCAGGGCGCCGGCGAGCGAGCCGATCGCCACCACCGAGCCCATCAGTCCGTAATCCTCGGGGCCGCGATCGAATTCGATGCGTGCCATCAGCGCGCTGGTCATCTGGAAGTTCAAGCCGAGCGCCGCGACCACCGAGACGACGATCATCACCACGACCACGTCGGACCGCCCCCGCACGTAGCGGATCCCCTCCCTGATCTGCCCCGGGCTGCGGGGGGCGCGCTCGAGCGGAACGAGCTCGGACGATCGCATGAGCAGCAGCGCCACGATCGTTGCGATGAAGGTGAGCCCGTTGACCACGAACACCCAGCCGATCCCGATCCACGCGACGGTCAGTCCCGCGACGCCCGGCCCGATCAGGCGGGCCGCGTTGAAGGATGCGCTGTTGAGCCCCACGGCGTTGGTGAGCCCGTCGGGCGGCACGAGCGACGCGACGAAGGTCTGGCGCACCGGGACGTCGAGCGCGCTGACGATGCCGAGTCCGAAGGCGAAGGCGTACACGTGCCACAGCTCCGCCTGTCCGAGCAGCACCAGGGCGCCGAGGCCGAGACCCAGCATCGCTGCGGCGCCCTGGGTGGCGATGAGCAGCGCGCGCTGGTTCATGCGGTCGGCGAGCACCCCGGCCCATGGGCCGAGGATCAGGAAGGGCAGGAACTGGAGGGCCGTCACGACTCCGACGGCGACGCCGGAATCGTTGGTGAGCACGGTCAGCACGAGCCAGTCCTGGGCGACCCGCTGCATCCACGTGCCCACATTGGAGACGAGCGCGCCAGCGAACCACAGCCGGTAGTTGACGTACTTCAGCGACGCGAAGGTGCGGCTCATGGTGTGCGGCCGTGCGCGGCGGGCTGGGGCATGTCACCAACTTACGTCGGCTGGGGACCTAGGTGATCGTCACCACGACCTTCCCGCGCGCGTGGCCGGACGCGACGCGCGCCATGGCCTCGGATCCCCGTTCGAGCGGGAGCACGCCGTCGATCAGTGGTGACAGCGTGCCGTCCTGCAGCGCCGCGCCGATCTCCTCGAGCGCCGGCGTCGACGGCAGCGAGAGGAACGTGCGGAAGCGGCGTCGCAGCAGCCGCCGGCGCACGTTCGCCCTCGCGACGCGCATGAGTGGGCCGCCGTCAGGACCCGGGAGTCCGCTGTTCGGGAGGACCACGCCCGTGGGTGACGTGAGCGCATGGAGGTCGTCCATGCGGACCGCGCCGACGTTGTCGACGATCACGTCGAACCACGCGGGCAGGTCGGTGACGGACTCGCGGGTGTAGTCGACCACCGCGTCGGCGCCGAGGGCACGGACGGCATCGGCGTTGCGTCCCGAGCACACGGCGGTGACGTGGGCGCCCGCGTGCTTGGCGAGCTGGATCGCGAACGAGCCGATCCCCCCTGACGCCCCGATGATGAGCACGCGCTTGCCTGTCGCATCGGCCCCGGGCGCCAGCCCTGCCGCAGCGAGGCCATCTCGCGCCGCGAGCGCCGCCATCACCGACGCGGCGGCATCGGTCGCTGCCACACCGCCGGGAAGGCGGGCGATGCGGTCGGCGCGGGCAAGCGCGTACTCGGCGAGAGAGCCAGAGCGGGCCTCCCCGAACACTCGGTCGCCGCCCCGCCAGTGCGAGACTTCGGCACCGACCGCGACCACAGTGCCGGCCACATCTGACCCTCGCACCGGGACCTTGGGACGGCGCAGGCCCACCCCGAGCCGAAGCACCCGCGGGCGCCCGCGCATCAGGTACACGTCTGCAGGATTGAGCGCCGCCGCCTCGACGCGGATGAGCACGTCGCGGGGCCCGGGGGACGGCATCGGGATCGTGACCGGGGCGAGCGTGTCGGCCTCGCCGTACCGATCGTGGGCGATCGCGGTCATGGCCGCGGGAAGGGCGGGTGTGCGAGGCACGGCGCTCCTGGTGGAGGTCGAGATCTTCATGATGGTGTCCTGGGGTCGAGGTGAGAAGTTGAGGTGGGCGGGGGCCGCTGAGCGGACACGCGACCCCCGCCCGGGGGACTCACACGAGTGCCGGCTCGCGGTCGTCCTCTGAGACCGGCGGCGTCGCGGACGGCGCCTCGGTCGGCTTGTGGGTGATCCTGGGGAGCCACTCGAGCCACGAGGGCAGGTACCAGTTGGCCTTGTCGAGCCAGACCATGGCGGCGGGCACCAGGAGCACACGGATGATGGTCGCGTCGATCAGCACGCCGAGCGCGAGGCCGAAGCCCCATTGAGACAGCTCAGGGATGCCGGCCGCCGCGAAGCCGCTGAACACCGCGACCATGATGAGCGCCGCGCCGGTGATGAGCGGACCGGTGCGCGTCACCCCTTCGATGACGGCGGCCTTGGTGTCGCCGTGCGCGTCATAGTGCTCCTTCACACGGCTCAGCAGGAAGACGTGGTAGTCCATGGAGAGCCCGAACACCAGCGCGAAGATCATCACCGGCATGTAGGGCGAGATCCCGTCCAGGTCCGGGAGTCCGAGCACGCTCCCCCACCCCCACTGGTAGACCGCGACCAGGGCGCCGAACGTCGCGAGCGTGCCGAGCAGGTTCATCACGATCGCCTTCAGGGGCAGCACCACGGAGCGGAACATCAGCAGCAGCAGGACGAAGCTGACTCCCAGGATGATCGCGACCGCCCAGGGCGCCGCGGAGGCGAGCAGAGCGCCCTCATCCATGGCATAGGCGCGCGTGCCGCCCACGCTCGCCTCGGCTCCCGTGCCTGCGAGCGCGGCGGGAATCAGCGTCTCGCGCAAGCGCTCGATGGCCTGTTCCGCCTGCACGTCGCTCGCGTCGAACAGGTCGTGCGTGTCGACGAATGCGACGTCGCCTCGCCAGTCGACGGTGGTGCCCTCGAACGCCGGGTCCTCCTCGATCGCGCTGGCGAGCGCCTCCACCTGCGCCGGAGCGGCACCCGCGCCGGCGATCGACACGAGGGTCTGAGTGTCGGTCCAACCGAAGTCCTCGACGTACACGTCGTTGGCGCGGTGCGCGACGAAATCCTCGGGGAGCGAGTCCGGACCAGGGTTGGCGAAGTTCACGCCCAGCACCGGCGAGGCGATCACGAGCAGGAGTCCTGCGCCCGCCGCGGCGGCCCATGCGGGACGCTTCACGACGCGCGTGGCGAGGCGCCGCCAACGATCCGATGCCATCCCGGGGTGGGCAGTGGGCACACGCCCCTTGTTCACGCGGTGACCCACCAGGCGCAGCACTGCGGGCATCAGGAACAGCGTGGCCGCGACCGAGGCGAAGGCCACCGCCATGACGCCCACGCCGATGCCGAGGAACGTGTTGAGCGGCACGACGAGCAGGCCGCCCAGGGAGACCACCACGGTGGCGCCCGAGAACAGCACCGCGCGGTTGGCGGTGGCGCCGGTGGTGGTGATGGCGTCCATCACGGTGGCGCCGCCCGCGAGCTCTTCTCGGAAGCGCTGAACCGTGAGCAGCGAATAGTCGATGCCCAACGCGAGGCCTAGCATCGCGATGAAGATGGTCATCGAGTCAGACATCGGCACGCCATTGGCGTCGAGCACGCGCGCTACGAGGGCGCCCATCCCGGTTGCGGTGATGATCGACACGATCGCGACCAGCAGTGGCAGGCCGGCCGCCACCAGCGCCCCGAACACCACCACCAGGATCACGAGCGCGGCGATGAGGCCGAACACCTCGCTGCGTGCGAGCTCCTCGGCGGCGAGCTCCGAGAACGCCAGGTTCGACGACTCGCGCCCATAGACGAAGGTCTCGACGCCCTCGTGCTCAAGCGCCGCGACGGCATCGACCGCCGCAGTGACCACCTCGGCATCGGCCGTGGTGTGGAAGGTGACCATCGCCGAGGCGCCGTTCTGTGCGACGGGAGCGCCGTCGGTGGGCGAGGCGACCGCCGTCACCCCCTCGACGCCTTGCACGGCTGCCGCAGCGTCGGCGATCGCCGCGTCGAAGGCGGGGTCTCCGAAGCGGTGCGAGTCAGACGTGATGATGACGGTCTCGGAATAGACCTCCTGGCCATCGACCGTCTGGCGAAGCTCGGCGTCGAGCGCCTCCGCCTCGTTGGCCTCGGTGGTGACCAGGTTCTCCTGGATGGGGCTGACGTAGTTCCCGACGCTGCCGGCGAGAATCGCGGCCGTGATGAGGATGGCAAGCCACGCGCCGATGGTGAGCCAGGGCCGGCGCGCGGACGCCCGGGCGATGCGCCCGGTGAGTCCGATCGATGTGTTCATGTTCTTCTCCTTTAGAAGGGTGTGGCGGGTTGATGACCGCATCGGCGCCGGCACGGACGATGCGACCAGTGGTAGTGGTGCAGTTTTTGGGTGTGCTGAGTAGAGGTCGGGTGCCTGCGGCAGCCGAACCGTGATGGGTGAGAGGTGGTCTAGTCGGGGTCGTCGGGATACTGGAAGACGTCATCGAGCGGCACGGAGAAGGCCCGCGCGATCTGGAAGGCCATCTCGAGGGACGGCGAATACCGCCCCTGCTCGATGGCGATGACCGTCTGACGGGTGACGCCGATGCGCTCCGCCAGCTCGGCCTGCGTCAGCTCCCCGTGCGTGAACCGCAGCGCGCGGATGGAGTTGGTGACCCTGGTGTTCGGGGGTTTCGGAGAGCGGCCCATCAGAAGCCTCTCCGGTACGCGCGGATCTTCACGAACGCCTCGACGAGTGCGCCCACGAAACCCGACAGGAAGGCGGCGTTGCCGATCCAGAAGGTGTCCGCGTCGATCATGGCGAGCACGAGCACGGCCAGCATGCCGAAGGACACGACGGTGGCGGTGGCCCGGTTGCCCAGGCGCTCGATCTGCTTGTCCCGCTCGTCCGAGCCCAGTTCGAGCTCGGGGTTGCGGCCGCGCGCGGCGAGGCCGATCGCGCTGCCGACGGCGGCGAGGATCGAGCCGATGATGGTGCCGCCGATGGAGATGCCGATGGCCCACAGCATCGGCACCACCCACGACACCTCGTCGATGGGCTGGCTGAGTGCGCGGGGAACCACCACGGCGAAGTACGCGACGGAGGTGGCGACGAACACCACCAAGTAGACCCAGACCGCGCGCTCCTCCATGGTCATCGGCGCCCGCTCGTCGTCCTCGGGCTGGCGGAGCTCGTGTGCGTTCATGCGCGGACTCCCTCGCGGTACTCGGCGATCGCGACGCCCGCGCCAGCGAGCGAGCCGAGGAAGGGCCCGACGAACAGCACGTGGGCGACCCAGAAGTCGCTCGCCCCCTGGGTGAGCATGATGATCGCCGCCAGCACTGCGAGGCCCGTCAGGCCTGCGCCAGCGGCCTCGCCGTGCCGGAGGATCTCGACGTCGCGCACGTCCGTCACGCGCTGGCCACGCACGCGCCACCGGGTGGCGCCGTAGATGACGGCGTAGAGGCCGCCCCCGACGATCATGGTCCAGAGCAGCGGGCCCTGCCAGGCGACCTCGGTGAACGGCAGGTCGTCGGTCACGGCGCGGACGATCACGATCGCCCAGTACGCGGCGACGACGATGATGCTCAGCGCGAGCCCCACGATGGTGTTGCGTTCCTCGAAGGTCATGCCCATCTCCGATGTTAAGAGTTCTTGACACGGTGAATGTAAGCCTTCGCTGACACCATGTCAAGAGTTATTGACATTGGGAACGCGGCGGGGCCGTCGCCGACGGTCCGGAGGCGAAACAGAAGCGTCATCAAGCGGCCGTAGGCTGGCCGCATGACCCATGTCGACGATGACGTGCTGGCCGCATGGGTGGCTGCCGTGGTGCCGGAGGCGGATGTCACCGTATCCGCCCCGCCGGTGGCAGCTCGTCTCGCCGCGATCCTCACCGACGACCACCCGGGCGGCACCGCTCGCTTCGCCGCGATGGCGGCCCGCATCCCTGCAGGCCACGCGGCCACGCGCCAGGATGACGTCGACGTGCGATGGTTCGCGCGCCTCGCCGCGCGCGTGCACCTGGCGGACTCGCGCACCTGGCGCGGACTCGGCTGGCGACCGTCGCCGATGTCGGTGCCGGAAGGGTCGGACATCGCCGACGAGGTGATCGCCTCGCTCGTGGGCCGCGCAGAGCTGCGGTCCCGCTACGACGCGGTCGTCATCGGCTCGGGCGCGGGGGGCTCCGTCGCCGCCCAGGAGTACGCCGAAGCCGGCCTGCGCGTGCTCGTGATCGAGCGAGGCCACGCGCCCCCGACTCACGCGCTCGCGCGAGACCACCTGCGCAACCCGCGTGCCGATGCGGGCCTCGACGTGCTGACCGGCCCCTCCATCCATGGCAACCCCCGCGTGCTCGGGGACGGCACCGTGGTGACCTCCGCCGACCCACGGTGGGGCAACAACGCGATGACGCTGGGCGGCGGCACGCGCGTCTACGGCGGCCAGGCGTGGCGGTTCTCGCCGGACGACTTCCGGATGGCCTCCACGTACGGGGTGCCGGAGGGCAGCGCCTTGGCCGACTGGCCGGTGTCGTACCAGGACATGGAGCGCTACTACGCCCACGCGGAGTTCGAGTGGGGAGTGTCGGGGGCACCGGGCGACCCAGCGACGGAGGGGGTGCGATCGAGCCCGTACCCGCTGCCGCCGATGCCGCGCACACCCGGCGCGCACCGCCTCAAGGAGGGGGCCGATGCGCTCGGCTGGGAGACCCTGCCCGTGCCGCTGCTCGTCAACTCGGAGCCCTACCGGGGTCGCGCGGCGTGCGTACGGTGCGCGCAGTGCGTGGGATTCGCGTGCCCCGTGGGAGCGAAGGCAGGCGCGCAGAACACCACCCTGCAGCGCGCC
Organism: Demequina muriae; assembly: GCF_030418295.1. Lineage (NCBI taxonomy): Bacteria > Bacillati > Actinomycetota > Actinomycetes > Micrococcales > Demequinaceae > Demequina > Demequina muriae. The sequence goes on from NZ_JAUHQA010000001.1 coordinate 1,475,582, forward strand.
GCGCGGACGGGCCGACTCTCCATCCTGGTGGGCGCGCAGGCCGTGCGGCTGACGACGGACCGCACCGGCCGCGTCACGGGAGTGGCGCTCCGCAGCGCCGACCCATCCGCGCGGTGGGACGCCAGCGTCGAGGCGGAGCAGATCGTGCTCGCCGCAGGTGCAGTGGAGAGCGCTCGCCTCCTGCTGGCGAGTGCCCATTCCCTCGAGCCGACGGGCGTGGGCAATGCTCACGACCAGGTGGGGCGGCACCTCCAGGCCCATATCTACGCGGGGGCTCTGGGCATCTTCGCCGACCGGGTCGAGGACGGCACCGGACCGGGACCTGCGATCGCGACCAACGACTTCCGCCATGGGAATCCGGACGTGGTCGGCGGCGGCATGCTCGCGAACGACTTCGTGCCCACCCCCGCATCGGCCCTGGGATACCTGCAGGATGCAGGCCTGATTCCCCACGCGGGCCCCGGCATGGTGAGCGGTCTGCGCGATCTGGCGCCGCGCATGCAGCGGGTCGTGGGACCCGTTCACGAGGTCACGACGGCCGATGCGCGCGTCACGCTGGATGCGCGAGTCACCGACCACGCAGGCATGCCGGTGGCGAGGCTCTCGGGAGAGGTGCATCCCGAGGACCTGCGGGCTCAGCGGTTCCTCACGGAGCGGGCCGAGGAGTGGCTGCGCTCCTCGGGAGCAACCACCGTGGTGCCGATGGGCCTGCGCAGGCCCGGCGGAGGCCCGAGTGTGGGACAGCACCAGGCGGGCACGTGCCGCATGGGCGACGATCCCGGCACGTCCGTGGTGGACCCGCTCGGCCGAGTGTGGGGCCACGACAACCTGCGCGTCGTCGATGCCTCCGTGCATGTGACGAACGGGGGAGTGAATCCCGTGCTGACCGTGATCGCCAACGCGTACCGGATCATGGATGCCGCCGTGGGTGTCCGCGAGGCCGACGAGGCGTACAGCGAGTGACCCGGAATCTCCCGACCGACGCGCACGTTGCTCCCGCCATGACTGACACCGCTGCGCCCGCCGCCCTCCGCATCGACACCTGGGCCGACATCGTCTGCCCGTGGTGCTACGTGGGTGAGGCGCGCCTGCGGGCCGCCGCCGAGACCGGGCCCACTCCCGTCGAGCTGGTGGTGCACGCGTTCGAGCTCGATCCGTCGCATTCGCACCCCGAGCGCGTGATCGACATGCTGTCGCGCAAGTTCGGCGCCTCGCCGGAGCAGGCGGCGCAGATGGATGGCCGCGTGGCGGAGCTCGCCCGTGCAGAAGGGCTGCCGTACTCGTCCGACCGCGTGACGGCGAACACGTTCGATGCCCACCGGCTCATCGCGGCCGCGGCCGTCGACGGACATAGCCTTGAAGTGCGCGAAGCGATCCAGCGCGGGCACTTCGACGGCACGGTCGACATCTCCGATCACGGGGCGCTGGCGGACGCCGCCGCCACCGCAGGCATGACCCGCGATCGTGCGGTGGAGATGCTCGCTGGCGAGGATTTCGCGGACGCCGTGCGTGCCGATCAGGCACAGGCACGCGAGCTCGGCGCCACCGGAGTGCCGTTCACCGTGGTCGGTGGGCGACTCGCGATCCCTGGCTGCGTCGAGACCGCGCAGTACGCCGAGGTCATCGAGCGCGTGGCCGCCGAGGCCGTCGCCGGCTGACCGGCCCGCCGCTCGCGGCCCGCACCCCAGCCTCTCGCTCCACTCTCGCCCCGCTCCCCGCGCCCTGCATGCGCGTTTCCTCGCGCAAGTGTCGAAATCTGTGCGCTTCCACCCCTGCCAGTGCACGGTTCTCGACACTTGCGCCTGGTGGTGCGGTACAGATCTCTTGACACGCGCATCGGCCGGTCGTAATGTACAACCAAATGGTTGTAGAAGCTGAACTCACCGACGACGAGGTTGACCGGATCTTCCGGGCCCTCGCCGATTCCACGCGCCGCGACATCGTGCGCCGCAGCCTCGCAGGCGAGGCGTCGGTCACCGAGCTCGCTCATGCGTACGACATGTCCTTCGCGGCGGTCCAGAAGCACGTCGCGATCCTGGAGGGAGCCGGTCTCGTGACTAAGCATCCCCACGGCCGCGAGCGCAAGGTGCGCGGCAATCCCCAAGCGATCCGGCGCGCCCAAGCGCTGCTGGACGCATACGAGCAGATCTGGCGCGCACGCGTCGACCGGCTCGACGCGTTGCTCGCCGACGCCCCCGAGTAGCCCACCGCAGGAAGGCCCCGCCATGCCCATCACCTCAGTCGACAAGGACCTCGACGCGCTCACCATGACGGTGATCGCCGATTTCGCCGCCAGCCGCCAGCGCCTCTGGGAGGCCTACACCGACCCCCGCCAGATCGAGAAGTTCTGGGGTCCGGTCGGGTGGCCCGCGACCTTCACCCGCCACGACGTCTTCCCCGGCGGGCGCAGCAACTACGTGATGACCGGCCCGGACGGGGAGAGCTCGGGAGGCTTCTGGGAGTTCCTGGCGGTCGACCCCGGCCACTCCTTCGAGGTCCGAGACGGCTTCGCGGACGACTCCGGCAACGAGAACACCGAGATGCCGTCGATGCGCATGACGTTCCAGTTCGAGGACACCGACGGTGGCTCCCGGCTGGTCACCACCACGCACTTCGGCTCTCTCGACCAGCTCGAGCAGTTGATCGGGATGGGCATGGAGGAGGGCATGACGTCCGCAATGGGCCAGATCGATGACGTGCTGGCGGACCTCGAGTCCTTCGCCGCCGGCCGGTCGGCGGAGGCGCAGATCCTCTCCGACACCCAGGTGCGGGTGTCCCGTGTGATCCGGGGCACCCCGGAGCAGATCTGGCGGGCCCACCACGACCCCGACCTCATGAAGCGCTGGCTGCTGGGCCCCGACGGCTGGACCATGCCGGTCTGCGAGATCGCTCAGAACGTGGGCGACACGTACCGCAACGAGTGGGAGGACGAGAACGGGGAGAACAGGTTCGGCTTCACGGGCGAGCTGCTCGAGGCCGAGGCCCCGTTCCGCGAAGTCACCACCGAGTCCATGATCGGGATGGAGGGCGAGTCCAACATCAACGAGCTGACGCTCATCCCCGTCGATGGCGGCACCCTGCTCACGGTCGTGATCACCTACCCGAACGCCGAGGTCCGGGACATGGTGCTCGGCACGGGCATGGTGGACGGCATGGAGACCAGCTACGCCCGGCTCGAGGACGAGGTGTTCGTATGAGCGAGGCACACCCGCACCGGGTCGTGGCCCCCGAGGTGGACCCTGGCGTCAGGGTCAAGGGTCCCGCCTCCTACTTCCCGTCGATCGAGCGGACGTACGGACGGCCCGTCCAGGACTGGCTCGACCTCGCTGCGGATCGGCTCGACGATCACCGGCACATGGAGGTGGTCGAATGGCTCAAGTCGGACCACGGGCTGGGGCACGGTCACGCGAACGCGATCGTCGCGTACGTCAAGGCGAAGCTCGCCTGACCCCCGCTTCCCGCTTTCCGCTTCGGCTCACATGGCGCCGTAGATGTAGAACAGTGCACCGGCGAAGACCGCCGTGGTCGCGCAGGCCAGGAGTATGCCGGGCGCGTTGCGGAGTCGGGTGATGGCGAGCCACACCAGCACGCCGACCCCGACGACAACGGCTGACCACCAGTAGGCGACGGGCGTGGTGTCTGCGACCCTGAGGAGCCCGTGCGCCGCCTCCCCGATCGCCACTCCAGGAAACACCGCCGCCGCGACCGCGCGCAGCGTCCACGAGTGCGAGTGGCGCAGAGTCCACAGCGCATAACCCATCGCGGCCCCGGCGATCACGCCAGCCGTGCACCACATCAGCACCATCGAGGTGCTCACGCCGTAGCCCCTCAGCGCGGAGGTGGCGTAGTACCCGACCATCGCCATCGGACCGGCTGCGGCTCCCGTCGCCATCCGCGCCCACACCGAACGAGTTGCCATCGACACGGCGGCGGCGAGCGCGACGACCGGAGCGGCGGAGTTGAAGAGCGGTGCGAGCACCTCGGGTGAGAAGGTCTGTCCGAAGGAGATGACGACGCCGGCGAGGAGCGCGCCGACAAGAGCGAGGGGTGCACGGAGTGACATGCGGGGAGTATAGATCGGCGCGTATGATCTCCTTGGCCATCGATTCCAGCCCGGGAGACTTGCTCGACATGAAGATCTAGGTTCGCCAGACGCTTAAGTTCTGGTCACGCGCCCGCACGCACCCCAGACGTATTGCGAGAACCCTGTGTCTTCCCTGTCCTTCTCTCACCTCACATTCCTGTGGCCCGACGGCTCACCTGCGATCGCCGATGCGACCGGTGCGCTCACCGGCGGCCTCACCGGCGTGGTCGGCGCCAATGGCGCCGGCAAGTCCACCCTGATGCGGCTGCTCTCTGGAGAGCTCGCCCCCGCATCGGGCACGGTGCTCCGTCCCCCGACCGTGGTGCATGTCCCTCAAGACGTCGCCCTCGACAGCGAGGGCAGGGCCGATGCGGTGATGGGGCTGGCACACGTGCGCGCCGCACTACGCGCGATCGAGTCAGGCTCAGTCGACCCCGCCCACTACGACGCCGTCGGCGACGACTGGGACGCTGAGGAGCGCGCATCGGGCACCCTCGCCCTGCTCGGCCTTCCCCCAGACACGCTCGACCGTCGCGTGGGGGAGCTGTCCGGAGGGGAGATCACGCGCCTGGCGCTGGCCTCCGCGCTGCACCGCCGACCGGACGTCCTGCTGTTGGATGAGCCGACCAACAACCTGGACGCGACGGCCTCGGCGCAGGTGCTTGAGGCGCTGACGAGCCGCCGCGAGCCCACCCTGGTGGCGAGTCACGATCGGGAACTGCTCGCACGGGTGACCGCCATCGGCGAACTCCGACGGGGACGGCTGCGGTGGTTCGGAGGAGACCTCCGTGCGTATGAGGAGGCGATCGATGCTGAGCGTGCGACTGCTGATCAGGCCGTGCGCAGTGCGCGCGCGGATGTCGCACGCCAGCAACGGGAGCTCCGCGCGCATGTGGAGGGCTCGGCCAAGCGCCAGCGGGTGGGTGCGAGGAAGGCGAAGGAGGCGAACCTGCCGAAGATCATCGCGGGCGGCCTCAAGCGCAAGGCGCAGACGACGGAGGCGCGCGTGTCCGCCGTGCACGAGCAGCGGCTCGACGACGCCCGCGCGAGGCTCGACGGCGCCCAGGATGCGGCTGATCGCGACCGAGAGATCCACGTCGACCTCCCAGAGACGACCGTGCCCGCGCGACGAGACGTCGCGCGACTCGACGACTGCGTGCTCGCCACGGGAGTGACCGTGTCCGCCACCATCCAGGGTGCGGAGCGCATCGTGCTCGCGGGCGCGAACGGGAGCGGCAAGACCACACTGCTGCGGACGCTGCTCGGCGAGATCGCGCCTCGCGCGGGTGAGGCGACGGTGCACGTGCCGGCCGGCTACCTGCCACAGCGACTGGACCTGCTCGACCCCGGCCTGACCGTCGTGGAGAACGTCCGCGCACGGGCGCACGGCGCGACGCCGCACGACGTCCGCGCCGGTCTCGCACGGTTCCTCTTCCGTGGCGATGCCGGGGACGCGCTCGCCGCGACCCTGTCGGGTGGCGAACGACTGCGGGCCACGCTGGCGGCGGTGCTGCTGGCACGCCCGGCACCGCAGCTGCTGCTGCTCGATGAACCGACCAACAACCTCGACTTCGCGTCGCGGACCCATCTGGTGGATGCGCTCGCGGGGTATCAGGGGGCGCTGGTGGTGGTCAGTCATGACGCCGACTTCGTCGCCGCGCTGGCGCCCACCCGCGAGTGGCAGCTCGACGGCACCTTCCTCGACACCCTCCTGTAGGAAGGTTCTGTACACGGAATGCGCTCGTCGTGCGTCGGGTAGGAAGACCGCGCGTGTCATCACCGTGACCCCCGGGGCATAAGGAGAGCCCCCGACCCGTTGCCCAGCCATGAGACCCGCCAATCAAGCTGATGTGTGGTGGCGCAACGCCACGGTCTACTGCCTCGACGTCGAGACGTTCCAGGACTCCAACGGGGATGGCATCGGCGACTTCCGGGGGCTGACCTCCCGCATCGATCACCTGGCGAGGCTCGGCGTCACGTGCCTGTGGCTGATGCCCTTCTACCCATCGCCCAACCGTGACGACGGCTACGACGTGGCCGACTACTACTCGGTGGACCCGCGGCTCGGCACTCTCGGCGACTTCGTCGAGATGATGCGCACCGCGCGCCACCACGGCATCAGGGTGATCGCGGACCTGGTGGTCAACCACACCTCGGATCAGCACCCGTGGTTCCAGGAGTCGCGGTCTTCACTCGATAACCCCAAGCGCGACTGGTACGTGTGGCGGGACGAGCCGCCGGAGGGCGCGCCGCAGGCCGTGATCTTCCCTGACGAGGAGGACAGCCTGTGGCGGCGCGACGAGGCGACGGGTCAGTACTACCTGCATCACTTCTACCGTCACCAGCCCGACCTCAACATCTCCAATCCGGACGTGCGCGACGAGATCGCCCGCGTCATGGGGTTCTGGATGGAGCTGGGGCTGTCAGGCTTCCGCGTCGACGCGGTGCCGTACCTGCTGACGACGGGTCACACCCAGGGCGCCGACGTGGAGACCGACCCGCACTCGTACATGCGAGCGCTGTCCTCGTTCATGACACGGCGCTCGGGAGACGCGATCATGCTCGGCGAGGTGAACGTCCCCTATGACGAGCTGATGCGGTTCTTCGGCGACGGCGGGGACGAGCTGGACCTCTCGTTCGACTTCCCCGGCATGCAGGCGATGTACCTTGCGCTGGCACGCCGGGACGCCGGGCCGCTGCGAGACGCGATGGTGTCCCGACCGCTCGCACCGCGCGACACCCGATGGGCGACGTTCGTGCGCAACCACGACGAGCTGACACTCGACCAGCTGTCCCCCGAGCAGCGTGACGAGGTGTTCGCCGCGTTCGGCCCCGAGCCCGACATGCAGGTCTTCGGACGAGGACTGCGACGCCGGCTGCCGAGCATGTTCGGCGGTGACCAGGACCGCATTCGGATGGTGTACTCGCTGCTGTTCTCCCTCCCGGGCACCCCGGTCCTGTTCTACGGCGAGGAGATCGGCATGGTCGAGAACCTCGACGTCCCCGGCCGCTCCTCGGTGCGGACTCCCATGCAGTGGGAGCCGGGGCCCACGGGCGGGTTCACCACTGCGGACGTCGACCAGATGCGCAGGCCGATGCCGGCGCGGCCGTTCGGTCCCGACCACATCAGCGTCGAGGCTCAGCGCGGGGACCCGGACTCGCTCCTCACCGCCATGTCGCGCCTCGCCGACCTCCGCCGGGAGATGCCTCACTTCGGCTGGGGCGACGTCGAATGGCTCGAGAGCGACGCGCCCTCGGTGCTCGCGCATCGGGCGGAGCTGGACGGCGAGTCCGTGATCGCTGTCCACCACCTCGGCGAGGCGCCCCTCGAGGTCACGTTGACGACGGGGCTGGAACCCGGCACGAGGGTGCGCGACCAGCTTGCGTCGGGTGCGGGAGTGGCGGAGCCGGTCGAGGTGGCCGCGGACGGCACTCTCACGCTGACGCTGGGTCGGTACGCCGCCCGCTGGCTGCGGCAGGTGTCGTAGCGGAGGCGGGCGCCCCCGCCCGATGGGGCAGCCCGACGGTCAGCGTTAGCGCGTCTTCTTGGGCGCCTTGAGTCGCACCATGACCGTCTTCTGCCTGCCCTCGCCGGTGGCCTGCGGATTGATCTCGTAGGCGGGATGGGCACTCATCAGGTCCTTGAGCTTCGAGAAGCCCCAGGTGCGCGAGTCGAAGTCGGACGCCAGGCGTGAGAGGTTGCTGCCCACCTCGCCCAGGTGCGCCCAGTCGTCGTCGCGCGCGGCCGTCGTCACGGCCTCCTTGAGCAGCGCATCGAGTCGGTCGTCGTGCTTCCAGTCGGCTTTGTCGGTCGGCGACAGCGGGGTCTCCGAGGCGATCAGGTTCTCGACGTAGACGAACGTGTTGCACGCCGCCACGAAGGGCTTGGGCGTCTTGCGTTCGCCGAAGCCGTACGCCTCGAAGCCCTGTTCGCGGATGCGCGCGGCGAGACGCGTGAAGTCGCTGTCGCTCGACACCAGGCAGAACCCGTCCACGGTGCCGCCGTGCAGCAGGTCCATGGCATCGATGATCAGCGCGCTGTCGGTCGAGTTCTTGCCCTGCGTGTAGCTGAACTGCTGGACCGGCTGGACGGAGTGGTCCAGCAGGCTGTCCTTCCAGGACTTCAACTGGTTCGTGGTCCAGTCGCCGTATGCCCTGCGCACGCTCGCGGTGCCGTACTTCGCGATCTCGACGAACAGCGCCTCCACGTACTTGGCGTGGGCGTTGTCAGCGTCGATCAGGACGGCGAGACGGGCTTGATCATTGGGTCGAGTCACGGGCTCACTGTGGCACATCGGGACGGGGGGTGGCAGGCGGACCGGCGGCGAGCGGCAGAGCGATGGTCACTCGTGTGCCCTCGCCCTCGGTCGATTCGACGTCCAAATCTCCCCCGTGCGCCTGGACGATCGCTGCCGTGATGGCGAGCCCGAGCCCCGCCCCGCCGGTCGCCCGCTGCCGGGACGAGTCGCCCCTCACGAACCGCTCCGTGGCACGCGCCGCGATCTCGGGCGCCATGCCCGGGCCGTCGTCCATGACGGAGACGCGTGCACGGCCGCCGTCACGCTCCACGGCCACCGCGACCGTCGCGCCGCCGTGAAGGGCGGCATTCGAGATCACGTTGAGCAGCGCCTGTCGCAGTCGATCCGCGTCCCCGGTCACGGTGAGCTCATCGCCGGCCGCGCTGAACGTGGAGTCCGGAAAGGCGGCCGAGGCGTCGGCCACGACGTCCCGCGCGAGCTGCGCGAGCGCGATGGGCGCCTGCGCGAGCTGCGGCTCGGCGTCGTACTTCGCCAGCTCGAGCATGTCGTCCACCAGCCGCCGCATCCGGCCGGCCTCCGCCTCGGTGCGCGCCCACGCGTCGGTCTGGTCGGCCTTCCGCGGGAGGGCGCCGCGGCGATGCAGCTCCGAGTAGCCCAGGACGGTGGTGAGGGGCGTGCGCAGTTCGTGAGAGGCGTCCGCGACGAACTCTCGCAGCCTCGTCTCCGAGCGCTCTCGCTCGCGCAGCGAGTCGGTCAACGTGGCGATCATCGCGTTGAGCGAGCCCGCCAGCTCTGCGGTCTCGCTGCCGCGCCCGGCCCCCTCCAGGCGTACGTCGAGGTCCCCTGCCGCGATGCGGGAGGAGGCGTCGATCATGCGCCGCATCGGCGTGATGCCCATGCGGATCATCCACCAGGCGACCAGACCCAGACCGCCGAGCATCAGCGCGATCCCGGCGGTCTCGATGGCGATGAGCCGCTGAGACGCGCTCTGCACGGAGTCCATCGACAGGGCCGTCACGTCCCACCCGTTGCCGGCGGGCCGCGCGAGCACGCGAAAATCGCCGGAGCCGTCGGACGACGGCGCCGTCACGACAGCGGCGAAGGTCGGTGACAGCTGGTCCACGTCGACCACCGGCACCGCATCGCCCGCGTCGTCGACGGTGGGCGCGAGCACCACGTGCAGCTCCCCGTCCGCTGCGAGGAAGCCGCGCAGCGCGTCCGACGGGCGGGACAGATCGTCGCTGGGGCTGCGCGGCAGGCGCTGCATCGGCTGGTCGACCACGAACGGCCCCGCGAATGACTCCAGTCGCTCGTCGAGCTGTGCCATCTGGTACTGGTGAGTGGTCGCGGTGACCGCGACGGCGATGGCGATCGCGATGGCGGCGATCGCGGCGAACCCCACCAGCACGCGGTCGCGCAGCGACAGCCGCGCCCTCGTCGAGGACGGAGCCACGGCGGCGCTCATGGCGCCCTCAGGGTGTAGCCGGCGCCGCGCACCGTGTGGATGAGGTGGGGCTCGACCTGGTCGACCTTGCGACGCAGGTAGCCGATGTACGTCTCCACCACGCCCGGATCGTCATCGGGTGAATAGCCCCACACGCCTTCGAGCAGCTGCCCGCGGGACAGCACCCGGCCCACGTGTCGCATGAGGTGGCGGAGCAGCCGGTACTCGGTGGGGGACAGCGAGGTCTCCACGCCGCCGCGCGTCACCCGATGGGCGACGTCGTCGAGAGTCAGGTCTGCGACGACGTACACCTCGGAGGCGCCCGGGGAGCGCTCCACCCGGCGCGACACCGCCTCCACGCGCGCCACCAGCTCGTCCAGATTGAACGGCTTGTCGAGGTAGTCGTCGGCGCCGATCGTGAGTCCCTCGACTTTGTCGGCTGCGCTGTCGCGCGCCGTCAGGAAGATGATCGGGGTGCGGTCGCCGGACTCGCGCAGCCGGCGGCACATGGCGAAGCCGTCCACGTGCGGCATCATCACGTCCAGCACGATGAGGTCGGGCCGGTGCTCCTTGACCGCGCGCAGCCCGTCCGCACCGTCGACGGCCTGGTGGACGGTGTAGCCCTCGTACCGGAGGGCGGCGACCAGCATGGTGCGGAGGTTGTCCTCGTCGTCCACCACGAGGATCGAGCGTGTGGGCATGGCCTCAGTCTCACACCTGAGGCTCAGAGTTTGCTGGGAACGCCCTGGCAGGCCGCTCAGCCCAAGTCACAGGTGGCTGTGCTGTCGCTCTCAGCGTTCTCCCAGGTGGGCGCGGTGCCATGGAGATCACCACCGCTCGACCCCCGGCGGCTCTCACGGAGCCATGACCGGGGCGGGCCCGATCTCAGAGGTGACCCGTGCCCATTGCTGCCTTCATCGCCGCCGACCTCATCGCCATCGGGGCGATGGTGTTCGGCCTGTACTTTCCCCGCCACCGCCGCCGCGACATGATCGTCGCGCTGCTGTCCATCAACGTGGGCGTCATGGGCGTCACGTACGCCATGACCAACGCGGAGATCTCGCTCGGGTTCGGCCTGGGCATCTTCGCGGTGCTGTCGATCATCCGGCTGCGCTCGACGGAGATGGACCACGCCGAGATCGCCTACTACTTCACGGCGATCGCCTTGGGCCTGCTGGGCGGCTTCCCGTCGATCTCGCCGTCGGTGAGCTTCACGCTCATGGCCGTGCTGCTCGGGGTGATCGCGATCGGCGACCACCCGGCGCTGTTCTCACGATCGCGTCAGCAGACCATGACCCTGGACCGCGCGTTCACCCGGGAGGCCGATGCGATCGCTCACCTGAGAGCGCTGCTGGCCGGGCCGGTGCATCGGGTGCAGATCCGCCGGGTGGACATGGTGACGGACACGACGCTGGTCGACGTGCGGTTCAGCGTGCCTCGCGGCGGGGACACAGCGGACTCGGCGCCAGCGCCGGTCGTGACGCCCGTGCGACACACGGCACCCGCGTCCGAGCCGATCGCCACGGGTGCGCACCGATGACCGCCACCGGAGCGTGGCCAGGTGTGATCGGTCGGCTTGCGCCCGTCACGCTCGAGGAACTGGATGCCACCGCCGCCCTGCAGACCCGGACCGACCGCAAGTATGTGCTGCGCCCCGAGACCTGGGCTCTGGCGCTCGCGTCCCTTGACGCCGCCCCGCGCGTGCTCGACATCGATGGCCTTCGCACATTCCGCTACGAGTCCGTGTACTACGACACCCCCGACCTGGATTCCTATCGCATGGCCGCGCGGCGACGGCCGCTGCGCTACAAGGTGCGCACCCGCCAGTACGTCGATACGGGCACCGTGGCGGTCGAGGTCAAGCTCCGCTCTCGCACCGGCGAGACGGTCAAGCATCGCGAGTGGCTGAGCCCGGGCGCGTCCCGCGGCGGCGGGCCCCGACTTCCCGCCGAGGCCCAGCGGTTCGTGGCGTCCTTCCCGGCGACGGCCGATGCGGTGGGGCGGCTCGCGGAGACGCTCACCACGTCCTACGAGCGGGTCACGCTCCTCACCGCCGATGCGCGGGTCACGGTCGATGCGCACGTGCGAGGACGCGACAACCGCGGCCGCGAGGCCGGCTTCGGCGACCTGCTGATCGTCGAAGTCAAGGCGTCGGCGCGTGCCGGCGCCGTGGACCGCGCCCTGTGGTCGCTCGGTGTGCGGCCGTCCCGCGTCTCCAAGTACTGCACCGCGCTCGCCGCGCTGCGTCCCGACCTCCCTTCCCATCGCTGGGCGCGCACGCTGCGCCGCCACCTCGACGCTCCCCAGCCGGCGCTCGCCGGCGCATAGAAAGGCACCCTCATGCGCATCCGACCCTCCGTCCTTGCCGCGCTCGCCGCCGGCTCTCTCGTGCTGACCTCGTGCAGCGCCGTCGCCACCGACCAACCCACGGCCGCCGCGACCGAGGAGGCAGCTGCATCGGCCGACGCCGCCGCATCGGCCGTCGAGTCCACGGAAGCGATCGACGTCGCGTCCCTGGTGGAGGCGACCTACGCCGACCTCGAGATCGAGGAGGCGGATCTCACCGCCGACTCCAGCGCCGCTGTCGACGTCGTGCTCGCAGATGGGGCCTCGAGCGGTGGCGACGGCGTCAGCATCGACGGCGACGTGGTCACCATCACGGCCGGCGGGGTCTACCGGCTGAGCGGCGTGCTCATCGCGGGCCGCGTCGTCGTCGATGCCGACGGAGAGGACGTCACCCTCCTCCTCGACGGAGTGGACATCACGTCGCCCTCCACCGCCGGGATCGAGGTCGCGGCGGCGGATCAGGTGGTGCTGTGGCTCGCGGAAGGATCGACGAACGCTGTCTCCGACGCGCAGGGCGCCACCGAACCGACAGAGGACGACGCCCCCAACGCGGCGATCTACTCGACCGCGGACCTGTTCGTCACGGGCACGGGCACCCTCGTGGTCGAGGCGGCGGCCAACGACGGCATCACCTCCAAGGACACGCTGGTCATCGACGCCGGCACCGTCCAGGTCACCGCGGCGGACGACGCGCTTCGCGGCAAGGATCACCTCGTGATCCGAGGCGGCGACCTCACGCTCGAGGCTGGCGGCGACGGACTGACGGCGGACAACGTCGCCGATGACGACGAGCCGAACAAAGCGGTGGGAGTCATCTGGATCGACGGCGGGTCGCTGGACATCACGGCGGCGGCCGACGCCATCGATGCGGTCACCCAGGTCACCATCGACGGCGGCGAGCTCGCCATCGACGCCGGTGACGACGCGGTGCACGCGGACGGGATCCTTCGCATCGCGTCCGGCACGGTCGACGTGGAGGCGTCCTACGAGGGCTTCGAGGGTGCGATCGTGCTGCTGTCGGGGGGAACGGGGACGGTCGTCTCGAGCGACGACGGCATCAATGCCTCGGACGGCATCAATGCCTCGGACGGCATCAACGCCTCGGAGGGCTCGGGCGCCGATGCGGGCATGGGCGGGGCGGGAGAGCCCGGTGGTGGCGCTTCAGGTGGAGGGGCCCGGCCGGGTGCGGGCGAGGAGTCCGATGCGACGACCACGGCGGATGACTCCGCGGACGAGGAGGCCGCCGCGGTGGTCTCGGCGTCGCTGACGACTGATGCGCCGACCACGGCGTCGCAGGACTCGACGGAGCCCGCGTCGGGCACGGATGGTGTGCGCCTGGAGATCTCCGGCGGCACGTGGGCGGTCGATGCGGAGGGCGACGGCCTCGACGTCAACGGCGCCGTCGCCATGACCGGCGGCACCGTCGTGATCGCGGGACCCACCGAGAGCATGAACGGTGCACTCGACTTCGACGGCGACTTCACGATCGATGGCGGGACGCTCGTCGCGACCGGAGCGGCGGGGATGGCGATGGCACCGTCTGGAGGAGCTCAGGCCATCATCGGCGTCTCGTATGGCGAGACGGTGGCGGAAGGCGAGACCGTCACGGTTGTCGACGAGGACGGGTCGGTGCTGGCGTCGTACACCTCCGCCAAGGAATCGCAGACTCTGGTGCTATCGACTCCTGACCTGGTCGCGGGCACGAGCTACGACGTGGTGCTCGGCGGCACGGCGGCGGGTGAGGCGATCGCCGGACTCGTGCTCGACGGCAGTCTCGCGGGAGGCGACGTGGCGGGGTCGGTCGAGGCGAGCTGACGTCCGCTGCGGGCAGAAGTGAGGTGACGGGAACCGGCGTAGACTGAGAGTTCACCCCCTTCTTGGTGGGGACCTCTCGTTGACACCGGCCTCCTGGCCGCAACGTCCCTGGCGCCTCCTTCCGAGCATCGACTCGAGGTCTGTCATGCGCCCCGTTCCGCCCCCCGTCTCCGCCCTGCCTGCGCCCACGAGCGCAGACTCGCGCCCCACGGCCGTCGTGTACTGCGAAGGCAACTTCGCCAGGATCGACGGGAAGACGGCCAACGGGCTGGTCCGCTCGAGCGAGCGCTACCGCATCGTCGCCGTCATCGACAGCACGATCGACGGAGCCGACGCCGGGCTCGCTCTCGGGGACGTCGCCGCAGGCATCCCCGTCGTCGACTCGCTCGCCGCAGCGCTCGCGGTCGCCACGCCTGGTCCGCTCGACTCGCTCGAGTCGCTCGCTGCACCGGTCCCGTCTCCCATGCCCGACGTGTTCATCTTCGGCCTGGCGCCGCTGTCGGGGCTCATGAGCCCCGCGGACCGCGCCGCGGTGATCGAGGCCATCGGTGCCGGGCTCGACATCGTGTCCGGCCTGCACGAGTTCCTCGAGGACGACCCCGAGATCTCCGCCCACGCACGGAAGGCCGGGGTGACGCTTCATGACATCCGTCGCCCGCGCCCCACGCGCGACCTGCGCATGTTCGACGGTGCCATCGACGGCGTCGATTGCTTGCGCATCGCGATCCTCGGCACGGACGGCGCGATCGGCAAGCGCACCACTGCCACCTTGCTGACCTCCGCGCTCAAGGCCGCCGGCGTGCACGCCGTCATGGTCGGCACCGGGCAGACGGGCCTCATGCAGGGCGCGAAGTACGGCGTCGCACTGGATGCGATCCCGGCCCAGTTCGGCGTCGGCGAGCTCGAGGGCGCCGTCGTCTCAGCGTGGGAGGGCGAGCGCCCGCAGGTCATCGTCGTCGAAGGCCAGGGTGCGCTCAGTCACCCCGCGTACCTCAGTTCGACCGTGGTGCTGCGTGCCAGCCGGCCCCAGGCGGTCATCCTGCAGCACGCCCCCGGTCGCACCGTGCTCAGCGATTATCCGGATGTAGCGATGCCTCAAGCCGCGGACGAACTGGCGCTCATCGAGCTCTTCGGGCGCACCCGCGTGATCGGCCTCGCGATCAACCACGAGAACATGCAGCACTCCGAGGTGGCCGCAGCGGCAGCCCTGTACGAGTTCGAGTTGGGCATCCCTGCCGCCGACCCGCTCTGGGATGGTGCCGACCGCCTGGCCGACATGGTCCTCCAGGCCTACCCCGCACTGGTGCCGGAGGGCGAGAAGGTCGCGACATGACCGCGCCGCGCATCGAGGTCGACCTTGCCGCGATCGAGCACAACGCCCGGACGCTGGTGGCGCGACTGGCGCCCACGGGAATCACCGTGACAGGAGTGACCAAGGCGACGCTCGGGTCGCCCCAGATCGCTCGGGCGGTGCTGCGCGGCGGCGTGACGCGCCTGGCCGACTCCCGCATCGAGAACCTCGAACGACTCCGGCGCGGTGGTATCACCGCGCCCTTGACCCTGTTGCGCTCGCCAGCGCCGGCCCAGGCTGCCCGGGCGATCCTCGCCGCTGACGTGTCGCTCGTGAGCGACATCGACGTGGTGCGCTCGCTGGCGGAGGCGTCGAAGGCGGCCGGCCTGTCTCACGGCGTCGTGCTCATGGTCGAGCTCGGTGACCTGCGCGAGGGCCTGATGCCTGGAGAGCTCCTCACCACCGCGCGGCAGGTGGCAGCGCTCGCCGGCGTGGAGCTCGTCGGCCTCGGTGCCAACCTCGCGTGCCTGAGCGGTGTGATCCCGGGCACGGAGCAGATGCGAGATCTGTCCGCGCTCGCCTCGCTCGTCGCGACCCGGCTCGGGCTTCCGGCGCTGCGCGTCAGCGGAGGCAACTCCGCCAATCTGCCGTGGGCTCTCGGTCGAGGCTCCGTTGGAGCAGTGAACGACCTTCGGCTCGGTGAGGCGCTGCTGTTGGGTCTCGACCCCCTGACGGCCCAGCCGATCGACGGACTGCGCACCGATGCCTTCACGGTGGTGGGTGCGGTGATCGAGTCGCGCGAGAAGCCCACGGAACCGTGGGGTCAGGTCGCGCCCGTGGCTGCACGCGCGGCACACGCCAGGCACTCGGCGCCCTCCGCGCGGGCCGGGCGGGCCCGTCGAATCCAGACCATCGTGGCTCTCGGCCGGCAGGACTCGGATCCGGACGGGCTGACCCCACCGGCGGGCGCGAGCATCCTCGGGGCCTCGAGCGACCACCTGGTCCTCGAGACGTCCGCCGTCGTCGCCGCCGGGGCGGAGATGCGATTCGGTGTCGACTACGGCGCGCTGCTGCGGGCCATGGCCTCGCCGTTCGTCGCGGTGCTGGCCACCGAGCCGGCCGACGTCTCCCTTGCGGCGTCGCCGTCTCCGAGCGCGCTGTAGTCGACGGGCGACTTCGCGGGGTTACGGTGTCCGCATGCATACACCGGTCCGGGACCACCTGCTGAAGTGCGAGCAGTGCCGCAGCGGCGACCCCTTGCCCTTCGAGTTCACCATGGCCTTCCAACCCATCGTCGACGTCCAGGAGCGACAGGTAGCGGCGTACGAGGCGCTCGTGCGCGGCGTGGACGGCGCGGGCGCGGCGAGCATTCTGGACAGGGTCACCGACGACAACCGCTACCGGTTCGACCAGGCCTGCCGCACCAAGGCGATCGAACTCGCGGCGCGCTTGGGGATCGAATGCCGCCTGAGCATCAACTTCCTGCCGAACGCCGTCTACGAGCCGGCGGCCTGCATTCGCGCCACGCTCGCAGCGGCCGAGCGGTTCGACTTCCCGATTGAGCGCATCGTGTTCGAGGTCACAGAGTCCGAGGACATGGTCGACAAGGGGCACCTGACGACGATCCTGCGGGATTACCGCGACCGAGGGTTCATCACCGCGATCGACGACTTCGGGGCCGGCTACGCGGGCCTCTCGCTGCTCGTGGACTTCCAGCCCGACGTCGTCAAGATCGACATGGGCCTGCTGCGGGGCGTCGATGCTGACCCCGTGCGTCAGGTCATCGTCGACGGTGTGATCGACATCTGCCGGAATCTGCAGATCGACGTGGTCGCGGAGGGAATCGAGACCTACGAGGAGTACTCCTGGTTCAGGTCCAAGGGCGTGCGCTACATGCAGGGCTATCTCTTCGCCAAGCCGGAGCTCGAGGCGCTTCCCAGCATCGACTGGCCAGACTGATTCTCGACGCCGCGCGGCCGTCGCAGGCGGAGGCTAGCCTCGTCCCATGACGACTGTGGTCCTCCTCCACTCAGCGCTCGGTCTCACGCACCACGTGCGCGAGTGGGCGGATTCGCTGCGCGAGGACGGTCATCACGTGGTGACCCCGGACATGTTCGGCGGCGAGACGTTCCATGACCTGGACGCCGCGGTCGCGTTCGTCGATGCGGAGGGCGGGCCCGGCGCCTTCACGCACGCCGTGCTGTCGCAGACCATCGACCTCGACGGACCCCGCGTCTACGCGGGCTTCTCGCTCGGGGGAGCAGTCGCAGAGATCCTGGCGCTGACCAGGCCCGATGCTGTGGGCCTCGTCGTGATGCACGGCGCGATGTCGCCGGCCTGGTTCGGGGTGGATGCATGGCCGGATGGACTGCGCGCGCAGCTTCACTACGCGTCCAGGGACCCGTGGGTCGAGGACGACGAGAACGCGGCCTTCCTCGCAATCGCCGACGGTGCGTGCGACACCTTCGTGTACGACGGTGACGGCCACCTTTTCGCCTTTGAGGGGTGGCACGAGTACGACGACGAGGCTGCGCACCAGATGCATGAGCACGTCACGGACTTCCTGAGCTCGATCGGCTGACGCTGCGGTGAAGGTCGATCTGAAGAAGGAGCTCGCGGGCTACAGGGCCACGCGTGGCCGGATCGATCTCATCGATGTGCCTCCGGCGCGATACCTCGCGATGGACGCCGACGGCGGCCCCGAGGCCGAGGCGTTCGGCGCGGCGATCGCGTCCCTCTATCCGTTCGCATACGCCCTCAAGTTCGCCTCGAAGCGGGACCTCGGCAGGGACTACGTGGTGCCGCCCCTGGAGGCGTGGTGGTGGGCCGACGACATGGCGTCGTTCACCACCGCCCGCGATGCGTCGCAGTGGCGCTCGACGGTGCTGCTCATGATCCCCGAGTGGGTGCCGAACGAACTGGTCGATGCCGCGCGCGAGTCCGTGAGCGCAAAGGTCCCTCCCGCGCACCTCGCCCAGGTGCGGGTTGAGCTGATCGACGAGGGCCGGTGCGCGCAGACCCTGCACGTGGGGCCCTTCGCCGACGAAGGGCCGGTGATCGAGACGCTCCACGAAGCGATCGCCGCGGCGGGCCTGGTCCTTGCGGGTCGGCACCACGAGATCTACCTCAGCGACCTGCGCCGCACCCCTGCCGAGAGGCTCCGGACCATCCTCCGACAGCCGACATCACCGGCCGCGACGGCGGCGTCCGAAACCCGCTAGCGCCGCGCGCCGCGGCAGGGCACCCTGGGAGGGTGACCGCGACCGCCTTGGACTTCGACCGCTGCTACTCGGCGGTGTCCACACGCGACCCTCGCTTCGACGGGCAGTTCGTGGTGGCGGTGCGGTCCACCCGGATCTACTGCCGTCCCTCGTGCCCCGCCCGCACCCCCAAGCCAGTCAACTGCACCTTCTACCCGACGTCTGCTGCGGCGCACGTGGCGGGGTACCGGGCGTGCCGCCGGTGCCTCCCAGAGGCCGTGCCGGGCAGCCCCGCCTGGAACCTGCGCGAGGACGTCGCGGCTCGCGCGATGCGACTCATCGGCGCCGGGGTGGTGGATCGCGACGGCGTCGCCGGACTCGCCACACGGCTGGGGTACTCCGAGCGTCAGCTCGGCCGCATCCTGACCTCTCAGCTGGGAGCGGGTCCGCTGGCGCTCGCCCGGGCGCAGCGCGCCCAGACCGCCCGGCAGCTGCTGGTCTCGACGGCGATGCCCGCCTCGGACGTGGCGTTCGCCGCTGGCTTCCACTCCATCCGGCAGTTCAACGACACGGTGGCCGAGGTGTTCGCCATGACCCCGTCGCAGCTGCGCGGGCGCGCACGGCGGTCCGAGCACGCGCAGGGCACGGCCGATGGCCCCGCTCCCGGCACCATCACCCTGCGCCTCCAGGCCCGGGAGCCCTTTCGCGGGTCCGACATCATCGCGTGGCTCGCGGCGCGCGCGATCGACGGCCTCGAGCACGCGGAGGCCGGGGCGTTCAGCCGCGCGGTGCGCCTCTCCACCGGCGCCGCGCGCTTCACGGCGTCACCTGCCGCGGACCACGTCCACGTGACCGCGACGCTCGCGCACCTGGCGGACCTGCCGGAGCTGCTCGCCATGCTGCGACGCCTGTTCGACCTGGACGCTGACCCGGCCGCCGTGGACGCGGCGCTCGCATCGGATCCTCGCCTGGCCTCCGCCGTCGCCACCGCGCCCGGCTCGAGGATTCCGGGGACCGTCGACCCCACGGAGATGCTTGCCCGCGCGATCCTCGGTCAGCAGGTATCCGTCACATCGGCCCGGACCGCGGTGCAGCGCCTGGTGGACGCGCTTGGGGAGCCGCTGCCGTCCTCCCTTGCGACCGACGAGGTGCGGGTGGCCTTCCCGTCTGCAGTCGCGATCGCGTCGCACGCCGCGGAGGTCGTGCGCGGCCCAGCGACCCGCACCCGCGCCCTCTCCGACGCGATGTCCGCCGTCGCCTCGGGCGAGCTGGTGCTGGACGCTGGTCGCACCCTCGCGGAGACCACGTCCGCACTCGAAGCCATCCCCGGCATCGGCCCGTGGACCTCCCACTACGTCGCGCTGCGCGTCCTGACCCACCCCGACATCCTGCTCACCGGCGACAGTGCCGTGCGAGCCGGGGCCCGGACGCTCGGGATCCCCTCGGAACCGCGCGGCCTCGCCGAGTACGCGGAGCGCCACCGACCATGGCGCAGCTACGTGATGATCCACCTGTGGAGGGCCGCCGCCCTCTCCGGCACCTCGAAGGAGACCTGATGCTCACCCACACCACCATCGCCACCCCCGACGGCCCCTTCACGGTGGTGGAGGACGACGGGGCCGTCGTCGCCGCCGGCTGGAGCGACAGCGCCGATGCGGTCGCGGCCCGGGCCGGACGGTCCGGCTCCGTCGAGGGAGAGTGCGCATCGGCCTCCGCCGTGCGCGGCTACTACGAGGGAGGCGCCGAGGCGCTCGCACGGGTCCCGCTCGACCTGCGGGGCACGGTGTTCCGCCAACGAGTCTGGGATGCCCTGACGACGATTCCGCCAGGGGAGACACGCACGTACGGATCGATCGCCACGGCGCTCGGGTCCCCTGGCGCAAGCCGGGCCGTCGGCGGAGCCTGCGGGGCGAACCCGATCGCGCTGTTCATTCCCTGCCACCGGGTGGGAGGCGCGAGCGGTGCGCTCACGGGGTTCGCGTGGGGCGTCGACATCAAACGGTCGCTGCTGGCACGGGAGCGCGGTCTCTGATCTCCGCGCGGGCTGTGCAATGCACCGGCTGCTCGGCGCGGGAGGGGTCAGTCGCCCAGCTCCTGGGCGAGCTCCTTGGAGCGTGCGGCCGCGGCATTCGCTCCGGCCGACACGACGCCCTGCAGCCCGGCGTGCTCCATCGCGTCGAGGGCCGCGATCGTGGTGCCCCCAGGGGAGCTCACCCGGCGCCGCAGCGTCTGCGGGGTGTCTCCCGACTCCATCAGCAGCTGAGCGGCGCCCACGAACGTCTGCGCGGCGAGCTGGGTGGCGAGCGTGCGGTCGAGGCCGTGCGCGACGCCGGCCTCGGTGAGCGCCTCGACCACGGCGTAGAAGTACGCGGGTCCGGATCCGGACACGGCGGTCACCGCGTCGAGGTCCTCCTCGGCGACGGTCACCACCAGTCCGGTGGCGCGCAGCATGGACTCGGCGATCCCCAGGTGCTGCGAGGACGCATGGGACCCGGCGGCGATGGCCGTCGCCCCTCGCGCGACGATCGCGGGCGTGTTGGGCATGCACCGCACCACCGGTGCGCCCTCGGGCAGCCGGCTCTCGTAGAACGAGGTGGGCAGCCCCGCAGCCACGGTGATGACGAGGGCGCCGGGCTTGTAGGCCGGCGCGATCTGCGCGAGCGCGGAGTCGGCGTCCTGGGGCTTGACGGCGATGACGATGACCTCGGCACCGTCGACGGCCTCGCCGATCGACTCGGACGCGTGAATACCGTGCGCCTCTTCGAGCGCACCGGCGCGATCGCGGTCCTTCTCGGCGACCGCGATCCCTTCGACGGGCCAGCCCGCCACCCGGATCGCGGTGATGATGGTGCCGCCCATGACGCCGCCGCCGATCACGGCGACGCGGGGCGACTCGGACGGTGACGTCATCGTCTCTTCGCTCATTCCGTCAGGCTAACCGATCGCTCGGACGGCCGATGCGACGGCCGGCTCTCACGCCAGCGCACAGAGGGCGCGGCTACAGCGGGAAGATCGCGAAGAAGCCCTCGACCGCATCGGCCGGACCGGTGACCTCGAACACGACCGTGCCGTTGCGCCACACGACCGCCTGACCGCCGTCGGCTGGGACCGTGGCGCGCTCGCCCACCTGGGCTCCGCCCGCAGTCACGGGTTCGCGAGCGGTGCCGTCCGCTGCCAGCGCCTCGAACTGAGCGACCGCGTCCTCCTCGTCGAAGTGCTGAATCGCCTGCACCGTGAGCGTGGTCTGCTGATCGCTGTAGGTGAGGCGCGCGACCTCGGCGGCGCGGGCCCGGAGGTCGAGCGTCGCCACGGGGGGTGCCTCGAGCTCGGTCATGGCGTAGAGGCCGACGAGGCCGGGCATCGCGGACTGGAAGTCGGTGGGGTCCTCGAGCGCGATGGGGTCGAGGGCCGCGACCTCGGGCGGCGCCACGATCACCGCAGGGGTGAGCTCGACCTGCTCTTGGGGCCACAGCGCGAGATACAGCACGTAGCCCACGCCACCCATGACGAGCAGTCCCGCGATGACGAGGACGGGCACGGAGCGCCACCACGGCGTGGCTGCGGAGGCGGGGTGGTCGCCGTCGCTGCCGTCACCGGCGGCCTTCGTCTGGTCCTCGGGCTCGTCGGCGGAGCCCGCACTGACGCGGGGCATATAGGCGGGGGCGTCGTCACTCACCACCGGCGAGGGGGGACGTTGCGCGGCAGGGGTGTCGTCACGGCTCGGCCCCTCGGCAGCGCCAGACTCGCGGGAGAGCGGGGTGACCATGGGCACACCTCCGAGCGGGGTGGGAGCGCCCGAGGCCGACAGCGACGCGCTGCGGACCGCGGAGTCGCCGAGCGCGCTGAAGGGATCCTGGACCTGCGCTGCGCCGCTCGCACGGCCCACCGACGGAGCGGTGGGCGCTGAGGGCGACGAGGGAAGGATCTCGTGCTGCGGCGGCAGCGCGACGGGGGCGATGACGTCGGCGTCGCCGACGTCGATCGGCTCAGGCCGGGGCGTCGCGAGACGGGTGGCCGGCATGGCCGGCTTCGACGGCGCGACAGCACCGCGGCCTGCTCCGTCGTCGTGCACCGGAAGCCAAGGATTCCGGGTCTCACCCGAGTTCTGCGTCGCCATGGGCTCAGCCTACGGCTGGCGGGACGGCGCGACCAGGAAACGGCTGTGCGCCGCGTGTCCGACCCGCGGGATAGCGTGTCCGCATGGCCACCAGCACTCGTACCGCACGTCCCGGCTACCGCTGCACCGAATGCGGGTGGACGGCGGCCAAGTGGGTGGGCCAGTGCGGCGAGTGCCAGGAGTGGGGAACGGTGATCGAGGCGAGCGCCGCACCGGTGGGTTCGTCCACCCGGGCCACCGCGACGAGCACGCCCGCCCGTCCCATCGGCGAGGTGGAGGCGACGGCGTCCGAGCGTCGCGCGACCGGAGTCAGCGAGTTCGACCGCGTGCTCGGCGGCGGCCTGGTGCCCGGGGCGGTCGTGCTGCTCGCGGGTGAGCCCGGGGTGGGCAAATCCACCCTGCTTCTCGATGTCGCCGCGCGCGCCGCGCGATCGGGCGCGCGGGTCCTGTACGTGACGGGCGAGGAGTCGGCCGGGCAGGTGCGCCTGCGTGCCGAGCGCATCGGCGCGCTGGACACCGGCATGCTCCTTGCGGCAGAGACGGACCTGGGCGCGGTCCTGGCGCATATCGACCAGGTGCAGCCGCAGCTGCTGATGGTGGACTCCATTCAGACCATCGCATCGTCGGCCATCGACGGCACGCCGGGCGGAGTGGGCCAGGTGCGCGAGGTGGCGTCCTCCCTGATCCAGGCCGCGAAGCTGCGGGGGTTCCCCATGGTGCTGGTGGGGCACGTCACCCGCGAGGGAACCGTGGCCGGCCCGCGACTCGTCGAGCACCTCGTCGATGTGGTGTGTCAGTTCGAGGGGGAGCAGCACTCGCAGCTGCGACTGTTGCGCGCCATCAAGAATCGCTACGGCTCGGTCGACGAGGTCGGCTGCTTCCAGCTCGTCGACACCGGGATCGAAGGCGTTTCCGATCCCTCGGGGCTGTTCCTGTCACGCGAGGGTGCGCACGTCGCGGGCACCTGCGCCACCATCACCATCGACGGCAAGCGGCCGCTGCCAGCCGAGATCCAGGCGCTGGTGGCCCCCAGCGCCTTGAGCAATCCGCGGCGCGCCACGTCCGGGATCGATTCGTCCCGCGTCGCGATGATCCTTGCGGTACTGCAGCGGCGGGTGGGCGTCGCGGTGGCGGCCGATGACGTGTATGTGTCGACCATCGGCGGTGCGCGCGTGACGGAGCCGGCCGCAGACGTGGCGTTGGCTCTCGCGCTGGCCTCGGCGCGGGGGGACGTTCCTGTCCGCGAGGGCCTGGTCGCCATCGGCGAGGTGGCGCTGTCGGGCGCGGTGAGGCCGGTTCACGGGATCGGCCAGCGTGTCGCGGAGGCCGCACGGCTCGGATTCACCGAGGTGATCGTGCCGGCGAGCGCATCCCAGGTCGAGGCCCCCAGCGGGGTGGCGGTGCACGCGGTCGCGAGCCTCCGAGACGCGGTCGGCGTGGCACTGCCGCGCGTCACGTCAGGCTGACGGCGTTCGTCAGCTCTCGATGAGCTGGAACTGGACCTCGGGGGCGGGCACGCCGCCGATCGCGACGGACGCCCAGTAGTAGCCGGCATCTGCCTGATCCTGGATGACCTCGCAGCTGTCGTCGACCCGCTGTCCGGTCCACGTGGCCTGCAGCGCTTCCTTGTCGCCGGGCTGGAGGATCCACTCCGAGCTGGGGAACGCGGGGTCCTCGGTGCACCACGTCGTCGAGTAGTAGATCTGCTCGCCCGAGCGGATGCTGACGTCGGTGCCCTCGGTCGAGGTCGACAGCATGCATGCGGTCGCGCCGGTGTGCTCGACGCTCACGTCGAACGCGGGCATGGATCCCACGGTGACCTCGGGCGGCGACGCGGCCAGCGTGAGAGTGAGATCATCCGAGGTGCATTCGCGGCTCGGATCGTCCGGATCGACGGCCTGTGCCTCAGGCGTGGTGGAGGTGGTGGACCCGGGCCCGGGCTCCTCGCCGTCTCCGCCCGCCAATGTTGCCGAGATCAAGAACCACAGCAAGAGCACGAGCGCGATCGCTGCGACCGCGACGACGAGCCTTCGACGCCAGTAGACGGCAGGTGGCTGGTCACCGACGGGTCTGCGCATTCCGTCCATGTGAGGCTCCTTCCTCTGAACGACGGTAGCCCCGCAGGGCGCTGGAACAATGGAGCCATGCCGCATCTGTCCGACACCGCGATGGTCGATGCTGTGGTCACGTGGTTCGAGCGCGAGGCTCGTGAGCTGCCGTGGCGGTCCCCCGACCGTTCGCCCTGGGGAGTGCTCGTGTCGGAGGTGATGCTGCAGCAGACACCCGTGGTGCGCGTGGCTCCGGTGTGGCGGGAGTGGATGAAGCGATGGCCCGCCCCTGCGGACCTCGCCGCCGAGCCTCAATCGGAGGTGATCCGCGCATGGGGCCGCCTCGGGTACCCGCGCCGTGCGATGCGGCTGCGAGAGTGTGCGGTCGCCCTCGTGGAGCGGCACGGCGGTGAGGTGCCCCGCGAGACTGTGGAGCTGCGGGCGCTGCCCGGCATCGGTGAGTACACGGCGGCAGCCATCAGGGCGTTCGCGTTCGGCGAGCACGACGTCGTCCTGGACACCAACGTGCGGCGCGTGATCGGGCGGGCCTGGCACGCACGACCGCTGCCGGCCGCGCACCTCACCAAGGGCGAGCGCGACCACGCCGCAGGCCTGGTGCCGGAGGAGAAGAGCGCATCGGCGCTGTGGAATGCAGGCGCCATGGAACTGGGAGCGCTCGTCTGCACGGCACGTGCGCCCCGCTGTGACGCCTGCGTGCTCGCTCCGTCGTGCGCGTGGGTGGCAGCCGGGTCGCCGGGGCTGGATGAGGCACCGCGCCGTTCCCAGGCGTGGCACGGCACCGACCGACAGGTGCGCGGTCGTGTGCTGGCGTTGCTGCGCGACGCGTCTGGCCCCGTCACCGTGACCGGACATGCCTCGCTCGAGGACGTGGAGCCGGGCCAACTGGACCGGTGCCTCGAGTCGTTGGTCGCCGATGGCCTTGCCCGACTCGTGTCAGACGAGCGCGGGACGTACGCGCTGTAGCCGGCCCTCGCATCGGCCGCCCTGCTGCCCCACCTCCACCTGCACGTGCCCACCCCGCAAAGGAGGCAAGTCAGGTACTCGAAGTCGCTAGGGCTGCCGTCTTGGAGGCAGGTCAGGACGTGATCGCGAGGATTACGCCCCGCGGTGCGTGCCGTGCACGGCGTGTGGCTCGATCGCCGCGATCTCGTCGTCGGTGAGGGCAGGGAAGTCCAGGGACGCGACGGTGTTGCGCAGCTGCTCGGCACTCGAGGCGCCGACCAGCGCCGACGTGATGTGATCGCCCCGCAGCACCCACTGGATCGCGAGCTGCGCCAGCGACTGGCCGCGCCCGGCCGCGATGTCGTTCAGCGCTCGCGTGCGGTCAAGATAGGTCTGCGACAGCTGGTTCTCGTTCAGGAACTGCGAGTGGGTGACGCGCGATCCCTCGGGAACGCCCTTGAGGTACCGGTCGGTCAGTAGTCCCTGCGCGAGCGGCGAGAACACGATCGAGCCCACGCCTTCTGACTCGAGCGCACCGATGAGCTCCTCCTCCGGTCCGCGCTCGTACATCGAGTACGAGAACTGGTGGATCAGCAGAGGCGTGCCGAGGTCGCGCAGGATGTCGATCGCGGCGCGCGTGGCGTCCGGCCCGTAGTTCGAGATGCCGGCATACAGCGCCTTGCCCGAGCGCACCGCAGAGTCCAGGGCCATCATCGACTCCTCGATCGGAGTGTCGGGGTCCGGACGGTGGTGGTAGAACACGTCGACGTAGTCGAGGCCCATGCGGGCAAGCGACTGGTCGAGCGAGGCGAGCAGGTACTTGCGCGAGCCGAAGTCGCCGTACGGCCCCGGCCACATGTCGTACCCGGCCTTGGTCGACACGATGATCTCGTCGCGATACGGCTTGAGGTCCTGCGCGAAGATGCGCCCGAAGTTCTCCTCGGCGCTTCCGGGCGGCGGACCGTAGTTGTTCGCGAGGTCGTAGTGCGTGACGCCCAGGTCGAACGCGGTGCGCATCGTCTCGCGCATCGTGTCCGCGTTGTTGGCGCCCCCAAAGTTGTGCCACAGCCCCAGGCTCACGCCGGGCAGGCGCAGGCCGGACTTGCCGGAGCGGCGGTACTGCATGGAGTCGTAGCGGGTGGGGTCGGCGAGATACGGGTCGTGGCTCATGGCTTCCAGCCTAGGCCCGATGCGCGCATCGGCCATGTGCGGTCCTGCGCCCTGTGAGTGCATGAGTGCGCAGATCGGGGCGAGATGGGCACCCATGCACTCACAGGGCGCACTTGGCGGGACGTGACGTGCGGGCGGAACGCACGAAGGCCCGGCTCCCACCAGGGGAACCGGGCCTTCGTGACGTGAGGCGTGCGGGCTACTCGCCCGGAGCGTGCTTGGTCACGTCGTCGCCGTCGGACTTGGGCACGTCAGCGCCCTCGTCCGAGCCGCCGCCGACCTTGACCTCGGGGTCGGACGTGATGGGCTCGCCGACGATGTCGTCGCGGTCGATGCCCTCGAACGTGAACTCGCCGAGGATGCCCTCGCCCTGGGCGTCGACGCGGATGATCTGGCCGGAGGTGACTTCGCCGAACAGGATCTTCTCGCTCAACGGGTCCTCGATCTCGCGCTGGAGGGCGCGGCGCAACGGTCGCGCACCCAGTACGGGGTCGTACCCCTTCTCGGCCAGCAGGCGCTTGGCTGCGGTCGTGAGCTCGATGCCCATGTCCTTGTCCTTCATGCGCTCGTCGAGACGGGCGACCATGAGGTCCACGATCTGCACGATCTCGTCCTGCGTGAGCTGCGGGAAGACCACCACGTTGTCGACGCGGTTCAGGAACTCAGGCTTGAAGTGCTCCTTGAGCTTGCCGTTGACCAGCTTGACCATCTCGTCGTAGGTGTGGCCGGACTCCGCCTGAACCGAGAAGCCCGTGGCCTGACGACGCGAGATCGTGTCGGCACCGAGGTTCGTGGTCATGATGATGATGGTGTTCTTGAAGTTGATCTCACGACCCTGGGCATCCGTCAGCTTGCCGTCCTCAAGGATCTGAAGAAGCGAGTTGAAGATGTCGGGGTGAGCCTTCTCGACCTCGTCGAACAGCACCACGGAGAACGGCTTGCGGCGCACCTTCTCGGTGAGCTGGCCGCCCTCTTCGAAGCCGACGTAGCCGGGAGGGGCACCGAACAGGCGAGCAACGGTGTGCTTCTCGCCGTACTCAGACATGTCGAGCGAGATCAGGGCGTCCTCGTCACCGAACAGGAACTCGGACAGCGCCTTGGCGAGCTCGGTCTTTCCGACGCCCGTGGGGCCGGCGAAGATGAACGAGCCACCGGGACGCTTGGGGTCCTTGAGGCCTGCGCGGGTGCGGCGGATCGACTGGGACAGGACCTTGATGGCCTGCTCCTGGCCGATGATGCGCTTGTGCAGCTCCGACTCCATGTGAAGCAGTCGCGAGGACTCGTCGGAGGACACGCGGGTGACCGGGACGCCGGTCGACATCGCGAGCACCTCGGCGATCAGGTCCTCGTCCACCACTGCGGCGACGTCGAGGTCGCCCGACTTCCAGGCCTCTTCCTTCTCGGCTCGCTCCTCGGACATGCGGCGTTCGACATCACGCAGGTTCGCAGCCTTCTCGAAGTCCTGCTCGTCGATGGCCGACTCCTTGTCGCGACGCACGTTCGCAATCTTGTCGTCCAGCTCGCGCAGCTCGGGCGGGCTCGTCATGCGGCGGATGCGCAGGCGCGCTCCCGCCTCGTCGATGAGGTCGATCGCCTTGTCGGGCAGGAACCGGTCCGAGATGTACCGGTCCGCCATCGTCGCCGCGGCAACGATGGCCTCGTCGGTGATGGTGACACGGTGGAACGCCTCGTAGCGGTCGCGGAGCCCCTTGAGGATCTCGATGGCGTGGCTGAGCTCCGGCTCCGGCACCTGGATGGGCTGGAAGCGGCGCTCGAGCGCGGGGTCCTTCTCGACGTGCTTGCGGTACTCGTCGAGAGTGGTCGCGCCGATGGTCTGCAGCTCACCACGGGCGAGCATGGGCTTCAGGATCGAAGCCGCGTCGATCGCGCCCTCGGCGGCACCCGCACCCACCAGGGTGTGGATCTCGTCGATGAACAGGATGATGTCGCCGCGGGTGCGGATCTCCTTGAGCACCTTCTTGAGGCGCTCCTCGAAGTCACCGCGGTAGCGCGAACCGGCCACGAGCGAACCGAGGTCCAGCGTGTAGAGGTGCTTGTCCTTGAGGGTCTCGGGCACGTCGCCGCGCACGATCGCCTGGGCCAGGCCCTCGACGACGGCGGTCTTGCCGACGCCGGGCTCGCCGATGAGGACGGGGTTGTTCTTGGTGCGGCGCGACAGGACCTGCATCACGCGCTCCTGGATGAGCTCGCGACCCACGACGGGGTCGAGCTTGCCCTCGCGCGCGGCCTGCGTGTAGTTACGGCCGAACTGGTCGAGGACCGTGGAGCCGGAGGGGGTGCCCTCCTGAGGTCCACCGGAACCGGCAGTGGCCGGCTCCTTGCCCTCGTAGCCGCTCAACAGCTGGATGACCTGCTGGCGAACGCCGCCGAGGTCGGCGCCGAGCTTGCCGAGCACCTGAGCCGCCACGCCTTCACCCTCGCGGATGAGGCCCAGCAGGATGTGCTCGGTGCCGATGTAGTTGTGGCCCAGCTGCAGCGCCTCGCGGAGCGACAGCTCGAGCACCTTCTTGGCGCGCGGCGTGAAGGGGATGTGGCCGGACGGGGCGTGCGAGCCCTCGCCGATGATCTCCTGGACCTGCTCGCGGACGCCGTTCAGGGAGATGTCCATGGCCTCGAGGGCCTTGGCGGCGACGCCCTCGCCCTCGCGGACAAGGCCCAGCAGGATGTGCTCCGTCCCGATGTAGTTGTGGTTGAGCATGCGCGCCTCTTCTTGGGCGAGCACCACCACGCGTCGGGCTCGATCGGTGAACCGTTCGAACATGTCATCCTCCTCGTCTTGTCCGGCAGGGCCGGGTTCGCCTCAGTCTCCTGTGGCGTTGCGTCCAGGCTAACGAGGCGATGAGCGTGCTCATGCCCATGTTCGCCACCGGCGTGATGGCTGTGACCTGGCCGTGACAGACGGCCGATGCGCGGGAGGGGTCGGAGGGCCCACTTGCCATATCGACTATCGTTGCGTATCGTTTGTCGATAACAACGAGAATCGTGATGGAGACAATCATGGATGAACGCACTCAGCTCGACAGGTCAGACCGCATCGGCATGTACGGATCGATCGTGATGGTGGCGATCGGCATCGGCCTGGCGGTCGCGAGCGCAGTCGTCAGGCTCAGCGAGGTGTGGTCCGGGCAGGACATCCCGGTGACGGTCCCCCTCAGCGACGAGACGGCCGCGCTGCCGCTCGGTCCGGACGGCGCCGCGGTGGACGCGACGATCGAGACCGCGACCGTGGTGGTGGCCGACCCCGCACCCGCGACACTGTTCGCGCTGTGGGCTCAGCCCATCTGGTTCGCCGTGGCGACCAGCGCGGGCCTCGTGATCGCGGCGATGTTCTTCCTGAGGCTCGCGCGCGGACGGGCATTCACGTCCGGCGCATCGAGACTCGCGTTCGCCGGGGCGATCGTGCTCACCGTGGGCTGGTTCGGCTCCGGGATCCTCACCAACATGACGACCAACGGCGCGCTGTCGGCGATCAGCGACTACACCTACGAGTCCGTGACCTTTGAAGTCGACCTTGCGCCGGGTCTCGCCATTCTGGTGATCGCCGCGATCGGCGCAGCCCTGCAGATCGGCGAGCGGCTGCAGCGGGAGACCGAGGGCCTCGTATGAGCCCGGCGGACTCGGAGAGCGAGGGCACGGGCATCCACTGCCGCCTCGACGAGTTGCTCGAGGCCCGTGCCATGACCCTGACCGAGCTCAGTGCACGCGTGGGCGTGTCCGTCGTCAACCTCTCCGTGCTGAAGAACGACCGCGCGCGGGCCATCCGCTACTCGACGCTCGCGGCGATCTGCGAGGTGCTCGACTGTGAGGTCGGCGAGCTGCTGGTGCGCGACGCGCAGTGATGGCCGCCGGGGTCGCTCGGCTTCCGCACTGACGCATCGGCCCGATGCCCGTGGGGACGATGCGCACGCAGCTTCCGCACTGACGTCCACTCGGCTGGTGGGTGCGGACGCTGCGCTCAGGCCTCGAGGATGATTGTGATGGGCCCGTCGTTGACGAGCTCGACATCCATCATCGCGCCGAACACCCCCGTGCCGACCGTGAGGCCGCGCTCGCGAAGCGCCTCGACCACCGCGTCGACCAGCGGCTCCGCGACCGGCCCCGGAGCGGCGCCATTCCAGGACGGCCGCCGCCCCTTGCGCACGTCGGCGTAGAGAGTGAACTGGGAGACCACGATGATGGGCGCGTCGACGTCGGAGGCGGAGCGCTCGTCATCGAGGATGCGCAGCTCCGCGATCTTGCGCGCGATCGTCGCGACCTGCTCGGGTCCGTCGTCGTGCGTCGCGCCGACGAGGGCGACGATGCCCTGACGGTCGAACGCCGCCGTGACCTCGCCCTCGACCGTCACCGAGGCGCGCGAGGCGCGCTGAAGAACCGCCCGCATCGGCCGGTTCCCGTCACCAGCCGCCGGCTGAGCCGCGCGACCCGCCCGAGCCGGAGCTGAACCCGGACACCTTGGGGCGAACGTCGACGAAGTAGTAGACCACTGCGATCACGGCCGCGATCCCCAGGAAGCCGATGATCCCGCCACCCCCGCCGAGCGGCCACGGCAGCGAGATGAACGCCACCAGCGCGGCGGCGCCCAGGATCACCAGCCACAGCACCTTCGACTTCTTGCCGGCGTTCACGTAGGCGGAGTCGGGGTACTTGATGGCGTCGATGAGCGCCCAGATGGCTGCGACGAGCGCGGCCACCGAGATGGCAAGGACGATCATGGCCTGCAGGGAGTCGAACATCGGTCCTCCGGCGCTGGTGCGGGTCGTGGGCTCAGGCCAGTGTAGGCGGCAGCACGGTGAGGCCCTCCGCGCGCGCCGCCGCCCCGAGCCGTCGGTCCCACGCCGCGAACACCGGCTTGGCCTCGGCGAGCAGCAGCGCGCTCGCGAGGTGAAGGGCATCGCCTGCACGCAGCGGACGGCGGTCGGCGAGATCGCCCGCGTGCTTCGCCAGCGACGCGGTCACCTCGACGATGGCGAGCGAGGGCCACAGCTCCTTCCACCGGTCGCGCGCCTGCGCGGCGGGGGCGGCGTCGATGCGGCCGATGCGCTCGGCGGCCGCGAGCACCGAACGCACCTCGGCATCGGCGATGCGGGAGGTGACCAAGGCATCGGCGTGCTTCCACAGGCCCACCACCAGCGGCGTGCCGGTCTCCAGGACGCACAGCTTCACCAGAGCAGAGGTGTCGAGATAGACGAGGGTCACGCCCTACCTCCGCATGCGGCCGAGCAGGCTCGACAGCGCGTCCTTCGCGGCCTCCGCCTGCGGCAGGCGGGGCACGGCGCGGGAGGCCGCCGGCAGAGCGATGAGGCCGTCGGCTTCGAGGCGGGACAGCAGATCAGCGGACTCCACGCCGGTGAGGCGCGCGACGGGGACGCCCCGCTCCGTGATCACGACGGACTCGCCTTCCTTGGCGGCGTCGATGGCGGCACGCAGGCCCGAACGCAGTTCAGTGACCGAGATCTCCACGTCGTTCACGCTACCCCGGACGCGCACGAGCGGCAGGGTGGCGCGCCCGCCAGCGGGCGGACCGGAGGGGTCAGGAGGACATGTCGCCGCCGTCGGCGGCGCACCCCTTGCCCATCATCAGGCCACGCATGGTGGGGCCGGGCCGCTCGGGACGATCGGAGGAGAACCCATCAGCGTTGACGATGAGCTCCTGGCTCGCGGAGAGCGGGCCGCCGTCCGAGGGGACCATGAGCTCGAGCGAGGGGTCCACGGAGCGCTTGAGCATCGCGAGGGCGATGGGTCCGTCCTCGTGGTGGCGCGCGACGGACGTCACCCGGCCGACGGTGGCCTCGCCGTTCATGACCGGGGCGCCGGGCTCGGGCAGAGCGTGACCGGAGCCATCGAGGTGCAGCATCGTGAGGCGACGCGGCGGCCGGCCCACATTGTGGACCTTCGCCACCGTCTCCTGGCCGCGATAGCAGCCCTTGTGGAGGTGGACTGCGGTGCGCAGCCAGTCGAGCTCGTGCGGCAGGGTGGTCTCGTCCACTTCGCGAACGGCGCGCGGCCGATGCGCGGCGATCCTCGCCGCCTCGGTCGCCCACGTGCCCACGAGGCTCCAGCCCGCGTCGAGGCGGGCGTCGATCTCGGACTCGAGCGTGTCGCGGGGAACCAGCACCAGCCGCCACGCGCGGTCGGCGCCCGGGTGGGGGGCCGACGGATCTGCGGCGTAGGTGGTGCCGCCAGGAGAGACGTGGGGCCACGGGTCGACCCAGGTCACCGGCTCGCCGGCCGCAGCCGGGGCACGGACTGCCTCGCCGAGGGCTGCCCACCCAGCCGTCGCATCGGCGACCTCGACGCGCAGCATGAAGCGCATGCGGTCGAGGTAGGTGGCAAGAGCGGGCGCGGTCTCCGTGAGAAGCCATGCGGTCTCGCCGTCGTCCACGAGTCCCGCCACGTGCTCGATGCGGCCCTGAGGCGACAGGATCATCATCTCGGTCGAGACGCCGGGCTCAAGGGTCCCGAGAGCCTGCGACGAGAGCGAGTCGAGCCACGTCAGCCGGTCGGGCCCGGTCACGGTGACCACACCCATGTGCGACTGATCGGCGACGGCGCGGCCAGCGGCCAGCGCCCGCTGCTCGGCGACGGGATCGCCGTAGTGCCACGCAACCCCCGCGTCAGGTCCGGAATCGTCCACGGCGCCGTGGCGGGAGAGCAGAGGTGAGACAGTCATGCCGGGGGAACGTGTGGCGTCCATCAGTGATTCCGCAGACGCTCAGGAGCCGGGCGCGTCAGGCGCGTCGGGCTCGTCCACCGCAGCCGCGTCCTCGACGCGGGTCAGGCGTGCGGACATGTACGACTGGAGTTCCTGGCCGAAGGCGGCGAGGTCCCACGCCCACATCAGCTCGCCCGCGACGTTGCCGTACATGCGGGTCGCGCCGCGCACCTCGGGGCCGGACTCGGTCGCGGCAGCGAACCGGGAGGCCAGGTCGATGCGGCCGTTGCCCACGGCGCCCATGTAGCACGTGAGCAGTCCGGAGGCGTCGGAGAGCACCACTTCGAGCGGGTGCTGGAAATCCTCGAGAGGGACGCCTTCAGGCGCCTGGGGGGCGACGCGCCAGAACCCGGATTCCACGGACCACACCTGACCGGGCTGCTCGTCGGTGCCGCGCAGCCGCACGGTCGAGGAGTACGTGAGGTACGGCCCGCCGTCGTGATCGAAGACCACGTCCTGCACGATCTCTGCACGGGGGATGCCGGGGTAGTCCACCTCGCCGTGACCCGACCAGCGGCCCACGAGCCACGCCAGCGGGTAGGCCTCGGGGGCGAGGTCGTCCGGGATGACGAACGTCACCGGCGCGGGCTCCGCAGCAGACGCCAGGCGATGATCGCGGTGATCCACGCGGTCGCGCCGAAGCCCAGCACCGCGAGTGCAGTGAAGACGATTTCGAGACCAGTCATAGTGTGTCGAGTCTACCCACGGGCCCCGCGCGTGCGGTCAACCGGGGTCGGATCTCACGCAGCTCGCGTGGTCGTGCGCTTCAGCAGCAGATAGATCTCGCACCCCAGGCAGAAGCCGAACACCGCGTTGAGGAACGAGGCCACCGTGACCAGCCCGGTGAACAGGTAGAAGCCCGCCGCGATGTCGAGCAGTCCGAACACGAACGCCGCCGCCGCCATGGCGAGGCCCATCTGCTGCGCGAAGCGGGGAGGGCGGAACGACTCGGTCTCGGTCGGGGGGCCGATGCGCGGGCGGAGCAGGCGCTTGAAGAGCCACGCCTGCACGGTGGCCTGTGGGCCCACGGTCGCCCCGGGAAGGAACATGAGGGCGAGCACGCCGATCACGACGGTGCCGGCGACGCCCGCGCCGAGGATGAGCGCGACGAGGGCCACGGCGAGCGTGACCGCGGCGCCGAACCGGTAGCCCCGCGGGTCGATCCGAATGTCCTGTGACATGAGTCCTCCTGAGGGGAGTGTAGAGCGGAGCTAGATCGAATAGTCGGGGCGCGACGGCGGCACCGTCGCGAGGGCCGCCTCGGCCTGCTCTCGGGTGGGCGGGCCGTCCATGCGCGCCACCACCATGCCGTCGCCGTCGAGCACCAGGGTCGTGGGCGTGCGCATGATCGACAGTTCGCGCGCGAGGTCCAGCCGCTCGGAGGCGTCGATCTCGAGGTGCACCACCTGGCGGTGCCCCTCGGCGACGTCCGTCAGCAGTCGCGCAGTGCCGGGGCACTTGGCGCACATGGGCGTCGAGAACTGCACGAAGGTCGCGCGGTAGCCGCGCTTCGCGCCGAGCATCTCCGACGACAGCGCCCCGTCCCGGTGGACCTCGCGCACTCGACCCTGTCTGCGCTGCCACCACCAGTAGCCGGCGCTCGCGATCGCGAGCAGCGCGGCGATGATGAGGATCCGCTCGAGCACGTGTGTGGCCTTCTTCCTGGGGTCAGCCGACGAGCAGGCGCCCGCCGAGGTAGACGAGCACCCCGGCCACCAGAACAGGTGTGACCCCCGACGCTATTCCTGCCCACGGGTTGCGGGGCCGTGGTTCGCGTCGGTACAGCTCGGCCAGCAGCACCACGGAGGCGCCGGAGGCGATGCCGACGAGGATCCCGCCGTACCAGGGGATCGACTCGAAGACGTAGCCCATGCCGAACCCGGCACCGGTGCCGAGCACCAGCGCGGACACGGTGTTGACCGTCGCGTGGTGGGTGAGGACGGAGGCGATCGCGGCCACGGCGAGCGTCGCTGCGCCGAGCACCACCAGCTCCTCCGCACCAGGCGTGCGGTTCGACGCGACCCAGGCCGCGCCTGATGCAGCCACGGCGCCGCCCGATGCGGTGGCGGCGACGGAGGTGACGGCGCGTCCGGGGGACGAGGGGTACGCCACCTCGGCCAGCAGCGAGGCGATCACAATGGCCGCCACCGCGACCACCATGTAGCGGAGATAGGGCTCGTTGCGCCCGAGCAGCACCGCGACGAGGGCCACCGTTCCGCCCACCGCGATGATGCCGGTGCTCACCCACGGGCGTGAGACGCGGGTCAGCACGGGCCAGCCGATCGCGGCCGCGATCATCACTGCCAGGGCCCCCATGGCCAGGTACCTCGTCCCGAGGTACCCGGTCGCTGCGATCACCGACGCTGCGACGGCAGTGATCGTCGCCCTGGTCGTCGGATTCATGGGCGTTAGTGTCTCACTGTTCGCGCCGCTACAGTAAAGGCCTTCGGAGGTGGCGATGGCAGACCTGCTCGTGCTCACCCCGTCTGAGGACGGGTCTGCTGGCGTCCTGCCCGCCCTCGGCCTGCTGTCGCACCGCATCCGTGTTCTCCCCCCGGAGCCGTCCGCCATGCTCGACGCGATGGATGCCGACGTCATCGTGGTCGACGGGCGTCACGATCTCGCTGAGGCCCGCAACAACTGCAGGCTGGTCCAGGTGACCGGCATCTCCGTCCCGCTCCTGCTGGTGCTGCGCGAGGGCGGCATGTCCATCGTGAATGCCGACTGGGGCGCCGACGACGTGGTGCTCACCGACGCATCGCCGCCCGAGGTCGAGGCGCGGATCCGGCTGCTCGTCAGCCGTGCGAGCCGTGAGGATCCCCTCGACAAGGCCGCCGAGTTCACCTCTGGCGACCTGAACGTGGACGTGGGCGGATACACCGCCAGGCTCAAGGGCGTTCCCCTCGACCTCACGTACAAGGAGTTCGAGCTCCTGAAGTACCTGATGCAGCACCCCGGCCGGGTGTACACGCGGGACCAGCTGCTGCAGGAGGTCTGGGGCTTCGACTACTACGGCGGCACGCGCACGGTCGACGTCCACGTGCGTCGCCTGCGGGCCAAGCTCGGCCCCGAGCACGAGCACCTCATCGGCACCGTCCGCAACGTGGGCTACCGCTTCGACCCGCCTCAGCCCAAGCCGCCCGCGCCCGACGTGGAGAGCAAGGAGACCGCCCGCTAGTCGGTCGGAACTGCGTGGCGCACCGGCGTTCCCGGTGCCGTGGGGCACAGCGCCGCGATCTCGCAGGCGCCGCATTCAGGCTTGCGCGCCTTGCAGCGTCGTCGCCCGTGGAAGATGACCCGGTGCGACCACAGCGTCCACTCGCTGCGCTCCAGGAGCGTCATCAGGTCCCGTTCCACCGCCACCGGGTCCTCGTTGACCGTCAGGCCAAGTCTGCGTGCGAGCCTGCCCATGTGCGTGTCGACAGTGATGCCCGGGACCCCGAAGGCGTTGCCCAGCACCACGTTCGCGGTCTTCCGCCCCACGCCCCGCAGTGTCGTGAGGTCCTTGAGCCGTCCCGGCACCTCGCCGTCGTAGCGCTCGACGATGTCTCGGCTGAGGCCCAGCAGCGACTCCGCCTTCGCACGGTAGAAGCCGGTGGGCCGGATCAACGCCTCCAGCTCCGTGCGGTCGGCCGATGCGAGGGCGGCCGGGTCGCCGTAGCGTGCGAAGAGCGCGGGGGTGACCTGGTTCACGCGGACGTCGGTGCACTGCGCGCTCAGCACCGTGGCGACGAGCAGTTCGAACGGCGAGCGGTAGTCGAGCTCGCAGTGCGCATCCGGGTACACCTCGGCGAGCGCCCTGTTGATGGCGCGGGCGCGACGCGTCAGGGCCACCGGAGGCGCGGCCATGCCGGCGCTGGCCACGGTGACGGGAGTGCGAGAGGCCATGGAGTCACCCTAGGCGACCCTCAAGACGCCCATCGCGCGCGCCGATAGGTAACGTGTCGGAGCGTCTGTGCGCCGGCCCACGGAGTCCTGGGAGGTGCGCGTGCCCTACGTCGACGCTGACCCGCAGGTCGCCCAGCTCAGGCACCGGCGCCGTGAGATGCGGCGCGAGCTGGCTCGCGTGCGCTGGTGGCGCAGGCTCGTGCGCGCGCGCATGGACCTGTCCGTCGCTCGCCTGGCAGACGTTCACGAGCTCGAGACGCTCGGCCTCGACGAGGCGTGGGAGGCTCTCGCGGCCGATGCGCCGACCCCTCCGGAGCTGTCGAATGCCATCTGGCCTGACGCCGCGTCTGCGACACCCAGGAGCGTCGAGGCACTGGCTTCGCTCGATGCCCGGCTAAAGTCGTACGAGGAACGTGTCAGCGAGAACTTGGAGACGGTGACGGCGCAGATGGTGAGAGCATTGGGCGACGCCCGCGGCGTCGACGCGCGCACCCGTGGGGGCTCCCATGGGTGAGTCCCCGCGCGAAGAGCAGCTGCTGCGCAGCTCGCCGCTGTTCGGCGGCATGGATGGAGCGTCCGCTCGCTCGCTCATCACGATGATGAAGCGGCTCGAGCTCGCCAAGGGCGACGTGATCTTCAACGAGGGCGACGACGGCCATGCGCTCTACGTGATCGTCAAGGGCAAGGTCAAGATGGCGCGCACCGCGCGTGACGGTCGCGAGAACCTGCTGGGGCTCCTCGGCGTGGGCGACATGCTCGGCGAGCTGTCCGTGTTCGATCCGGGCCCGCGACTGTCCCGTGCGCACGCCGTCGAGGAGTCCGTGGTCTATGAGCTGCCCAAGGATGTCCTCGACGTGTGGCTCGACGATCACCTCGAGATGTCCCGCCACCTGATGCGCGCCCTGGCGCAGCGCATCCGCCGCATCTCCAACACGATGGCGGACCTGGTGTTCTCCGACGTGCCCGGCCGTGTCGCCAAGGCGATCCTCGACCTGGGCCACCGGTTCGGTCGCATGGAGCGCGGCCACGTCACCGTCCGCCACGGGCTCACGCAGGAGGAGCTCGCGCAGCTGGTGGGGGCGTCGCGGGAGACCGTCAACAAGGCGCTGGC
This sequence comes from Demequina muriae, assembly GCF_030418295.1. Taxonomy (NCBI): domain Bacteria; kingdom Bacillati; phylum Actinomycetota; class Actinomycetes; order Micrococcales; family Demequinaceae; genus Demequina; species Demequina muriae. Next base: position 1,514,051 of record NZ_JAUHQA010000001.1, read on the forward strand.
CGACTTCGCGTCGCGCGGATGGATCGACGTGCACATCGGCTCTGTTGAGGTGTTTGAGCCCGAGCGTCTCCGGGCCCGCTCCCGCTGAGTCCGCCTGCGCTGAGTTCTATCGCTACAGCGCCCGATCGCTGCAGGCCTTGTCGCTCTACAGCGCGCGCAGCTCTGCGATCAGTTCGATCTCGACGGGCGCGCCGAGCGGCAGCGCCGCGACGCCGACTGCGGACCGCGCATGGCGGCCCTGCTCCCCGAACACGTCAGCGAGGATCGCACTCGCGCCGTTGAGGACGGCGGGCTGACCGGTGAAGCCTGGCGCCGAGGCCACGAATCCGGTCATCTTCACGATTCCCAGCACGGAGTCGATGCCGTCCGTCGCCGATGCGACGGCGGCAAGCGCATTCAGCACCGCTGCGCGCGCACACTCGACGGCCCGTTCCGGTCCCACGTCGCCTGCGCGCTGTCCCACCAGGCCCGTCGCGACCAGCTCGCCATCGACCAGGGGCAGCTGGCCGGAGGTGTAGACGAGATCGCCGATGCGGCGCGCGGGCGTGTAGGTGCCGACCGGTGTCGCCACCGCGGGGAGGGTGAGTCCCAGCTCCCTCATGCGCGCCGATGCGGTCATGGCTTGGGGCGCTTGAGGTAGGCGACGAGCCCGCCAGTAGGTCCGGTGACGACCTGCACGAGCTCCCAGCCGTCCTCACCCCACTGGTCGAGGATCTGCTTGGTCACGTGGTCGATGAGCGGTACTGTCGCGTATTCCCATGCAGTCATGTGATGAGACTAACGCGCCTCGCCCGCAACGCTTGGGGCATGTGGAGCGTTGACCATGGGACGTGTGCGCCTCGCACGCGGGACGTAAGGTTGGTGTATGGGAATCCTTTCTTCGAGTCGAGCGCGCCGTGATGGCCAGGTGACACTGGTGCAGCTGCTGGCTGCGCTCCTCATGTTCATCGCCTTCTCCGTGATCGGCGGCTTCCTCATCGCCGGCATCGCGCTCCCGGTAGCCACGGTCGCCGGCTCCGCGGCCAATGGCTCGGCGGAGCTCTTCGAGGACCTGCCGGACGACCTCGCCAACCCGCGCCTGCCTCAGCAGTCCAACATCTATGCGCGCGACGGCAAGACTCTGCTGGCCACCTTCTACTCGCAGAATCGCGTCGTGGTGCCGCTCGAAGAGATCTCGCCGTGGATGCAGAAGGCCGTGGTGGCGATCGAGGACAAGCGCTTCTGGGCGCACAACGGCGTGGACGGTGAGGGCATCGTCGCCGCCGCCTACCGGAACCTCACCACCCCTGAGAACCCCGGCGCCTCGACGCTGACGCAGCAGCTCGTCAAGAACACCCTGTATCAAGCGGCACTGAACGAGGACGACGAGGAGGCGCAGGAACAAGCCCTCGCCGAGGCGACCGAGGTGTCCATGGCGCGCAAGATCCGCGAATGGCGCCTCGCGCTCGCGTTCGAGGAGAACCTCAACAACCAGCTGGGGACCGACTGCACCGGCGAAGACCCTGCCGTGGACTGCGGCAAGGAAGAGGTGCTCCAGCAGTACCTCAACATCGCGCAGTTCGGCAGCAACATCTACGGCGTCGAGGCCGCGGCCCAGTACTACTTCTCGAAGCCCGCCGCCGAGCTCACGGCGCTCGAGGCAGCGACGATCGCCGGCATCACCCAGAACCCCACCAAGTGGGACCCGACCCGCACGTTTGTCGGCGAGGACGGCGAGGTCGACAACTTCGAGAACGCTGAGATCCGTCGCGACAACGTGCTGGGCGAGATGTTCGAGCAGGGCATGATCACCGAGGCGGAGTTCGATGAGTGGGAGGCGATCCCCGTCGCGGACACGCTCAACGTGTCGCAGCCCAAGTTCTCGTGTGCAGCGGCGGAAGACGCCCCGTTCTTCTGCGACTACGTCACCAAGATCATCCGCTTCGACGAGGTGTTCAACGCCGAGGGCCAGTCGGGTTACGACCTGCTGCTGACCGGTGGACTGAACATCGTCACCACCCTTGACGTCAAGAGGCAGCGCATCGCGAACCAGGAGCTGCGCAACACGCTACCGGCGGACGACCCCTCTGGATTCGCCATGGCGATGGTCGCTCTCGACCCCGAGAACGGTGAGGTGCTGGCGATGGCTCAGAACCGGGAGTTTGACCCCGCCGCCGAGGCGGAGAACTCCACGTCCATCAACTACTCCGTGGATCGCAAGATGGGCGGCTCGAGGGGATTCTCCCCCGGCTCGACCTTCAAGCCCGTGATCCTGGCTGAGTGGCTCAACACCGGCCACTCCTTGCGTCAGTTCGTCTCCGGCACCAAGCGCGAGTGGGAGGGCGACGACTGGACCGCATCGTGCCTGGGCGATGGGCCGCTCTACTCGGGCACCTGGGAGCCGGGCAACGTGGGCGGCACCGGCGCCGGACAGATGTCCGTGCTGCAGGCCACCGCGAACTCCGTCAACACCGCGTACGTGGCGATGTCGAGCCAGCTCGACCTGTGCGACATCGGCACCATGGCGGAACGGCTCGGGTACGAGCGCGCCGACGGCCAGCCGTACGAACCGGTGCCGTCGTCAGTGCTGGGCCCGCAGAACGCCTCGCCGCTGACCATGGCCGAGGTCATGCAGACGTTCGCGAATGAGGGCATCCACTGCGAGCCCATCGCGATCCTGTCGATCACGCAGCCGGACGGCACGGAGGTTCCGGTGCCGCAGGAGGACTGTCGTCAGGCCATCGACGCGGATGTCGCCAACGGCGTCACCTACGCGTTGCAAGAGGTCATGACGGACGGTTCGGGCCGGTTCACCCAGCTCGACGGCCGTCCGTCCGCCGGCAAGACCGGTACGTCCCAGGAGAATGCGCACACCTGGTTCGCGGGCTACACGCCGCAGCTGGTCTCAGTGTTCTGGCTCGGCCACCCCGACCGAGACGTCCCGCAGCAGAACATGACCATCGGCGGACGGTGGGAGCCGTACTTCTACGGCTCGACCCTCGCCGCACCCACGTGGGAGGCGTTCATGGAGCGCGCCCTCGATGGCCGGGAGGTTCTTGGCTTCCCCGAGGTCTCGTCCGACATGCTCAATGGCGTCCCGGTGCGAGTGCCCGACGTGCGTGGCCGCAGCGAGGGCTCCGCCCGGTTCATGGCCAACGACGCAGGGTTCCTGTTCCGCGTGTCCGAGCAGCTGGTGTTCTCCAATGAGTACGAGGCCGGTACCGTGGCCGCGCAGTCTCCGAGTGCCGGAAGCACGATGACGCCGGGCGGCACCATGACCGTCTACGTCGCCACCGACACCTACCCCGACTGGTGGTACAACTGGCCGGACGGCTGGGACCGCAACACTGCGCCCGACGACTACTGGGGTTCGAGTTGGCCGCCGGCGGAGTTCGAGTCGAACCCGCCCAACGGCTGGGAGCGCCAGTGCACGGGTGACGACACCTTCAACGAGGACACCGACAAGCCCTGCCCTGGCTATGACGAGGACGGCAACCCCGTCGGCGGCGGCAACGGCGGTGGCGGCAATAACGGCGGCGGCAACGGCGGCGGCAACAACGACGACGATGACGACTGAGTGACGCGATGAGTCCGTGGGTCAAGGCCGCTGGTGCGGTCGCGTCCGTTGGCGCCGGCGTGCTGGCATGGAGCCTTCTCGAGGCGCGCTCGTACGCGGTGCGTCAAGTGTCGGCGCCCGTGCTCGCGCCGGGGTCGCGTCCGATTCGCATTCTGCACCTCTCGGACCTGCATCTGACTCCGGGGAGCACGCACCGCGTCGAGTGGGTGCGCTCGCTGGCGCGCTATCGTCCCGACCTGGTGGTGGACACCGGGGACAATCTCGCCCACCCTGACGCCGTGCCTACGGCTCTCCACGCGCTCGAGCCGCTGCTCGAGTTCCCGGGAGTGTTCGTCCACGGTTCGAACGACTACTACGCGCCGCGTCTCAAGAACCCCTTGGCGTACCTCCGTCGTCCCACGGAGGTGCACGACGACGCGACGTCGCTCGACACTGCGTCGCTCACCGCAGGCTTCACGGCAGCGGGATGGCTGGATCTCAACAACGCCCGTGGCGAGCTCGAGATCGGCGGCCAGCGCGTGGACTTCGTGGGACTGGACGATGCGCACCTGGGCCGGGACGCGACGCCCACAGCGGTGGACGCCGTCGGCGCCCTGCGCATCGGCGTCACTCACGCCCCGTACAGACGAGCGCTCGAGGCGCTCCGTGGTGACGGAGCGTCCGTGCTCCTGGCGGGCCACACGCACGGCGGGCAGGTGGCGGTGCCGGGCTACGGAGCGCTGGTCACGAACTGCGATCTGGACACGTCGCGTGCGAGCGGCCTGCACGGCTGGCCGGGTCCGAGGCCCGATGCGCCGGGAGGGACCGACAGCGTGTGGCTGCACGTCTCGGCCGGGGTGGGCACGTCGCCGTACACCCCCGTGCGGCTCGCGTGCCGACCCGAGGTCACCGTGCTCACCCTGATGCCGCGCGGACGCTGAGCGGGGGAGAGGCCCGAGGGCCAGTTAGGTTCAGGGCCTGCGCATCAGGTATCCTGACACGGCTGAAAAATCGGGGTGTGGCGCAGCTTGGTAGCGCGCGTCGTTCGGGACGACGAGGTCGCAGGTTCAAATCCTGTCACCCCGACCATTCACAGCAAAGCCCCTCCTTCGGGAGGGGCTTTGCTGTCTCCACGACTGACCGTTCCGCCCTCCGGGCGACGCTCACCGGACCCCTATCCTGTCCGGCACTCACTGTCCCCTGTGGCGCGCATCGGCCCCCTGTCCGGCACTGGTGAACAGGTGGTGCCGGACAGGGTGACTGCTACTGGTTCTTGGCGACGGAGGAGACGCACTGGCCCTGGTTGCGGAACCCGAATGCCTCCCAGCCGCCCTTCTTGCAGTCGGCCTTGCTCTGCGGCTCGAGCACGACGGTGGGGGACACCGTGAAGTCGTAGTCGATGCCCGTGGCCGCCGTCGCCGAGGCCAGACCATCCCAGCCGAGTGTTCCGCCGGCGATGAACTCCTGGCCACCATTCGCCGCATCGTTGGTGATCGAGCCGTAGCTGTCCGTCAGCAACGTCAGGTCGTCGATCTGCAGCGTGAGGCAGCCCTCCGCCGTCGCGACATCGGCCGCAGCCGTCGCACACGTCGTGGGGTCGGCGTCGGCGTCGATCTCGAAGGTGACGTCGAGAACCCGGTCCGTGCCGGTCAGGTCGATGGTGTGGAACGTCTGGACGTACTCGCCGCCGGCGCCTCGTCCATCGCTCAGGCCCACGATCGCGCGGTTCGCCGTCGACATGGTGAGGTAGATGTACGCGCCCTCATTGAGGCCCCGCTCGCCCGCCGCGAGCGTCGCGGTGTCGACCAGGCCGATGAGGCCGAAGTCACCGGCTGCGGCGTCGATCAGGTCGAGCGTCCCCTCGAGAGTGACGACGCCCGCATCGGCCGGCGTGGTGAGTGAAGGGGCGCCCCACTGGTAGCCGTGGCTGTAGCCGCTGGGAGCGGGATCGCCGACGTGACGCATCCATCGGCGCGGGATGCCCGTCTCTGCCGCGGGATCGACGATGTCGGACACCGTTCCTGCGAACTGGGAGCTGTCATCGGTGCCACCGGCGCTGGGCGCTGCCGCGACCGGCGATCCGGTGACGGCGACGAGGATGCTGGCGCCTGCGAGGATGCCTGTGAGGATTGCCTTCTTCATGCATTGCTCCTGTGATGATCGTGTCATCGGAGCCGGTTTCGCCCACTCGCTCCACAGCTGGAACTGGGCGACCAAGGTCTATCCCGCTGCATCGTTGCTTCTCCGTTGCGTGCGCTTGACAGTAGCAGTCCAGGTGCTTCAGGAGTCAAGGCCCTCTGCCAGGCCGGTTGGGTCGACCGCAGTCGCCGTGGCGGCGCTGCAGCGTTCGATGGAGAAGAGGCTATTGACAATAGCCAAAAGGAGATGCACACTAGCCGCATGACCACACCACAGCAGTCACCCCAGGCTCAGACGCACTACATCGACCGTCCGGAAGGGCGGGTCGCTTATGACATCCAGGGCGAAGGCCCGCTGCTCGTTCTCGTCCCAGGGATGGGCGAACTGCGGTCCTCGTACCGGTTCCTGACGCCGGCGCTCGTCGACGCCGGCTACACCGTCGCCACGACGGACCTTCGTGGTCATGGAGACAGCGCCACGACGTTCGCGGCGTACGGAGACGTCGAGACCGCCGGTGACATACGGGCGCTCATCGCCGAGCTGGGCGGATCGGCCGTGATCGTGGGCAACTCCTTGGCCGCTGGCGCTGCTGTGATCGTCGCGGCCGAGCACCCCGATGAGGTGGAGGGGCTGGTCCTCGTGGGCCCGTTCGTCCGGAACCCGCCCGCCAATGCGTTCATGCGCGCGATGTTCCGGGCGATGATGGCGCCCGCTTGGATCGCACCCGTGTGGAAGGGCTACATGCCCACCCTGTACGCGGGCCGCAAGCCCGACGACTTCGACGAGTACCGCGCGGCCGTCGTGGCGAACCTCAAGCGCAAGGAGTACGGGCGGGCGTTCTCCCAGACGACCCGCCAGACCGACCACGACCCCGCCGAGGCGAAGCTCGGCGCAGTCACCGCTCCCACCCTCGTGATCATGGGAGACAAGGATCCGGACTTCAAGGATCCCGCCGCCGAGGCCCGCTTCGTGGGCGAGGCGCTCGAGGGGCGGGTCGTGATGGTCGCCGACGCGGGTCACTACCCACACTCGCAGCAGCCCGCAGAGACCGCGGCCGCCGTGATCGAGTTCCTCGGGTCGGTGCACCGTGCCTAGGGTTGGCCTGACGCGGGATCGGGTCACCGACGAGGCGGCGATCATGGCCGACGAGGTGGGGCTCGACAACCTCACCCTTGCCGCCTTGGCCGAGCGACTTGGAGTACGCCAGCCCTCGCTCTACAAGCACATCGACTCGCTTGCTGGTCTGCGCCGCAGCGTCGGATGCCAGGCCAAGCGCGAGGTCGGGGACGTGCTTGCTCGCGCGGCCGTGGGGCGTTCCGGCCCCGAGGCGATCCGCGCCATGTCTCACGCCTACCGCGAGTGGGCCGTCGAGCACCCAGCGAGGTACCAGGCGGCCAACGCGGTGCCGGCGCCCGGTGACGTGGAGGACGAGGCGCTCTCGATGGCCGTGGTCCAGATCATCGCGGATGTGCTGAAGTCGTACGAGCTCGAGGGCGACGATTCGGTCGACGCGATCAGGGCCTTCCGCTCGGTGCTCCACGGCTTCATCGCCTTCGAGACCACGGGTTCGTTCCGATGGAGCGCGGACATCGATCGCAGCTTCGCACGGCTCGTCGACGGCTTCATCCTCGCGCTCGCCCACTGGGGCGAGCTCAGTGAGACTCCCACCACGCCCGCAGTGCGCACGGATCGGAAGCGGTCATGAGCATCGTTCTCTCCACATCGATCGACATCTCCGCCGGGCACGCCCTCGATGCGCACTCCTTCAACCGGTCGCTCAAGCGGCGGGTCGAAGCCCGACACTCAGTGCCCGCCAGCGTTCCCGCACACCGCGGATCCGACACTGAGCGCCCACTGGGACGCTAAGGCGGCGAGGCGGAGTCAGTAGGCGGAGGCCGCGGCGCGGTACTGCTCGCGGATGATTGGCTGGTGGTCCGGTGCGGGCCTTGCGACGGTCTGCACGTCCCATGCGGGGCGGCTTCCCGTGAGCGCCCACGCCGCCTGGACCGCCGCTCCGAGCGCGACGTACTCCGCCGGCTCGGGGATCTCGACGGGCGTGTCGAACACCTGCGCCGCGATGGCCTGGACTGCGGGATTCTGCGCCGCGCCGCCGACCAGCAGCAGTCGCTTGGGCTCGAGTCCCTGGCGGCGCACCGCCTCGACACCGTCGGCCAGGGCGCACAGCATGCCCTCGACGGCCGCGCGGGCGAGGTTCTCGCGCGTCGTCGACGCGAGCGTGAGGCCGCTCAGCGTCGCGGTCGCATCGGGCAGGTTGGGCGTACGCTCGCCCTCGAAGTACGGCACCAGCACGGCGCCGCCGGCACCGGGCTCCGCGGCCAAGGCGAGGGTGCCGAGTTCGTCGTGCGTGACGCCGAGCACCCGCGCGATCGCGTCCAGCACGCGAGCGGCGTTGAGGGTCGCGACCAGCGGCAGGAACTCCCCGGAGGCGTCGGCGAACCCGGCGACCGAGCCCGACTCGTCGCGGGCCGGGACCGGAGTGACGGCGAAGACGGTGCCGGAGGTGCCGATCGACACGACCGCGTCGCCCTCTCCCGCTCCCAGGCCCAGCGCTGCGCCCGCGTTGTCTCCCGCACCCGGGCCCACGACAGCATCGGCCGTCGTGGAGTAGCCAGCCACGCCCGTGCCGGCGGAATCGCCGGGGCCGAGCACGCGCGGAAGTATCGCGTCGTGGCCGAGGGCCGCGACGAGGAGGTCGCGGTCGTACTCGCCCGTCGCGGGGCTCCAGTAGCCGGTGCCGGACGCGTCCGAGCGGTCGGTGGTGAGCTCACCGAGGTCCGGTCCCAGGGAGCTGTCGTCTGCGGGACCGTAGCCGCGCAGACGCCAGGTCAACCAGTCGTGGGGCAGGGCGACAGCGGCCACCCGTGCGGCGTTCTCGGGCTCGGCGTCGCGCAGCCAGCGCAGCTTGGTCGACGTGAAGGAGGCGACGGGCACCAGTCCCGTGCGGTCGGCGAGCGTGGCGGCGCTGAACTCGGCGATGAGGTCCTCGGCGGCGCCGGCGGAGCGGGTGTCGTTCCACAGCAGCGCGTCACGGATGACGCGGCCCTGGTCATCGAGCACGACCATGCCATGCTGCTGGCCACCGACGGAGATCGCGGCGACGTCCTCGAGACCGCCGGCGTCGTCCAGAGCCGCGCGCAGGGCGTCCCACCACGCCGCAGGTGGCACCTCGGTGCCGTCGGGATGCGAGGCCCGGCCGGACCTGACGATGGCCCCCGTGTCGAGGTCGCGGATGACCACCTTGCAGCTCTGGGTGGAAGAGTCGATACCGGCAACGAGCGTCATCGCGCGTCCTTTCGTCGGGAGGGGAGATAGCGGTGCGCCCGCCCCCGCCGGGCGAGGCGTAGGGGCGGGCGCACCGGTCGAACACTGGGTCTAGCGGGCACCCATCAGGTGCTCGGAGGCCAGCTGCTGCAGACGGACGAAGCCGAAGCCCTTGCCGCCGAAGTACTCGTCGGCGTTGAAGTCCTCGTATGCCGAACGGTCGGCGAGCAGGCCGTCGTAGGTCTCACCTTCGCCCATGGTGGGCTGGCCGAGCTCGTAGACGCGTGCCTCGGTGAGCGCCTCCTGCACCTCGGGGTCCGCACGGAACGCCGCTGCGCGCTCCTTGAGGAGCAGGTACATGGACATGTTCGCCCGCACCGACTCCCACACGCCCGTGATGTCCTCGGTGCGTGAGGGCTTGTAGTCGAAGTGGCGGGGGCCGTCGTAGCTCGGGCCGCCGTTGGGGCCGCCGTTCTCGAGCAGGTCGACCAGCGAGAAGGCGTTGTGCAGGTCGCCGTGGCCGAAGACCAGGTCCTGGTCGTACTTGATGCCGCGCTGGCCGTTCAGGTCGATGTGGAACAGCTTGCCGTGGTACAGCGCCTGAGCGATGCCCGCGGTGAAGTTCAGCCCGGCCATCTGCTCGTGGCCGACCTCGGGGTTGAGGCCCACGAGTTCCGGACGCTCGAGGGAGTTGATGAACGCAAGTGCGTGTCCCACCGTCGGCAACAGGATGTCGCCGCGGGGCTCATTGGGCTTGGGCTCGATCGCGAACTTGATGTCGTAGCCCTTGTCGGTGACGTAGTCGCCGAGCACGTTCACAGCCTCGCGGTAGCGCTCGAGAGCGGCGCCCACGTCCTTGGCCGAATCGTACTCCGCGCCCTCGCGGCCGCCCCACATCACAAAGGTCTTCGCGCCCAGCTCTGCCGCCAGATCGATGTTGCGCAGCACCTTGCGCATCGCGAAGCGACGCACGCCGCGGTCGTTCGAGGTGAAGCCGCCGTCCTTGAAGACGGGGTGCGAGAAGAGGTTGGTGGTGACCATCTCGACCACGATGCCCGTGTCCGAGCATGCGCCCTTGAGGTCGTCGATCGCCTTGGTGCGATCGGCGTCCGAGGAGCCGAACGGGAAGACGTCGTCGTCGTGGAACGTGATGCCCCAGGCACCGGCTTCCGCCAGTCCATGGATGGCTTCAACGGTGTCCAGGCGGGGGCGGGTGGCGGGACCGAAGGGGTCCTGTGCTTCCCAGCCAAGGGTCCAGAGGCCGAACGAGAACTTGTCCTCGCGCGTAGGTGTGGGGGCCATGGTGATGCTCCGATCATCGTCGATCTGTTAGGTTGTTGACTCCAACATAATCGGCGGTGTGGGGACCTGTCAAAATATGGGTCGGACCGATCTCGATCGCATGGACACGGAGGCGCGCAGATGACTGAGGCGACACCGCCGCGTCCCCTCGCGGCCGGACGGGGCAGCCGCAACGAGTCGACTCGCCGCCACAATCTGTCCACCCTGCTGTCGCTGGTCCACCACCGGCGCTCGGCGTCGCGGGCGGAGCTCACGCGACTGACCGGACTGAATCGCTCCACGATCGGCGCCCTCGTGGCCGACCTGGCAGCGGCGGGACTCGTCGAGGAGACCGCCCCCGCCACCGGCACGGTGGGCCGGCCCAGCCCGATCATCCGGCCCGACTCCCGGGTCACCGCCATCGCGGTCAATCCCGATGTCGACGCGATCCTCGTGGGGCTGGTCGGACTCGGCGGCGTGGTGCATGGCCGCCGCCGCATCGCACTCGCCGACGTTCCCAGCGTCGACGCAAGCATTGAGCACGTCCGTGCAGCAGTCGCGGCGCTGACGGCCGATGCGCCCGTGGGCCTGCGTGTGGTGGGAACGGGCATCGCGGTGCCTGGACTGGTGCGCACCTCCGAGGGGGTCGTGACCCGCGCACCCCACCTGCTGTGGCGAGACGAGCCCGTGGCGGCTGCGTATGCGGAGGCATTCGGCGTGCCGGCGGCCGCCGACAACGATGCCAACACCGCGCTCGCCGCCGAGACGCTCTTCGGCGCAGGGCGCGAGCGGTCCGACCTCATCTACCTCAATGGCTCGACGTCCGGCATCGGCGGCGGCGTGCTGGTGGGAGGCGCGGTGCTGCGAGGGGCGGACGGCTTCGCCGGCGAGCTCGGGCACACCCTCGTCACTCCCGGCGGTGAGGACTGTCACTGCGGCCGATCGGGATGCCTCGAGACCGAGGTCAACCTGCAGCGGCTCGAGGCCGCTGCGGGGGACAGGGCGCTCAACCACGATGACCTGGACACGGCGCTCGCGGGCGAACTGCCGCCGGCGCTCGGCGACGAGATCGACCGTCAGGTCGACGTCCTGGCGCGTGCCATCGCCTCCTTCGTCTCCGTCTTCAACCCCGAGTCGGCGATCCTCGGCGGGTTCCTGGGAACCATGTACGCGTTGCGCACCGAGCGGCTCGAGGCCGCCGTCGCGGCCCACGCCTTCTCGCCGCTGGCCGACGGCCTTCGGATCGAACGCGCGGCGCTGCGCGACGAGCTGCTGATGGTGGGCGCGGCCGAACTCGCCTTCGCGTCACTGCTGGCAGATCCGCTCGGCGAGCGCTGACTCCTCCCCTCCTCTCCTCGGGGCGCGACGCCTGCTGACGTGCCCGCGCATCGGCCGTCGGTCTGGCACGCTGGGGGCATGACAGCGAGTCGCATCGGTGCGAGGTCGGGGTGCTGACCGCGCTCGCGGCGCTGCCCGTCGCTGCAATCCTGATCCTGATGGTGGGCGCCAAGTGGTCGGCCTCGCTCGCGGGCGCGACGGCGGCATTCGGCGCGATCATCCTCGCGCTGACGGCCTTCGAGTACGGACAGGACGATCCGTTCGGCCCGCTCGAGGGCGTGATCGGGGTGCTCGCGCGCGCGGCCTGGGTCGCGTTCACCGTGATGCTGATCATCGGCCCCGCGCTTGGCGTGCATCACCTGCAGCAGCGGACAGGTGCGACCGCCGCGCTGGAGGCCGGGCTGGCGCGCATCACCCCCGACCCGCGCGTCGCAGCCCTGCTGATCGTCTGGTTCTTCTGCCTGCTCATCGAGGGTGCAGCGGGGTTCGGCACCCCGGTGGCGCTCGCGGCCCCGTTTCTCGTGGCGGCGGGGTTCAAGCCGGTGACGGCGGTGGTCGCGGCGATGGTGGGACACGCCTCCGCGGTGCCATTCGCGGCCGTCGGCACCCCGACACTCGCTCAGCTCGCGATCGTCGACTACGCCCCGCGCGAGCTCTCCTGGGCTGTCGCGCCGTACATGGCGGTGGTGGGACTCGTGCTCGCCTTCGTCGTGGCCCGGCTGGTGGGCACCCTGCTCCCGACGGCGGGGCCGCCGTGGAGGTGGATGGCCGTCGCCTACGCCGCGTTCTTCGTCCCGAACCTGCTCATCGCCCGGTTCGTGGGGCCGGAGCTGCCGTCGCTCGTGGGGGCGATCGGCGGCGCGGTGGCATTCATCCTCACCGTGCGCTGGGCTGTGAGCCGCCGCATGCGGGCGGACGCCACGGGCACGGGACCTCCGCTGAGCGCTGAGGAGATCGCGGCCGACGAGCAGGTCCGTGAGAGCGCCGAGGAGGTGATCGAGCGCTCCGAGGAGCTGCGTGCGGCCGATGCGCGGGCGGGTCAGTCCGCGCCTGTCGACACCGTGCCTGTCCACACCGTGCGTCGCGAGCCTCGCATGAGCGTGCTCTCAGCCACAGCCCCGTACCTGGTGCTGGTGGCGCTGGTGCTGCTCACGCGCCTGGCCGCGCCAGTCCGTGAGGCGAGTCAGGCGTGGGAGGTCCGCTGGGACCTGTTCGGGCACTTCTCGGAGAGCATCCAGCCGCTGTACCACCCGGGGTTGCTGCTGCTCGTCGCGTTCCTCGCGGGCGCCGTCTGGCAGCGTGCGGCGGTGAGAGACGTCGGGCTCGCGTTCGAGAAGGCCACCTACCAGGTGATCCCGGTGTTCGTGGCGCTGGTGGCGATGGTGACGGTGGCGTTCACCATGTCAGAGTCCGGCATGACCACTCAGCTTGCCGTCGCCGCCGCCGGCGCGGGCGCCGCGTGGCCGCTGCTGTCCCCGTTCGTCGGGGCGCTGGGGACGTTCATGACCGGCTCGGCGACCGCATCGAACATCCTGTTCACCGAGTTCCAGGACCAGACGGCGTTGTCGGCGGATCTCGATCCGGTGCCGCTGATGGGAGCGCAGGGCGCGGGGGCGGCCATCGGCAACCTCATCTGCCCGCACAACGTGGTCGCGGCGGCGGCGACCGTGGGCCTATCGGGACGCGAGGGTCAGGTGCTCACGAAGGCTCTACCGATCGCGGCCGTGTGCCTCGCGATCATCGGCGTCATGGCCTGGGTGATCGTCTAGCCCCACCCCTGTCCGGCACTCATTGTCGGCTACGGGCGCTCGCGGCTCCCTGTCCGGCACTCACTGACACCAGGTGCCGGACAGGAGTCATCCAGGCGCCAGAGGCGTCCACCAGTGCCGGACAGGTGACGGGTGTCAGGCCTTGGCGGCGGTGATTCGGGCTGCGAGCAGCTCCGCGATCTGCACGGCGTTGAGCGCTGCACCCTTGCGCAGGTTGTCGCCCACGATGAACAGTGCGAGCCCGCGGCCGTCGTCGACCCCGTGGTCCTGGCGGATGCGACCCACGTAGGTGGGGTCCGCTCCGGCGGCCTTGAGCGGAGTGGGGACCTCGTCCACCACCACGCCGGGGGCGTTGTTGAGGATCTCGTACGCGCGCTCGGGGGACAGCGGTGCCGCGAACTCGGCGTTCACGGACAGTGAGTGCCCGGAGTACACCGGGACCCTCACGCACGTGCCGCTCACGCGCAGGTTGGGCAGGCCCAGAATCTTGCGCGACTCGTCGACGAGCTTGCGCTCCTCGACGGTCTCGTTCGAGCCGTCGTCGAGCAGGCCGCCCGCGAGCGGCAGCACGTTGAACGCGATGGTGTCGGTGTAGACCGAGGGCGCAGGGAAGTCCACGGAGCGACCGTCCCTCGCCAGCGCATCGGCCTTGTCCGCGACCGCGCGCACCTGCGAGCCGAGCTCCTCGACCCCCGCGACGCCGGAGCCGGAGACTGCCTGGTAGGTCGAGACGATCAGGCGGGTGAGCCCGGCCTCGGCGTGCAGCGCCTTGAGCGTGGGCATCGCGGCCATGGTGGTGCAGTTGGGGTTCGCGACGATTCCCTTGGGGAGACGATCCAGGGCCTCGGGGTTGACCTCCGAGACCACCAGCGGCACGTCGGGGTCCATGCGCCAGGCGCTCGAGTTGTCCACGACGACGGCGCCCGCCGCAGCGAACTGGGGCGCGTATTCGGTCGACGGGCCCCCGCCGGCGGAGAAGATCGCGATGTCGATGCCGGCGTAGTCGCCCGAGGCGATGTCTTCGACGGTGACGTCCTTGCCGAGGTGCTCGAGGACCTTGCCCGCCGAGCGTGACGACGCGAACAGCCGCACCGTCGCGTCGGGGAAGCGCTCGGCCACGAGCTCGCGCATGACGGTGCCCACCTGTCCGGTGGCACCCACGATGGCAATGGTCAGGGTCATCGTCCGCTCCCTCCGTAGACCACGGCTTCGCCGTCGGTCGAGTCCAGTTCGAATGCGGTGTGGACGGCGCGCACGGCGTCGTCGAGGGTCTCGGACCGGGTCACCACGGAGATGCGGATGTCCGAGGTCGAGATCATCTCGATGTTCACGCCCGCGTCGCGCAGCGCCGCGAAGAACTTGGCGCTGACGCCGGAGTTGGACCGCATGCCGGCGCCGATGAGCGAGATCTTGCCGATGGTGTCGTCCGTGCGCAGCTCGGCGTAGCCGATCGCGTCGCGGTCGGCCTCGATCGCGCTGGTCGCACGCGGGATCGACTCCGCAGGGAGCGTGAAGGAGATGTCGGTGACGCCCGTGACGATCGCGGAGACGTTCTGAACGATCATGTCGATGTTGACGTCGGCGCGCGCCACGGCTTCGAACAGGCGTGCGGCGGAGCCGGGCACGTCCGGCACGCCGATGACCGTGATCTTGGCCTCGGAGCGGTCGTGTGCGACTCCTGCGATGATCGGGTCTTCCATCTCGTCTCCTTCATCAGTGTCCCCCGTCACCCAGGTCCCCTCAAGGCCTGAGAAGGACGAGCGCACGTGGATCGGCACGTCGAATCGCCGCGCGTACTCCACGCACCGCGGCATGAGGACCTTGGCGCCCGAGGCGGCCAGGTCGAGCATCTCGTCGTACGAGACGCGGTCGAGCTTGCGAGCGGACGGCACGATGCGGGGGTCCGCGGTGAACACGCCGTCGACGTCGGTGTAGATCTCGCAGACGTCCGCACCGAGCGCGGCGGCCAGGGCCACGGCGGTGGTGTCAGAGCCGCCCCTGCCGAGCGTGGTGACGTCCTGGGTGTCCGGGTGCAGCCCCTGGAATCCCGCGACGATGGCCACGTCGCCGTCCTCGACCGCCTTCTGCAGGCGCCCGGGAGCCACGTCGATGATGCGGGCGCGGCCGTGGTGCTCGGTGGTGATGACGCCGGCCTGCGGGCCGGTGAACGCCTGCGCGCCCACGCCCATCTCGCGGATCGCCATGGCGAGCAGCGCCATCGAGATGCGCTCGCCGGCAGTGAGGAGGATGTCCATCTCCCGCGGCGCGGGGTCGGTGCTCACCGCGTTGGCGAGGTCGATGAGCTCATCCGTGGTGTCACCCATCGCGCTGACGGCGACCACGACATCGTTCCCCGCGCGACGCGTCTCCACGATGCGGCGCGCTACGCGCTTGAGCGCATCGGCGTCCGAGACGGAGGATCCTCCGTACTTCTGCACCACGAGAGGCATGCGGGAACTCCAGGAGTGTCAGTGTGGGATGCCCGTGCCCGGGCACGGGGCCTCATTCTAGTGAAGCCGCGGGCATTCGCCTATTCGTGCGCCCCTCCCCGACAGTACGAACCATCAGCATCCCGACACTCCGCGAAGAGGCGGCCCCCTGATCGGCGCCAGCGGGGTGTCGCCGCCCGGGTGGGTTCGTACTGTCGGCGGGAGTGGCGGGGCATGGCACCCGAACGGCCGATGCGGGGGCTGAGACCGCGATTAGCATGAGCGGGTGAGCCTCACCGACGATCCGATCGTGACCACCACCGCCGGTCGTCTGCGCGGCCGCTGGCGCTCGCGGACGGATGCGCGCGGGGCGGTGACCCGGTACGCCACGTTCAGGGGCATCCCCTATGCGGCGCCGCCCGTGGGGAGCCTGCGCTTCGCCGCGCCCGCCCCGGCGTCGGGGTGGGACGGCGTGCGTGACGCGGGCGACTTCGGGCCGACGCCGCAACGCGAGTCCCCGTATGACCCGCCGCGCATTCCCGAGCCGTCCATCCCCGGTGAGGACGTGCTGTCCGTCAACATCACGACGCCCGATCCGTCGCCGTCAGCCGGGCTTCCGGTGCTGGTGTGGATCCACGGCGGCGGCTTCGTGGCCGGCTCCCCGGCCAGTCCTTGGTACGTGGGGGAGTCCTTCGCGCGTGACGGCGTCGTCACCGCGACCTTGTCATACCGCCTGGGGTTCGAAGGCTTCGGGTGGATGGAGGACGCCGCTCCCAACCGCGGGGTGCTTGACTGGCTCGCGGGCCTCGAATGGATCCAGCGCCACATCGTGTCGTTCGGCGGCGATCCGAGCCGCGTCACCATCGCCGGCCAGAGCGCCGGTGGCGCCGCCGTCATGCGGTTGCTCACTCTGCCCGCCGCTCAGCCCCTCTTCGCGGGGGCGATGGCGATCTCGCCAGCCGACGCTTCGCCGACTCGGGACCGCGCGCGCCAGGCGGCGAAGGCGGTGGCGCGCTCGCTCGGCGTCTCACCGGACGTGGCGGGCATGAGCGCGGTTGACGAGGTCGCGGTGTTCCACGCCCTCGGCGCAGCCAACCCGCAGCCGGACGATCCGATCGTCGGACTGCTGCCGCGCTCGGCGGAGCCGCTTCCGTTCGCCCCGGTCGTGGACGGCGATCTGGTGCCCCAGTCGGTGACGGAGGGGATCCGTGCCGGCGTGGGCGCGGGCAAGCCCCTCCTGATCGGCTCGACGGCTCACGAGTTCAACGAGGCGCTCACTGGCGCGACGGCCGCCAGGCCAGAGGCGGACGCTGTCGAGCTCCTGCGCGAAGCGGGCGTCCCGCAGGACCTCGCCATCGCCATGGCCGCGCGTGAGCCCGAACGCGGCGCGGACTGGGCGTTGGGCCAGGTGTTCACGGATGCGATCTTCCGTGCGCCCACGGCCGGCTGGGCCGCGCTGCGCGGTGACGGCCCCACGTGGGGCTACGACTTCCGCTGGGAGTCGCGCTCGGATGCCGCCACGGGTGCGGCGCACTGCGTCGACGTGCCGTTCGGCTTCGACATCCTGGATGCCGAGGGCGTGCCTCACGCCGTCGGTGAGGACCCGCCGCAGGCGCTCGCGAACGCAGTACACGCGGACTGGCTGGCGATGGTGCGCTCGGGTGCCGTCGACGCCCCGCGGCATGCGCCCGACCACAGCGCGATCATGTACGGCGCCGACGGCCGCCGACGCATAGCGCCCGCCTATGCTCTCGAGCGGCGGATCTGGTCCGAAGCGCTCGCGCGCCCGCTGCCTGACTGAGCCCTGTCAGGCGGAGGCGTTCGCCACCCAGCGCCCCAAGTGGGTGGCCTCCCGCTCGAGCGGAGACAGATCGTTCAGCGCGTGCGCCAACGCGGCCCCGCCTTCGATCCCCGCGAGGAGGTGGACCGCACGGGCGCGGGCGGCCTCGGCGGCGAAGCCCAGGTCTCCGAAGCGCTCGGCGAGCCAGTCGATGGCCTCCCGGTGCGCCCGGTCGCTGCCGGTCCCGGCCGATGCGGTGGCGAGCAGCGATCCGTGCGCGCAGATCGCGGCGGCGTCGTCCACGTACGCACCCAGAAAGCCGACGAGGGCGTCGGTGGGCTCTGGTCCGAGCGTCGATCGTGCTGACGCGAGGGACTCGGCGACACCGTCTGCCACGGCCTGCGCGACGTCCGCCTTGGTCTTGAAGTAGTAGTACACGGAGCCCTGAGCCACGCCCGCCTCGGTCGCGATCGCGGCCAGAGTGGTGGCCTCCAGGCCGTGTGCGCGGGCCAGAGTGATGGCGGCCTCGGTGAGGCGCTCGCGCTTGTCGCTTGCGGGACGGGGCATGGTGGCTCCTGGGGTCGACGTCACGATGGTGAGAGTGAGTGCGCTCACTAGTATCGGGCGGGGCGCTGCCCTCTGGCTCCCGACACGCGAAGAATCAGGGGTTTCCCTCATACCCGCCGGTGGTGGCCTGTGCCACTGTTGACCCGATGGCACGAGGCGCGTCGACGCGCCATCCCGACTGCTCAAGGAGTGGAATGACCATCATTGACGAGGCGCCCCCGATGACGGGGGCCATCACGGCACGAGGAGTGGAGCGGTCCTTCGGATCGGTCCACGCGGTCGAGTCCGCGACCCTCTCCGTCCCCCACGGCAAGGTGACCGCGCTCATCGGTCCCAACGGAAGTGGGAAGACCACTCTGATGCTCATGCTCTCGGGACTCCTCAGGCCCGACGCTGGCGAGATCACGGTGGCGGGAGCGGACCCCCGCACGGACGCCGCGGCCGTGCGCGCCGCCATCGGCTGGATGCCGGATCAGCTCGGCTCGTGGGACAACCTCACGTGCCTGCAGACTCTTACGCTGATGGGCGAGGCCTACCGGATCCCGCGCACTGCGGCACGGGCCCGCGGTGCCGCACTGCTGGATCGCGTGCACCTGAGCGAGTTCGCGAACCGGCCCGCACGGGTCCTGTCCCGCGGTCAGAAGCAGCGGCTGTCGCTCGCACGAGCGCTCGTGCACGACCCTCAGGTGCTCCTCCTCGATGAGCCGGCCAACGGTCTCGACCCGCGCTCGCGGGTGGACCTGCGACTGCTCGTGCGCGAGCTCGCTGCGGAGGGGCGCGCGGTGCTGGTATCCAGCCACGTGCTCGCCGAGCTCGACGCCATGGTCGACGACGCGATCTTCATGTCGAAGGGCCGCACGCTCGGCGCGGACGCGGCCGCGATGGTCGCCGACGCACGCCTCAAGTACCGCATCGACGCGATCGACCCCGCCGCACTCCACGCGGCCCTCACCGAGGGCGGCGTCGACTTCGAGCCCACCGAGACCGGGGCGATCACACGCATCGCCGACGAAGCGAATGCCGCGCAGGCGCTGGGGTGGCTGGTGCGACACGGGGTGCAGGTCCACCGGTTCGGTCCCGTGGGCTCCGCCCTCGAACAGACCTATATGGCGATGAATGAGGAGCGGCGATGAGCACCGACGTCGAGGAGCAGAACCGAGCGACCCCCCTGAGCGATGTGCCCGTGTCGCCACCTGCCCGCCGGGGCAACCCGTGGCTTCCCACGTTCCGTGGCGTCCGTCTGGTCACCCGCATCGAACTGCGCCGGCGCCGTCCCAGCGCCAAGGGATACGTCTTCTACGGCATCGTGTTCGCGATCGCGGTGGGCATCTGCGTGCTGTCGGCGGTGCTGTCTCCGTCAGAACTGTCGTCGACGAACCTGGAACTCGCGCTGATCCTGATCCTGGGCATCGGCACGCTGATCGCCCCGTCGCTCTCCGCGACCGCCATCAACGGCGACTCCGGGGAGGGCGTGCTCGCGCCGCTGCAGATGACGCACCTGACCGCCGGCGACATCGCCGTCGGCAAGCTGCTGTCCTCCTGGCTGGTGTCGGTGGCCGCGCTGCTCGCGCTGTCGCCGTTCCTGGCGTTCGCGTATCTGAAGTCTGGGTGGCGCCTCGACGAGCTCGCGCTCACCGTGCTCGCGATTCTGTTCGTGGTGCTCGCCTTCACCGCGGTGGGCCTTGCCTGGTCCGCCATCGCCGCCAGGGCGGTGGCGTCCGTGTCCCTCGCCCACCTCACGACCGGATTCTTCGCTATCGGCACCCTGGTGGTCTTCGCGCTGGCGGGCACCCTGGTGACCGACACCGCCACGCAGAGCGATCGGTACATCGATTGGGAGAGTCTGAGTCCCGAACAGTCGGAGGCGCTCGACGAGGCGTACATGACGGGTGACTTCGCCGCGCTCGACCCCGATGACTACCAGTGCGTCGAGCAGGACTGGACGTACGGGGTGACCCAGACCCAGAAGATCGCATGGATCCTGCTTCTCAACCCCGTGGTCATGATCGGCGAGACCGCGCCCATCGTGGACCCCGAGACCTTTGAGCGGGACGGGCGTGCCGCCCCAGGGGCGTTCGCCACGATGCACTCGCTGGTCGCGGGCGCTCGCCTGGGGCCCCTCGACGACGTCAACGACTACCAGGCGTATGACGAGTGTGAGGAGCTGTTCGGCGACGGCCAAGGGGCCGAGGAGCAGACCGAGGAAGAGATGATCGCGGAAATGGAGGCGCAGGACGCGCAGTGGGCGGCCCAAGAGCAGCGGATGGCCAACCTCGACCGCGCGCCATGGCTGGGGCTCGCGGTGATGGGCGCCCTCCTGCTCGGCTCGATGACGGTGGTGATCCAGCGCCTCCGCGTGCCCTACAAGAAGCTCCGCACCGGCACGCGCGTCGCCTAGCCAGCGACCGCATCGGCCGTCGCCTGTGCACTGATGCTCGCCTGAGCGTCAGTGCACAGGCGGCGCCGGGTGCTTCCGCACTGAGCGGGCAGCGGTCGGTCCGTGAGTGTCCCTCCACCGGCCGATGCGCGGGTCAGGTGACGCGACGGCGCCCCTCGAAGGCACGCCCGAGCGTGACCTCGTCCGCGTACTCGAGGTCGCCGCCCACCGGCAGCCCGGAAGCGAGACGCGACACCCCCACGCCCATGGGGACGAGCATGCGAGTGAGGTAGGTCGCGGTCGCCTCGCCCTCGATGTTGGGGTCGGTCGCGATGATGACCTCTTCGATCGCGCCATCCCCCAACCGCGTCAGCAGCTGCCGGATGCGCAGGTCGTCGGGGCCGACGCCGTTCATCGGGTCGATTGCGCCGCCGAGCACGTGATAGCGCCCCCGGTACTCGCGCGTGCGCTCGATCGCGACGACGTCCTTGGGCTCTTCGACCACGCACAGCACGTCGGTGAGGCGGCGAGTGTCGGCGCAGATCCGGCACTGCTCGGACTCGGCCACGTTGCCGCACGTGTCGCAGAATCGCACGCGCTCCTTCACCGTGGTGATCGCCTCTGCGAGACGCTGCACGTCGGTGGCGTCCGTCGCGAGGATGTGGAACGCGATGCGCTGGGCGCTCTTGGGTCCGATCCCGGGGAGGTGCCCGAGCTCGTCGATCAGGTCCTGAACTGCGCCGTCATACATGCGGTCAAGAGTACGGCCGATGCCCGGGCCGGGGATGCGGGGGCGCGCGCGTCCCCGGGGTGCCTTGTCTCACAGGAGGGGTGCGGGAGGCTCGGCTCTGGGGTTGCGCTTGTAGGCCGACACTGTGGGGTCGTTCGCGATCCAGAACCGCCATGGCACGTCTGCTGCCAGTCGGACGCCCACGCGCGGACCGGCGGCGACCACGGAAGGCTCGATGGTCCGCCCGGAGTCGAGCGAGAGCGGTGGGCCGGCGAGGACGTCGGCGGCGCTGAGACCGGTGTCGATGCCGAGTGCTTGCGTCATGCAGGCGGGGCCGCGCGCCAGGCTCCGGTCGGGGACCGTGGTTCCACGGCGCTGGCGGGCCAGTTCGAGGCCGTCCACCACTCGTCCGGCGCGCAGCAGCACCCCGCTGGCCTGACCGGCGGCACCCGTGACGATGTTGGCACACCAGTGCATGCCATAAGAGAGGTACACGTACAGGTGTCCGGCCTCGCCGAACATCACCTGGTTGCGAGCGGTCTGCCCCCGGTGGGCGTGCGACGCCGGGTCAGTCTCGCCCGAATACGCCTCGACCTCGGTGATCTCGACGGTCACGGCTCCGTCGGCAGAGGCGTGGGTCAGTCGCGCGCCCAGCAGGGTCGGGGCGACCTCGTGCGCGGGGCGGGCCAGATCGGATCTCAGCATGGACGAGGGGCGTGACGGGTGCGCCTACTCCTTGATGATGGTGCCGCCGAGCATCTGCTTGACGACATCGGCGCCCGTGAGCTGGGAGTCGGGGGCGGCCTCGTCATCCGGGGAGACCTGCTCGTCGTCCTCATCCCACGGTGGGGGGACGTCGTCGGCGGGAGGGGTGTGGGCCGTCGGCACCTGGTCTGCTCGAGCGCCGCTGCTCGCGGATGCGGGAGTCGGATCCGCCGCCGCGGGTGCCGACGCCACCGCGACGGGCGAGGCGGCGCGAGCGGACGTCGGTGACGCGCTGGCAGGCGTGACCGGTGCGGGACGCGCGGTCGTGTCGGTGACGGACTCGATGCGCACGTGGAGGCCGAGCGTCTCGCGCACTGCCAAGGCGACGTTCTCGGCGTGCGTGCTGCCTGCGAAGCGGCCCGCCAGGGCGGGGTTGTCGAACGCGAGCGTCAGCACGCCGCCCTCGACGGAGGCCACCTGGGCGCTCTGGCTGACCATCGACCAGGTCACTCTGCGGCGCTCGAGAGTCCCCAGCACCTCCGCCCAGCGCCGGCGCACCAGCTCGGTGTCCTCGGCGCCGCCGACCACATCGCCGGTGGAGGCACGCACCGGCTCGGGAGCGGCAGTCGCGGTGGCCGGCGCAGTGGGCTCAGGCGCGCGAGCCGCCGTGTCCTGGCTGGGCGTCGGGTGCTCCGATTCGGTGTCCCCGTGGTCCGTTGGTGAGGTGCTGTCGAGGGGCGCGGCGTCGACCTGCGGCGTGGATGAGTCGACGGGCTCGGGCTCGGGCGCGTTGTCGGCCACGGACGGGGACGACCCATGCGCCTCATCCGGCGCCGGCGCGGTTGTGGGTGCTGGCGCCGCTGCGGGTGCCGACGCTGATGAGGGCGCTGGGGCAGAGGGAGATGCGCTCGACTGTTCGCGCGCAGCCGCGACAGCCGCGCGCGCCTTGGCGGCGCTGCCCGCGGATCCATCGCCGGCGGTGGCCGGTCTTTCGATGGCCGGTGGGGCGCCCGAGGAGGGCTGCTCGCGGCCTCCCTGAGACGACGCTGCGGCGCCGGAGGGTTCGGCGGCGGCCACGGGCGCACCGTTGGCGCCGTGAGCCGCGATCAGGCGGGCGCACAGCAGCTCGAGGTGCAGTCGCGGCGAGGTGGCGCCGATCATGTGCGTGAGGGCGTCGTTGACGAGGTCGCCGGCGAGCGAGCCGCGTCCGAGGCCCAGGCGACGGGCCTGATCCTTCATGCGCTCGAGCTGGTCCGTCGGCACCTCTCCGAGTGACTTGACGCCGTCAGAACCGGCGGCGCACAGGAGGATGAGGTCGCGCAGCCGCTCGAGCAGGTCCTCGACGAACCGGCGCGGCTCGTGACCGGTTCCGATCACGCGGTCGACGACGTCGAACAGCGAGGCGCCGTCGCCAGCGGCGATGGCGTCCACCGCGTCGTCCAGCAGCGTGGCGTCGGTGAAGCCGAGCAGGGCGATGGCTCGCTCGTACGTGACGCCGCCCTCGCCCGAGCCCGCCATCAGCTGGTCGAGCACGGACAGCGAGTCGCGGACCGAGCCGCCGCCGGCGCGCACGACGAGCGGAAGCACTCCCGACTCGACCTCCACCGCCTCCGCCTCGCACAGCTCGCCCAGGTAGCCGGTGAGCACCGACGGGGGCACGAGCCGGAAGGGGTAGTGGTGGGTCCGTGAGCGGATGGTGCCGATCACCTTGTCGGGCTCCGTCGTCGCGAACACGAAGCGGACGTGAGGCGGCGGCTCCTCGACCAGCTTGAGCAGGGCGTTGAAGCCCTGCGTGGTGACCATGTGGGCCTCGTCCAGGATGAAGATCTTGTAGCGGTCGCGGGCAGGCGCGAACGCGGCGCGCTCGCGCAGCTCCCGCGCATCGTCGACGCCGTTGTGGGACGCGGCGTCGATCTCGACCACGTCGACCGAGCCGGCGCCGCCGCGGGCCAGGCCCACGCACGAGTCACACGTGCCGCATGGGGTGTCCGTGGGGCCCTGCTCGCAGTTGAGGCACCGGGCGAGGATGCGGGCCGAGGTGGTCTTTCCGCACCCGCGCGGGCCTGAGAACAGGTAGGCGTGATTGACCTTGTCCGAACGGAGGGCCTGCATGAGCGGCGTGGTGACGTGCTCCTGCCCCACGACGTCGGCGAAGGAGTCGGGGCGGTAGCGGCGATACAGGGCGGTGCTCACTCCACGCACTCTAGTGGCGCGCGGTGACACGCGCATCGGCCCTCCACCGTCAGGACCGCTGGGCGGCCCCGGGCATGAAAGGACCCCCCACGCACCCGACAGAGCCCGCCTGCCCTTGCTGCATTCCTGCCCTGGGGGAGTTCAGCGAGATGACGCCACGTGAGGGGTCGCGAATAGTCTAGCCGCAGACGTTGTTTAGGCGGACCGCCGATGCTCGGGTACCATCGTCGGGCTTGGAGGATTCGCCTAGTGGCCTATGGCGCACGCTTGGAAAGCGTGTTGGGTGCAAGCCCTCAGGGGTTCGAATCCCCTATCCTCCGCCAAGAGTCCGTGCCCATGTCGAGGTGGATGCCCGTGAACCCTGCGCAGACCGGCGGCGACGCCGCTCGCCGCAAGGCCGTGCGTCGGCACCGGCGCGAGCGCCAGTTCGTGGTGTTCGGCATCGCGATGATCGCCCTGGTCACCCTCGCCTTCGCGTCGTTCGCGATCTATCGGGGAGATGTCGAGGGGCCGTTCGACCGGGCCTTCCACACCCCCGCCGGCGAGTTCCAGTCCGACGTCACGCTGGCGTGCGCCCCGTCCGGCGCGATGCCGCTGCCGCCCGAAGAGGTGGTGGTGCGGGTGAACAATGCCGCCGGTATCTCGGGGCTGGCAGGGTCGACGGGCGACACCCTCGAGGGCCGCGGGTTCGTGGTGGTCGATGCGACCAACTGGACGCAGGACTTCGCCGGCACGATCCGCATCCTGTACGGCGCCGAGGGGCTGCAGCACGCGTACACGGTCGCGCTGCACTTCGACGATGTCGAGCTGGTGCTCGACAACCGCCCCGGCATCACCGTCGACATCGTGCTCGGCGAGCAGTTCGGCGAGCAGCCGCAGGTGCGCGAGCTGGACGCTCCGGAGCTCGACCCGACCCTGGCGCTGTCCTCTCGCGGGGAGTGCCTGCCCGTGAATGTGCTGACTGCGCGACCCGCGCCCCGCACCCTTCCCGAGAACCCGCTCGCCGAGGCGAGCCCCTCACCGTCGCCCGAGCCGGAGATCACGGTCGAGGAGTAGGTCGGGCGAGGACTGACACGCACCGACGCGAAGAGCCCGGCTCCCTGAGAGGGAGCCGGGCTCTTGTTCGTGGCGGTGACGGTGGGATTTGAACCCACGGTACGGGGTTACCGTACACAGCATTTCGAGTGCTGCACCTTCGGCCGCTCGGACACGTCACCGCCGCCGAGGATACCCGTCGGAAGCCTTCGAACCCAAATCGCGCATCGGCCGGGTGCGGTGTCAGCGTCTGGCTTCGAAGAAGGCGGAGAGCAAGGACGAGCTCTCCGCGGCCCGCACGCCGGAGACCACCTCGACCTTGGCGCCGATGCGGGCATCGCGCACCAGGTCCCATTGGGAGCCGGTCGCGCCCGCCTTGGCATCCCAGGCGCCGATGACCAGGCGCGGGATGCGCGCGGCGAGCAGAGCGCCCGCGCACATCACGCACGGCTCCAGGGTGACGACGAGGGTGCAGTCGTCGAGGCGCCACGTCCCGCGCGCGGCCGCCGCCTCCCGCAGCGCGAGGACCTCAGCGTGAGCGGTCGGGTCGTGAGCCACCTCGCGGTGATTGAAGCCGCGGCCGATGACGGCGCCGGTCGCGTCGAGCACCACCGCACCCACGGGAACATCTCCGGCGGCCGATGCGCGCTCGGCGAGCGCGAGCGCCTCGCCCATCGCGCCACTCCAGTCGGTGCGGTCCCAGCCGGCACGGTCCCTGTCGCTCACCGTGCCAGGCTACCCGCGCATCGGTCGCCGTCCGCTGGGGGAAGGGCCGCGCGGCCCGGTAAAGTCGAGCCATGCAGCTCCACGTCGCGGACCACCCGCTCATTCGCCACAAGGTCACGGTCCTCCGGGACAAGCAGACTCCGTCGCCCACGTTCCGGCTGCTGGTCGACGAACTGGTGACCCTGCTCGCGTACGAGGCCACGCGGCATGTGCGCGTGACGGAGTGCGAGGTGGAGACGCCGCTCACCTCGACCACCGGCACCAAGATCGCGGACCCCGCGCCGCTGATCGTGCCGATCCTGCGCGCCGGCCTGGGGATGCTCGACGGCATGACCCGACTGATCCCGAGTGCGGAGGTGGGCTTCCTGGGCCTCAAGCGCGACGAGGAGACCCTCGAGGCCATCACGTACGCGAACCGGCTGCCGGACGACCTCACGGGCCGTCAGGTGTTCCTCATCGACCCGATGCTCGCGACCGGCGGCTCGCTGGTCGCGGCCATCGAGTACGCGCTCGAGCGCGGCGCGACGGACGTGACGTGCGTGTGCCTGCTGGCCGCGCCCGAGGGGATCGAGCATGTGCGGGTGTCCCTGGGCGATCGCGCCGACGTCAAGGTCGTCGTGGCGCAGGTCGACGAGCGTCTGAACGAGATGGGCTACATCGTGCCCGGGCTCGGCGACGCGGGCGACCGCCTGTACGGCATCGTCGACCTCTAGACGCGCGGGCTCCGCCGCGTCTCGTCGCGGCCGGTGACCTCGCGGAGACGCTTCGCGTCCGCACCCGCGCCGCTGGGGCGATGTCAGACCCCGGTGAGACGCTGTGAGGGTGACTCAGGACACGCAGATGAGACGCCGTCCCCAGGGACTTCGGGTCCCTGTGGACGACACGCCGCGCTGTCCACAGGCTTTGCACAGGGTTATCCACACGACCACAAGATGTGGTGTCAATCACCCCGACTCACCCCCATATCTTGTTGCACACGGGTGTAATTCGGGTTACTGTCGTCACACGCTTCGCGCTCTTGACGGGGTCCCTCGCGAGGGGATCCCGCCCCGGCCCCAGCACTCCAACGTCAGCACCAATCACCGAGGCCGCAGGCCGCACTACAGCTCGAACTTGAGAAGCTCGAACGCAAGGGGAGAATCGTGACCATCACGGAGAACACCGCCCAGTCCGGCGTCAACGGCGACGCAGTGGCAGAGGCGGTGGCAGAGGCCAACCCGGCCCGCAACGGCATCCACGTCACCAAGCGAGACGGCACGCGCGAGCCGTACAACGCCGACCGCATCAACAAGGCCATCGAGCGCGCAGCCGAGGGCCTGCCGGACCAGATCTCGATCACCACGCAGATCGCCAGCGAGCTCGCGATCACGCTGTTCGACGGCATCACCACCGAGCAGCTCGACGAGGCCGCGATCGGCGTCGCCGTCCAGAACGTCAAGGATGACCCGTACTTCGACACCGTCGCGGCACGCCTGCTGCGCAAGGTCATCTACAAGCGCGTGCTCGGCGGCTACGAGTCCAACCTCGAGCTCGCGCTGCTGCACCAGGCCCGGTTCCCCGGATACGTGCGCGACGCCGTGGAGGAGGGACTGCTGGACACCCGCCTCGAGTCGCACTTCGACCTTGACGCGCTCGCCGCCGCGCTCGACCACGAGCGTGACGACCTCCTGAAGTACATCGGCACCGTGACCATGCGCAACCGCTACATGATCACGGATCGCCACGGCAAGGCGCTCGAGGTCCCTCAGTACTTCTGGATGCGCGTGTCGATGGGCCTCTCGCTCAACGAGGCGAACCCCACCGAGATGGCCATCAAGTTCTACGAGAAGATCTCGCGCCTGGACTACCTGCCCGCCGGGTCGACCCTGGTGAACGCCGGCACCTCGTACCCCCAGCTGTCCAACTGCTTCGTCATGCAGATGGAGGACGACATCGAGCACATCGCCAAGAGCGTGCGCGACGTCATGTGGCTCACCAAGGGCACGGGCGGCATCGGCCTGTCGGTCACCAAGCTGCGTTCCGAGGGCTCGCCGATCCGGTCGAACAACACCACGTCCACGGGCCCCATCCCGTTCATGCACACCATCGACTCGACCCTCCGGGCCGTGTCGCGTGGAGGCAAGAAGTTCGGTGCGCTGTGCTTCTACATGGAGAACTGGCACATGGACTTCGCGCAGTTCCTGGACCTGCGCCAGAACTCGGGAGACCCCTACCGCCGCACCCGCACCGCGAACACCGCCGTGTGGATCTCGGATGAGTTCATGAAGCGCGTCGAGGCGAACGATGACTGGTACCTGTTCGACCCCGCCGAGGCGCCTGACCTGGTGGAGCTCACGGGCTCGGCCTTCTCCGCACGCTATGCAGAGCTGGTGGCACTCGCCGAGGCCGGCAAGATCCGCAGCTTCAAGAAGATGAAGGCGCGCGAGCAGTACAAGTCGATCCTCATCATGCTGCAGACCACCTCGCACCCGTGGCTGACGTGGAAGGACACGATCAACAACCGTGCCCTCAACACCAACACGGGCACCATCCACCTCTCGAACCTGTGCACCGAGATCTGCCTGCCGCAGGACCGCGAGAACATTGCCGTCTGCAACCTCGCATCGGTCAACCTGTCGGAGCACCTGGTCAACGGTGCGATCGACTGGGATCGCATGGAGCAGTCGACTCGCCTGGCCGTGCGTCAGCTCGACAACCTCGTCGACATCACGCTGTCCTCAGTGCCCGAGTCGGAGTTCGCGAACCGCGAGAACCGTGCCGTGGGCCTGGGCGTCATGGGCTTCACTGACCTGACCGAGCGCCTGGGACTCGCGTACGAGTCCGAGGAGGCGTACGACCTCATCGACGAGATCATGGAGTTCGTGTCGTTCCACGCGATCGACGCCTCCGCCGATCTCGCCCGGGAGCGCGGCTCCTACTCGAACTTCGAGGGCTCCGGCTGGTCGCAGGGCAAGGTGCCGTTCGACACCATCGCCGAGGCCGAGGCAGACCGCGGCGTCGCGATCGAAGTCAACCGCACCACGCGTCAGGACTGGGACACTCTCCGCGAGAAGGTCAAGGGCGGCATCCGCAACGCCACCCTGATGGCCGTCGCGCCCACCGCGTCGATCGGTCTCGTCGCCGGCACCACCCCCGGCTTCGACCCGCAGTTCTCGCAGATCTTCTCCCGCGCCACGTCGTCGGGCAAGTTCCTCGAGGTCAACCGCAACCTTGTGCGGGACCTGCAGGAGCTCGGCCTGTGGGAGCAGCTGCGCGACCAGCTGCTCGAGGTGCAGGGCGACCTGTCGCAGCTCGAGGATGCCCCCGACCACCTGAAGGACGTCTACAAGACGTCGTTCCAGCTCTCGCCCTACGCCTTCATCGAGGTGGCGGCCCGTGCGCAGAAGTGGATCGACCAGGCCATCAGCCGCAACATCTACCTCGCCGACCGCGACGTCGAGAACATGATGGACCTGTACTCGGCGGCGTGGAAGCGTGGCGTCAAGACCACGTACTACCTGCACATGAAGCCGCGCCACACGGCCGAGCAGTCGACGGTGCGCGTGAACAAGACCGAGAAGATGAACAAGGCCAGCTCGAGCGGGACCGGCGGCGCCGCTGGCGGCCCCTCGCGTCGCGGCTTCGGAGCGCGCAAGGGCTTTGGCGGGGCATCCAAGGCGACTGAGGCGAGCGTGGCGGCCGCCGAGGCCGCGTCCGCTGTCGCAGTGACCGACGCTCCGGTCGAGGCGGCGGCTCCGGCCGCTGCACCGGCCAAGAAGGGCTTCGGAGCCGCAGCAGCAAAGGCCACGCCCGTGGCGGCGCCCGCCGAACCGCGCACGTCCACGGCGTCCATCGCCACGGCACCCGCGTCCGTACTGTCGGCGGTGGCATCGCAGGCGTTCTCCCCCGCACCGGTGGAGCAGCCTGAGGTCCCGCCCACGTCCCTGCCAGAGCCGGCCGAGTCGCCGGCTGCCACCGGTGCCGTCGAGACGGGTGCTGCACGTGCGCCCGAGGGCTCGACGGTGCTAGACGTCACCGAAAGCCTGCATGTCACTGAAAGCACCGTGGCGACGTCGATCGGGGATGCGGAGGTGGTGGGCGGAGTCGCCTGCCCCGTCGACCCGATGGAAGCGCTCCAGTGCGAGTCCTGCCAGTAGCGCTGGCAGAGAGGAACTGAATCATGGCCATTCTCGGCACCGGCATCCAAGACGGATTGCTGCTCAAGCCCATCACGTACCCGTGGGCGATGGACCTGTACAACCAGGCCGTCGCGAACACGTGGTTCCCCAACGAGATCCAGCTCGGTGAGGACCTCGCCGACTTCAAGAAGATGACGGAGGAGGAGAAGCACGCCGTCACCTTCCTGATGTCGTACTTCAACCCGAACGAGCTGCTGGTGAACAAGGCGCTCGCGTTCGGCGTCTACCCGTACATCAACGCTCCCGAGTGCCACCTGTACCTCGCGAAGCAGATGTGGGAAGAGGCCAACCACTGCATGTCCTTCGAGTACGTCCTCGAGACGTTCCCGCTGGACCGGGATGAGGCGTACAACTCCCACGTGGACGTGCCGTCGATGGCCGCCAAGGAGGAGTTCGAGGTCAACTTCATCCGTCGCATGACGGAGGAGACTCTCGACATCTCCACCACCGAGGGCAAGAAGGACTTCGTCCGCAACCTCGTGGCGTACAACATCATCCTCGAGGGCATCTGGTTCTATTCCGGCTTCATGGTCGCGCTGTCGTTCCGCCAGCGGAACCTGCTGCGCAACTTCGGCTCGCTCATGGACTGGGTGATCCGCGACGAGTCGCTCCACCTCCAGTTCGGCATCAACCTCATCCTCACGGTGCTCGAGGAGAACGAGGACCTTCAGGACCCGGACTTCGCCGACGAGATTCGCCAGATGATCATCGACGCCGTCCAGATGGAGGAGGCGTACAACCGCGACCTGCTTCCCAAGGGCATCCTCGGCCTCAACTCGGACTACGTGAACCAGTACGTCCGCTACCTCGCCGACCGCCGTCTCGAGGAGCTCGGGTTCGAGCCGTACTACAACGTGTCGAACCCGGCCAAGTGGATGGCCACCGCGAACGACACCCTTCAGTTGGTGAACTTCTTCGAGGCGACCAACACGTCCTACGAGGTCAACGCGCAGGCGACCAAGAAGTAGGACCCATCGTTCGGGGCAACGGCCCCGTGGTACGTCGGAACGGCGATTCGCTCGGATCGCCCTCGTCGCACCACGGGGCCGTTGTCATATGCCAGGGGGCTCGACTTACCAGGCGGTAGGGAATACACTGGCGTGGACGGTGTTGACCCACGTGTCCCGCTGATCGAGCTCGTGCTCTGATCGCGATCCGTTCGATGAACTCGGCATTGCCGCCCCACTCAAGAAAAGAACTCTGCTGTGACCTCGCGCATTGACACCGCTCCGCCCCGGGCGGTCGTACCCTCCTTCGGCGACACCCTGACGCGCCGCGAGCGCATCGCGTACATCTTGATCCTCGGCGCTCTCGTAGCCCTCGGCCCGTTCACGATCGACCTCTACCTGCCCGCGTTCCCAGAGGTCGCACGCGACCTCGCGGCCAGCGACGCGGCGATTCAGCTGACCCTGACCGCGACCACCATCGGATTCGGCGTGGGCCAGCTGGTCGTCGGACCGCTGAGCGATGCGTTCGGGCGCAAGGTGCCGCTCATGATCGCCACGGTGGTCCACATCCTCGCCAGCATCTTCGTGGTGTTCGCGCCCACTGTCGAGTGGGTGCTCGTGGGGCGCACGCTCCAGGGCATCGGCGCTGCCGGTGGCGCTGTGGTCGCGATGGCGATCGTGCGAGACCTGTTCAATGGCCAGCGGCTCATCAGGATGCTGTCGCGTATGGCGCTCGTCACGGGGCTCGCACCGGTGCTTGCGCCAGTGATCGGTTCTCAACTGCTGCGGGTGGTCGATTGGCGCGAGATCTTCGTCGTGCTCGCGCTCTATGGCGTGCTGATCGCGACGATCGCCGGTCTGAAGCTGCGCGAGACGCGCCCCGCTGGCCAGCGAGGAGGCGCGGGGCTCCCCGCCATGCGTGCACGGTATCGCCGCCTACTGAGCGACGGCTCGTTCGTTGGCGTCGCAGTCGTGGGTGCGATGACGTTCACCACGCTCTTCGCTTACCTCTCGGCCTCGTCGTTCGTGCTGCAGGACCAGTTCGGCCTCACTGCACAGCAGTACGGCGTGGTGTTCGGTCTCAACTCCATCGGAGTAGTGGCGGGCACCCAGTTCGCAGCGCGGCTGATGAGAGTGGTCGCCCCCCGGGCCGTGGCCACGGCAGGAATCATCGTGATGAGCACCGGCGCAGTGTCCCTGCTGCTGTTCGCTCAGCTCGAGTCGGGGCTGCTCGGCGTGGTCATCCCGCTGTTCTTCGTCGTGTCGCCGCTCGGCTTCATCATGCCGTCGGTCCAGGTCATGGCGTTGGAGAACCACGGGTCCGAGGCAGGCACCGCCGCATCCCTGATCGGCGCGATGAACTTCGGCGTCGCCGGGCTCATCTCTCCGGTCGTCGGTCTCATGGGAGCGTCCGCGACGTCCATGGCGATCGTGATGATCGGCGCGCTCTCGGTCGCGCACGCGAGCCTGTGGCTGGTGGTGCGCCCGCGTACCTCCGGCGACGTCGTCAGGTGATGCACACCTGAACTCGCGGTCGCGCTCGGTCGGGCTCGGTCGGGCTCGTAGCGTTTCGATGAGGTCCGCGAGCCCGCTACGGTAGTGCCCATGACCGCGCGCATCGGCATCCTCGTGTACGACGGCTTCGACATCATCGATGCGGGCGGCCCGTACGAGGTCTTCCTCACCGCCTCCCGTCTCGCTGAGCGGGATGGACTGGAGCCGGCCTTCACGGTCGAGTTAGTGAGCCCCGGTGGACGCGACGTGGTCGCGTACGGCGGGATGACGCTGACGGCGCTGAGCGATGCTGATGAGTCGCGCGACTATGACGTCCTGGTGGTCCCCGGCACGATCGACATCGACTCGGCACTCGGCGAGACCCGCATCGGATCCTCGCTACGGACTCTTGCCGACCAGGCGTCGGTCACCACGTCGGTCTGCACCGGTTCCTTCCTGCTGGCACACCACGGCCTCCTCGACGGGGCTCCGGCGACCACGCATTGGGAGGACGTCGACGCGCTGCGTGCCGCCGGCGTGGCCGACGCGCGCGAGGGCGTGCGCTGGGTCGACGAGGGCGGCGTCGTGACGAGCGGCGGGCTCACGTCCGGCATGCACATGGCGCTGCACATCGTGGCGCGGCTCCTCGGCGAACCGATGGCGCACCGGACCGCACGCCAGCTCGACATGGACTGGAGCGCCGACCCGGCACGCTAGTCGTCGACGATGATCTCGCCGAGGTCGTCGTCAGAGTCAGCGCCCTCGTACGAGATCGTGACCGCGATCGAGCCGACCAGGTACTGGTCGCCATTCGACCGCGCGGTGAGCGTGTGGAGGCCCGGTGTCAGGTCGCCCACTTCCTCGAACTCCTTGGCATCGACGCCAAGCGAGTTGGCGAAATCGGAGCCGTGTGCGGTGGAGTCCGCGCCGTTCGAGGCCCAGAGCGCGCGCTCGGAGGCGCTGGCGAATACTCGCTGGGTGCCGTTCCAGCGCACCGGCACGAGCCGCTCACCGTCGAGTTCGAGAGTGTCGCCGCCGAGATTGCGATCTGCTTCCCACGTGACCCAGTCGACCTCCACGTCCGCATCCACATTGGTCGAGAACACGAACTCCGGGGAGGAGCTGGGCGAGACCCACTCGCGCCCCGCGAACAGCGCAATGCGGGAGTCGGGGAGGTCAGCCTGTCGGTAGACCACCGAGAGCGCGAAGCCGGCGTAA
This sequence comes from Demequina muriae, assembly GCF_030418295.1. Classification (NCBI taxonomy): domain Bacteria; kingdom Bacillati; phylum Actinomycetota; class Actinomycetes; order Micrococcales; family Demequinaceae; genus Demequina; species Demequina muriae. The sequence goes on from NZ_JAUHQA010000001.1 coordinate 1,547,774, forward strand.
TAGGTGCGGTCGTTGTCGTACCGGGTGGCCGCAGTGGCGATGTCCGCGACCGACCAGGCACCGGCGCCGTGCTCGGCGACCAGGTCGGTGACGTCGGCGCGAGACTGGTAGTAGTGGCGACCATCCGGAAGCGCGGATGACCCGTCCAGGACTTCGTCCGCGGTGATCGAGATGTAGTCATCGCTGTCAGGCGCACGCAGGCGAGCCTGCGCGAGGTCTTCAGTCCAGGAGTCGCGGCCCACGCGGTTCGCTGACCACTCCAGGCTCGCGTACACCACCTCGGCGTCGGCGGGGATGTCGAGAAGCGTCGTCGCGGAGACGGTCTCGCCGTCGGCGCGGTTGAGATTGGCCATCATGAAGGAGTTGTTGTTGACGTCGCCGCCCGTGGGAGTGTTCGGGCCTGCGAACATCGCCTGGCGGCAGGAGGTCTCGTCGAGGTTGCAGCCGAGGAGCGGGGATCCCACCGTCGCGACCGCGAGGCCTCCGTCGCCCGTGAAGATCGGGTCGAGGTCCTCGTCGGACTCCGCGATCGCCGTGTCGACCTCATACGAGTACTCGTGGGCGCCTCCGGACACGTGGAAGCGGGTCTTGGAACCCGCAGCCAGTGGTCCCTCCGGAAGCGCGAGGGGCAGCGTCAGTGAGGCATCCTCGTTCGGCCCGAGGTCATCGTGCGTGCAGGTCGCGGTGGCGCGGTCGCTGTCGACTTCGCACTCCCAGCCCGTGGCCACGAACACCGAGCCTTCGGCGAAGGCGAGCCGCGCGTCGATCCGCTGAGCGCTGTTGAGCGCCATGCCGCTGTCACCACCCGAAGGCGGGGCAAATGCCAGGCCATCGGGGAGCTGAATGGTCGCCTCGAGATCGGTCGCGGATCCTGCGCCTGTGTTGGACACCGTCATGGACAGCTGAGGCGACGAGCGCGTGATCTCGAGGTAATCGAGTGCTCCCGCCGAGAGCCTCAGGTTTGCTGGCACGACAGTCGGGTCGGTCGGGTCCGTCGGATCGGTGGGATCGGTCGGGTCGGTCGGGTCCGTGGGGTCCGTCGGGTCGGTGGGGTCCGTCGGGTCGGTGGGGTCGGTGGGGTCGGTCGGGTCGGTCGGGTCCGTGGGGTCCGTCGGATCGGTCGGGTCGGTCGGATCGGTGGGACCACTGCTGCCGCCGCCCGTGCCACCCGTGCCGCCTGTGTTTCCATCGGTCGTGCCACCCGAGCCGGTGTCGGATCCCGGCGATTCCGAGCCGCCGGAGGCATCAGAGCCGGTGACGCTCCCGCCTGCGCCGACACCAGACCCGGTGATGCCGTCGACCACGAGGGGAGGAGCCTCCGCGGATGGCGCGGGAGACGGCACAGCGCTGGCCTCGGGCACGGGGGAGGGTGCCGTCGTCGGCTCGGTCTCTGGCGACGGTGACGTCGATGGCGAGACCTCGGGGACGACGGGGCCTTCCGCGCGGTCGAGCCCGTCTCCTGGTGTCAGCCATCCCAGGATGCTGGCGCCACTGATGGCGAGCGCCGTGGCCGCGACGACCGCCGCAGCGGGCAGGGCGAGGTGCGAGACCACACCGATGAGCCCGGCGATTCCTCCCGCGCCAGCGGCCGCACCGCCGGCGCCGGCGGCACCCGCACCCGCGGCCCCAGCGCCACTCGCACCGGACGCGCCGAGTGTCGCGGCTCCCTGCGGTCCCAGCGCGCCGCCGATCGGCATGCCGCCCTCGAGCGCACCGGCACCGAGCACGCCCATGAACAGCGGTGCGATGATGCCGCGCATGCCGCGGTTGACGTCTTCAAGTTCCGCGACCAGTGCCGCGCAGCGCTCACAGCTGCGCACATGCACATCGACTCGGGAGTGCTCGCGCTTGGACAGGCCGCCGCGGACGTACGCGCCCAGCTGAGCGTTCGCCTCGAGGCAGTCCGCGGACTCTGAGGTGTTCAGGTGCTGCTGGAGGTAGGCCTGCCGCAGAGCCTCTCGAGCCCGGTAGGCGAGGGCCGCGACGCCGTTCGCACTCAGCCCGAGCAGCGGGGCGATCTCCTTGGGGTTCTTCTTCTCGACCTCGGTGTACCAGAGCACCGCCTGCCAACGCTCGGGGAGCGACTTGAACGCGTCCGCCACCATGCCGTGCTCGAACCCGTCAAGCGCGGGCTCGTCGGACGACGGTCCGTACCCGATGGCGGACTCATACGGCGACATGTCGTCACGGGGCTTGGTGCGAATGCCCTTGTCGATGATGTCCATACCGGTGCGCCGCACGATGGTGAAGAGATAGGCACGGAAGGCGAGGTCCGGGCCATCGCCTCGCTGGAGCGCGCGCAGGACACGGGAGAACGCCTCTGACACCACGTCGTCGACATCGCTCGGGGAGTTCGTATATTGGTACGCGACCTTCCGTGCCGCGTCCGCGTGCCTCTCGTAGAGCACACCAAAGGCCGCCGAGTCGCCGGCACGCACGCCGGCGATCAGCTCGGGATCGCTGGACGTTTCCGTCCACAGTGCGATCGCCTCAGATGTCATCTACTGGGGCCCCCTCCACGGCAAGTCCGAGGATTGTGGATACATGTTCCCTGTAAGTGCGTATGCAAAGCAAGAGGCCAGGAGGGCAATAGATCACATTCGTCCCCAAGCGGAACGAAGATTCTTCGAAATCTGCCGTCATAGTGCGGCGTCACGGGCGTCTCATCCGGCATGAGCAGTGAGACCCACATTCCCGTGCCAGGAGCGCCAGCGCTTCTGCAGCGGTGGGAGAGCGCGAGCATCGATTCGGTGTGGTTGCGCCCGGGTGACTGGTACACCCCGGCGACCGAGGCGCTCGTCGAGGCCCTCGAGGCACGACTCGACACGGCTCCCGCCGCCTACCGACTCGGCCAGGCGCGCTCCGCCGCGGGTGTGGGCATCACCGAGGCGATCGACGACATGGCGGTGCTGTTCCGTGCCGCTGGCTTCGAGTCCGCGCCGATTCGCTCGATCCGCGCCCTGTGCGAGGGCTGGACTGCTGGCACCATTCCCACGATGGATGCCCCGGCGATGACCGATGCGGAGTCCGGGCTCGGCACCGCCGAGTACCTCTCTCAGCGCCTCGCTGAGGTGTACGGCGCCGCAGCGCGTCTCGCGCAGGTGGTGGGCGAAACCTATGCTCTCGTGATGGTCGACGTGTCTGTCGAGAGCACAGATCCGTGGCAGCGCATGGCGCGCAATGCTGCGACGGGTGCCGCACTTCGCGGCACCTATGGCGAGGGCCACCCGATGGCGCGCCTGGGCGACGGACTCTACGCGGTGCTCGTTGAGCGCGGCGAGACGCTCGGTGCGGGCCTCGCGTCCTTGCGGGACCACCTGTCTGACCGGGCTGCGGCCATGAAGGTCGACAGTCTGATGCGTCAGCCTCCGCGCGTGTGGATCGAGTCTCTCCCCGGTACCCACGCGTACGCCTGCGAGCTCGTGGAGTCGCTGCAGCGGTAGGAGACGTCACCCCGGACGAGGGTCTGGCACCGCGCTGAGGGCGGTGCCAGACCCTCTCCCCGTTTCAGGGGGGGGTCACGCCCGCCTGTTGTAGGCGCGGATCGCGAGCGGCGCGAACACCACCACCAGACCGACGCACCAGGCGAGTGTCCAGGCGACGTGGGTCTGCCACTCGCCCATGCCGCCCCAGAGCGCACGCAGGGACTCGATCAAGTGCGTGAGCGGGTTGGCGTTGGAGAACGCCTCGAGCCACCCCGGCATGGTCGACGGGTCGACGAATGCACTGGACGCGAAGGTGAGCGGGAACAGCGTCATGAACACGATGCCCTGGACCGACCGCTCCGACCTCGCGATGAGCCCGACCAGCATGGGCGCCCACGCGAGGCACAGCGCGAACAGGATCGCGAGCAGGCAGCCGGCAAGGAAGCTCACCACGTCGGTGGCGATGCGGTAGCCCAGCACGTAGCCCGTGCCGACCATGATCGTGATGAGCAGCACGTACCGCACCACGTCCCCGAGCGCTGCGCCCAGCAGCGGAGCGATCCGCGAGATCGGCAGAGCGCGGAACCTGTCGAAGATGCCCTTCGCCATATCCGAGTTCAGCTGGATGCCGATTCCCACGGACGCGAAGGCGATGTTCTGCCCGATGATGCCGGGGATCAGGAAGACCAGATAGTCGCTCGCTGAGCCGGCGATCGCTCCGCCGAAGATGTACGTGAACAGCAGCGTGAACATGATCGGCGACAGCGTGACGTCGATGAGGCCTTCAGGAGTGCGCCACGTCTTGACGAGCGACCGCTTGGCGAGCACCCACGAATGCCGGAACACATCGACCGGGCCGCGGGGGATGATGTCGATCGCCCGGGTCACGCTCTCGGTGGTCATGCCGCCTCCTCGCCATCGCGCGCCTCGCTCGGCACCCGCTGTCGTTCTCCCGTGAGCGTGAAGAACACCTCGTCGAGGCTCGGCAGCTGCAGCGACAGCTCCGTCACGGGAATCCCGTCGCCGCGGAGGCGTGCGACCACGTCAGCGAGCGCGCCGTCGTCGACGACCGGCACGGAGTACTCGCCGGGCCGATGCTCATCGATCGGTGCGCCGTCTGCGGCGACCCCGGCGAGGAGGTCCCGCACCGCCTGGGCGTCGGCGGCGTCCGCGGGCCTCACGCGGAGAGTCTGCGAGCCGACCACGCGCTTGAGGTTGTGCGCCGTGTCATGCGCGATCACCTGACCGTGGTTGATCACCACGATGTCGTCTGCCAGGGCATCGGCCTCTTCCAAGTACTGCGTGGTGAGCAGCACCGACGTGCCTTGGGACACGATGTCCCGCACCACGTCCCACATGTCCTCGCGCTTGGCGGGGTCGAGGCCAGTGGTGGGCTCGTCGAGGAACACCACCTCCGGATGCCCGGTCAGCGATGCCGCCAGGTCCAGGCGCCGCCGCATTCCGCCCGAGTAGGTCTTGAGGGTGCGGTCCGCAGCGTCGGTGAGGTCGAACCAGGACAGCAGGTCCTTGGCACGCGCCTTCGCATCGGCGCTCCGCATGTTCAGCAGCGCCGCGATCATCAGCAGGTTCTCGCGACCCGTGAGCTCCTCGTCCACCGAGGCGTACTGCCCGGTGAGTCCGATGCGCTTGCGGACCTCCGCCGGCTGGCGCTCGGCGTCGAAGCCCGCCACTCGCGCGCTGCCGCCGTCGGCACGCAGGAGGGTCGCAAGAATGCGTACCGCGGTGGTCTTGCCGGCGCCGTTGGGGCCGAGCACCCCCAGCACGGTGCCACGAGGCACGGTGAGGTCGACGCCTCTCAGCGCCTTCGTGTCCTTGAAGTTCTTGACGAGGCCTTCTGCCTCTACTGCGTTGTCATTCGCCATGGCGCCAGACTAGGTCCGCCCTGTGACATCCGCGCGGCTGTTCGCCAGGGGCGTGAGGGCCGATGCGCGGGTCAGGGAAGGGCCCACACCGCGAGCTCGAGACCGCTCGGGTCCGTGAAGTGGAACCTGCGCCCGCCGGGGAAGTCGAACGGCTCGCGCGTGATGGAGCCGCCGGCGGCACGCACCGAGCCGAGCGAGGCCTCGAGGTCGCGGGAGAACAGCACGACGAGCACTCCGCCCGGCTGGACCACTCCGACCTCCGACAGCCCGCCGCACTCGCGGCCGTCTGCGGCGACGATGCCGCGATAGCCGGGGCCGTACGGCACCATCCTCCACCCGAATGCCGCCTCGTAGAAGCGCTCGGAGGCGTCGAGGTCGGTCGCAGGGATCTCGACGTAGTCCGGCGCATGATGAGTGTGGGGCGACTCGGAATCGGCCATGGGCTCATGGTCGACCTGACGCGCAGCGTCGTCAAGAGGTCCGGCAGAAAGCCGTCTCGCGCGCGAGCGGCTCAGTCCTGCGCGTTGCGAGACGCAGAGCGCCACAGCACGAGCGAGCGGCCCTCGTCCTTGCGTGCGCGCCTGCCGCGCTCGACGATCACCACGGACCCGGTGGGGCCCGACGCGAAGATTCGCGATCCGGTGTCGGCTCGTGGGCGCAGCTTCTCGACCTCGGTCTCGAGCCGATCCACGCGCTTCTGCAGCGCCAGGATGCGCTTGATGCCCTCGAGGTTGATGCCCTCGTCCTGGCTCATGCGCTGGATCTGACGGAGCGTGGCCACGTCGCGGAGCGAGTATCGCCTGCCGCCGCCGGGGCGTCGCCGAGGGATCACCAGCCCCAGTCGGTCGTACTGCCGGAGCGTCTGCGCGTGCATGCCCGCGAGCTCAGCGGCGGCTGAGATCAGGAAGACGGGCTCGTCGACATCGGGAGTGTCCACGGCGCCTCCTTCCTTGGCCGCACCTGCGGTGCGCTCAATCTATCGCCGATGCGCGCATCGGCCGGTCTACTTCGCCGCGTCGCGGTACAGGTCCTTGCGCGGTTCATCCTTGGCGGTCTCCAGGGCGAACGCCTGCAGCACCTCCTTGGCCTTGCGGGAGAGACGGCTGGGCACCGCGACCTCGACCGTCACGAGCAGGTCGCCCGCGCCGTCCTTCGCCTGGAGCCCGCGTCCCTTGATGCGCAGCGTCTTGCCGCTGGGCGTGCCCGCGGGAATCTTGACCTTGACCCGGCCGCCGTCGAGCGTCGGCACCTCGACCGTCGCGCCGAGCACGGCCTCGTCATAGGTGACGGGCACGGTGATGTGCAGATTGCGTCCGTCGGCGGAGAACACGGGGTGCTTGGCGACGCGCACCGTGAGCAGCAGATCGCCCGCCGGTCCGCCGTTCGCGCTGGGCCTGCCCTTGCCTCGCAGCCGGATCTTCTGGCCGTCGCGCACGCCCACGGGGAGTCGGGTCGTGATGTCGCCGGTTGCGGTGCGCAGCGTGATGGTCGCGCCTTCGGTCGCCTGGCGGAACGAGACCTCGGTCGCGGCCGCGATGTCCGTGCCCTTGACCGGACCGCGCTGGAAGCCCCCGCCGAACAGGTTGCCCAGCATGTCCTCGAAGCCCTGCGCGCGGTACTGCGGGCCACCGGCGCCAGGTGCCCCCGGCCCACCGGCGCCGCCGCCGAACATGCCAGAGAAGACGTCCTCGAAGCCGGCGCCGCCCGGGCCTCCAGCCTGGAACCTGGGCCCCCCGCCGCCCATCGCCCGCACGGCGTCATACTGCTGGCGCTGCTTGGGGTCGGACAGCACGCCGTAGGCCTCGCCGACCTCCTTGAAGCGCTCCTCTGACGTCGTATCGCCGAGGTGGCGGTCCGGGTGGAGGTCACGTGCGAGCTTGCGGTACGCCTTCTTGATCTCGTCCGCGCTCGCGTCCTTGGAGACGCCCAGCGCCGCGTAGAAGTCCTTGCTGAACCAGTCCTGACTCGTCACTGCACGCCTCCTCTCGGCTCGCTTGTGGGAACTTACTCGGGCTGCGACACGATGACGCGCGCGGGGCGCACCACCCGGTCGCCGATGCGGTGGCCCGGCTGGGCCACATGCTGGACCGTCGGAACCTCGACGTCAGGGGAGGGCTGTGACATGAGCGCCTCGTGGAGCTGCGGGCTGAACTCCTCGCCCGCCGCCCCATACGTCGACCAGCCGAAGCGGCCGAGTGCCTCTTCCACCTTGGTGGCGATGGCCTTGAACGGCCCGTCCTCGAGGTCGCCATGCTCGCGCGCGGCCACGATGTCGTCGAGCGCGGGGATGAGCGCCTCGACCACCTTCGCGGTGGCGACGTCGCCGGCGGCCTCACGATCGCGGTCCACGCGCTTGCGATAGTTCACGTACTCCGCCTGGAGTCGCTGCAGGTCCGCAAGGTGCTCCGCGGCCATCTGCTGGGCGCGGTCGATCGCATCGGCCGCTCCCTGCTCGTCCGCGTCGGCGTCTCCGTACTCGCCGTCGTCCATGCTGGCGGCGGCCTCGTTGACGATCGCCTCCGCGTCGGCCAGCGGGTCGTTGTCGCCCCCCTGATCGGGCTGGGGGTTCTCGTCGGGCGTCTGGTTGTTGTCAGTCATGTGAGCCTCCGTGAGCGGCCGCGGCGGCGGACGTGGGGCGTGCAGCCCCACGCCCGCCGGGTAGCGGTGCTACTTCTTGTCGTCTTCGTCGTCGACGATCTCGGCGTCGACGACATCGTCGTCGGCGTCGGGCGTGGGCTCCTGGCCCTCGCCGGCCGGTGCACCCTCGGCGCCCTCGGCGTCTTCAGACTGCTGAGCGGCGTAGACCGCCTCGCCGATCTTCTGCGCCTTCTCGACGAGCGTGTCGTGCTTGGCCTTGATGTCGGCCACGTCGTCGCCCTCGAGCGCCGTCTTGACGTCGGCGATCGCGGACTTGACCTCGTCGGCCGTCTCCGCAGGAACCTTGTCCTCGTTCTCGGACAGGATCTTCTCCGTGGAGTACGCGAACGTCTCGGCGTTGTTGCGGGTCTCTGCGTCCTCGCGGCGCTTCTTGTCTTCTTCCGCGTGCTCCTCGGCGTCCTTGACCATCTTCTCGATGTCTTCCTTGGACAGCGCCGAGCCGCCGGTCACCGTGATGGACTGCTCCTTGCCGGTGCCGCGGTCCTTGGCGCCCACGTGCACGATGCCGTTGGCGTCGATGTCGAACGTGACCTCGATCTGCGGCACGCCGCGCGGGGCCGGCGCGATGCCGCCCAGCTCGAAGGTGCCGAGCATCTTGTTGTCACGGGCGAACTGACGCTCGCCCTGGTAGACCTGCACGAGCACGGATGGCTGGTTGTCCTCCGCGGTCGAGAAGACCTCCGACGACTTGGTGGGGATCGCCGTGTTGCGCTCGATGAGCGTGGTCATCACGCCGCCCTTGGTCTCGATGCCGAGGCTCAGCGGGGTGACGTCGATGAGCAGCACGTCCTTGCGCTCACCGGAGATGACGCCGGCCTGCAGCGCGGCTCCCACGGCGACGACCTCATCGGGGTTGACGCCCTTGTTGGGCTCCTGGCCTCCGGTGAGCTCCTTGACGACCTCGGTCACCGCGGGCATGCGGGTCGAGCCGCCCACGAGCACCACGTGGTCGATCTCGGACAGCTTGATGCCGGCGTCCTTGATGACCTGGTTGAAGGGCGCCTTGGTCCGCTCGAGGAGGTCCTTGGTCATCTCCTGGAACTGCGCGCGGGTGAGGCGGGTGTCCAGGTGGACGGGCCCGTTCTCTCCGATCGACAGGTACTGCAACGAGATGTTGGTGCTGGTCGCGCTCGACAGCTCCTTCTTGGCCTGCTCGGCCGCCTCGCGCAGGCGCTGCACCGCGGACTTGTCCTTGGCCAGGTCGATGCCCTCGGAGTTCTTGACCTCCTTGATGAGGAAGTCGACGATGCGCTGGTCCCAGTCGTCACCGCCCAGGCGGTTGTCACCGGCGGTGGAGCGCACCTGGATGGTGGAGAAGTCGTCCTCGTCCTTGCCGACCTCGAGGAGGGACACGTCGAACGTGCCGCCACCCAGGTCGAAGACCAGGATGAGCTCGTCCTCCTTGCCGCGGTCGAGCCCGTAGGCGAGCGCGGCGGCGGTGGGCTCGTTGACGATGCGCTGGACCTTGAGGCCCGCGATCTCGCCGGCGTCCTTGGTGGCCTGGCGCTCGGCGTCGTTGAAGTACGCGGGGACGGTGATGACGGCCTCGGTGACCTTCTCGCCCAGGTACTCCTCGGCGTCGCGCTTGAGCTTGCCGAGGATGCGCGCGGAGATCTCCTGTGCGTTGTACTTCTTGCCGTCGATCTCGTGCGACCAGTCGGTGCCCATGTGGCGCTTCACGGACGCGATGGTGCGGTCCACGTTGGTGACGGCCTGGCGCTTGGCGATCTCGCCGACCAGCACCTCGCCCGTCTTCGAGAACGCGACCACCGACGGGGTGGTGCGGGCGCCCTCGGCGTTGGCGATGACGGTGGGCTCGCCGCCCTCCAGCACGGTCACCACGGAGTTCGTGGTGCCCAGGTCGATGCCTACTGCTCGTGACATTGGTGTCCTCCTTCTTGTGCGGTCGTTCCGACCGCGACGTCTGCCGGCTCGTAACTTGAGCCGCCTACGCTCAAGTATCCACGTCGCGCCGGGCCTGTCAAGCCGGAAGGCCAAGAGTTGAGCCCTTCACGCTCAACATTGGTACTCAGGCGCCCCCGCCGCCGAGGTGCCAGGCGGGCCTCGACTGGCATGTGTGGCCCCGAGTAGCCTCCGGAGCATGACGACACCCGCCGATGCTGCCGCCCACTTCGCGGCCAAGCTCGCCTTCGAGACCGATCCGTCCGACGTCCACGCAGCCCTCGAGGCGGCCGATGCGCGGCTCGTGCTGGTGGACACGCGAGACCAAGCGGCCTGGGACCAGGGGCACGCTCGCGGTGCCCTCCACATTCCCAAGGCGCAGCTCCCGGCGCGCATTCCCGAGGTTGCCGAGGCCGGCAGCGAGATCGTCGTGTACTGCTGGGGGCCGGGGTGCAACGGGGCGACCCGTGCCGGGCTGATCGTCGCCGGTCTCGGCTACTCCGTGAAAGAGATGATCGGCGGGTTCGAGTACTGGGCTCGCGAGGGCATGCCAGTCGACCAGGTCATCGAGGTCGAGGGTCGGCGCGTGGACGTGGACGCGACTCGTGCGCCCGACCCGCTCACGGCGCCGGCTGGCCCGGCGGGCGAGCGCATCGCCTGCGACTGCTGAGGGGCGTGCAAGGGACTCGGATCGACTGAGCGCGCTCGCCGGCGCTGAGCACCCGCGGACCGCTCGGGTCTCAGATGATCCGAGTGCGGTGTTCGCTCGGGTGGGGTGCCGGCTTTGGGACCGGGTGGGCCGAGGGGCCTACAGCAGCCGCCCGTCCTCCATCCGCACCACGCGGTGCGCCATGGACACGGCTTCGTCCGGGTCGTGGGTGACGATGATCGCCGTGGTGCCGGCCGCGAGCAGGATGCGCTTGACCTCGCCCGCGAGGCGCGCGCGGAGACTCGCGTCGAGCGAGGACAGGGGCTCGTCCAGCGCGAGCAGGCGCGGCCGCGGGGCGAGGGATCGCGCCAGCGCCACACGCTGGCGCTGGCCTCCCGAGAGGTCGGTGACGGGGCGCTCCTCGTACCCGGTGAGACCGACCATCGCGAGCAGTGCGGCGACCCGCCGTCCCCGCTCCGCGTCGGGCGTGCGCTGCATCTCGAGCCCGAACGCGACGTTGCCGGCGACGGTGCGGTGGGGGAACAGCTGGCCGTCCTGGAACACCATCCCGAACTGGCGGCGGTGCACCGGCACGTGGGTGAGGTCCTCGCCGTCCCACTGCACCACGCCCGATGCGGGGGGCACCGTCCCGACCACGGCGCCCAGCAGCGACGACTTGCCGCACCCGGACGGGCCCAGGAGCGCGACGATCTCGCCCCGCTCGACGCGCAGTGACACCGAGTCCACCGCCACCACAGGCGGTCGGCCCGGGTACGTCACCGTCAGGTCCCTCACGTCGAGTCCCGTCACAGGTCCGCTCCCACCTGGGTCCGCAGACCCTCCGATGCCATCATGACCGCTCCTGTCATCGCGGCGAGCACGACGGCGGTCGCGAACGCCATGCCGATGCTCTCGATCCCGGGGCGACCCAGGAGGCGGTAGATCGCCGTGGTGAGCGTGGGGCTCTCCGGGCGGGCCACGAAGGTGGTGGCCCCGAACTCGCCGAGGGCGATCGCGAAGCCGAATCCGGCGGCGAGACCGAACGGCTTCTTGAGCAGCGGCCAGTCCACGGTGCGCCACACCCGCCACGGCGAGGCGCCGAGGGTTGCCGCGGCTGCGCGCATCTGCGGGGAGATGCCGCGAGAGGCCGGGACGAGGGTGCGCGCCACGAGCGGCAGGGCGACGACTGCCTGGGCGATCGGCACCAGCCACCACGAGCCGCGCAGGTCGACCCCCAGCACGGAGCGGTTGAGGGTGAGCAGCATCCCGAGGCCCACGACCACCGCGCTCACCCCCAGCGGGAGCATCACCACCGAATCGAGCAGCGTCGACCGTCCGGTGCGTCGCGTCAGCAGCGCTGCGACGATGAGGCCCAGCCCCGTCGCGATCGCAGTCGCGACCGACGCTGCCGCCATGGAGTTGACGGCGGCCTGCCACATCGGCACGGGCAGCCCGCCCAGCCCGGACTCGGTCAGCAGCGCGGCGTAGTGGTCCAGGCCATAGCCGTCGCGGGTGCGCAGCGACCTCTCGACCAGCGCCCACATCGGCGTCGCGAGCACTGCTGCGAGAACGGCGAGGATTCCTGCGACCCCCCATCGGTCGCGGCCGGCGAGTGGGCGCGTGCCGTCGAGCCGGCGCGTGCCGAGCGAGCGCTCGCGCCGCCGCCTCGCCCACTCGGCGCCTCCGAGAGCGAGGGCGACGAAGGCGAGCTGCAGCACCGACAGCACCGCCGCCGCGCGGAGGTCGAGGAACTGATTGACCTGCAGGTAGATCTCGGTCTCGACGGTGCGGACGCGGGTGCCGCCCAGGACCAGGACCACGCCGAACGACGTCGCGCAGAACAGGAAGACGACGGCCGCGGCCGAGCCGATCGCGGGCGCGAGGGCCGGCAGCGTGACGTGCGCGAAGGCACGTCGACGGTCGGCGCCGAGCGTGCGGGCAGCCAGCGCCGTCGACGGGTCCATGGCCGCCCACGCGCCTCCCACCACGCGAATCACGACGGCGACGTTGTAGAACACCAGGGCCGCGGCGATTGCGATCGGGGACTGGTCGAGACCCAGCCCCCCGAGCGGCCCGGATCGACCCAGGAGCGCGGTGAAGGCGGCGGCGACCACCACGGTGGGGAGCACGAACGGCACGGCGGCGACCGCCCGCACCGCGCGCTGGCCGCGCCACCGCAGGCGATAGAGCGCGTAGGCGCCGGGAAGCCCGAGCGCCAGCGATCCCGCCGTACCCGCCGCGGCGAGTGCGAGCGTGGTGCCCACCGCATCGGCCGTCCGCGATGACGCCACCACCTCGGCGAGCCCGCCGAGGTCGAAGCCGCCGTCGAACAGTCCACGGCCCAGCACGGCGACCAGTGGCCACAGGAAGAACAGGCCGAGGAACGCGAGGGGCACCGCAGCGAGCGCCCACCACCCCACTGAGTGGTGGAACGGCGTGGAGTGGCGGAGGCGCAGCGGCGTCACCAGCGTTCCTCGGACCAGAGTCAGTCGAGGACGATCGCGGTCCAGGACTCGATCCACGCGTCACGGTTCGCGGCGATCACATCGGGGTCCATGGTGTGGGGGTCGTCGGCTAGCGGGGCGAACTCGGCCCACTCGGCCGGCACGTCGACCTGGGAGGACACGGGGTAGACGTACATGTTCTCCGGCACGCTCGCCTGGAAATCGTCCGAGAGCATCCAGTCGATGACGGCCTTGCCCGCCTCGGGGTTGGCCGCTCCCTCGAGAAGCCCTGCGTACTCGACCTGGCGGAAGCACGTGTCGAGCAGCGCCGCCGTGGTGGCCTCGCCGTCGATGACCTCGGACGGAGGCGATGAGGCGTAGCTCAGCACGACCGGGTAGTCGCCACCGTAGTTGGGGGCGGAGAAGTCCACGAAGTACGTGTCCGACCAGGACGACGTGACGCGAACCTGGTTCTCGGTGAGTGCGCGCCAGTAGTCCTCCCAGCCGTCCTCGCCGAACTCGGCGACCGTCGCAAGCAGGAACGCCAGCCCGGGCGACGAGGTCGCGGGGTTGGTCACCGACATCACGCCGTTGTACTGCGGGTCGGTGAGGAACCCGAGTCCCGAGGGAACCTCGAGGCCGGACTCCTCGAACCAGCCGATGTCGTAGTTCAGGCAGACATCGGAGTAGTCGATCGCGGTGAGTGCCTGCGAGCCTGCCACCGCATACTCGGAGGCGTCTGACGCAGCCGGGGCGCCGGACTCGTAGTCGGCGAACACCCCCTCGTCGATGGCGCGCGACGCAAACGTGTTGTCGACTCCGAACACGACATCGCCCAATGGGGCGTCCTTGGTGAGGATCAGCTGGTTGACGAGCACACCGGCGTCGCCCGGCTGGACGAATGTGACCTCGAGGCCGGACTCCTCTTCGAAGGCCGCGAGGACCTCGTCGGGGACCGCGAAGCTGTCGTGGGTCACGACGGTGACCTCGGAGCTCGAAGGATCCGTCGGGGCGGAGTCGGTCGCATCGGCGGTCGCGCCATCAGCGGCGGCGCCCGTCGGCTCCGCGGTGTCGCCGTCGGAGGAGCAGGCCGCGAGCGTCAACGTCGATGCCGCGACGGCCAGGGCGGTGATGGTGCGCAGTGGACGCATGGGTGGAACCTCCCACAAGTAGGAGGGGACGAGTCTCGACTCCCTACGCCGGCATCACCCGGATCAGGTTCGAGGGTCTGCGGCTGGTCCGCACTCTCAGCGCTCTGGCCCCTCGCGGGAAGCGCTCCCCTGTCGTTGTCCGGCCAGCATACCGCCGATGCGAGTGAGGGCGGACGCGGTCAGATCAGGGCTCGCAGGCCCATCCGTCCTTGTCGCGGTCGGACTCGTCGTTCAGGGCGTAAAGGGATGCCGAGACGAAGGTGCTCGTCGTGATGGGGCCGCCCACACGGGTGCCGATCATGTCGCGTACGCTCGACGACTTCGCCACGCCATGCGGGTAGTGCTTGCGCATGTCGGTGCAGGACGCATAGTCGATGCCGACGGACTTCTTCACTGCAGAGGTCCGAGTCGCGCTGGTGTATCCCGACTTGGTGCCGACGACCTTGACTGTGATCGACTTGTACGCATCGGCCGGACGCACCTTGTACGTGCTTGCCGTGGATCCGCTCACGGCCTTGCCGTTCACGTACCACTGGACCTTCGTCGTCACGGTCCCCGGTCCCCAAGTGCCGCGCTTGACCGTCAGCGTGCTGCCCGCCTTCGCGGTGCCGGTGATGGTCGGGGTGGGCGCGACGAGCCTGCGCCAGACGGTCACCGACGCGGAAGTCTTGGACATGGCGGAGTAGCCGGTGCGCGTCGCCGTCGCCTTCACCGTGATCTTGTGGCCGATGTCGGCCGTCGTGGCCTTGTAGGACCTCGACGTCGCTCCCGAGATGCTCGTGCCGTCCCGATACCACCGGTACGTCACCGAGCCGGGCGTGGGCGACCAGGTGCCGGCGCTCGCGGTCAGGGTGGAGCCCACGGTGGGCGAGCCCGTGACCTTGGGAGCGGGTGCGGTCGTGAAGACCTTCGCTGCGGTTCGTGAGTGACTGACCCACGTGCTCGACAGGTACCCCGAGCGCTTCGCTGTGATGGCCACCGAGATCTTGTGGCCTGCATCGGCGGTCGTGAGTCGGTACGAGGAGCCCGTGGCACCCGTGATCGCCTTGCCGTCGCGGCGCCACTGGTACGTGCTCGCCGACGGCGTGACGCCGTAAGTGGGTGCCTTGATGCTGACCGTGCTGCCCGCAGCGAAGGTCCCCGTGAAGTCCGACGTGGTGCGCACGGTGCCGAGGGATCCGAGGACGGTCGTCGAGGGGCCGGTGTAGGTGCGGGTCTCGTATCCGGCGGCTCGCACGCTCACGCTCACCGACAGCGTCTTGCCCCGGGCCGATGCGGGCAACTGATAGGTCGTGGTGCGGTCCCAGTCGGTGGTCGCGACGGTGGTGCCATCGATCTTCCACACCGTCTTGAAGGACGGCTGGGTGTCGACGCTGCTGAGCCCCGTCACGGTGACGTGGGGGGTGGTGCCCACCACCGCGGGATTGGTGAACGTGATGGTGGGGGACGCGGGCAGTGCGCCGAGCACCGCGGCAGACGCGCTGCCACGGATCTCCTTCTCCACCATGCCGGGCAGCCAGATGGTCGCGACGGCGCGTGGCCTGAGCCCCATGTGTGTCACTCCGGGTGTGTATGTGGTCCCCCAGCCCAGGTACTGCCCGGTGCCAGCGTCCTCCCACGTGAAGCTGGGCGTCAGTCCAGCGGGAGCATTGGCCGTGGTGAGCGACGCCGTGAGCGTCTGCCCTACCTTCGAGGTTCCCGAGACCGTGACCGTCGCCGACAGCGACGCCGGCCAGGCGCACGCCGTCGGACCGGAGCTGGCGACGTGGTCGATCTGCCCGGAGAACGCGTCGCCGTCGTCGAACCGCAGCACCGACTGGCCGTAGGGCAGAAACATGGTCTGTGGCCCGAAGCGGTAGGCGTTGGAGGCGGTGGCGGAGAGGACGCTGCCTGCAGGCCCCACAATCTGGGCGGGGGTGAAGGGGACGCAGCGGGTGACCGGCGCGCCATCGATGAACTGATCCCGTGCGGAGAACTCCTCCAGGGCCGGCATGGCGCCCAGCGCAGACGCATTGCGCACGGCGTTGCCGTCGACGTCGAGGAAGGCCAGCGACGGGTGGCCGGCGAGCGGGCTGAGGTCCTCCACCCACGCGTACGCGAGGTCGACGACGGTCAGGCTCGCGAGCTGCGCCAGTGGCGACACGTCCTCGACCAAGGTCTCATCGGCGTACAGCGCCTCGAGCGCGTGGGCGTCGGCGAGCGGGCTCAGGTCCTCGACATCGGTCGCACCGATGTCGAGAACCGCCAGATCGGGCAGGGCCGCGAACGACGGCAAGGTCGTCAGGGCCCCCGCGTAGAGATCGAGCCAGACGAGCGTACTCAGGGAGGCGACCGCGGAGATGTCCGTGGCCCCAAGACCCGGCAGGCTCAGGTATTCGAGCTGAGGCAGTGCGGCAAGGGGGGCGATGTCGGTGATCTGCGAGGCGGGCTCGATATGCAGCGCGAGGAGATGATTGGCGTGCTGGAGGCCCTCAAGCGTGCTGACCGAGCCGTCGCACTCTAGCGCCTCCAGTGCGGCGAGCTCCGTCGAGGTGAGCGACGCATCTGCGGGAAGCTCGAGCGCGTCTCGGATGCAGGACGCAAGCGCCGGGTCGGGGATGTCGACGGCGTCGGCCGCACCCGCCCGAGCAGGCTCGAGCGTGAGCGCGACCACTGCGATGGCGGTGATGGCAGCACCGCGGTAGAAGACGGAAGACAGGACCATCGGAACCCCCAGACGACGTGTGTCGCGTCGCCTGGCTCCAGGGGCATCGTGCTTCGCGTGCCTTGAGTATGGGTCCAGGTCCTGCAGGTGGTCAAGAGCCTTGCGGAAGCGGTCTCAGAACACAGCGGTCCTAGATCTCCGTGCGGTGGAAGTTCTGGAAGCTCCGGCTCGCCGTGGGGCCGCGCTGGCCGCGGTAGCGCGAGCCGTACTTGCCCGATCCATACGGGTGCTCGGCAGCGGAGGAGAGCTGGAAGAAGCACAGCTGGCCGATCTTCATGCCCGGCCACAGGTTGATGGGCAGGGTCGCGGTGTTCGACAGCTCGAGGGTGACGTTGCCCTCGAAGCCCGGGTCGATGAACCCGGCGGTCGAGTGTGTGAGCAGTCCCAGCCGGCCGAGTGACGACTTGCCTTCGAGTCGCGCCGCGATGTCGTCTGGCAGAGTCACCGACTCGAAGGTCGAGCCCAGCACGAACTCGCCGGGGTGGAGAACGAAGGGGCGGTCGTCGTCGACCTCGATGAGCCGAGTGAGATCGGGCTGCTCCACCGACGGGTCGATCGCCGCGTACTTGTGGTTGTCGAAGATGCGGAAGAACTTGTCGAGCCGCACGTCGATCGACGACGGCTGAATCATGTCCGGCTCGTACGGGTCGAGGGCGACTCGGCCGGAGTCGATCTGGGCGCGGATGTCGCGGTCGGAGAGCAGCATGGGGACAACCTACCGGGGTGCCGCGTCGGCGCCCAAGGGAGTTGTCGCATCGGCCGTACGCCAGGCAGGTGAGCCGTTGATCGGAACGTTTCGACTTCGGCTACTATGGTGGGCGGCTCTCATACCTTGGCGGAAGGCATCACCCCCATGCAGTTCGGTCACTTCGACGACGAAGCTCGCGAATACGTCATCACCACGCCTCACACTCCGTACCCGTGGATCAACTACCTCGGTTCGCAGGAGTTCTTCGGGCTCATCTCGCACACGGCAGGCGGCTACAGCTTCTATCGCGACGCAAAGATGCGTCGCCTCACGCGCTACCGCTACAACAACATCCCCGTCGACGACGGCGGCCGCTACTTCTCGATCAACGACGGCGGCGACGTGTGGAGCCCCTCGTTCCGCCCGTACAAGAAGGACCTCGACCGCTTCGAGACGCGCCACGGCATGGGCTACACGCGCATCACCGGCGAGCGCGGCGGCCTCGAGGCCTCGGTGCTCTTCTTCGTGCCCGTGGACATCAACGCCGAGATCCACCAGGTGACGCTCACCAACCTGTCCGATGCGCCCAAGTCGGTGGACCTGTTCAGCTTCGTCGAGTTCTGCCTGTGGAACGCCGAGGACGATCAGACCAACTACCAGCGCAACCTCAGCATCGGTGAGGTCGAGGTCGAAGACGGCGCGATCTATCACAAGACCGAGTACCGCGAGCGTCGCAACCACTACGCGATGTACGCGGTGAACTCGCCGATCGCGGGCTTCGACACCGACCGCGACTCCTACCTCGGCTACGGCAACGGCTTCCACGAGGCCGCGGTGCCGCACGCCGGCACGTCCGAGGATTCCGTGGCCTCGGGCTGGTACCCGATCGCCTCGCACCACCTCGAGGCCGACCTCGCGCCGGGAGAGTCACGTCAGTACACCTTCGTGCTGGGCTACCTCGAGAACGCAGACGACGACAAGTGGGAGTCGCCCGGGGTCATCAACAAGGCGCCCGCCCGCGAGCTGCTGGCGCGCTTCGACGACAACGCCAAGACCGACGCGGAGTTCGCGCGCCTCAACGAGTACTGGGACAACCTGCTGGGCAGCTACACGGTCTCGTCGACCGACGAGAAGCTCGACCGCATGGTCAACATCTGGAACCAGTACCAGTGCATGGTGACCTACAACATGTCCCGCTCGGCCTCGTACTTCGAGACGGGCATGGGGCGCGGGATGGGCTTCCGCGACTCGAGCCAGGACCTGCTGGGATTCGTGCACCTGGTGCCCGAGCGCGCCCGCGAGCGCATCATCGACATCGCGTCCACGCAGTTCGAGGACGGCAGTGCGTACCACCAGTACCAGCCGCTCACCAAGCGCGGCAACCACGCGCTGGGCTCGGGTTTCAATGACGACCCGCTGTGGCTCATCCTCGGTGTCGCGGCCTACATCAAGGAGACCGGTGACTTCGCGATCCTCGATGAGATGGTGCCGTTCGACAACGACGAGTCGCTCGCGCAGCCGCTCATGGAGCACCTCAAGAGGAGCTTCAATCACCCGCTCGAGAAAGCCGGCCCGCACGGGCTGCCGCTCATCGGCCGCGCGGACTGGAACGACTGCCTGAACCTCAACTGCTTCTCCTCGACCCCCGGCGAGTCCTTCCAGACCACCGAGAACCAGGCGGGCGGCGTCGCAGAGTCCGTCTTCATCGCGGGCATGTTCGCTGCCATCGGCCCCGACTATGTGGCGCTCGCGCGCCGCCGCGGGGACGATGCGGAGGCGGACCGCGCCGAGAAGGCCATCGCCGACATGAAGCAGGCCGTGGTGGACCACGGCTGGGACGGCGAGTGGTTCCTGCGTGCCTACGACTTCTACGGCAACAAGGTGGGCTCGCACGAGAACGCCGAGGGTCAGATCTGGATCGAGCCCCAGGGCTTCTGCATCATGGGTGGCATCGGCGTCGACGACGGCAAGGCCATCACGGCGCTCGACTCGTGCCGCGAGCGCCTCAACACCCCGCACGGCATGGTGCTGCAGAACCCCGCGTACACGAGCTACCAGATCGAGCTGGGCGAGGTGTCGACCTACCCGCCGGGCTACAAGGAGAACGGCGGCATCTTCTGCCACAACAACCCGTGGGTCATCATCGCCGAGACCGTCGTCGGTCGGGCCGAGCACGCCTGGGAGTACTACAAGCAGATCACCCCGGCATACAGGGAAGAGATCTCCGAGGTCCACCGCCTCGAGCCCTACGTGTACGCGCAGATGATCGCCGGCAAGGACGCGTCGCGCCACGGCGAGGCCAAGAACTCGTGGCTCACCGGGACCGCGTCGTGGAACTTCGTGACGGTCTCGCAGTACCTGCTCGGTGTGCGCCCGGACTACGACGGCCTCATCGTCGACCCCTGCATCGGCGCTGAGGTCACGGACTTCACCGTGCGCCGCCAGGTGCGCGGCGCCGAGTATGTGATCACCGTCAAGAACTCCGGCGGCAAGGGTGCGACCCTCACGGTCGATGGCGTGGACGTCGAGGGCAATACCGTGCCCTACGCCCCGGCCGGCTCAACAGTGCAGGTCGTCGCCTCCGTCTAGCGCACTGGCATACGACGGCCCCGGTGTCACCACTGACCCGGGGTCTTCGTGTCTCCGGCGTCGGCGCGCGCCGCGTCGTCATCAGTGGGTGGGTGCGGGTGGCGGCTCGGGCGACGCGCTCGGCGCGGCTGGGGCCGGACCTGGGCCCGTCGCCTGGCGGCTCGTCCGTGATCGCCGTGCGCGGATGCCGACAACGGTCGCGACCACCAGGACCGCGGCGAGGGCCGCCCAGGGCAGGAGCACCCCTGCCAGGACCATTACGACCGAGAAGAACGAGACCAGCGCGTTCCAGCCGGACTGCAGGCCGTCCCAGAAGGATTCGGGTGAGTCGTCCACGATGACGATGGGTTCGGTGGTGAGCGAAAGTTCGATGGTCGACATCGACACTTGGTCGTCGAGACCCCGCTGCCGGGACTCGAGGCTCTCGAGCTCCGCCTGGCGACCGGCGAGCTCGTCCTCGAGCGCGATGATGTCCTTGATGTCCTCCGCCTCGAGAAGGAGGCCCTGGATGCGATCCGTGGAGGCACGGAGCGTCGAGATCCGGGCATCCAGGTCCGTCACTTCGGTGGTGACGTCGCGGGACTCCGTCGCGAATTGGTCGACCGTGCCCAGCGCACGGAGATCATCGACCACGGCGTCGAGTCGGTCCTGCGGGATGCGGAGCAGGAGCGAGGCGGAGCCCCCGTCGTACTCGTCGGCGGCAGTCTCGTTGCGAGCATCGACACGGCCGCCCGCGCTCTGCACCATGCCGACGGCTTGGTCGGCGGCCGCGATCGGGTCCTCGACGGTCATGTAGAGCGAGCCCGTGACGATGAGGGAGCGATCGTCGGCGACGGTCTCGGTGCCGACGTCCGCACCCGCCTCCTCCTGGACGGCTCCGCCACCTGCGTCTGCGGCGCCGGACCCTTCTGAGTCGAACGCCTCGTCGGACGACGAGCAGCCCGCAAGGGCCGCCGCGGCGACGATCAGTCCCACGATGATTCCCGTGCGCCGCATGCGGCCCACGGTCCCGTCCACCTTGTCGGTCATGGCGCTCATGCTAGAGAGACGCCTGGCAGAGCGCCATCGTTGGGTCGAGAGTGAGGCCGATTCGCAATCCTTCTCAAGAAAGTTGGGAGTCGCTGCATCCAAACTGCCGGCTCGGCCGGAAGTACGGGGTGAAGGAGGTCGCAACAGGCGGCCTCCCGAGCTCAGGAGAAGGAGAAGGACCATGCGCAAGTCAGCAATTGCCGGCGTCGCAGCCGGTGCGCTCATCGCCGTCGGAGCCGCCGCCCCCGCCCTCGCAGTCGAGGATGGGATGACGGAGCTCTCCGTGCTTCACGGCATCCCCGACACCCCGGTGGACGTGTACGTCAACGGCACGAACACCATCGATGACTTCCAGCCCGGCGACCTCGCCGGCCCGCTCGACCTGGAGCCCGGCACGTACACCGTCGCGCTCACCGCGACCGACGCGGCCGACGACTCGGAGCCCGTGCTCGGCCCGATCGATATCACCCTCGAGGAGGGCATGAGCTACACCGCTGTCGCTCACCTCACCGCTGAGGGCGACCCGGGCGTGAACCTGTTCACGAACGACATCTCCGAGACCGCAGCCGGCGAGGGCCGCCTGACCGTCCGTCACACCGCCGCGGCTCCCGCGGTCGACGTGTGGGCTGACGGAGCGGTGCTCTTCGAGAACCTCTCGAACCCCGACGAGGTCTCGGGCGATGTCCCCGCCGCCACCTACGAGGCCGCTGTCTCGCTCACCGGTGAGACCGACCCCGTGCTCGGCCCGACAGACGTCGAGATCGCCGACGGCGTGAACACCATCGTCTACGCCTGGGGCAGCGCTGAGGCCGGTAACCTCGACCTCGCTGTCCAGACGGTCGACACCCACGCCTCCAGCCCGTCCGAAGTTGCGGCCGGTACCCAGGGCCTCGCGGCTGACCGCGGCGTCCCGGCGGGAGCGATCGCTGCGATCCTCCTCGCCTTCGCACTCGCGGCAGCAGCCGCAGGGCGAATGGTGACCGCTCGACGCTGACCGTGCGGTCACGCGGGGGCACGTCCTGACCCAGGGCGTGTCCCCGCTCCGCTCGTCCTGTCGCCTCGTGCCTGAACGGAGAGGACTCCCACATGCGCACGCTTCTCGCGCTCTTCGTGAGCGTCCTGCTCGTCGGATGCGCGGCCGCTGAGGACGGCACGCCGTCGACCTCCCCGTCCTCCCCGTCCGTCGCGAGCGCCCCGCCCGTCGGTCCGTCCGTCGGGGAGGTCCGGGCACCGGTCTTCCTCGGTGAGGTGGAGATCTCCGACACGTCGCCCGAGACGCTCGCGGAACTGCGGGCAGTCCCGCCCGAGCGGCTCGTCGTGGACTCTCTCGAGATCGACATGCCGGTGACGTCCGTGGGCCTGGAGGGCGACGGCGCCATGGAGATCCCCGAATCAGCGGCGACTGCGGGCTGGTACCGCTACGGCCCGGCGCCCGGAGGCGAGGCCGGCAATGCGGTGCTGGCAGCGCATGTCGACGATGCGGTGATCGGTCTGGGCCCCTTCTCCAGGCTCCTGGACATCGACGAGGGGGCGCGGATCGTCATTGACAGCGCCGACGGCACGGAGACTCCGTACGAGGTCACGCGAGTGGAGAAGACGGACAAGCGCGAGGTGGACATGGGCCTGGTGTTCGATCGTGCAGGTCCCGCACAGTTGGTGCTTGTCACGTGTGGTGGACGCTTCGACTGGGATACGGGACACTACGAGGACAACGTCGTGGTCTACGCGACGCCTGTCAACGAGCCGGCGCGGTGAGTGCCGTCATGATCGCGAAGGAGCCCGTCCGGATGGCCGTTGTCCCGTCGTCGCCGCGCGACCGCGACGACACGGCGCGTGCCTTCGCAGACGGCGAGGACGGAGCGCTCGAGGAGCTCTACCGCGACCTGTCGCCCTTGGTGTACACGATGGCGGTGCGCTCGCTGAGCTCCACGGCCGATGCCGAGGACGTCACGCAGCAGACCTTCGTCTCCGCGTGGCGCGGACGTTCGGGATTCGACCCGGTACGGGGCGACCTGCGGGGCTGGGTGGTGGGCATCGCCAAGCGGCGCATCGCCGATGCGCTCGAGGCTCGGTCGCGCGAGCATCGGCGGCTCGAGGCAGTCAAGGAGTCGACTCCGGCCGACGCTGCGACGCCGGACGATGCCGACAGCGTGCTGCTCGCGTACGAGGTGGATGCGCTTGGTCCGCCGCGCGCGACGATCGTCTCGCTCGCCTTCTTCGAGGGGGAGACGCACGAGCAGATCGCCAGGCGCCTCGACATGCCGCTCGGCACGGTGAAGAGCCATATCAGACGTGGATTGATCGAACTGCGAGACCGATGGGAGGTGTCCGATGTCGCATCTTGATGATGATGTGCTGGCCGAGCTGGCGCTCGGCGGCGGCAGCGCGTCGGACGCAGAGCATGCCGCCACCTGCACTGAGTGCAGGGGCGAGCTCGAGTCGCTGCGCGCGATGGTCGCGCGGGTGCAGATGGCCGGACCAGGCGGGGATCTGCTCACGCCCCCCGATCGCGTGTGGAGCGCGATCGCGGCGGAGGTCGACTCCGAGAACGCGGCTCTCGACAGCCCCCGAGATGCCGAGCACGAGAGCGACGGGTCCACGCCTGCTCTCGCGACCGCAGGCGACGACGACCTGGCCGTACGCAGGCCCCGACGGGGCTCCCGGTGGTCGCTCGCCGCAGCCGCGGCGGCGGGCGTGGTGGTGGGCGGAATCGGAGTCGGCGCAGCGCTGGGGATCAACGGCGGCGACGAGCCGGCGGCCATCGTGGCGCAGGCGCCGCTGACCGATCTCTCGACGGAGGCGCCCGCAGGCGACGCCGTCGTGGAGACGCGAGACGACGGCACCCAGGTGATCGTGATCGACACGGACACACGAGACGTGGACGACGCGTACCTCGAGGTGTGGCTCATCGACGAGGCGATCGAGGGCATGGTGAGCCTCGGTCACCTCACTGGTGGCTCCGGCGAGTTCGTGCTCCCACCGGGCTTCGACATCTCGGACTTCCCCATCGTCGACATCTCCGTGGAGCCGCTCGATGGCGTGCCCACGCACAGCGGTGACTCCGTGACGCGCGGAGTGCTGGAGACCTGACAGCACCCCCTCCGTGTGATGCCTCCTCCCGAGTGGGGTACGCTCACGTCCCATTACCCATCTCGCGTTGAGAAGGGTGGAACAGGGAGAGTGCATCGTGGCGGAGGAGCGGACGTGGGTGACGCCGGAGGCGCATCGGCGACTGGTGGACGAGCTCGAGGGCCTCACCGCCCGCGGCGATGACGCGGACGCTTCCGCGCGTGCCCGCATCGTCGAGCTTCGCACCCTCCTCGACTCGGTCGAGGTCGGCACCCGCCCGGACGACGGTCTCGTCGAGACCGGCATGCGCGTCACGGTGCGCAGCGTCGAGGACGGCACTGAGACCGCCTTTGTGCTGGGCGACCGCGCTCTCCTGGGCCACGACATCGCTGGAGACGTCACGGTGTTCTCGCCGGAGTCCCCGGTGGGCGCGGCCGTCGACGGCCGTCACGTGGGCGACCAGGTCACCTTCACCACCCCGCGCGGCGATCGAGACATCGTCATCGTCGGCGCGACTCCCGTCGGCTGACACCCCGCCCCGGGGCTTCGCCTCGGACCTGAGCCGGAGCCCTGGGACACATCCAGGAAGGAAGGCTCCATGGCGCTCCTGCACGAGAGGCTGGTCCCGGTCCACGACGAGGTCGTGCGTCGCAACCCCGGCGAACACGAGTTCCACCAGGCGACGCGCGAGGTGCTCGAGAGTCTTGGGCCGGTCGTGGCCAAGCATCCCGAGTATGCGGACTCCGAGGTCATCAGCCGACTGTGCGAGCCCGAGCGGCAGATCATCTTCCGGGTGCCGTGGGTCGACGACTCCGGACGGGTCCAGCTGAACCGCGGCTTCCGCGTCGAGTTCAACTCGGCCCTCGGTCCCTACAAGGGCGGCCTGCGCTTCCATCCCAGCGTCTACCTGGGGATCGTCAAGTTCCTCGGCTTCGAGCAGATCTTCAAGAACTCGCTCAGCGGGATGCCGATCGGCGGCGGCAAGGGTGGCTCCGACTTCGACCCCAAGGGCAGGTCGGATGCCGAGGTCATGCGCTTCTGCCAGTCCTTCATGACCGAGCTGTACCGGCACATCGGCGAGTACACGGACGTGCCCGCAGGTGACACGGGCGTGGGTGCGCGCGAGCTGGGCTACCTGTTCGGCCAGTACAAGCGCATCACCAATCGCTACGAGTCCGGCGTGCTGACCGGCAAGGGCCTCACGTGGGGCGGATCCCAGGTGCGCACCGAGGCCACGGGCTACGGCACCGTGTTCTTCGTGCAGGAGATGCTCCACGCGAGGGGCGAGTCGCTCGAGGGCCGGCGCGTGGTGATCTCAGGGTCGGGCAACGTCGCGATCTATGCGGCCGAGAAGGTGCGCGAGCTCGGTGGCACGGTGATCGCGGTCTCCGACTCCGGGGGCTACGTGATCGAGGACTCGGGCATCGACCTCGAGCTGCTCAAGGACGTCAAGCTGTCGCGACGAGGCCGCATCGAGACGTACACGCAGGAGCGCGGCAACGGCGCGCGGTTCGTCGCCACAGGATCCATCTGGGACGTCCCCTGCGACGTCGCGCTGCCATGCGCGACGCAGAACGAGCTGGACGGCACCCACGCGCAGACCCTCATCCGCAACGGTTGCTCAGTGGTCGCCGAAGGCGCGAACATGCCCTCCACGCCCGATGCGGTGAAGGCCTTCCAGGAGGCCGGGCTGCTCTTCGCGCCCGGCAAGGCGGCCAACGCGGGCGGCGTGGCGACGAGCGCCCTGGAGATGCAGCAGAACGCTTCGCGTGACTCGTGGAACTTCGCCTACACCGAGGAGCGGCTGCGCATGATCATGCTTGACATCCACGACCGCTGCCTCACGACTGCAGACGAGTTCGGGACCCCTGGCAACTACGTGGCCGGCGCCAACATCGGTGGCTTCACGAGGGTGGCCGATGCGATGCTCGCCTTCGGAGTGGTGTGACGGCGTCCGGCGCTCAGGGGCGCTGAGCGAACCTCTCGACGAGGTCGCCGTCTCCGCCGACCACCAGCAGGTCGTCGGCGTGGAGGACGGTGGACTTGGAGCCGTACTCGAACTCGCCGCCCGGTGACATCACGCCGATGACCTGGACGCCGTACTTGTCGCGCAGCTTGAGCTCCGCGAGCGAGAAGTTGTGGGTCTCGAGGGGTGGGCGCATCTTCACGATCGTGAAGCCCTCGTCGATCTCGATGTAGTCGAGCATGCGCCCGCCCACGGAGTGGGCGACGCGCGCGCCCGCATCGGACTCGGGGAAGACGATGTGGTGCGCGCCGATGCGTCGCAGGATGCGAGCGTGCTCGGTAGAGATGGCCTTGGCCCAGATCTCCTGCATGCCGATGTCGACGAGGTTGCCGGTGATGAGTACTGAGGCCTCGAGGGAGGTGCCGACGCCGACCACGGCGGCGGAGAACTCCTCCGCGCCCATCTGCTCCAGCGCGCGCGGATCGGTCGCATCGGCCTGGACGACGGGAAGCCGCTTGGACCAGCGCTCGACCAGGTCGCCGTCGCGCTCGACCGCCAGCACCTCGACGTCCATGGCGTCGAGGGTGTCGGCGAGCGCAGAACCGAAACGCCCGAGCCCGACCACGAGGACGCCCGATGCGGTGGTGTCGTTGCTAGCCAATGATCGGCCTTTCTGAGGGATACCGGATGACCCGGCGCTGCTTGTTCAACGCTAGCGCGGCGGCGACGGTGAGAGAGCCGACGCGGCCCACATACATGAGGACGATGAGCGTGCCCTTGGCCTCGGGGGGCAGGCCCGCGGTGATGCCGGTGCTGAGGCCGCACGTCGCGAACGCCGAGACCGTCTCGTACAGCGCCCGGTCCAGCGTGATGTCGGTCTGGGCCATGAAGACCGCCGTGCCGACCACCACGACGCTCACGCCGATCATCGTGATCGCGACCGCGCCGCGCAGCACCTCCGTGCCCACGCGCTTGCCGAACGCCTCCATGTCGCGCCGACCGCGGGCCTCCGCGACGATGGCGAGCAGCAGCACGGCGAGGGTGGTCACCCGGATGCCGCCGGCGGTCGAGCCCGACCCGCCGCCGATGAACATCAGCACGATCTCGAGCAGCCATGTGGTCTCGCGCGCCTGACCGACGTCGAAGGATGCGAAGCCGCCGGAGCGCTGATTGATGGACTGGAAGAAGATGTTGCCGATGGTCTCCTGGGTCGACGCGGCACCGAGGGTGTCCGGGTTGCTCCACTCGAAGACCGCCAGGAACCCTGCGGAGACCAGCATGAGCGCACCCACCATGATCAGCGTGAGCTTGGTGTGCAGCGACCACATGCGCGGGCGCTGCCAGCCGCGCACCATGTTGAGGTACACGGGGTACCCGAGGCTGCCGATGAGCACGCCGAGCCCGATCGGGACCAGCATCCAGAAATCGGCCGCGTACGGGTAGAGACCGGCGGGGTCGGGCGTGAAGCCCGCGTTGTTGAACGCCGAGATCGCGTAGAACGATGAGTAGCCGATCGAGCGCCCGACGCCGTAGTCGAGCGTGAGGAAGCGCGGCAGCAGCACGAGCGCGATGACGATCTCGACGGAGAACGACACGACGACGACCGTGCGCAGGAGCGATCGCAGGTCGCCGAGGCCCGATGCCCGCGCTTCGCCGGCTGCCAGGAGGCGCTGGGTGAGGCCGAGGCGTCGAGACACCGCGAGGCCCAGCAGCGATGCGAGTGTCATGATGCCCAGGCCGCCCACCTTGATGCCGAGGGCGATGATCGCGAGGCCCCACGCGGACCAGTACGACCCGGTGTCGACCGTCACCAGTCCTGTCACGCATACCGCGGAGGTCGCCGTGAAGAGCGCATCGATGAACGGGGCCCGCTCTCCCGACGCCGTCGCCGCAGGCAGAGACAGCAATCCGGAGAAGAGCAGGATGACGGCGCCGAAGGTGCCGAGCGCCAGTCTGGCGGGGGATCGCAGGGCGATATGGCTGATCCACTCGCCGATCGCCTCGCGAACGTCGCGCATCCGATCCATGCGACTCCTTCGCGGCTCACTACCAGGGGGCTTGCAGGCGGTTCTCAGCCGTGGGGACTGCCGCCATTATCATCATCGGCACGAATCACTCACTTCACAACCGTCACTTCTGCCCCTACAGTAGAGGGAGCATCCCGCCGATATACCTGCCGGATGTCGGATGAGGGAGACTGAACTGCATGGCTGACAACGGCGCCTCGCGCACCACCTTCCTCACTGTTGCTGAGGTCGCTGAGATGCTTCGCGTCTCCCGTATGACCGTCTACCGGTGGGTTCACGCCGGCGACATGCCCGCCGTGCGGTTCGGACGCTCCTTCCGCGTCCCCGCCACGGCCGTCGAATCCTTCATGGAGCAGGCGGCCCTGCAGGGCGGCTTCGAGGTCCAGGATGACGACAAGCGTTCGGGCACGGTAGGCTGAGTCCTTGTCTGTCGCGTCCAGCGCGTACTGGACGCCGAGCATGTCCGACTATCTGAGGTAGGTTCCGTGGGATCCGTCATCAAGAAGCGTCGCAAGCGCATGTCGAAGAAGAAGCACCGCAAGCTCCTTCGGAAGACGCGCCACCAGCGCCGCAACAAGAAGTAGCACCGCCGCCGGGCCACGCCCGGCTGGGGTCACGACGCCCGTGCCACCGTCATGGTGGCGCGGGCTTTGTCGTCTCTGGGACCCGTCGTGTGCCCCAGCAGTCACTCAGTGCGGATATCGCGCCCGAATCAGCACTCAGTGACTGCCAGGGCGCGGGTCCGGCCGATGCGCGGGGACTGCGGGGACTACAGCGAACGGGCGTCGCCCGCGTGCGCGGGGTCGACCGCATCGTCCGACTTGGTGAGACCCGTCACGCCGCGAACTGCGCCGCGCACCCCGCGCGCGACGGCGATCCCGGCCCATACCGTGCCGGTGACCGAGGCCTTCACGACGCCCCTGCGCCCGTTCTTCCGGCGCTTGCGGAACTCCTCGATGGGCCACCCGCGCTCGACCGCGAGCGCGCGCAACTTGGCGTCGGGGTTGATGGCGCATGGATTGCCCACCGCCTCGAGCATCGGCCCGTCGTTGACCGAGTCGCCGTAGGCGAACGAACGCTCCAGGTCGAGCACCTGATCCTCGGCGAGCTGGCGCACGGCGGCGGCCTTCTTCTCCTTGTGCAGGAAGTCGCCCACGAGCCGGCCGGTGTAGTGGCCGTCCTTCTGCTCGGCCACGGTGCCGAGCGCTCCTGTGGCCCCGAGCCGGCGCGCGATCACGCGCCCGATCTCGACCGGTGAGGCGGTGACGAGCCACACCTGGTGGCCCTGGGCGCGGTGCTCATCGATGATCGCCTTGGTGCCGGGGTAGATCCTGAGCTCCAGCACCTCGTCGTAGACCTCTTCGCCCACCTGCGCCATCTCAGCGGCGGACCAGCCCTTGATGACGCCGAGCGCCTCGTCGCGCAGTTCGTCGAGCTGCTCGCGGGATTCGCCGAACAGCGTGTACTTGGCCTGCTCCCATCCGAAGTGCGCGATGTCGCGCCAGCGGAAGTACCCGCGCTGCTGGAGGCCACGAGCGATGTGGTAGGCGGAAGCGCCGCGGACAATGGTGTTGTCCACGTCGAAGAACGCCGCGACAGCGGCGGCGTTGGCCTGCCCGGGGGAGCGAGTCACCCCGCCAGCCTACCCACGGCGCGGGCACCGCTCGTATCCTTAGGCTTCATGGCCGCTCGCGTCTCGCTCATCACTCGCCAGGGGTGTCACCTGTGCCCCGACGCCCGCAGCGTGGTGCGTGAGGTCTGCGACGAGGCCGGGGTGGACTGGCGCGAGGTCGATGTGGAGGCCGACTCACGGCTGCTCGAGCGCTTCGCCGACGAGGTGCCGGTGGTGATCGTCGATGGCCAGGTGGTGGGGTTCTGGCATATCGACGCCGCACGACTGCGTTCCGCGCTCGCGTGAGGCTGGGCGACAATAGTCCTTATGCCCGTCGTCCACCTGCTCCGTCACGGCCACGTCCACAACCCGGACAAGGTCCTGTACGGGCGCCTGCCGGAGTTCCGGCTCTCCGAGACCGGTCACGCCATGGCGCAGGCCGTCGCCGACGACCTGGTCGAGATCGGGACGCGTGTGGGCCAGGTGGTGGCCTCGCCGCTCCTGCGGGCGCAGGAGAC
The DNA here is from genome assembly GCF_030418295.1 of Demequina muriae. Classification (NCBI taxonomy): domain Bacteria; kingdom Bacillati; phylum Actinomycetota; class Actinomycetes; order Micrococcales; family Demequinaceae; genus Demequina; species Demequina muriae. The sequence goes on from NZ_JAUHQA010000001.1 coordinate 1,578,088, forward strand.
CGCGCGCCCGCTGGCCGAGGCGTTCCAACTCGACATCGTCACCGACGACCGCCTCATCGAGGCTCTCAACGCCTACGAGGGCCGGCCGCTCCAGTCCGGAGCCGCCGACTTCATGCACCCGCGTAACTGGTGGCTGCTGCGCAACCCCTTCACGCCGTCATGGGGTGAGCCGTACGTCGAGCAGCGCGATCGCATGTGGGCTGCGATCCGCGACGCCGCTGGCGCCAACCCTGATTCCGACACCGTCATGGTGAGCCACCAGCTTCCCATCTGGGTGGCGCGACTGGCGTTCGAGAAGCGCAGCTACCTCCATGACCCGCGCTCTCGCCAGTGCGGACTCGCGTCTCTCACGAGCTTCACGATCGAGGACGGCGAGCCCGTGGCGATGGCGTACCGGGAACCCGCCCGTCACATCGAGGTGCCCGCGTGAGACGCGGCGCCCGCTTGGTGATCTTCGCTGCGGTGGTCATCGCGATCGTCCTGTGGCTGGTGGGGTGCGCCCCCGGAGACGCCACCGAGTCCCCGGGCTACGTGAGCGGGGATGGCACGGTCACCGAGTGGGAGCCCCAGGATCGTGGCGAGCCGGTCGAGTTGTCCGGAACGTCCTTCGAGGGCGAGCCTGTCGACCTCGCGGACCACCGCGGCGAGGTGGTGCTGCTCAACACCTGGTACGCCTCATGCCCGCCCTGCCGAGCCGAGGCCCCCGACCTGGTGGCGCTCGACGCCCAGGACGGCGTGCAGCTCATCGGCATCAACAGCCGGGACGATGCTGCGACGGCGCTCGCGTTCGACCGCACGTTCGGCGTCGAGTACCCGAGCATCGACGACTCTGATGGCCGGGCCATTGCCCAGCTGCAGGGGCTGGTCGCGATCAACGCGGTCCCCACCACGCTGGTGCTCGACCACGAGGGCCGGGTCGCGGCGCGCGTGATCGGCTCGGTCGAGCCCTCGACGCTGCGCTCGCTCGTCGATGCGGCGGGGGAGTGACGCCGTCCCCATGCTGACGTCCCTGACCGCCGGCATCGGCTCTGACTTCTCGTCGCAGGTGCTCTCCGGCTCGCTGCTCGCCGCGATCCCCATCGCACTGCTCGCGGGTCTGGTCAGCTTCGCGTCGCCGTGCGTGGTGCCGCTCGTGCCCGGATACCTGGGCTACCTCTCCGGCATGGCGGGGGCCGATGCGGGTCGCAAGTCCAGCAGGCCTCGCCTGGTGCTCGGCGTACTGCTGTTCATTCTCGGATTCTCAGCGGTGTTCGTCACGCTCGGCATCGTGGTGTCGGCCGCCGGCGCGCAGTTCGATGCGCAGCTGGACATCATCACGCGCGTGCTCGGGGTCTTCGTGATCCTCATGGGTCTCGCGTTCATGGGTGCGATGCCGTTCCTGCAGAACGAGCGCCGGCTGCACGTCAACCCCAAGGCGGGGCTCGCGGGGGCGCCGCTGCTCGGCATCGTGTTCGGGCTCGGGTGGACGCCCTGCATCGGCCCGACGCTGAGCGCCGTCATCACGCTCGGGCTGAATGAGGGGACCGTGGGTCGCGGCGCGCTGCTCGCCGTCGTCTACAGCCTCGGCATCGGACTGCCCTTCCTGGCGCTCGCGCTGTGGTTCGAGCGCTCAGGCGCGCTGCTCCGCTGGCTGCGGCGCCACCGCCGTGGGCTGCAGCTGTTCGGCGGCGCGATGCTGGTGATCTTGGGCGTGCTGCTGGTGACCGGGTTGTGGGGTCGCCTCACCGGCCTGATGCAAGGGTGGATCGACGGGTTCTGGGTGGCGGTCTGATGGCGCGCATGCGGATCGACAACTACGCGTACGCCGAGGTGCCGCGGCTCGGGTGGCGCGGCTGGCTGCGGTGGATGTGGCGTCAGGTCACGTCGATGCGCGTCGCATTGATCCTGCTGCTCGCCCTCGCACTCGCCGCGATCCCCGGCTCAGTGCTCCCCCAGTGGCCGCAGGACGCGGGCAACACGCGGGGGTTCATCGACGCCAACCCGTTCTGGGGGCCGCTGCTGGACCGGCTGGGCTTCCTCGACGTCTTCGGATCGGCGTGGTTCACGGCGATCTACCTGCTGCTGTTCGCCTCGCTCATCGGCTGCATCATTCCGCGCTGTCTCGTGTACTGGCGGGAGCTGCGCGAGCCGGTGCCGGCGGCGCCCTCGCGGCTGGACCGCTTCGACCCGATCTCGGCGGCCGCTCCCCAGGGCGCGCGCGTGGTGATGCCTGCGGCCCGGCGTGCGCTGAGCCCGGAGAGCTTCGGCGCCATGCCGGGCCGCAGGATCGCACTGCGCCGCCCGCGCTGGTGGCGCTGGTTCGCCGACTACCGCATCCGGGTCGACGAGCGTCCTCGCCGGGAGGACGATGCGGAGACGGAGCTCGCGCTCTCCGCCCACAAGGGTCACGTCCGCGAGCTCGGCAATCTGGTCTTCCACGTCTCGCTCATCGGCATCCTGCTCGCCGCCGCGGCGGGCACCATGCTCACCTACCGTGGCCAGGCGCTCATCGTCGAGGGAGACACGTTCACCAACTCCGTCTCCGCGTACGACTCCTACGAGTCCGGCTCGCTGTTCTCCGAGGACAGCCTCAACCCGTGGACCCTGAGCCTGGACCAGTTCGATGCCGTGTTCGGCCTGGACGGCAATCCGGACGAGTTCACCGCGTACGCCACGCTCACCGAACCGGACCAGGAGCCGCGCGCCGTCGAGGCGCAGGTCAACCGCCCCATCCAGGTCGACGGCGCCAAGATCTACCTCCAGGGCAACGGCTACGCGCCCGTCTTCACCATCACCGACTCGGCGGGCAACGTCGCGTTCGAGGGCGCGGTGCCGTTCCTGCCCCAGGACGGCGTCTACACCTCCACCGGCGTCGTGAAGGTGCCCGACGTCACCGAGGGCGATCAGCTGGGCTTCACGGGAACGCTGCTGCCCACGGCGCTGATCGACGGGGAGTCCGCCACGTCGCTGCACCCGTCTCCGACCAACCCCGTGATCGTGCTGGAGGTCTTCGCCGGTGATCTGGGGCTCGACGACGGCGTGCCGCAGAACGTCTATGCGCTCGACGAGTCCCAGCTGAGCCCCGTGCGCGGGGACGATGGGCAGCCGCTGGTGGTGGCGCTCGAGCCGGGACAGACCATCGAGCTGCCCGATGGACTGGGCACCGTCACGTGGGACTCGCTGCCGCGCTTCGCCGCCTTCGACCTGCGCCGGGACCCGTCCCTGCCGTGGCTCCTGGGCGCCTCGATCGGCGCCCTCGCGGGTCTGACGCTCAGCCTCTTCGGCACCCGCAGGCGACTGTGGCTGGTGGCGCCGGTGGGTCCGCACGCGGGCCGAAAGACTACAGTGGTGACGGCCGCCGCATGGGCCCCCGCCCATGACGCCGGAGCGCGCGACGACCTCGAGAGAGTGCTCGCTCAGGCCACGGGGACGCTCACGCGCAGGGAGGACTCATGAACGCTCAGGAACTCAGTTGGTACGCCCTGTGGGGCGCCGCCGCGCTGTACGCGATCGCGATGGTCGTCTCGTCCATCCACCTGTCGCGCGTAGCGGATGCGAAGGCCGCCGCCAAGGGCAAGGTCCCCGCCGCCGTCGGCGCGGCGCGCTCACGTGAGGGGTCCGCGCCGGTCTCGAGCGCATCGGCCGCTGTGCCCCCTGCCGTGCGGTCCCAGGCGACGGGCATCGCCCGCTCGACCACGCTCGTGGGCGCGATCCTGAATGGCGTCGGCGTTGCCGCCCGCGGCGTCGAGGCGGGACACGCGCCGTGGTCCACGATGTACGAGTACACGATCACGGGCAGCTTCGTCGCCGCCGTGGTCTTCCTGATCGTGCAGAGCCGCCGTGACGTCTCCTATCTCGCACCCGGCGTCACCGGGTTCGCGACCATCGCGCTGGGCATCGGCCTGACGACTCTGTACCAGGAGTCGACTGGCCTGCAGCCCGCGCTGCAGAGCTTCTGGCTCGTGATCCACGTCTCCATCGCCATCATCTCGACGGGCGTGTTCATCGTCGCCGCGGTGGCCACCGTCCTGCAACTGATGCGCGACTATCGGGGCGAGGAGCTGGCGGTCGTGGCCGAGGCGCGTCACGCGGCGGCACGGCTCGTGCGGCGGTGGCGCAACGCGAACGTAGGCACGCTCAAGCGCTGGAAGTGGCTGGAGGGCGTGCCCGAGCCGGCGACTCTCGAGGCGCTCGCGTTCAGGTTGCACGCCGTCGGATTCGTGCTGTGGACCTTCACCGTGATGGCCGGCGCCGTGTGGGCCGAGCACGCGTGGGGCCGGTACTGGGGATGGGACCCCAAGGAGGTCTGGTCCTTCGTGATCTGGGTCATCTACGCCGCGTATCTCCACGCACGCACCACCCAGGGCTGGGCGGGCCGTCGCAGCGCCGTGCTGGCGCTCGCCGGCTTCGTGGCGCTGATCATGAACTTCACCGTCGTGAACCTGTACTTCCAGGGCATGCACACGTACGCCTGAGTGTCATGAAGATCGCGATGGTGCTGGACGACAGCATCGACCGCCCCGACGGGGTGCAGCAGTACGTCCTGACTCTTGGCGCGTACTTCGAGCGCCAGGGCCACGAGGTGCACTACGTGTGCTCCGACGCGACGCGCGACGACATCACGGTGCACTCGCTCGCGCGCAATGTGGGGGTGACGTTCAACGGCAACGGCCTGCGCATCCCGCTGCCGACGTCACGCGCGGCATTGCGAGAGTTCCTCGAGGCCCAGCGCTACGACGTCATTCACGTGCAGATTCCGCATTCGCCGCTCTTCGCGGCACGGGTAGTGGACGAGGCCAGGCGGGTGCAGGCCCGCACCGTGCGAATCGTGGGCACGTTCCACATCCTGCCCGCGGGCACCGTGAGCGCGGCGGCCACGCGTCTACTCGGTCTGCTGCTGCGCCGCAATCTGCTGCGGTTCGATGCCTTCTGCGCGGTGTCGGCGCCTGCGGCCGAGTTCGCGCGACGCTCGTTCGGCATCGAGGCGCGCGTGATCCCATGCTCGATCGACACGTCGCTCTTCGCCGATGCGCAGCGCACCCCCCGCGCGGACGATCGGCTCGTGGTCGCGTTTCTCGGGAGGCTCGTGGACCGCAAGGGCGTGCTCGAGCTGATCGCGGCGCTGGCCGCGCTGCCGGAGCCGATGCGGGCGAGGCTGGACGTGCACATCGGCGGCAAGGGGCCGCTGCGCGACCGCGTGGCGGCTGCGATCGAGGCGGCGGGACTCGGCGACATCGTGACGCTGGTGGGATTCGTCTCGGAGGAGGACAAGCCCGCCTTCTACGCCGAGGCGGACATCGCGGTGTTCCCGGCGACGGGCGGGGAGAGCTTCGGGATCGTGCTGATCGAGGCGATGGCCTCGGGAGCGGGCGTGGTCATCGGCGGCGACAACCCCGGCTACCTGTCGGTGCTGGGCGACCGGTCCGAGGTCAGCGTGAACCCCCGGGACACCGCGGCGTTCGCGGCCTCGCTGGCGCGGCTGATCGATGACGCGGCGCTGCGGGCGACCGTTCATGAGGAGCAGGCCGAGCGCGTGGAGCGCTTCGACGTGACGGTGGTCGGCGAGCAGATCCTGAGCCTGTACGGCCGGGCCTCGGCCTAGAGCGGCCCGTCGCTCTCGCCGCGCTGGCGCCTGCGGCGCTCCTGGGTGCGCAGCCAGTTGAGGTACTCGGGGTCGTCGTCTGGCGCGCGGGGCTCGTTGCGCTGGACGCCGCCGCCCGTGCCATTGGCGTACTTGAGGTAGAGCCACGCTGCCGCGCCGAGCAGCGGCACCAGCACGATGATGACCACCCACAACCACTTGCGCAGCCCATAGGGCTTGGCGTCCGGGTGCTGCACGGCGTCCGTGACGCAGTAGACCGCCGGTGCGATGTAGAGGAGGATCAGCAGCAGGCGGAGCATGCCCTCATCCTATGCGCCGGTAGGTTGGTGCTATGAAGGTGTTCGCGTACTGGGCGGCTCGGACCGCGATCTTCGTGGCGGTGCTCGCCGCGCTGTGGCTCGTCGGCTGGTTCGACGTGATCGCCGTGTTCGCGGCGTTCATCCTCGCGTGGCTCATCTCCTACCTGGCGCTGCCGGGCATGCGCCTCGCCGCGCAGCAGCAGATGGCGGGCCTGATCGACCGCTCCCAGCGGGGCATGCGCGAGGCGGACTCCGAGGAGGACGCTGAGATCGGCGAGGCCGACGGCTCTCGCTAGAGCGCCGCGTTCCACTACAGCGCAATGCCCAGCGCGAGCGCGAGCCCGTAGACCAGACCCACCGCCGACAGCCCGGCGAAGATCACCTTGAGGCCGCCCGACGGCATCCCCACCTGTTCGCGCACCGCGCCGTCGATGCGCATCGCGATGGCGAAGTACAGGCTCGGCAGTGCGACGACGGTGGCGAGCAGCGCCCACGGATGCACGAACGCCACCACCACGGCACACAGCACGGGCAGCAGGACGACGGCCGCGAACACCTGGCGTGCGCGATGCGAACCGATCTTGACCGCGAGCGTGCGCTTGCCGGCGGCGGCGTCGGTGTCGAGGTCGCGGATGTTGTTGACCATGAGCAGCGCGACGGCGTAGAGGCCCACGCCCACCGATGCGGCGATCGCCCACCACGTGATGTCGCCGGCCTGCACGTACATGGTGCCCAGCACGGCGACGGGTCCGAAGAAGGCGAAGACCGCGACCTCGCCCCACCCGGCGTACCCGTAGGGACGGTCGGTGCCGGTGTAGGTCCAGGCGGCGATGATGGCGAACAGCCCCAGGAGGAGCAGCCACAGCGCTCCCGCGAGGAACACGACGAAGATCCCTGCGAGCGCCGCGACCGCGAAGCTCACGAAGGCGGCGCCCTTGACCGCGGTGGGCGTCGCCTTGCCGGTCGCGACCAGCCGGTCCGGGCCAATGCGGTCCACGTCGGTGCCCCGGATGCCGTCGGAGTAGTCGTTGGCGTAGTTGGACCCCACCTGCAGCCCGAGGGCCACGACCAATGCCAGCAGGGCGGTGTCGATGGCGAACATGCCCATCGCACCGGCGCTCGCGGAGCCGACGGCGACGGGTGAGACCGCAGTCCACAGGGTGCGCGGTCGCGCGCCTGCGACCCAGTCGGCGGCGGTGGTCATGGTGCCTCCTCGGCGATGATGCGTGCGGCGATCGCGCGCGCGGCGTACCGGTCGATCTTGCCAGCAGCGGTGCGCGGAACAGAATCGACGACCGCGAGGGCGGTAGGGAGCGTGGCGCGATCGAGGGCGAGGGCGCTGCGGAGCTCGTCGAGACTGAGGCGGGCGCCCTGGGCGGGCACGACCACCGCCACGACGCGCTCTCCCCATTGCGCGTCAGGAGTCCCCACCACCGCCGCGTCCGCGATGTCGCCGTGCGCCCGCAGCGCCTTCTCGACCGCGAGCGGATGCACATTGACGCCGCCGGACAGGATCACGTCGTCGGCCCTGCCCATGACGGTGAGGCTGCCGGCCTCGACGGAGCCGAGGTCGCCCGTGCGCAGCCAACGCTCTCCGCCCGCGTGGATGAACGCGGAGTCGTCGCCGTCCGCGTATCCGTCTGCGAGCATCGGCCCCGCGAGCAGGATCCGGCCGTCGTCGTCGATGCGGATGCTCGCGCCGTCCAGCGGCCGCCCGTCGTAGACGCAGCCGCCCGACGTCTCCGTCATGCCGTACGTCTCGATCGCGTGGGCGGGCAGCGCCATCCCCGGAGCTGCGCCGCCCACCAGCACGGCGTCAAAGGTCGCGAGCGCATCGGCCCCTCGCGGGTCGGAGAGCAGCCGCCACACCTGGGTGGGGACGAGGGACACGTATCGCCGTCCCGCAGGGACATGGGCTGCGGCCTCCGCAAAGCTGGCGGGCGTGAAGCGGGGGTGATCGTGATGGATGAGGTCGCCGCCGCCGACGTGCGCACGAGCGATCACCATCGCGCCGGCGATGCGGTCCGTCGGCAGCGCCAGGAGCCAGTGGCCCGGTCCGCCCAGGCGGTCGAGCGTCGCCGTCGCCGATGCGATCAGCGCGTCCCGGCCCACGAGCACCTCGCGCGGGTCGCCGGTCGAACCCGACGTCGGCGCTGCGATTCCGGCGGCGTGCCCGGAGAGCGCGGCCATGACCGCACCGCGACCTCCCTCGGCGAGCCGCGCGTAGTTCATGGCTCCAGCGTAGGGCGCACCTAGAATGTGGGGCATGAGAGCCTCGCGCGTCCTTTCCCTGACCGCCGTCGCCGTCGCCGGTGCCATGGTGCTGGCCGCGTGCTCGTCGGCAGAGGTGGTCGAGCCGCCGGCGACCACCCAGTCGGTGGGCGCGCCCAGCCCGTCCAGGTCCGCCGCCCCCAGCGCGCCGCCGGACCCGCGGCCCGCAGTGGTGTGGCCGCTCACGGGCGTCGACGCCACCGATGCCGATGCCGCGCTGCTCGACCGCCCGGCACTGTCGATCAAGATCGAGAACTCGTCCGATGCGCGTCCCCAGTCGAACCTGGATGCTGCGGACATCGTCTTCGAGGAGCAGGTCGAGTACGGGATCTCGCGGCTCGTGGCGGTCTACCACTCCGACACGCCCGAGACGGTGGGCCCGATCAGGTCCATGCGGCCCATGGACAAGAACATCATCGGCTCCTTCGGGGGCCCGCTCGTGTTCTCGGGAGCGCAGCGACGGTTCATCAACGATGCCGCTCGGTCGGGGACCACCCTGATCGCTCAGGATGTGGGCGCCTACGGCTTCTTCCGCACCTCGGACAAGCCCGCCCCGCACAACCTTCACGGCACGCTCGAGGACTTCTTCGCGCAGTCGACCGACCTGCCCGCACCGCCCGAGCAGTTCGAGTACGCGTATCCGGACGAGGAGTCGACGATCGTCACCGAGGGCACCGCGGTCACCTCGATCGACATCAACGCCTCGCCGCGGATGCAGCCGTCGTGGGACTGGGATGCGGACGGCGAGGCGTGGATGCGATCGGAGAGCGGCTCGCCGCACGTGACCTCGGATGGCACGCAGATCTCCGCCACCAACGTGATCGTGCTCTGGGTGGATCTGCGGAACACCAGCAGCAACGGGGGCTCGTCCGTGCCCGAGACGATCGTCGTGACTGATGCGGGCACTGGCTTCGCGGCGTCGGGCGACTCGTACATCCCGATCACGTGGTCCAAGGCCAGCCAGACGGATCCCTACATTCTCGAGACCGAGGATGGCGAGCCGGTGACCTTCATGCCCGGCAAGACCTGGGTGCAGCTGGTGCCGCAGTCGGGCGGCGCGGGCCGAGGGTCGGTCGACTTCAGCTAACAGGCGACCACCAGTGCCGGACAGGAGTCGCTGATGCCCGCGAGGGGTCAGTGAGTGCCGGACAGGTGTCTACCGCTGCTGTCCGGCACTCACTGTCGCCTCTGTCGCCTCGCGACGCCCTGTCCGGCGCCCACGGTCAGAACGCGTACGGGAAGCGCGTCCAGTCGGGCTCACGCCGCTCGAGGAACGCGTCGCGTCCCTCCTGAGCCTCGTCCGTCATGTACGCCATGCGGGTCGCCTCGCCGGCGAACACCTGCTGACCGGCGAGACCGTCGTCCGCGAGGTTGAAGGCGAACTTGAGCATGCGGATGGCCTGCGGCGACTTCGTCGCGATCAGCCGGGCGTACTCGAGCGCAGTCTCCTCGAGCTGGTCGTGCGGCACGGCCTCGTTGACGGCGCCCCACCTCTCCGCATCCTCGGCGGAGTACTCGCGCGCCAGGAAGAAGATCTCTCGCGCCCGCTTGTCGCCCACCTGACGGGCGAGCAGCGCGGAGCCGTAGCCCGCATCGAACGAGCCGACGTTCGCGTCGGTCTGCTTGAAGCGCGCGTGCTCGAGCGACGCGATCGACAGGTCGGCGACCACATGCAGGGAGTGCCCGCCGCCGGCCGCCCAGCCGTTCACCGCGGCGATGACGACCTTGGGGCTGGTGCGCATGAGCCGCTGCACCTCGAGGATGTGCAGCCGCCCGCCGTGCGCGGGCGCATCGGCTGCCGTGCCCTCGTAGAGGTAGCCGTCCTTGCCGCGAATGCGCTGGTCTCCGCCCGAGCAGAACGCCCACACGCCGTCCTTGGGCGCGGGGCCGTTGCCGGTGAGGATGACGGCCGCGACGTCGGCGGTCTGGCGTGCGTGGTCCAGCGCGCGGTACAGCTCGTCCACCGTCTGGGGACGGAAGGCGTTGCGCACCTCGGGCCGGTTGAACGCGATGCGCACTGCGGGCAGGTCGCGCTCCTCGTCGTCTTCACGGGACACCCACCGGTGATAGGTGATGTCGCCGTCGGGGAAGCCGTCGATCGCGCGCCACTGCTGCGCGTCGAACGTGTCGGAGACCTGCACCGGGGTGTCGCTCATGCGAGGTAAGCGTAGTCGCGCCCGCCGCGGCCCAACACTGCGAACCACTTTCGCCCGCGACACCCCGTAGGACCGCTCCGTCGGGGTCGCGGCGCGGGGTGTCGCGGGCAAGAACGGTTCGTAGTCAATGAGCGACGGCGGCCGATGCGCGAGCCGGGAGTGCGCCAGCGGCTTAGGCTGTCAGCCATGGAGTTCCGGCCCTTCACCGTCGAGCTCCGCACCCGATTCCGGGGCCTGACCAGCCGCTCCGGCGTGCTCGTCCGCGCGATCGACGCGGAAGGGCACGAGCATTGGGGCGAGTACTCGCCGTTCGCCGACTATTCGCCCGAGCGCAAGAGCCGGTGGTGGCGCGCCGCGATGGAGGCTGCTCGCGGCGAGTGGCCTGCGCCGGTGCGTGACTCGGTCGCCGTCAACAGCATCGTCCCCGAGGTCGACCCCGAGCGCGCCCGCGCCTACGCCACGGCAGGGGGAGCCCGCACCGCCAAGGTCAAGGTGGGCGGCGGGACTCTTGCGGACGACATCGCCCGTATCGAGGCCGTGGCCGATGCGCTGGGCGCGGGGGGTGCGATTCGCATCGACGTCAATGGCGGTTGGGAACTCGACGATGCGGTGCGCGCGATCCAGGCGCTCGACCGCGCCGCCCGCACGGGTGGCGTCGACGGGCTCGAGTACGTGGAGCAGCCGTGCGACACCGTCGCCGATCTCGCGTCGCTGCGACGCCGCGTGGACGTGCCCATCGCGGCCGACGAGGCCATCCGCATTCCCGGCACGGCAAGCGCGGTCCTCGCGGCCGATGCGGCAGACGTCTTCATCCTCAAGGCTTCCCCTTTGGGGGGCGTGCGGCGCGCGCTCGAGATCGCCGACGAGATTGCGCCCCGGCCGGTGGTCATCGCGAGCTCGATGGAGTCCTCCGTGGGGCTGGCGGCCGGCATCGCGCTCGCGTGCGCCCTTCCCGAGGAGCCGCTGGCGTGTGGACTCGGCACGGGAATGCTGCTCGCCACCGACACCGTCGCGTCGACGCTCGCGCCGACCGGCGGTCGCATCGGCTCACAGCCCCTGGAGGTCATCTAAGTGAATGCCAACCCGTCCGCCGCCTTTGCGCGCGAACTCGTCGCCTCGCTCTACGACCTGGGCGTGAGGGATTTCGTCCTGTGCCCCGGGTCGCGTTCGGGACCCTTGGCACACGCGCTCGCAGAGGCGGGCGGCGGCAACCCTCCGCTCGGTGCTCCCCGCGTCGACCTGCACGTGCGGGTGGACGAGCGTTCCGCCGCCTTCGTGGCGCTCGGCATCGCGCGCGGGCGAGCCGCGACCGATGTTCCTCGGCCGGTTGCGATGATCACCACCTCCGGCACCGCCGTCGGCAACCTGCTGCCGGCCGTCATGGAGGCTCATCACAGCGGCGTTCCGCTGCTGCTGATCACCGCGGATCGCCCGGGCGAGATGCGGGGAGTGGGCGCCAACCAGACCACGGATCAAGGCGGGATCTTCGCGACCTTCGCGCGGTGGAGCGCTGAGGTGCCCGCACCCGAGTCTCTCGAGACGCCCGGACGCGCTGCCACTCTGGCCGCCCGCGCGGTGGCGATCGCGATGGGCGACCCTGCGCGTGATGACATGACCGGGACCCCAGGCCCCGTTCACCTGAACATCGAGTTCCGCGAGCCCCTCGAGGCGGATGGCGGAGTCTGGCAGGATCCGCCGCGCATCGATCCCACCCCCTCGTACGGCACGCGTGTGCTCACCGCGGCTGACCTGCCTGCGCCGTTGCCTGCCGTCGAGCGGGGGCTGGTGATCGCGGGTGACCGCGCAGGCGACGTCGCACGCGAGGTTGCGGAGGCGCATGGCTGGCCACTGCTCGCCGAGCCCACCTCCGGCGCTCGCGCAGGTGACGCGTGCATCGGTTTCTATGTGAGCGTGCTGGAGAGCGACGCGGGACGCAGCCTTGCCGAACAGGTGCACCAGGTGGTGGTGATCGGCAGGCCTACGCTGTCGCGGCCCATCCAGCAGCTCATCGCGCGGGCGCCCTCCCTGATCGTCGCCGCGCACGGCGCCCGCTGGCGAGAGGCGCCTCGCCACGCCGACCAGGTGGTGCGCACAGTCCCGTCGTCGTGGCTGACGCGCAGCGACGGCACGTTGGAGCTGGGCGACTCCGCGTGGCTCGCGAAGTGGCGCGAGGCCGCCTCCGAGTTCGAGGATCTCGCTCATGTCTGGGGAGGCGATGCTGTGGCCGACGCCTTCATGGCCCCCCTCGGCAAGGGCGACGTCGCGGTGATCGGATCGTCCGGGCCCATCCGGGCGGTCGACCGGGTCGGCCCGGTGTGCTCGCCTGGAGAGGTGCCCACGCTGATCGCGAACCGCGGGCTGTCCGGCATTGACGGCACCGTCTCCACGGCGGTGGGGGTCGCGCTCGCCACGGGCCAGCCTACGCACGCGCTGATGGGCGACGTGACGTTCCTGCACGATGTCGGCGGGCTGCTGATCGGCCCGCTCGAGAAGCGGCCACGCCTGCGCATCGTGGTCGCGAATGACGGCGGCGGCACCATCTTCGGGCGCCTCGAGCACGCCTCCGCGCCTGCGGAGCACGTCGAGCGCGTCTTCACGACGCCGCATGGGGTGGACATCGGTGCGATCTGCGCGGGGTACGGGATCCCTCACGTCGCCGTGCGCAACGCCGATGCGCTGGCGAGGGCGGTCGCCGCGCCTCCGGTCACGCTCGAGGTGGTCGAGGCGCGACTGCCCCGTGCGTGATCGACGACGGCGGCGCGGCTAGACCTCCAGCACGACCTTGCGCTGGCCGGGGCGGGGGTGCATGGCGGCCGCGAACGCGCGCTGCACCTGCGCGATGGGGAACACGTGCGTGACGATGTGGTCGGCCACGCCTGGCTGGTCCACGAGGTAGTCCTGGGCACGCTCGAGCATGGCGCGGTGCTCGCGGGTGACGCCTGTGATCAGGGTGCCGTTGCGGCGGAAGAAGTCGCGCAGGGGCAGCGCATACCAGTCGTCGTCCGGCACGCCGAAGGCGACCACCGAGCCGCCGGGCGCCACCGCCGCCATCGAGTCGGCGAGAGTGGACGTCTGGTGGCCCACCATCTCGAGCACGATGTCCGGGCGGTCGGCGTCGGCGAGTCCCCGCGCCCAGCCCCGTGACGTGTCGCGCACCAGGTCGTCGATGGGCAGACCCATCGCATCGGCCGCGCGGTCGAGCGGGTCGACGCCCACGATGCGTCCGGCGCCGTGGTGACGGGCGAGGACGCTCGCCATCAGCCCGAACGGGCCCACGCCGACGATTCCGACGCTGCGCCCGTCGAGGGGACCCAGGCGGTCGAAGACGGTCATGAGGCATGCGACCGACTGCGCGACGGTGACGTGCGTGTCGGGTGCGTCCATGCGCACCTTGGAGACCTGGTCGCCCGAGGTGATGAACACCTGACGCAGCGCGTCCCAGTTCGACGCCCATCCCACGACCCGGTCGCCCGACACGAAGTCGGGATGCGCGGAGCACAGCACCTCGCCCACGATCTCGTGCATCGGGCGCCCTGCCTGTCCCGCCCCTCCGGCCGGCACCATCGCGCCGCGCGCGAACGGGAGGTCCGAACCGCAGACCGCTCCCGCGGTGAGCTCCACCAGCAGTTCGCCGGGCTGGATGGACAGCGGGGGCGACTCTTCGACGCGCTCGAAGCGGTGCGGTGCGGCGACTCGGTACGCCCAGGTGGTGTCGGTGCTCATAGGGCGGACGCTAGCAATGCGAGAGCGGCGCCACCCGGGACCTCGGGCCGGGGGTGCGACGCTGGAGGTCAGTCGTGTCGCCGTGCGACCAGGACGGCGTCCCGCCACAGCCTCTCGCGGCCGTCCGGCTCCCGGGTGGTGCGCTCGCGAAGGGTGGCCGACACCTCCCACAGCGATCGGTCGAGCACCGCGGCGACGTCCTCGGCGGCGAACGTCTTGTCTCGCAGGTCGGGGTGCTCGGACGCGTGCGGGTCGGTGGGGTGGTGCCCGATGACCAGGAGCATCCCGCCGGGCGCCACCGCTCCTGCGAGCGTCTCCACGAGCCACCGGCCCCCGTGCATCGAGTGGGTGTAGAGCGACGTCACCAGGTTCCATGGCCCGCGGGTGTCGACCAGCGTCTCGAGGTCCTCGTCGGTGAACGTCACGTGGTGGCCGACCCCGGCCGTCTCGGCGTGCTCGCGCGCCCGGCCGATCGCGGTCAGAGACAGGTCGACCGCCGTCACGAGCCAGCCCTGCCGCGCCAGCCACACCGCGTCGGCGCCCTCCCCGCAGCCCACGTCGAGAGCGGTGCCCGGCGTCACGATGTGCTCGACCTCGTCGATCAGCGGAGCGTTGGGATGTCCGGTCCACACGCGCTCACGCGAGCGGTAGCGCGCGTCCCACGCGTCACGTTCGACGTCACGCGTGGACTCGCCGGAGGAGTGGTTCTCGGTTTGCGTGCTCATGGCGCCTCCCGGGGTCCGGCCGCGATCGGGGCGACGTCAGCGAGGCGCGTCCCGAGCGCGACGCATCGGCTCGAGCTTCCCTTCCGATTGTGCCTGCTCAGGCGTCGATGTGCGCGCCCAACGCCCGGCGCATCGGCTCGAGCTTGGCTTCGGACTCCGCCCACTCCGCCTCCGGCTCGCTCGCGGCGACGATGCCGCACCCGGCGAACAGCCGCATGCGGCTCGGGTCAGTGGCATCGATCTCCGCCGACCGCAGGCCGATGCACCACTCGCCGTCACCGGCCGCGTCGATCCAGCCCACCGGCCCGGCGTAGCGGCCGCGATCGATCCCCTCGAGTTCGTCGATCACGTGGGCGGCCGCCAGCGTGGGCGTGCCGCACACCGCAGCGCTCGGGTGCAGCTCGCGGATCAGCTCGAGCGCGCTCGCGTTGTGGCTGAGGACTCCCGTGACGTCCGTCGCGAGGTGCATCACGTTGGGGAGGTGCAGCACGCTCGGCTCGTCGGGAACGTTGACCGAGGCGCAGTGGGCGGCGAGCACGTTCGTCACCGACGTCACCGCGTACTCGTGCTCCTCGCGATCCTTCGACGAGCGCGCGAGGGCGGCGGCGTGTGCGAGGTCGGCGGTCTCGTCACCCGTGGGGCGGATCGTGCCCGCCAGCACACGAGACGTGACGAGGCCGTGGTCCACCCTCGCCAGCAGCTCGGGGGTCGCCCCCACCAGCCCGTCCACGTGGAAGGCCCAGCAGCTCGGGTAGTCGGCCGCGAGCGCCGTGAGCACGGTGCGGACGTCAACGGGTCCGTCGCCCGTGGCCTGGACCGCGCGAGCCAGCACCACCTTGTCGAGCTCCCCGGCGCCGATGCGCTCGATCGCCGAGGCGACGGCCGTCGCCCACGCGTCGCGGTCGCCCTCGTCGATGGCGATCGGGGGCAGGGGTGCCGGAGGGGAGGCGTCTCCGAGGGCGTCCTCCAGGCTCGGCAGGTCCGTGAGTCCGTCACCGTCGATCACGGTGAACCAGGCGCGGCCGTCCCGCAGGCCCACCACAAAGCGCGGCACCACGAGGCTGCCGCCCGCCGCTGACGCATCGGCGAACGAGAACGAGCCGAAGGCGACGAGTCCGGTGCCGGCCTGGCGCACGTCGTCGCGGACGAGGGCGTGGCGCGTGACGCGCCGCCACCAGGCGTCGGCCTCGTCGATGCGCTGGGCGCCGGCCGTCTCCAGCCTGGCGGACTCGCCCCACGCGATGAGCCCTTGGCCTCGCCTGACCCACGAGATCCCGTGCGGAGGAAGCAGCGCGAGGAGATCGTCGGGCGCCGGAATCTCGACGGTCCGGACGACCAGGGGCACGGGGCTGGCGGCAAGCACGCTCACCTGGCAAGCCTACGTCCGGCGTCCGGGCGGACGTGCCGCACCCCCAGCGCTAGAGACGCACGCCCAGGCGCCGCAGGTGCGCGTTCGCGAACCTGCCGGCGGGGTCGAGAGTCTCGAACTGCGCGCGCGCATCGGCGAGGCGAGGCGTGACGGCGGCGACCGCATCGGCCGTCATGGTGTGCACCTTGCCCCAGTGCGGGCGGGCGCCGAAGGGCGCGAGCGCCGCTTCGATGCGAGGGGTGAGCGCGGCGACGGCCTCGGGGGCGTTGCGCCAGGTGAAGTGGATCGCGAGGGTGTCACGTCCGTAGGCGCCCGAGAGCCACAGACCGTCTGCGGCGACGGTCCGCAGCTCCGAGACGAGCAGGTGCGGGGCGATCTCGTGGCCGAGCGCCTTGACCGCCGCCAGCGCCTCGGCTCCGTCGGCCAGCGCGACGAAGTACTCGGTCTGGATCTCGTCGCCGTTCGACGGCGTGGAGTCGAGCCGGAAGTGCGGCAGGCGCTCGAGCCACGGGCCTGGCACGCCGCCCTTGACGGTGAGGTTGGCGGGCGGCACGTCGACCAGGCCGGCCTCGGCGGCGGTCTCGAACCTCGCCCCCTGCCACCCGTCCTGAGGGTCCTCGCCCAGGCCGATGCGGGTCTTGCGCCACGCCTGCTGGATCGTAGGCTCGTCCCACAACGTGAACAGGCTGACGGAGTAGCCCGCGCCCATGATCGCGGACAGGTCCCCGAGCGCCGCCTCCCAGGACAGGCCCCGGTAGACGTCCTGGCGCACCAGGTAGGTGGGCTGGATGTCGAGCGTCACGCGCACGACGATGCCGTAGGCGCCCAGGCCCACCACGAGTCCCTCGAAGCCCTCGTCGCCGCGCCGCGCCTCGACGAGCTCGCCGGCCGCATTCACGTAGGTCAGCGCGGCGACTGCATCGGACAGGCAGCCGTTGGTGAGCCCCGATCCGTGGGTGCCCGTCGCGACGGCCCCACCCACGGAGATGTGGGGGAGCGAGCCCATGTTGTGAAGCGCCCAGCCGTGGGACTCGAGCCACACGGCGAGCTCTCCGTACCTGGTGCCCGCGCCCACGGTGACGGTGCGCGCCTCCTCGTCCACGGTCGCATCGGCCGGAATGCCGGTGACCGTGACGAGCCTGCCGGTGCTGTCGGCGAGGTCGTTGAAGCTGTGGCGCGTGCCGAGCGCGCGGACCGGGCCGTCGGCGCCGACGACGGCCTCTTGCACCTCCGGGATCGACCGTGCCTCGACCAGCTCAGGTGCCGTGAAGGTGTGGGTGCCGGCCCAGGTCGCTCCGATGCTCATGCGGCCAGCCTAGGCCGAGCACCCCACGCCGCATTTTCGCAACGCCGAGGTTGGCATTTCCGTGCGGGAGACGACCCTTTTCGTGTACCTCTGCACCCTCCCGCGACGCGTACCCTGGTGGGCGTGCGAACCGAAGCAGATGTGATCGTCGTGGGCGCCGGGCCTGGCGGCTCCGCAGCGGCGCATTACTTGGCCCGCGAGGGCTTCGACGTCATCGCTCTCGAGAAGTCGCACTTCCCTCGCGAGAAGGTGTGCGGCGACGGCCTCACGCCGCGCGCCGTGCGCGAACTCGAGCTCATCGGGCTGCCCACTCCCCGCGACGAGGGCTGGATCCCCAACTGGGGGCTGCGCATGGTCGGCGGCGGGCACCGTCTCGAGTTCCCCTGGCACGAGCAGGACTCGTTCCCCGACTACGGGCTGTCGCTCCCCCGCGCGAGCTTCGACCACAAGCTGGCCGAGCACGCTCGCTCCGCAGGGGCCGACGTCCGCGAGGGCTGGTTCGTCACTGGTGCCACCCGTGACGAGCGCACCGGCCGGGTGACGGGCGTCACCGCCAGGCAGACGGATGCGAACGGCCGCAAGACGGGCGACGAGGTCACGTACACGGCGCCCGTGGTGATTGCGGCCGACGGCGTGAGCGCCCGCATCGCGCTGGGCCTCGGCATCGAGCGCATGAACAATCGGCCCATCGGGGTCGCGGTCCGCACCTATTTCGAGACCCCCCGCCACGACGAGGAGTGGATGGAGGGCCACCTCGAGATCTGGGACGGCAAGCCCGGTCACAGCAACCTGCTTCCCGGCTACGGGTGGATCTTCCCGCTCGGCGACGGCACCGCGAACGTCGGCCTCGGCACCCTCAGCCCGAACGGCAGCCCCTCCAAGCTCGACCACCGCGCGCTCATGGACGGCTGGCTGCGCCACAACACCGACGGCTGGGGATTCGACCCTGACGCCCCCGTCTCCAAGGTGCAGGGAGCGGCGATCCCCATGGCCTTCAACCGTCAGCCGCACTACGTGCCGGGCATGATGCTCATCGGCGACGCGGGCGGCATGGTCAACCCGTTCAACGGCGAGGGCATCGCCTACGCGATGCAGGCGGCCAGGACCGCGACCGATGCGCTCGTCGAGTGGCGCGCCGCGTCCGGGGACGCGGCCAAGGAGGCCGCGCTCGTCGGCTACGCGCGGAAGATGAAGGAACAGCTCGGTGGGTACTACTCTCTAGGGCGTGTGTTCGCGCACCTGATCGCCCACCCCCAGGTGATGAAGGCGTGCACCCGCTACGGACTGCCCCAACCGACGGTCATGAGGTTTACGCATAAACTGCTGGCAGATGTCTATGAGCCGCGTGGCGGTGACTGGGCGGACAAGTTGATGACCGCACTGACCAGGATCGCCCCCGCGGCCTAGGGCACGGCGGGATGCTGATCAGCTGACAATGAAGGGAATCGACGAGTGAATCCGTACGTGCCGATCGTGGTGATGATCGTCGTCGCCGCAGCGTTGGCGGTGGCAGGCCTCGTGGTCAGCTCTCTCGTGGGCGGTCCTCAGCGGTACAACTCCGCCAAGGTGGACAAGTACGAGTCGGGCCTGCAGCCCACCCCGGGTGCCATCGGCGGCGGTCGCATCCCCATCAAGTACTACCTCGTCGCGATGACCTTCATCATTTTTGACATCGAGGTCGTGTTTTTGTACCCCTGGGCAGTGGCGCACGATGCGCTCGGCTGGTTCGGGCTCATCGCGACCATGACATTCCTCGCCCTCATCACGATCCCCTTCGTGTACGAGTGGCGCCGCGGCGGATTCGAGTGGGACTGATCTGACATGGGTATCGAAGAGAGCGCACCTCCGTTCATGCTCGGCACGGTCGAGAAGTTCGTGGGCTACATGCGGGCAGGCTCGCTGTGGCCGGCCACGTTCGGTCTCGCGTGCTGCGCGATCGAGATGATGGCGACGGGCACGCCCCGGTTCGACATCTCGCGCCTGGGCTCCGAGGTCTTCCGCGGCTCGCCGCGCCAGGCCGACATGATGATCGTCGCCGGCCGCGTGTCGAACAAGATGGCGCCGATCGTGCGCCAGGTGTACGACCAGATGGCGGAGCCCAAGTGGGTCATCGCCATGGGTGTCTGCGCCTCCTCGGGCGGCATGTTCAACAACTACGCGATCGTGCAGGGAGTGGACCACGTGGTCCCGGTCGACATCTACCTGCCCGGCTGTCCGCCGCGGCCCGAGATGCTGCTGTACGCACTGCTCGAGCTCCAGGAGCAGGTCCGCAACACGCCCATGGGCGCGAACCGCCGCGAGATCGCCGCTGCCGCCGAGGCCGCCGCGCTTCAGGCGACGCCCACCTCCGACCAGAAGGGCCTGCTGCGGTGAGCGACGACAAGCAGCTCGATGCGCTCGCCCCGCAGGGCCGTGAGCCCCTGACGCTGATCAACGTCCGCGAAGGGATGTTCGGCGCGCGCGGCGACACGTCCGGCTACGACGGACTGGTGCAGCGCGTGCAGATGCCAGGCGCCACGGAGCGCCCGTACGGCGAGTGGTTCGACGGCGCCGTCGACATCCTCACCGAGCTGCTCGGCGACGCCGCCGACGAGGCGATCGAGTACGTCGTGGTCGACCGCGGCGAGCTCACGCTCTACATCCAGCGCGACCACCTGGTCGACGTCTGCCGTCACCTGCGCGACGACCAGGACCTGCGGTTCGAGATGTGCCTGGGCGTCTCCGGCGTGCACTACCCGGCGGACAAGGGGCGCGAGCTCCACGCCGTGTACCCGCTGCAGTCCATCACCCACAACAGGCGTCTGCGCCTCGAGGTGGCCGTGGGAGACGACGACGCCCGCATCCCGTCCGTGGTGTCGCTGTACCCGATGAACAACTGGCACGAGCGCGAGACGTGGGACTTCTTCGGCATCGTGTTCGAAGGCCACCCATCGCTCGCCCGCATCGAGATGCCGGACGACTGGGTGGGCCACCCGCAGCGCAAGGACTACCCGCTCGGCGGCATCCCCGTCGAGTACAAGGGCGCCGAGATTCCGTCGCCGGACGAGCGGAGGCAGTACCGATGAGCACGCAGGCCCCGCACGCGCCCCACGCATTCGTCGAGGACCCCGACGCACCCGAGTACACGGTCTATGGATCCGACTGGTCGGACGTGGTCGACGAGGCCAAGCGCCTCGGCCAGCAGCGCATCGTCGTCAACATGGGCCCGCAGCACCCGTCGACCCACGGAGTGCTGCGCGTCATGCTCGAGATCGAGGGCGAGACGGTCACGGAGACTCGCGCGGGCATCGGCTACCTGCACACCGGCATCGAGAAGAACATGGAGTACCGGACGTGGACGCAGGGCGTCACGTTCTGCACTCGCATGGACTACGTCGCCTCGATGAGCCAGGAGCTGGTGTACTGCCTGGGCATCGAGAAGCTGCTCGGCATCACCGACGACATCCCCGAGCGCGCCTCGGTGCTGCGCGTGCTGATGATGGAGCTCACCCGCATCGGCAGCCACCTCGTCGCGATCGGCACGGGCGGCAACGAGCTGGGCGCCACCACCATCATGACCACCTCGTTCGTGGGCCGTGAGGAGACGTTCCGCGTGATCGAGGCGATCACCGGGCTGCGCACCAACAACAACTACATCCGCCCCGGGGGCGTCTCGCAGGGACTACCGGAGGACGGCGTCGAGCAGATCCGCGCGATGATCCCCAAGGTCCGCGCCAAGCTCGACGAGCTCGTCGCGCTGCAGGCGAAGAACCCGATCCTGCAGGGGCGCCTCAAGGGCGTCGCCGAGCTGAACCTGTCCGCATGCATGGCCCTCGGGATCACCGGGCCCATCCTGCGCTCGACCGGGCTGCCGTACGACCTGCGCAAGGCCGAGCCGTACTGCGGCTACGAGACCTACGACTTCCAGGTCCCCACGTCGACGGATCAGGACGCCTGGTCGCGCCTGATCCTGCGCATGGAGGAGTGCTACGAGTCGCTCAAGATCGTCGAGCAGTGCGCCGACCGTCTCGAGCAGCTGGGCGCGGGTCCCGTGATGGTGGCGGACAAGAAGATCGCATGGCCGTCGCAACTGTCGCTCGGCACGGATGGTCAGGGCAACTCGCCGGACCACATCCGCCACATCATGGGCGAGTCGATGGAGGCGCTGATCCACCACTTCAAGCTGGTGACCGAGGGCTTCGACGTGCCGGCCGGGCAGGTCTATCAGGCCATCGAGGGCCCCAAGGGACTGCTGGGGGTCCACCTGGTGTCCGACGGCGGCACCAAGCCGTGGCGCGCGCACTTCCGCGACCCCGGCTTCAACAACCTGCAGGCGCTGGGAATCATGTGCGAAGGCGGCCAGGTGGCCGACGTCGTGGTGGCCATCGCCTCGATCGACATGGTGCTGGGAGGCGTCGACCGATGACCTACGACGGCGAGACGCTCGCGCAGCTCGAGAAGGACGCAGCCTCGATCCTGGGCCGCTACCCGGTGACCCGCTCCGCGCTGCTGCCGCTGCTGCACCTCGTGCAGTCGGTGGACGGATACGTGAGCCCCGACGGCATCGCCTTCTGCGCGCGCCAGGTGGACCTCACCAGCGCAGAGGTGAGCGCGGTCGCGACCTTCTACACCCAGTACAAGCGCCGTCCCAACGGTGAGTACCAGGTGGGCGTGTGCACCAACACCCTGTGCGCCGTCATGGGCGGCGATGAGATCTGGCGCCAGCTCTCGGAGCACTGCGGCGTGGGCCACGACGAGACGACGGCCGACGGTCGCGTCACGCTCGAGCGCATCGAGTGCAATGCCGCGTGCGATTACGCGCCGGTGATGATGGTCAACTGGGAGTTCTTCGACAACATGACGCCTGAGCGCGCGCTGCGCGTCGTCGACGACATCCTCGAGGGCCGCGATGTGAAGCCCACCCGCGGTTCTGCCAAGGTCGCTCCGTTCAAGGAGATGTCGCGCGTGCTGGCCGGCTTCGAGGACGGTCGCGCGGACGAGGACCAGGGCATCGGTGAGCCCACCGTGGTGGGACTCAAGGCCGCGCGCGAGCAGGGCTGGGAGGAGTCGAAGTGACGAACCTGACCCCCGTGCTGAGCGCGACCTGGGACGCCGAGCAGTCCTGGAAGCTCTCCACGTACACGGACCACGGCGGCTACGGCGCGCTGACGAAGGCGCTGGGCATGGAGCCCGCCGACCTCATCGCGGCCGTCAAGGACTCCGGCCTGCGCGGACGCGGCGGCGCCGGGTTCCCCACCGGCATGAAGTGGGGCTTCCTGCCCCCCGACGACGGCAAGCCGCGCTACCTCGTGGTGAACGCGGACGAGTCCGAGCCAGGCACCTGCAAGGACATCCCGACCATGCTCTCGGCGCCCCACCTCCTGGTCGAGGGCGTCGCGATCACGTCGTTCGCGATCGGCAGCAACCACGCCTTCATCTACCTGCGCGGCGAGGTGGTGCACGTGTACCGCCGGCTGATGCAGGCCGTGCGCGAGGCCTACGAGGCCGGGCACCTCGGCAAGGACATCCACGGCAGCGGATTCGACCTCGACGTCACCGTGCACGCCGGCGCTGGCGCGTACATCTGCGGCGAGGAGACGGCGCTGCTCGATTCCCTCGAGGGACGTCGCGGCCAGCCTCGGCTGAAGCCGCCCTTCCCCGCGGTCGAGGGCCTGTACGCACGCCCCACCGTGGTCAACAACGTGGAGTCCATCGCCTCCGTCCCGTCGATCGTGGACAAGGGCGTGGAGTGGTTCACCGCCATGGGCACCGAGCGTTCCAAGGGCATGGGGCTGTTCTCGCTGTCCGGCCACGTCACCAAGCCTGGGCAGTACGAGGCGCCGCTGGGGATCACCCTGCGCGAGCTGCTCGAGATGGCGGGCGGCATGCGGAACGGCAGGCCGCTCAAGTTCTGGACTCCCGGAGGGTCCTCGACGCCGCTGTTCACGGACGAGCACCTCGACACGCCTCTCGACTACGAGTCGGTGGGCGCGGCGGGCTCCATGCTCGGCACGCGTGCGCTGCAGCTGTTCGACGACACGACCTGTGTGGTGCGCGCCGTCACGCGGTGGACCGAGTTCTACAAGCACGAGTCGTGCGGCAAGTGCACGCCGTGCCGCGAGGGCACGTTCTGGCTCGCACAGATCCTCGAGCGCATCGAGGACGGCCACGGCACCGATGCCGACATCCAGCAGCTGCTCGACACCTGCGAGTCGATCCTGGGCCGCGCGTTCTGCGCGCTCGGCGACGGCGCCACCAGCTGCATCACGAGCTCGGTGAAGCTGTTCCGCGACGAGTACGAGCAGCACATCCAGCAGGGCGCATGCCCGTTCGACCACTCCGCGTCGGCTCTGTTCGACTACGACTCCGCACCGGCTCCCGAGGAGGCGCACGCATGACCTCGACCGCGGACAAGGCCACGGCCGAGACCGTCGACACCGTCACCCTCACGATCGATGGCAAGGAGACGACGGTGCCCAAGGGCACCCTGATCATCCGCGCCGCCGAGCAGGTCGGCATCGACATCCCGAGGTTCTGCGACCACCCGCTGCTGGCCCCGGCCGGCGCGTGCCGTCAGTGCCTCGTCGACGTGGCGGCGCCGGATCGCGAGGGCAACGTTCGCGCGTTCCCCAAGCCGCAGGCCTCCTGCACCATGCAGGCGATGGACGGGATGATCGTCAACACCCAGCACACCTCGGACGAGGCCAAGAACGCCCAGGAGGGCGTCATGGAGCTGCTGCTGATCAACCACCCGCTCGACTGCCCCGTGTGCGACAAGGGTGGCGAATGCCCGCTGCAGAACCAGGCGCTCAGCCACGGCCGCTCCGAGTCACGCTTCATCGACGTCAAGCGCGTCTTCGAGAAGCCGCTGCCGCTGAGCTCCGAGATCCTGCTCGACCGTGAGCGCTGCGTGCTCTGCCAGCGCTGCACCCGGTTCTCGAAGGAGATCGCGGGAGACGCGTTCATCGACCTGCAGAACCGCGGTGCGATGCAGCAGATCGGCACCTTCGACGAGGACGTGCTGGGCTTCGACGGCTACGAGCCCATCGGAGTCGCCGCCGAGGACGAGTCCGGGCGCGCGTTCTCCTCGTACTACTCGGGCAACACCGTGCAGATCTGCCCCGTGGGCGCGCTCACCTCCGCCGCGTACCGGTTCCGCTCGCGCCCGTTCGATCTGGTGAGCTCTCCGGGAATCTCGGAGCACGACTCCTCCGGAGCGGCCATCCGCACGGACCACCGTCGCGGCACGATCCTGCGCCGCCTGTCGGATAACGACCCCGTCGTCAACGAGGAGTGGATCACCGACAAGGACCGGTTCGCCTTCTCGTGGCAGAACCTCTCCGACCGTCTTGAGCGCCCCCTGGTGCGGGGCGAGGACGGCGAGCTCCACGAGGCCTCCTGGCCCGACGCGATCGCGCGAGCGGCGGAGGGCCTGAAGGCCGCCGCCGGCCTGACCGGCACGCCCGCCGACAAGAAGGCCAAGGGAGTCGGCGTGCTCCCCGGCGGACGCATCACGATGGAGGATGCGTACGCGTATCAGAAGTTCGCTCGGGTGGCCCTGGGCACCAACGACGTCGACGTGCGCACGCGCATCGCGTCCGACGAGGAGCAGGCGTTCCTGGGTGCGGCAGTCGCGGCTTCCGGCATGGGCGTGACGTTCGCCGATCTGGAGAAGGCCCCCACCGTCCTGCTCGCCGGCTTCGAGCCTGAGGACGAGGGCGGCGTCGTGTTCCTGCGCCTGCGCAAGGCCTACGGCTCTCAGCGCGTCCTCACGGTCGCGCCGTTCCTGTCCCGCGGTGCGGAGAAGCTCGACGCGACGCTGATCCAGGCGCTCCCCGGTGGCGAAGGCGCTGCCCTTGCCGCCATCAAGGGCGCGGCCGATGCGGCCGAGTCCCTCAAGGCCGAAGGCTCGGTCATCATCGTGGGCGAGCGCCTCGCTGGTGCTCCCGGCGCGTTGTCCGAGGCGCTCCGCCTCGCCAAGCGCACGGGGGCACGCCTCGCGTGGATCCCCCGCCGCGCGGGAGAGCGCGGTGCCGTCGAGGCAGGCGCACTCCCCGGCCTCCTGCCGGGCGGCCGCGACGCGACTGCCGCATCGGCCCGCGACGCGATCGCTCAGGGCTGGGGCGTGGAGACCCTTCCCGATGCCCCCGGGCGCAGCGCTTCCGAGATCATCGCCGCCGCCGCGGCGGGCCAGCTGTCCGGTCTCGTGGTGGGCGGCGTGACGCCGTCCGACCTCACCGACGACCTGGCGGCCGCGCTTGCGAAGGTCGACTTCGTGGTCTCTCTCGAGGTGCGCCGCACCGACGTCACGCGCCACGCGGACGTGGTGCTGCCCGTCGCACCGCCGTCGGAGAAGCCCGGCACCTTCGTGAACTGGGAGGGCCGCCTGCGCGGATTCGCCACCGCGATCCGCACCGACGCCATCTCCGACCACCGCGCCCTGGACTTCCTTGGGCGCGAGCTCGGAGCCGACCTCAAGGTGGGCACCGTCGCCGATGTCAACGAGCAGCTCGCGCAGCTGGGCGCCGCGCCCAAGGCTGAGCGCGTGAGCGCCCCCTCGGTCAAGGTGGAGAAGGCGACGAAGCCGGCGGGTGACGAGCTCGTGCTCGCGTCGTGGCACCTGCTGGTCGACGAGGGCGCTCTTCAGGACGGCGAGCCGTACCTGGCGGGCACGGGACGCACCGCGGTGGCGAGGCTGTCTCCTGCCACCGCCGAGCGCATCGGCGTCAAGGACGGCGTCGTCACGCTCACGGCCGGCGGCCGTGGCACCATCGAGCTGCCGGTGGCTCTCACCGACATGGCCGATGGCGTCGTGTGGGTTCCTGCCAAGTCGCCCGGCTCCTGGGTCGCCCAGGAACTCGGCGTCGAGCCCGGCGCACTCGTGCGCGTGAAGGGGGGCATCTGATGCTGTCGCTCGCACGCGTGAGTGCTGAGGTCGATCCCGCGTCTCTCACGGTGACCGAGGCGCTCGCGAACGACCCGCTGTGGCTGTCGATCGTCAAGGCCGTCATCATCCTGGTGTTCCTGCTCACGTCCGTGCTGTTCGCGGTGTGGTTCGAGCGCCGCGTCATCGGCCGCCTGCAGGAGCGTCCCGGCCCCAATCGCCACGGTCCGTTCGGTCTGCTGCAGTCCGTCATGGACGCCATGAAGCTCCTGTTCAAGGAGGACATCACCGTCCGCGCCGCGGACAAGGTGCTGTACATCGTGGCGCCCATGATCTCCGTGTTCTGCGCGCTGCTGATCTTCGCCGTGATCCCGTTCGGGCCTGTGACGAGCATCCCCGGCACCGACATCGTCACCCCGCTTCAGCTCACCGACTTCCCGGTGGCCGTGCTGTTCATCCTCGCGTGCGCCGCTCTGGGCGTGTACGGCATCGTGCTCGGTGGATGGGCCTCCGGGTCCACGTACCCGCTCATGGGCTCGATCCGCTCGACCGCCCAGGTGATCTCCTACGAGCTCGCGATGGGCCTGTCGCTCGTCACTGTGTTCCTGCTCTCCGGCACCATGTCGACGAGCGGCATCGTCGAGGCGCAGGCCGACCGATGGTGGATCTGGCCGCTGTTCCCCGCGTTCATCCTGTACGTGATCTCGATGGTGGGCGAGACCAACCGTCTGCCGTTCGACCTTCCCGAGGCGGAGGGCGAACTGGTCGCCGGCTTCATGACGGAGTACTCGTCGATGAAGTTCGCGTGGTTCTTCCTCGCCGAGTACATGAACATGATCAACGTCTCCGCCGTGGCGGCCACGCTGTTCATGGGCGGCTGGCAGGCACCCTGGCCGCAGTCGTGGCCGGGCGCCGAGTTCCTGAACTCCGGCATCATGCCGCCGCTGTGGCTGATCCTCAAGATCTGGCTGCTCATGTTCGTGTTCGTGTGGATCCGCGGCTCGCTGCTGCGATTCCGCTACGACCAGTTCATGAAGCTGGGCTGGAAGATCCTCATCCCCGTCGGCCTCGGCTGGCTCGTGTTCTTCTCCGTGGGCCGCGCGGCCTTCGACGCATGGGACCGCGACCTCAATGTGTACGACGCGGTCGCCGGCCTCATTGCGATCCTGCTGACGATCGCCGTGATCAGCTTCATCAAGGGCGAGCCGGTCGAGAAGCCAGAGCCCGAACGCGAAGAGCTCGACGCCTTCGCGGGGGGCTTCCCCGTGCCGCCGCTGCCGCATCAGACCCTGCCCCCGTCGCCCCGTTCCGGCCGCACCGTTGAGGCGCGCGCCGGTGGCGACGACCCCGAAGGAGGCGCCGCATGAGTGAGCCCGACGACGTCTGGAAGGTCAATCGAGAGCGGGACGGCGAGGCCCAGCGCTTCGAGTCCAACTTCCCCGAGTACGGCGCAGTGGGCCGTGCGTTCGCGCCGGTCGCCGGGTTCGGCGTCACGCTGCGGAACTTCTTCCGGCCCACGGTGACCGAGCAGTACCCCGACAAGAAGACGCCGGCGATGCCGCGCTACCACGGCCGTCACCAGCTCAACCGCTACGCGGACGGGCTCGAGAAGTGCATCGGCTGCGAGCTGTGCGCCTGGGCATGCCCGGCCGATGCGATCTACGTCGAGGGCGATTCGAACACCGAGGACGCCCAGTACTCGCCTGGCGAGCGCTATGGCCGCGTCTACCAGATCAACTATCTGCGGTGCATCTTCTGCGGGCTGTGCATCGAGGCGTGCCCCACGCGCGCCCTCACGATGACCAACGAGTACGAACTCGCTGGACCCACCCGCGAGGGCCTCATCTACGAGAAGCAGGACCTGCTCGCGCCGATGCAGGACGCCATGCTCGCCGCCCCGCACCCGATGGTGCCCGACACGGTCGACGACGACTACTACCGCGGCGACGTGACCGCGGTGGTGGACTCGCAGATCGAGTGGGTGCGCGAGCGACGCCCGGACGACCCGACGCTTCCCGAGAACCGTGACTCCGACGACCGCGACGCCGACCGTGCGGAGGCCCGTCGTGGTTAACGAGGTCCTGTTCTGGGTGGTGGCCGCCCTGACCGTGCCGCCCGCGCTGTCGCTGCTGTTCGCGCGCAAGGCCGCGCACATCGCGATGTCGATCGTGCTCGTGATGGTGGGCCTCGCCGCTGCCTACGTCGGCCTCGACGCACCGTTCCTCGGCGTCGTGCAGATCGTGGTCTACACCGGCGCGGTGATGATGATGTTCCTGTTCGTGCTCATGCTGGTCGGCGTCGACCGGCGCGAGGACCTCCGGGAGACCATCACCGGACAGCGCTGGATCGCACTGTTCGCTGCGGGAGGTCTCGCCCTGCTGCTGATCTCCGTCGTGGGACGCGTGACCATCGAGCCCGCGCCGCGCGGAGTCGTCGGCAACCCCGAGGAGATCGCGATGGTGCTCTTCGGCGAGTACGTGCTGGTGATGGAGGTGCTCGGCGCGCTGCTGATCACGGCTGCCGTGGGCGCGCTCGTGATGACCCACACGCCGAGGCTCACGCCGCGCCGCACGCAGTCGGAGCTCCAGGCCGCCCGCGTGCTCGCCGGGGCGGACCCCGTCAACAAGCCCATGCCCGGCGTCTTCGCGCGTCACAACGCGCTCGATGCTCCGGCGCTCGACCCCGAGGGCCGTCCCATCGAGCACTCGGTGTCCCGCGTGCTCGAGGCCCGCGATCAGATGAGCGAAGGCACCGACTTCCGCGCACGGCTCGAGAACACGCGCAACCCCGAGGACTATCAGCGGCCGTCCGGCGCACCGTCGCACGACGCCGATGACCGCAAGGGCCGCCGTGAGGGCCGGGACGAGGAGGGCGCCCAGTGAACCCCATGAACTATGTGATCCTCGCGTCCATCCTGTTCGCGATAGGCTCCGCGGCGGTGCTGCTGCGCCGCAACGCGATCGTGGCGTTCATGGGCGTCGAGCTCATGCTCAACGCGGCCAACCTGAGTCTGGTGGCGTTCGCTCGCATCCATGACCAGCTCGACGGGCAGGTCATGGCGTTCTTCGTCATGGTCGTCGCCGCAGCCGAGGTGGTGGTGGGCCTCGCGATCATCATCGCGGTGTTCCGTGCACGCCAGTCCATCTCGCTCGACGAACCCGCAGAGCTGAAGGGGTAGCGCATGCTGTCTGTGACCTGGCTCCTCATCGCCGTGCCCCTGGCGAGCGCCCTCGTGCTGCTCCTCGCCGGGCGTCGAGCCGACGCCTACGGCCACTGGGTCGGCGTGGGCGCCTCCGCCGCCGCCTTCGTGGTGGGGCTGATCGCGTTCGTGCAGATGCTCGGGCTGCCGGGCGAGGAGCGCGCCACGAGCGTGCACCTGTTCTCGTGGATCCCCGGCGCTGAGCTGAACCTCGACGCCGGTCTGCTCGTCGACCCGCTGTCGATGACCTTCGTCTTGCTCATCACCTTCGTGGGCACGCTCATCCACGTGTACTCCGTCGCGTACATGGAGCACGATCCCGACCGCCGCCGGTTCTTCGCGTATCTCAACCTGTTCGTCGCCGCGATGCTGCTGCTGGTGCTCGCCGACTCCTTCCTGCTGCTGTTCGTCGGCTGGGAGGGCGTGGGTCTCGCGTCCTACCTGCTCATCGGGTTCTGGAACCAGCGAAACGAGTACGCGACCGCCGCGAACAAGGCGTTCATCGCCAACCGCATCGGCGACATCGGGCTGATCATCGCCATGGGCCTGATGTTCTCCGCCTTCGGAGCGGTGGACTTCGCCACCGTGTTCGACGCCGCCCCCGAGGCGACCGCCGCGCAGCTGACCGCGATCGGCCTCATGCTGCTGCTGGCCGCGTGTGGAAAGTCCGCCCAGTTCCCGCTGCAGTCCTGGCTCGGGGACGCGATGGCGGGACCCACGCCGGTCTCTGCGCTCATCCACGCGGCCACCATGGTGACCGCGGGCGTCTACCTCATCGTGCGTTCCGCGCCCATCTTCAACGGGGCGCCCGACGCTCAGGTGGTGGTGGCCCTCGTGGGAGCGGTGACGCTCATCCTGGGTGCCCTCATCGGTATGGCGAAGGACGATCTCAAGAAGGCGCTCGCCGCGTCCACCATGTCGCAGATCGGTTACATGATGCTCGCCGCGGGCTTGGGCCCCATCGGCTACGCGTTCGCGATCTTCCACCTGGTCACGCACGGCTTCTTCAAGGCCGGCATGTTCCTGGGCGCAGGCTCGGTGATGCACGCGATGAACGACCAGGTGAACATGCGTCGCTTCGGCGCGCTGCGCGGAGCCATGGTCGTCACCTGGGTGACCTTCGGGCTCGGATGGCTCGCCATCCTCGGTCTGCCGCCGTTCTCTGGCTTCTACTCGAAGGACAAGATCATCGAGGCGGCCTTCGTGGGCGAGGGCTGGCAGCCATGGGTGCTCGGTGGAGCGGCCCTCGTCGGCGCTGGCCTCACCGCGTTCTACATGTCGCGACTGTTCTTCATGACCTTCCACGGCAAGGCCCGGTGGACGGACGACCAGCACCCGCACGAGAGCCCGCTGCTGATGACGGTGCCGATGATCATCCTCGCCGTCGGCTCGGCGTTCCTCGGACTCATCCTCGCCTCTGGCGATCGCTTCACCCACTGGCTCGAGCCCGTCACCGGCCACGTCGAGCACCACGAACCGGTGCTGCCCGTGCCCGTTCTGATCGGCGCCACCCTGGTGCTCGTGATCGCCGGCGTCGTCCTCGCGTGGCTCAAGTACGGCCGTCGCGACGTGGCGCAGGAGGCTCCGACCGGGTCGCTCGCCGCCATCACGGCGCGCAACGACTTCTTCCAGGACTCGGTGAACCGCGCCGCCCTCCAGCGGCCAGGCCAGCACCTGACGCGCACCCTGGTCTACCTGGACGCCACCGTGGTGGACGGCGCCGTCAACAAGCAGGCACGCGGCTGGGCCGGTCTCGGCGAGGCCTCGCGGCGCCTGCAGAACGGCCAGGTCCGTTCCTACGCGGCGACCATGCTCGTGGGTCTCGTCATCGTCGCGCTCATCATCGTCGTGGGGGGTCTGTAAGTGTTCCCGTTCCTGACCATCCTCGTCGCCGTGCCGGCTGTCGGCGCGGCGCTGCTGTGGGCCCTGCCCGCATCGGCCCGCGGCCGTGCGCGCGAGATCGCCCTGGCGGTCACCGGGCTCGAGCTCGCACTGTTCGCCGTCATGGCCCTGCAGTTCGACAAGTCCGATGCGGGGGCCTTCCAGTTCTCCGAGGTCTACTCGTGGATCCCCCAGATCGGCACCAGCTGGGCGCTCGGCGTCAACGGCCTGGGCCTGCTGATGATCGCGCTGTCCGTGATCCTCACGCCGCTGGCGATCCTCGCCGCGTGGCGTGAGGACAAGGACGAGTCGCGCCGCCGGCACTATATGGCGCTGATCCTGCTCAGCCTCGCGTTCATGGTCGGCATCTTCGCCGCACGCGACGTGTTCCTGTTCTACGTCCTGTTCGAGGCGATGCTCATCCCGCTGTACTTCATGATCGGCGGGTTCGGCGGCGTTCAGCGCCGCTACGCGGCCGTGAAGTTCCTGCTGTACTCCCTGGCCGGCGGACTGATCATGCTGGTCGCGGTCGTGGCGCTGTACTTCGTGGGCCCGGGCGGCGAGCAGGCCTTCCTCACGGACAACCTCACGGGGATCGACCTTCCGGTGACGACCGAGCGGCTGATGTTCCTGGCGTTCTTCCTCGCCTTCGCGATCAAGGCGCCGATGGTGCCGCTGCACACGTGGCTGCCCGACGTCGCCGAGTCCGCTCGCGCGGGCACCACCGCGCTGCTCGTGGCCGTGCTCGACAAGATCGGCACGTTCGGCATGATCACCCTGTGCCTCGCGCTGTTCCCGGAGGCCGCCCGGTGGGCGGCGCCCGTGATCATCGTGCTCGCGGTGATCTCGGTGATCTACGGAGCTCTCCTGGCGATCGGCCAGCGCAACATGTTCCGGCTGGTCGCCTTCACCTCGGTGAGCCACTTCGGCGTGATGGTGCTCGGCATCTTCGCGTTCCAGGTGACGTCCATGGAGGGCGCGGCGTTCTACATGTTCAACCACGGTCTCTCCACGGGGGCGCTGTTCCTGCTCGTCGGGTTCCTGGTGTCGCGCTACGGCACCGCGGATGTCGACGCCTACGGGGGTCTCCAGAAGGTGATGCCGGTGTTCGCGGGCACCTTCCTGGTCGTCGGCCTCTCGGCGCTGTCGCTCCCGGGTCTCTCGCCGTTCGTCTCCGAGATCATGGTGTTCATCGGCGCCTACCCGGTGGCGGCCGCCGCGGTCATCGTGTCCGCCGTCTCCGTGGTGCTCGCCGCGCTGTACATCCTGCTGACATACAAGTCGGTGTTCACCGGCCCCGTCCGGGCGGACCTGGGGGAGGCGAGGGAGCTCACACTGCGCGAGCGACTCGTCACCTGGCCGCTGGTGGGGCTCATGCTGCTGCTGGGCTTCCTGCCCGGCATCGCCATCGACTACCTGAGTGCGCCCGCCGCTGACGCGGTCGCCCAGGTCACCATCGAGGAGGCCGGCGCGTGACCTTCGTGACCCCCGAGATCGCATGGGCGCCACTGGCGCCGATCCTGATCGTGCTCGTGGCCGCATCGGCCGCCATTCTGATCGAGGCGTTCATCCGCACGCCGGCGACCCGTCGCATCGTGCAGCTGGCCGTGGCGCTGATCGCACTCGTCGGAGCGCTCGGCACCGCCGCGGTGCAGTGGGCGCTCCTCGAGGGCGCCGGAACCGTCGTCATGGACGGCATGATCACCGTCGACCGGCAGGCGCTCGCGTGGCAGTCGATGATCCTGGTGTTCGGCGTCCTCGGCATGATCCTGTTCGCCGCGCGCACCCGCGCCGGCGAAGAGGCGTTCACGCCCCTCGGATCGACCGCACCAGGCTCGATCGAGGAGACGCTCGCGCGTCGCAAGGGCCTCCAGCTCACCGAGGTGTTCCCGCTCGGACTGTTCGCGGTGGGCGGCATGATGCTGTTCACCTCGGTCACCGACTACATCTTCCTGTTCGTCGCGCTCGAGGTCTTCTCGCTGCCCCTGTACATCCTCGTGGCACTGTCGCGCCGTCGCCGCCTGCTCTCCCAGGAGGGTGCGCTCAAGTACTTCCTGCTCGGGGCGTTCTCGTCCGCGATCTTCCTGTTCGGCGCCGCCCTGGTCTACGGCGCGACGGCCCACACCTCGTACTCCGCGGTCGCGTACGCGATGGAGCTCGGCGGGGCCAACGACGCTCTCCTCGTCACCGGCGCCGTGCTGATCGTGGCCGGGCTGCTGTTCAAGATCGGCGCCGTGCCGTTCCACTCGTGGACGCCCGACGCGTATCAGGGCGCCCCCACCCCCGTCACCGCCTTCATGGCGGCGGCCACCAAGGCCGCGGCCACGGCCGCACTCTTGCGCATCATGTACACGTCGCTGCACCCGCTCGAGTGGGAACTGAGCTGGCTGTTCTGGGCGGCGGCCATCGCCTCGATGGCGCTCGGCACCGTGCTCGCGCTCGTGCAGACGGACGTCAAGCGCATGCTGGCCTACTCGTCCGTGGCGCACGCCGGATTCATCCTGGTGGCCTTCGCCGGCCTCGAGGGAGAGGCGCTCAGCGCGCTGCCGTTCTACCTGCTCGCTTACGGTCTGGCATCGATCGGCGCGTTCGCGGTGGTCACTCAGGTGCGGGAGCGCACCGAGGACGGATCCGTGGGCGCCGAGGCGGTCCGGCTGGGCCAGTGGGCCGGTCTGGGCAAGCGCTCGCCGCTGCTGGCGGGTGCGATGAGTCTGTTCCTGCTGTCGTTCGCGGGCATCCCGCTCACCGCAGGATTCGTCGGGAAGTTCGAGGCGTTCTCTGCTGCGATCGCGGGCGGCGGCTGGCCGCTGGTGCTCATCGCGGTCATCGCCTCGGCGGTCGCCGCATTCTTCTACGTGCGGCTGGTCGTGCTGATGTTCCTTACGGACGTGCCCGACGGGGCCGAGGACGACATCGCGGTCGAGGACAGCCCGCTCGCTCGCCTGGTGATCTGGGTCACCGCGGTCGCGACCGTGCTGCTCGGCATCCTGCCGGCCGGCGTGCTGGGGCTGTTCGAGGACGCCGCCGTGCTGCTGGTCTCGCTGGGGGCATGACCTGATGGCGCTGCCGCTCGGCTCAGAGGCGCTCGAGACTGCGCTGACCCCGCGGCTCGCGATCGTCGAGGAGCGGCTGCGAGACGCGGTCGCGCAGTCCGATCGGCTGGCGCACGCCACCTCACGGCACCTGGTGGATGCGGGGGGCAAGAGGCTGCGGCCGATGCTCTCCCTGCTGACGGCACAGCTCGGCGACGGTGCTCGTCCCGAGGTGCTTGACGCCGCCGTGGTCGTGGAGCTCACGCACCTGGCCACGCTGTACCACGACGACGTGATGGACTCCGCTCCCACCCGCCGCGGCGCGCCCGCAGCGCACGAGGTGTGGGGCAACTCGGTGGCGATCCTCACGGGCGACCTGCTGTTCGCGCGCGCCTCGCGCGTGGTCGCGGGGCTTGGCCCCGAGGCCGTGCGCATCCAGGCGGAGACCTTCGAGCGACTGTGCCTCGGCCAGCTGCACGAGACCGTGGGACCCGACGACGGCGAGGATCCCGTCGAGCACTACCTTCAGGTGCTCGCCGACAAGACCGGATCGCTCATCGCGACCTCGGCCCTCTTCGGGGCCAAGTTCGGGGGCTGCGATGTGCGCACCGTCGACGCCGTGACGCGCTACGGCGAGCTCGCGGGTGTCGCGTTCCAGCTCGCGGACGACGTCATCGACGTGCGCTCCGACGCCGAGACCACCGGCAAGACCCCCGGCACTGACCTTCGCGAGGGCGTGCCCACCATGCCGGTGCTGCTGCTGCGCCGGAGAGTCGCCGAGGGCAGGGCGACCGCCGCCGACGCCGCGCTGCTCGACGTGATCGACGGTGACCTCAGCGGCGACGAGGCGCTGGCGGAGGCCGTCGCGGCGCTGCGTGGCCACCAGGTCGTGGAAGAGACGAGCCAGTTGGCGCACGCGTGGGCTGGCCGTGCGAAGGACGCCATCGACGGCCTCCCCGAGGGCGACGTGCGCGACGCACTGCTGACCTTCGCCGACGCTCTGGTTGCGCGCGCCGCCTGAGACCACCCCCGCATCGGCCGCCCGCTCTGGCCCGCCCCTCACCGTCCCGCACCGCCCCGACCACAGAACTACGCACCACTTTCTGCGCGACGCGCGGTGCGCCGGAGCCGAATCGACCTCGCATGCGGGGTTTCGGATCAAGAAGTGGTTCGTAGTGTCGGCCAGGGAACCGGACCGGAGGCTAGACCGGTTCCGCGGGCTCCACGCGGGCCACGCCTCGCCGAGGCCGCGCGCGCCAGCCGTCGACCGTGAGCACCACCAGCGCGACCCACACGAGGATGAAGCCGATCCACCGACTCACGGGCATCGGCTCGCCGAAGTGCCACACCGCCAGGATGAACATGAGCGTGGGCGCGATGTACTGCAGCAGGCCGGTGACGTACAGCGGGAGCCGTCGCGCGCCCGCGGCGAACAGCAGCAGCGCGCCCGCCGTGAAGGCGCCTGTCGACCACAGCAGGACGTCGTGCCCCACCCCGAGTCCTGGCTCACCGCGTGCGAGGAACGTCGCCTGCCCCGACTGGTGGATCCACACCAGCGCGGCCAGCGCGACCGGCACGAGGACGGCGGTCTCCACGGTCAGGCCGGTGACGGCGTCCACCGTGCCGCCCACGCGCTTCTTGATCAGGCCGTAGAGCCCGAACGACGTGGCCAGTGCCAGGGCGATCCACGGGAACTCGCCCAGTCCGAACCCGATCACGAGCACGGCCACGACGGCGATGCCGATGGCCACGAGCTGCAGCCGGCGCAGGCGCTCTCCCAGGAAGACCACGCCGAGCGCCACCGTGAACAGCGGGTTGATGTAGTACCCGAGCGCAGCGGAGTTCACGTGGTCCGTGACGACGGCGTACACGTAGATGAGCCAGTTGATCGCGATGAACACTGCAGCCGCGCCCAGGATGAGCAGCGTGCGCCGGCGGGTCACGGCGGCGCGCAGCCGCGACCAGCCCCCCATCACCGCGACGATCGCCGCGCACACCAGCACCGACCACAGCGCGCGGTGCGCGGTGATCTCGACGGCGCCCGCCGGTTCGAGCGCGTGCATGAGCAGGGGAAACCCGCCCCACATCAGGTACGCGCCGGCACCGAAGGCGAGCCCGGACCTGCTGAGGGATTCGCTCACCTCGCGATTGTGCCACTGGGACGGCTGCCGGACGGCCGATGCGGGGGCGGCCTGCGCGTCCGGTGCCAGTCGGGAGGCGCGTGGCACCGTCGCTGCCCCATCGCGGCTGCGAGTCAGGCCAGCGTGCGCCTCATCAGCACCCGCGGCTTGCCGCCGCCCTTGGATGCGGTCTCCGAGGCGGTCGTGAATCCGTG
Source organism: Demequina muriae (assembly GCF_030418295.1). Classification (NCBI taxonomy): domain Bacteria; kingdom Bacillati; phylum Actinomycetota; class Actinomycetes; order Micrococcales; family Demequinaceae; genus Demequina; species Demequina muriae. The sequence continues at coordinate 1,614,828 of NZ_JAUHQA010000001.1, forward strand.
CCGCTCGAACAGCGTCCTGGTGCCGACGTAGGCGGAGGCGACATCGATGCGGTCACCGCCGGTGTCCGCGGGGTAGCCCTCGACGATGGTCGCCCCCTGGGAACGCGCGTAGTCGACCGCGCCGTCGAGCAGCACGCCCGCGAGCCCCTGGCGCCGGTGGCCGGCACGGACGACGAAGCACACCACTGACCACACGGGCTCGTCATCGAGCCGAGGGATCACGCGGGAGTGGACGAGCCGGTGATACGCGGAGCGGGGCGAGACCGAGCACCAGCCCACCACCTCGCCATCGCGGTAGGCGAGCACGCCCGGCGCGATGTCCTCCCCGCAGAGGTCGTGCAGCACATCGGCGCGCGCCCGGGCGGGCTGATCCTTGATGTGGGGATCGCCAGCGCTGATGCGCATCGCCAGGCACCAGCACGAGGGCGTGTCCAGGCTCTTGGGGCCCAGCACGGTCCGGACGTCCGGCCACCGTTCCTGGGTCGCGGGCAGGACGCTGAACGTGCCAGCACCCGTGCCCGTGTCGGCTCTCATGCGACCACCCTAGGGCGACGCTCCGACACGGGCACGGGTCGCTCCGCTCACTGACGCGGTGCGGCCGGCATCACGCCGCTGCAGCGAGCCTCATCACTGGGCCGCCGCGATCCAGGCGAGCATGGCGGCGCGGGAGTTGCCGTCGTCGATCCCCGAGTCAGGCAGCGCCGTGGCCTCGTCCCATGCCGCAGCCGCCTGCTCTGGACCGGCGAGCGCCTGGTACATGAGCAGGTAGTCGCCGAACGGCACCTCGTACCCACCTGGAGCGGCGGCCTCGATCGAGCGCAGCGCGGTCGCGACGGCCTCCTCGTCCTCGGGGGCGAGGTGCTGCTGCACCGGCGCCATCGGAATCAGCTCGATGCCGAGCATCGCGCTCGGCTCCGCGCTGAACCACGTCGCGTACTCGCGCTTGCCACCCCACTGGAGAGCCACGATGTCGTGCTGGTACTCCTCGAAGCCCTCAAGGTCGGGTCGCAGCCAGCGGGTGACGGCGGCATTCGCCTCGGCGGACAGGGTCCACCGCGCCGTGTGGGTGAGCGACTCGTCTCCGCGGGCCTGAGCCCAGGCTGCGACGCCATTCCAGGCGAGCACCGCCTCGGAGCTGGACTCCTGGTTGTTGCCGTCGCCGAACGGGGAGAACCCGCTCGCCCACGAATGACCTGCGAACGGGTCGAAGGCACGCAGCGTCGGGAATGACTCCGCGTCAGCAGGGCTGGCGATGTCGGCAGCCACGAGATCCATGACCGGCGCGAGCCCGTCCTCGAGTGACGGATCGCGTTCGAGTGCGACCGCCGCTGCGTTCAGCAGGTACCCGTAGTGGAAGTGGTGGTCGTTGAACTCCTCCGAGCCGAACGCCGCCTCGAGACCCACCACGCCGCGCAGCTGCTCGTCGTACTCGAAGCAACGCTCCGAGCGGCGTTCGCAGCCGGCCGGATCGGCCCAGGTGAGGAGCTCATCGGAGAGCACACCGGCGAACTCGTCGGCCAGCGCCGTCTCGCCGAGTGCGTCCGCAACCGTCACGAGCATGGCGTGACGGTGCAGGGCCTTCGCGCCGAAGTAGGTGTCGGCGGGGAAGGTCGGCTCGGCCTGGGCCTCGGACTCGAGAGCCGCGACGATCTCCGCACGCTGCTCCTCCGTGACTCCGTCGAGATCCAGCCCGAGGTCCGGCTCGACGGTGGGCACCGACCACGCGACCGTCGAGGCGGTGCATGCGGCCATCTCGCCATTGACGGACGGGTAGGTTCCGAGCTCGCAGTCGAGGCCCTCGGCGCGTTCGCGTGGCACCGCCACGAGCGTCGGTTCGTCCTCGGGTGCGTACGCGAGCGAGGTGGTGGCCGACTCGTCATCCACGGCGTAGGTCACGTCGACCCCGTCGATCGGAGCGCCGGTCGCAGCGGCCACCGCGGCGGGGTCACCGCCGTCGGGGACCGCGAACATCTGCGCGTGATCACCCGACGAGAGGGTGACCGTGGAGCCATCGACGGTGGCGTTCGCGGCACTGATGCCGTACGTCCGCTCTCCCGACTCCATGGTCCAGACGCCGTCGCCAGCGGGGACGGGTGCGGGGGAGACCGTGAACGACATGTCTGCAGTCGCGGTGACGCCCACCATCGGCGACCCTGCGGCGAGACTGACGGAAGCGTCGCCGTACGCGAGCGTGACGCTCGTGGTGTCCGCTGCGGTCGCGACGGGCAGGCCCGATGCGCCATCGATGGCGACGGTGACGTCGCTCGACGCGGGGCTGACGATCGAGTTGCCATCCACGGCCACGCCGACGCGCGGCACGCCCCAGGCGAAGCCGCCGTCGGTCGAGTTGAAGGACAGCGGCGCGGGGAACGCGACGAAGGGCTGGTCGCCGAAGACCAGTCCCGAGTACCAGCGGTTCGTGGGCGGTATCACGCCGTCAGCGACGCGCGCCGGCACTGCCGATTCTTCGGCACGGGTCGGCAGCAGCGACGCGTCGGTCGTGTCCGGCCCCGCCACGGCGTCGCTCGCGGGCGCCGAGAGGTCCGAGGTCGCTCCGGGGCCCGTCTCTGCGCTTGCGCCAGACCCGCCGTCCGGGGTCGTGCTCGGTCCGTCGCCATTCTCGCCGGCGCCGTCGCAGCCCGCCAGGACCACGAGGGCACCCGCGATGGCCGCGGCAGCCCATGTGTGTCGTCTCATGTCACAGTCCGATCTTTTCTAGGAAGTCAGTGGCAGTGTCGCGCAGGCCCGCGAGCGGGCCGTCGTCTCGGAGCTCGACGGTCGCGTGCACCGGCGTGCCGGGTGCCGTCAATCCTGCCGGATCACTGTGCGCGATGTCCTCCGACGCGACGCGCACGAAGGCGCGCGCTGCGCCGTCCTCGGTGGCGACCTCGATCTCGTCGACCGTGCCGGTCACCGTGGTGCGGTCCGGGAGGCGCACCTCGACCGGGGCTCCGATCTGGAGCCGGTCGAAGTCCCGCGGCGTCAGCAGGAAGTCGGCGCTCACGTAGAGCGAGTCGTCCTCGAAGACCTCGGCGACGATGCCGCCGGCGGGGATGTATCCGCCCACACCCGTGGGCACCTCCGCGACAGTGCCGGAGGCGCTCGCGGTGACCGTCCACAGGGGGCTGAACTCCTCATCATCGGACGCGGACTCGGTGTCCGCGTCGCGGGACGGCGCGGAGTCGCCCGGCGCGGAGTCGCCCGATGCGGAGTCGCTCGATGCGGAGTCGCTGGACTCGGCGTCGGAGGAGGCCTCCGAGGCCGAGGGCTCGGGCGACGAATCGTCGGTGGTCTCGGCTGATTCGGCTGCCTCGTCCTGCGCTTCGGCGCGCGCCTCCATCTCGAGGTCGCGCTGGCGGCCCAGGCTGTCGATCGTGAAGAGCGCGTCGCCCTCAGAGACGTAGGCGCCCTCCTCGACGTGCTGCTCGACGAGCTTGCCGCCGTAGTCGGAGCCGACGGGCAGCGTGTTCGCGGAGACCACGGCGGTTGCGGAGGTGGCGCTCGACTCGCGCTCGGTGTAGACGTACGTGAGTGCGGCGATGAGGATGAAGACGCCCATCGTGCCGAACAGCATCTTGAAGCGGGTGCCCCAGGTCATGATGTCTCCTTCTCAAGGGTGGCGGTTCCACGGCCCCAGACAGGGGCGAACGCGGTGTCGGCCGGGCGCGCCACCACGGTGCGGGTGGGCTTGGCGGCCGGCGTGCGGGCGGGGGAGGGCGCGGAGAGCTGTCGGCCCTCACGCGCCGCGGCGACCAGGAAGGTCGCGAGGATGATGGTGTTGGTGACGTTCCACGCCGTGGCGAGCGACACGGACCCGTTGTCCAGGTCCCTGATGATGCCGACCACGGAGGTCAGTGCCAGGAAGACGAAGATCAGCACCTGCGGGACGATGAAGTTGAAGGGCGAGCGGCCCTTGGCGGTGCCGGTCGCCTGCCAGCCGACGTCCTTGCCGCGCAAGGCGTTGCCGAGGGCCTTGACGTAGATGGGAAAGGACACTGCCGCGAGCGTCAGCGTCTGCCACCGGAAGGACCCGAGCGTGTACCAGGCGAACAGGATCTGCAGGGCGTAGAAGCCCGCGTAGTACAGGAACCAGGTCATCGCCGACGTCTCGATCGTCATGGGCTGCAGATCCAGGAAGATCTCCATGGGCGGCAGCATGAGCAGGATCAGGGGCGCGATTCCGGTGAGGTAGAAGGTCGCGGTGACCAGGTACTGGACCCGCTGCTCGAGGCTCAACCGGACGTCCCGTCGGAACGGATTGCGGGTGAGCAGGATCTCGAAGCCTCCGGTCGCCCAGCGCAGCTGCTGCTTGGAGTACGCCTCGATGGTCTCGGGGGCTTCGCCCACGGCGAGCACGTCGGGGATGAAGACGGACTTCCAGCCGGCCTCGTGCATCATCAGCGACGTCCACACGTCCTCGGACTTGGAGTCGGTGTAGATGCCGTCGACGTCTTCGACGGCCTCGCGGCGGAAGATCACGTTGGTGCCCACGCAGAACGCCGCGTTGAAGCGGTTGCGACCGGGCTGGATGAAGCGGTAGAAGACGGCCTGCATGTACCCGGCTCCGCGCGCAATGGTGGTGCGCAGATTGCCGTAGCTCTGCGGCGTCTGCACGAATGCGAGGCGCTCGTCGTTGAAGAACGGCAGCGTCTCCTCGAGGAATTCGGGACGCGGCACGAAGTCGGCGTCGAACACGGCGAAGAACTCGCCCTTCGCGAGGGTGAGCGCGTGGTTGATGTTGCCCGCCTTGGCGCCGCCAGAGGTGAGGCGCCGCACATAGCGAGCGCCCTCGTGGGCCGCGAGGTCCCGCACCTCGTCGCTGCGGCCGTCGTCGAGCACCCACGTGGTGTGTCGACCGCGCACTCTCATGGCCGCGCGGACGGTTCCGCGAATCACCTCGAGATCCTCGCCGTACGTGGTGATGAAGATGTCGACGCCGATCGGCGAGCCATGGAGGTGCGGCTCACGCAGATGCGGCGGCTGGCGCTGCACTGCGGGGTCGGATCCGTAGAGCCCGTCCTTCGTGTGGAAGTACGCGAAGTCCCGCGGATTGTGACCCCCCGACAGGATGGTCCACATCCCGAAGAACGCCTGGGCCACGAGCACCGTCTCAGCGATGATCACCATCGTGTAGGGCAGCAGGTCGCCCCGGTGATCGGGGTCGAGCAGGAACCCCGCGTACAGCAGGGTGCCGAGGGCGGCCACGCCGACCATCAGGAACATGATCGGACTGGGCGCAGTGCCTGGCTCCGTCGGGGGAAGGGAGGGGGACGGGTGATCGGTGGCGGAACGGGGTGCAGTCATATCGCTCTCCGGGGTCGGGAGGACGCAGGCATGCTGCGCAACGGGAAGGAGGGGGTGGCGACGTCGCCGTGGCCAGCGCTATGGGGCCGGGCTTCGAAAAGTCGATTCGTCGTCGGTGGCGATGGCGCCGCTCAGCGACGCCTTGCTCAGTCAGGGGCCGGCGTGAGGAGCGCGGCCTGATCACCACTGTAGGCATGGGGCGCACTCAGAAATGTCTCAGATGCGCCCAGTACCGTCCTTACCTGGGCGTTCGAGACGTCCGTTGCAGGGGCGGCCGCACGGCAGCGTCGTCTGCACCCCGCTACGGGCGGCCGATGCGTCAGGCGCCGGGCAGCGGGGTCTCCACCCGGGAGGCTCTCACGGCGCGGCGGCGATCCATGCGAGCATGGCGGTCCTGCTGTTGCCGTCATCGATCGCCGTGGCGGGAAGGCTGCGCGCCTGCTCCCACGCGATCGTGCGTTGGCTGTCGCCGGCGAGAGCCCTGTACATCAGCAGGTAGTCCCCGAACTGGACGTCGAAGCCGTGGGGTGCGGCCTCGGCGACGGCCTGTTCGATGCGCTCGGGCCCCACCTGCGCCAGCGGGACGGCTTGCGCGGGGGACGCCGGGATGAGCTGGATTCCCAGCATCGCGTTCGGTTCGGGCGAGAACCACGTCGCGTAGTCCCGCTTGGCACCCCATTGCAGGGCGACGATCGTGTGGTCGAAGCCCGAGAAGGACGTGAGGTCAGGAGCGAGCCACAACCGGCGTGCCGCATCGGCCTCCGATGCCAGCAGCCAGCGCGCGCGCTCCTCGAGCGTCGCATCCCCCCGCACCTGGGCCCACAGCGCGACGGCGTTCCACGCGGCCACTGCCTCGGAGCTGGACTCCTGGTTGTTGCCGTCGGCGAAGGGCGAGAATCCCGATGCCCATGAGTGGCCCTCCACCGGGTCGAAGGCGCGGATCGCGGGCATGGGTCCACCGACTCCATGGGCGATGTCCGCGGCGAGCAGATCCATGACGGGGCCGATCTCGTCAACGATCTCGGGTGACTCGCTACCGAGGACGGCGGCGGCATGGAGCAGGTAGCCGTAGTGGAAGTGGTGGTCGTTGAACTCCTCGGAGCCGAAAGCCGTCGCATACCCCACCACTCCCTCGAGGAGCGAGTCGTACACGAAGCAACGGTCCGTCTCCGTGGCGCACCGCTCGGGGTCGCCCCACATCCGGAGCTGCTCGCTGAGGACGCTCGCAAGATCCTCCGCGAGGGCCTCCTCGTCGAGCGCACGGGCGATCGTGAGAAGGGTCGCGAGGCGGGAGAGGGCCTTCGCGCCAAAGTAGGTGTCGACCGGCAGCTCGGGCTGTGCGGCGACGTCCTCGGCCAGCGCCTTACGGATCGCCGTGCGCTCCGCATCCGTGAGCCCGTCGAGGTCGAGCGCGGCGCGGGGTGCGACGGCAGCGACGTCCCACGCGACGTCCTGCGCACGGCACACCGCGTAGGGGCCATTGATGGTGGCGTACGTGCCGAGGTCGCACTTCAGCTCTGCTCCGTCGGCACGCGCCTGCGGCATCGTGACGACCGTCGGCGTGCCGTAGTCGAGGCTCGTCGTCGCCACGTCCTCGCCGGCCCACCCCGACCAGGCCACCGCGGTCACCACGTCGCCGAGCGCGTCGGCGAAGGCCGTGGCGTCGCCGCCGTCCGGCACCGCGAAGAACTGGGCGGTGCCGCCCTCGTCCAGGGTCAAGGTGGTCCCGTCGATGTCGCCGCCGTCGACGACTACGCCGTAGACCCGTCCGTCGACGGCGGCCGTGGAGACCTTGCCGCCCGCGGGGGCGAAGGCGACGCTCACCTCTGACTCGAGGGCGGAGTGCGCCGTGAGGCCGACGGCCGGCCAGCCCTGAGCGAGCGACATGCTCGCGTCGCCCCACGTCACCGTGACGGCGACCGGGTCGGCGGCGGTCACGACCCCGGGCCCCTCCGCTCCGGCGATCGAGACTGCGATGTCCGTGCGCGCGGGTGCAAGAATCACGTCGGCGCTCGCCTCGGGCGCAGTGAGCCCCAGCCCGAACCCCCCGTCGGCGGCCGTCACGGCGAGTGGCTTGGGGAAGACCGGCAGTCCCGACGCCCCGAAGGCGAGCGACGAGTACCAGCGATTGGTCGGGGGCGCGAGGTCGTCCGCCACGCGCGTGACGACGTCCTCGGGCAGTGGGCGCTCGGGCAGAGAGTGGACCGCGACGGGGGAGGTCGTGGTCGCCGCTGGTTCGACGTCACCACCTCCGGCGCAGGCCGACGCTCCGGCCGCCATCGCCGCGCACACCGTCAGTGCGGCAGTGCGCCGGACGCTCACAGGCCCACCCTGTCGGCCAGATCGCTCACCATGTCGGAGACGCCTGCGAACGGTCCGTCATCGCGGAGGTGCAGCGTCGCCTCGAGAGGAGTGCCGGGCTTCATGAGGGGGTCGCCGTCGATGTCCGCGAGCGCGTCCGAGTCGATCCGCGCGGTCACGTGGGCCACGCCGTCGACCGTCTCGACCGTGAGGTCGGACACCGTTCCGGAGATCTCGCGCTGGTCGGGGAGGCGGAGCTCCACGCCCGCCGCGTCCTCGAGCCTGCCGAAGTCGCGCGGCGTGAGGATGAACTCCGCCTCCGCGAAGAGCGATCCCGAGGCGTCGATGCTCGCGAGCACCTCGCCAGCGCCTGCGTACGCGCCGGAGTTCAGAGCGATGTGCGACACGGTGCCGTCGGTGCCGGCGCGAATGACGAGGGTGCCGCCGCCGACAACAGCATTCTCGGCAGGCGAGACCGCGCCGGTGTCGATGTCGCGCTCGAGTTGAAGGCTCTGGACCTCGAACATGCGCTGCCCCTCGACGACCACGTCGCCGGCCGCCACGTACGCCGCCTCGACCAGGCCGCCGTAGTCCGTGCCGACGCCGTACGAGGCCGCCTTGATGGTCGCCGATGCGCTCGCGACCTGGTTCTGCCGCTGATTGAACACGAGCGTGGCCGCGGCCACGATGATCAGCACCATGACCACGCCGATCACCAGCTTGAATCGGTTGCCCCAGGTCATCGGACCAGCTCCTTCTCTCGGCGCTCGCGCCGGCTCGGTGCGGCAAGCGTGGCGAGCGCATCTGCCTCCTGCTGGCCACGCTTGGGAGTGTCGTCCACGCCCGCCGGTCGGGCGACCACCGTTCGTGGCGCACTGTCGGGTCCCGGTGCTCCCGGTGCGCGGCGGGGGGAACCGCGCCGGCCCGTGCGCAGCGCCCGTGCCTCACGACGGGCGGCGCCGACGAACGCCCCGAGGATGACGGTGTTGGTGATGTTCCACGCCGTCGCGAGCGTGAGGACGCCGTTGTCGATGTCGCGCCAGATCGCGACGCCGCTCGTGAGCAGGAGGAACAGGAAGAACAGGATCTGCGGAATGATGAAGTTGTAGGGAGACCGGCCTCGGGCCGTGCCGGTCGACTGCCAGCCTACGTCCCTGCCAGTGAAGGCGTTGATGAACGCCTTGGCGTAGATGGGGAAGCTCACCGTGGCGAGCGTCAGTGTCTCCCACCTGAACGATCCGAGGGTGTACCAGGCGAGCACGATCTGCATCGCGTAGAAGCCGCAGTAGTACACCGCCCACGTCAGCACCGTCAGCGAGAGGTTCATCGGCCTGAGGTCGAAGTAGATCTCGAGAGGCGGCACCAGGATCAGCAGCAGCGGGCAGATCCCCGTCAGGTAGAACGTCGCGGTGACGAAGTACTGGATGCGCTGGTCCATCGTCAGGCGACGGTTGGCGAGCGGCATGCGCGTCAGCAGGATCTCGAACCCGCCCGTGGCCCAGCGCAGCTGCTGCTTCGAGTACGCCTCGATCGTGTCGGGGGCCTCGCCGACCGCGAGCACCTCAGGGATGAACACCGACCGCCAGCCGCGCTCGTGCAACGCGAGCGAGGTCCACACATCCTCGGACTTCGAGTCGGTGCAGATGCCGTGGACATCGTCGATCGCCGCGCGCCGGAACAGCACGTTGGTGCCCACGCAGAAGGCCGCGTTGAAGCGGTTGCGGCCGGGTTGGATGAACCGGTAGAAGACGGCCTGCATGTAGGCGGCGCCCCTCGCGACAGTCGTGTGCAGGTTGCCGTACGCCTGCGGTGTCTGGACGAAGGCGACCTTCTCGTCGACCATGAAGGGAATGGTCTCCGCGAGGAACGTGGGGTGAGGCACGAAGTCGGCGTCGAAGATCGCGAAGAACTCGCTCTTCGCGAGCGTGAGGGCATGGTTGACGTTGCCAGCCTTCGCTCCTCCGGAGCTGAGGCGCCGGACGTACCTCGCCCCGATCTCGCCGGCGAGGTCGCGCACGTCGTCCGACCTCCCGTCGTCGAGGATCCAGGTGCGATGGCGGCCATGCATCGCCAGCGCTGCGGTGGCGGTGCGCCGCACCACGTCGAGATCCTCGCCGTACACCGTGATGAACACGTCGACCTCGACGCGACGACCGTCGAGCCGGAGCGGCCACGCCTCGGGGGCCTTCCCGTGCGCGCGGCCGAAGACCGCGGCCCTGGCGCGGTGATAGGCGAAGTCGCGGGAGCTCTGCGCGCCGGACAGGATGGTCCACATCGCGAGCAGGGCGTGGAACACCAGGATCGACTCCGCGGTGATGACCATGATGTACGGGATGAGATCGCCACGGTTGCTGGGATCCAGCAGGAAGCCCGTGTAGACGAGGATGCCCAGCGTGCTGACGAGCACGAGCAGGATCATCACCGGGGACGGGCCGCGCCCGTCGCCGATGCTCGTATGCGGGGGCGTCGCGGTCTCGGGGTCGGCGGCCATACGGCACCTCCAGGGCGCATGTCGATGCAAAGGGATGTCGACAGCGCTGGCGGTGGCGCGAGTGGGGCGCCGCGCGGTGATGTGACCTACCGCACACCCATCGTCCGAGCGGGGGGCCGAGAAGTCCAGCCTTTCATGTAAACCTTGCGTGACGTTTGTGTGACGCACCTCACAGCAGAGGGTCGAGGCGGGGCGTGGATCAGTGCGGCAGGCCCGAGTCCACGAGCCCGCGGCTCACCCGCAGGCGGTGCTGCACGCGGGCGAAGACCAGCCGATCCACCGCCAGGGTGAAGGCCAGCACGATGATGATGGTGGCCATCATCTCGGTGAGGTCGCCCGTCTCGCGAGAGCGCTCGATCACGTCGCCGATGCCGGTCCCGGACAGGGCGCCGGAGAAGATCTCGCCGGCGACGAGGCACCGGAAGGCGATCGACCAGCCGAGCTCGAGCCCGGTCATGATGCCGGGAAGAGCGGCGGGCAGCACCACGTGCCGGAGCAGGGAGCCCCGGTCGGCACCGAAGGTGCGGCCGGCGCGGATCAGCAGCGGTGGCACGTTCTTCACGGCCGATCGCGTGGCGAGCATGATGGCGGGCATCGCGCCGATGCTCACGACGACGGCGAGCGACCACGGGGAGGTGCCCAGCACGACGGCTGCGACGGGGATCCACATCGAGGTGGGCATTCCCTGCAGCGCCGCGAGGTACGGCGACAGTCCGCGGTCGAGCCAGGTGCGGGAGCCGAGCAGGAGGCCGAGTGCGACTCCTCCGATGGCGGCCACGATGAAGCATCCGGTCATGAACAGCGTGATGCGTCCGAAGATCGACGCGAGATCGCCGTCGCCTGCCATGCGCGCCAGCTCGCCTGCGGTGGCGGCGGGCGTGGGCAGGGACTCCGAGAGGACCGATGCGAGCGCCCACGCGGCGAGCAGAACGAGGCCGGTGCCGACGATCGGCGTGGTGCGGCGCCACCACGGGGCGTCGCTGCGCACCTCGATGCTCGAGCCATCGCGCGTGGGGATGCTAGATGGTGACATACGAGTCACCCCCCTCGCGCGGCGCGGAGATGCCCAGCTGGTCGGCCGCGTCGAGCAGGCGGCGCACGGTCGCGGACAGCGCGACCACGCGCTCGGACTCCACCACACGAGGGCGGTGCAGCGTCACCGGCACGTCGCCGATGATGCGCCCGGGACCGGAGGACAGCACGATGACGCGGTCGCCGAGCGCGACGGCCTCCCTGACGTTGTGGGTGACGAACACGATCGTGACGCCCGTCTCCGCCCACAGCTCCTGGAGCTCGACGTGGAGCCGGTCGCGGGAGGGGGCGTCGAGCGCGCTGAAGGGCTCATCCATGAGCAGCACCTGGGGACGCATGGCGAAGGCGCGGGCGAGAGCCGCACGCTGGCGCATGCCGCCGGAGAGCTGGTGCGGGTGGAGGTCCGCGGCGTCGGCGAGACCGACCTTGCGGAGCCACGTCGCGACGGTGGCATCGCGCTCCTCGAGGGGAACGCCGGCGTTCTTGAGCCCGAAGGCCACGTTGTCCCGCACCGACAGCCAGGGGAACAGCGCGTGCTCCTGGAAGACCATCACCCGGTCAGGTCCTGGGCCGCGCACCCCGGCGCCCGCGACGCTGACGTCTCCGCGGGCGGGACGGGTGTGTCCGGCCAGCAGGTCGAGCATGGTCGACTTGCCGCAGCCGGAGGGCCCGACCACGCAGACGAACTCGCCGGCCGCGACCTCGAGATCGACCCCGTCGAGCGCGAGCCGGCCGCCGCGAGAGCCGGCGAAGGCCTGCGAGACCCCTCGCAGCGAGACCGGCGCGCTCATCAGATGGTCACGTGGGCATCGGTGCCGGTGCCGGGCGCGGAGGCCCGCGCGGTTCCCGCGCCGATGGTGTTGCCGTCCTGGGGGTCGATGACGCAGAACGCGCCGGTGCGGCGGTGGCGGCCGTAGTCCTCGACCGCGAGCGGCTGCGCGAGCTGGAAGCGCACCACGCCGATGTCGTTCAACAGCAGCTCGTGCCCGGTCGCGATCGACGAGTCGAGCGTGCCGCCCGGCAGGGAGATGTCGAGGATCCCGTCGATCGCGGTCACCATCGCCTGCACGCGTGCCGATCCGTGCTGGATCAGCACGCGGTCCCGCACGCGCAGAGGCCGGTCGGTGAGCCACGCGACGTGGGCGTGGAAGGCGCGCTCGGGCGCCACGGCGTCTGCGGCGCTCGAGAGCAGGTCGCCGCGCGCCACGTCGACGTCGTCCGCCAGGCGGATCGACACCGACAGCCCCGTGTGCGCGTGGTCGAGCGGACCGTCGGCGGTGTCGATGCCGGCGACCGTGGTGCGACGGCCAGACGGCTGGACGACGACGTCGTCTCCGACCCGGATGGTGCCCTCGGCGACCTGGCCCGCATAGCCGCGGTACTCGCGGTACTCGGGCGAGATGGCCGCATCCTGCGGGCGCAGCACCCACTGGACCGGCATGCGCCATCCGGACTCCGTCGCACGCGCCTGTTCGGCGGTCGGGTGGGCGATTCCGCGGCGGTGGGCCGCGGCGAAGTCGTCCGCGCCCTGGTCGATGCTCGGCACCGTCTCGAGCACCTCGAGCACGGTGGGGCCGTCGTACCAGGGCGTGAGGTCGGATCGCAGCGCGACGTTGTCACCCTTGAGCGCGCTGACCGGGACGGTCACCACGTTGGTGAGCCCCAGCGATTCCGCGTGCGTCTGGACATGCTGGGTGATCGAGCGGAACGGACCCTGGGCATAGTCCAGCAGGTCGATCTTGTTGACCGCGACGATGACGTGGGGCACACGGAGCAGCGCGGCGACGGCGAGGTGGCGCTTGGTCTGCTCCACCACTCCGTAGCGGGCGTCGATGAGCACCACGAGCGCATCGGCCGTCGAAGCGCCCGTGACGGTGTTGCGGGTGTACTGCACGTGCCCGGGGCAGTCCGCGAGGATGAAGGTGCGCTTGGGCGTGGAGAAGTAGCGGTACGCGACGTCGATGGTGATGCCCTGTTCGCGCTCGGCCCGCAGCCCGTCGGTCAGCAGGGCCAGATCGACCTCCTCGCCGCCGCGCTCCTTCGAGACGCGCTCCATCGCCTCGTAGGCGTCGGCCAGGATCGACTTGGTGTCGTGCAGCAGGCGGCCCACGAGAGTGGACTTCCCATCATCGACGGAGCCGGCCGTGGCGAAACGGAGCAGCGACGTGCGCCGGGCGTCGGGGATGGCCGCCGCGGCGTCGGTGGTGTCGGGGGCTGTCATCAGAAGTAGCCTTCCTTCTTGCGGTCTTCCATGGCGGCCTCCGAGAGGCGATCGTCGGCACGGGTCGCGCCGCGCTCGGTGATGCGCGTGGCCGCAACCTCCGCGATGATCTCGTCGAGCGTCGACGCGGTCGACTCCACGGCACCGGTGCAGGACGCATCGCCCACCGTGCGGTAGCGCACCGACCGGGGTGCGGGACAGTCGGTGTCGCGCACGCGGACGCTCGGGTGCGGCGTGAGCCACATGCCGTCGCGCGTGAACACGTCGCGCTCGTGTGCGAAGTACAGGTCCGGCAGATCGATCTGTTCGCGCTGGATGTAGCGCCACACGTCCAGCTCGGTCCAGTTCGACAGCGGGAACACCCGCACGTGCTGGCCGGGCAGGTGCTTGGGGTTGTACAGGTTCCACAGCTCGGGCCGCTGGTTGCGGGGGTCCCACTGTCCGAACTCGTCGCGCAGCGAGACGACCCGCTCCTTGGCGCGCGCCTTCTCCTCGTCGCGACGGGCGCCCCCGAAGACCACGTCGTAGCCATGGTTCACGATCGCGTCGAGCAGCGGCACCGTCTGCAGCGGATTGCGAGTGCCGTCCGGGCGCTCGCGCAGGCGACCGTCGTCGATGTAGTCCTGGACCTTCGCCACCTGCAGGCGCAGCCCGAGCCGCTCGACGGTGCGGTCGCGGAACTCGAGCACCTCGTCGAAATTGTGGCCGGTGTCCACGTGCAGCAGCTCGAACGGCACGCGCCCGGGCCAGAAGGCCTTGGTCGCGAGGTGCAGCACCACCACGGAGTCCTTGCCGCCGCTGAACAGGAGGACGGGCTTGCGGGCGGTGCCCACGGCCTCTCGGATGATGTGAATGCCCTCGGATTCGAGGGCGTCAAGGGTGGTCAGGCTCGTCGTCACGTCGTCCTCGCTCATGTGTGAATCCCGCACTCCGTCTTTCCCTGTCCCGACCAGCGGCCCGCGCGCGGGTCCTCGCCGGGCGCGACCTTGCGGGTGCACGGCGCGCAGCCGATGCTGGGGTAGCCCTGGGAGGTAAGGGGGTTGCGGGGCAGGTCGTGGTCCACCTGGTAGCGCTCCACGTCGGCATCGTCCCAGCGGGCGAGCGGGTTGATCTTGACCAGCCCGTGCTTCTCGTCCCAGCTCACCACGGGCATCTGCGACCGCGTGACGGCATCGACCCGGCGCGCCCCGGTGACCCACGCGTCGTAGCCCGCGAGGGCGCGGGCGAGGGGATCGACCTTGCGCATGAAGCAGCACAGGTTGGGGTCGCGGGCGAACAGGTCCTTGCCGTACTCGGCATCCTGCTCCGCGACCGTGAGATTCGGCATGACGTCGACGATGGTGATCGGGAACTCGCGCGCCGAGCGGTCACGCGTGTCCAGCGTCTCCTGGAAGTGGTACCCCGTCTCGAGGAACAGCACGTCCACGCCCGCGAGCCGCGCGCCGAACATGTGGGGCAGGATCGTGTCCTGCATCGACGAGGCGACTCCGAGCCCCCGTCCGAACGTGGCGACCGCCCAGTCGGCGATGTGGGTGGCCGAGGCGTTCTCGAGACGCGAGGCGACCGCCGCGCAGGTCTCGGCGTTCCACTCGCGAGGGTTGAGCGCGGTCAGCGCCGCGGCGCCCGACAGCGACGGGATGCTCACTTGATCAGCTCCTCTTCCGCCCGGAACGCCCAGTCCGCGAACGTCTCCTCGGGGCCGGTGCGGTCTGCGAGGTAGTGCGTCGTGACGCGCTGGACGTAGTCGGGCATCCCCGTCTGCGTGACCTTGTGGCCGCGGATCTTGCGCCCGAAGTCGTTGTCCTCGCCACGTCCCAGCCGGCCGCCCAGGTGCACCTGGAAGCCGGGGACCTGCTCGCCCGACTCCTCGTCCAGCACGAGCTGGCCCTTGAAGCCGATGTCCGCGATCTGCACGCGGGCGCACGAGTTGGGGCAGCCGTTCACATGCACGGTGATGGGGTTGTCGAGCGTCGGGAACTGCTGGTCGAGGACCTTCACGACCTCGCGGGCCGTCGCCTTGGTCTCGACGATCGCGAGCTTGCAGTACTCGATTCCGGTGCAGGCGATGACGTTGCGGTGGAACTCGCCGGGGTCGGAGTCCAGCTCGAGCGCGCGCAGTCCGTTGACGACGTCGCTGACCTTGTCCTGGTCGACGTCGAGCACCAGGATCTTCTGCAGCGGAGTGAGGCGGATGCGGTCGGAGCCGACGTTCTCCGCGACGTCAGCGATCGACTGCATCTTGGTGCCGGAGACGCGGCCCGCGACCGGAGCGACGCCCACGTACCAGCGGCCGTCGGCCTGCTCGTGGATGCCCACATGGTCTCCGCGGTCTCCCGGAACTCCTACCTGGGGGGCGGGTCCCTTGGGGAGCTCGTAGCCGAGGTAGTCGTCCTGCAGCACCTGCAGGAACTTCTCCGCTCCCCAGGCCTTGACGAGGAACTTGAGACGGGCGCGCGTGCGCAGTCGGCGATAGCCGTGATCACGGAAGATGCTGACGACGCCCTTCCAGACCTCGTGCGCGATCTCCGGCTTGACGAAGACGCCGAGTCGCACGCCGAGGAAGGGATTCACGGACAGACCGCCGCCGACCCACAGGTCGTAGCCGACGCCCAGCTCGGGGTGCTCCACGGCGCAGAACGCGATGTCCTGGACCTCGTGAAGGATGTCGGGGACCGGCTGCCCCGTGAAGGCGGTCTTGAACTTCCGCGGCAGGTTCGAGAACTCAGGAGAGCCGATGTAGCGCTCCTTGATCTCGTTGATCTGAGGCGTGGGATCGATCAGCTCGTCCTTGGCGACTCCCGCGACGGGGGAGCCGAGGATCACGCGCGGGACGTCCCCGCAGGCCTCCGTGACCAGCAGACCCACCGCCTCGACGCGGCGGAAGATCTCGGGGACGTCCTCGATCCGGATCCAGTGCAGCTGGATGTTCTGTCGGTCGGAGACGTCGGCGGTGTCGCGGCCGAACTCCTCGGAGATGCGCCCGATCTCGCGCGCCTGCGCCACCGACAGCTGGCCGCCGTCCGAGCGAATGCGGAGCATGAAGTACTCGTCGTCGAGCTGGTGCGGCTCGAGGATCGCGGTCTTGCCGCCGTCGATGCCCTGGCGGCGCTGCGTGTACAGCCCCCACCAGCGGAACCGGCCGCGCAGGTCGCCCGGGGGAATCGACCAGAAGCCCCACTTCGAGTACATCGACTCGATGCGCTCGCGCACCCGCAGCGGGTCGCCGGTGGACTTCATCTCCTCGTTGGGGTTCAGAGGAGTGCGGTCGCCTGCGGCCCACTGGCCGTCCTTGGAGGCGGTGTTCTTGCGCTGTGAGGCCTCGCGGGTGCGCATCTCGCGCGCCTCCTCGCGGTGGCGTCGGCGTTCGGCTGCCTCAGCGATCTGGGCAGGCGTGCGCGCGGTGGCACTGGTGGCATCGGCGTCAGTCACCGAGACTCCTCGACTCGTCGTGTTCTGGGAGCGAGGCCGTGCGAGCGCGACTGGTCCGCGCTCGAAAGGCCGAGCGCCCAGGGCTACAGGTGGGGTGTATCCGTGGGCTCAGGCCTCGGGACACATGGCACAACGGACGCAGCAGCACAGCATGGGTGCGCAGGAGTCCGGGGAGAATGCCATAGCGGAGAGTGTCTCACAGGGCCGGGGGATGTGCCAGCCCCGTCTGACGGCCGCCGACCACGTGCGTGCGGTGGAAGGCCAGGATCTGGTCGATGACGGCATCCGACCGGGTCTCGAGCGCGATCTCCCTCGTGCCGAGCGCGACGCCGCCGCGCACGAAGTTGTGGGATCCGGTGATCGCGACGCGCTCTCCGGACGGCATCGTCATGACCAGGCACTTCGCGTGGAGGTACCGCCGCGAGCGGTACTGGGTGCGGTATCCCGTCGCCGCCATCGACGCGGAGATCAGGACTCGATTGGCGGGGGAGGCGTGGCGCGGTGGATTGAACCAGAGCGCGTGCGGCCGTTCGGCGATGATCCTGCCGAGCGGACCTGTGGGGCAGTACTGGGAGATGAGCAGCACGTGGACGGCCTCGGAGGCCAGCGTCATCGCACGACGGTAGATGACGGAGTCGCCGGGCACGCCGCCGTCGACGAGCACCGCGTCGTCACCATGGCGGAGGGTGAGCGATGGATGCCCGAGCTGGGAGGCGTTCATGCGCACGATGCGCTCGTACACCTCGTCGAGTTCGTCGGCCAGGCGCGGGTCCTCCACGCGGAACATGTAGTCGGCGTTGCGGGCGCCACGATCGTCGATGTTGACGCCGCCGAACGCGTACGACACGTCGTCGATCACGCTCATCTTGGTGTGGGTCCTCCCCCTCCAGATCAGCCCTCGTTCCGACCCGAGCCACGTGAACTTCGCCCCCGCATCGGTCAGCCGCGAGGCGAGGGCCGACGACTCTCGCCGCCTCGTAGTCCGATACCGGGCGGGAAGGAACGTGCCCGCCGCGTCGATGTACGTGAACACGTCGGCCGCCACCTGCACGTCGACCCCTCGCCTGGCCGCGTCGACCAGCGCCTCGATGAGCGCATAGGTGCGCTGCTCGTCGGCGATGGTGAGAGTGGTCAGCCGCACCCGCCGCTGGGCGGCGTGCACCCGTGCCGTCGCGTCGTGGATGTACGCGCCGGGAAGCATCAGCGTCGGCGAGGGCAGGCCCCGCGGGGGCGCGTCGGCGTGCACCCGGCCGAGATCGGGCGACGGGGAAGGCATCACCGAGGTCATGACTCGAGCGTGGCACTGGAACGGCGCGAGCGCGCGCCAACGCCGGGACGTCCATGTGACGTTCATGTCTATACTCGGGGCGACACGCGACCGAGACCGCCCTCGGCGCACGCCCACGCCCCTGAGGATTGAGACAACCGTGACCACAGACCGCCCGCTCCGGGTCGCCGTGATCGGTGCCGGCCCCGCCGGCACCTACGCCTCCGACATCCTGTCCAAGAGCGACCTCGACGTATCCATCGACATCATCGAGCGCCTGCCAGCACCGTTCGGCCTGGTCCGCTATGGGGTCGCGCCTGACCACCCGCGCATCAAGCAGATCGTCGTCGCTCTCGCCAACGTGCTCGGCCGCGGCGACATCCGCCTGCTGGCCAACGTCGACATCGGCACCGACCTGTCGCTCCAGGACCTGCGCGAGCACTACGACGCGGTGATCTTCGCGACGGGCGCGTTCAAGGACGCCGACCTCAACATCCCGGGCATCGACCTCGAGGGTTCGTACGGCGCCGCGGACTTCGTGAGCTGGTTCGACGGCCATCCCGACGTGCCGCGCACGTGGCCCCTCGACGCGAAGGAGGTCGCGGTGTTCGGCGTCGGCAACGTCGCGCTCGACGTCGCGCGCATCCTCGCGAAGCACCCCAAGGACCTCGCGGGCACCGAGGTGCCGGACAACGTCATGGAGCTGCTGAAGTCGTCCCCCGTCACCGACGTGCACGTGTTCGGTCGTCGCGGCCCGGCGCAGGTGAAGTTCTCGCCGCTCGAGCTGCGCGAGCTGGGCCACGTGCCCGACGTCGACGTGATCGTGTACCCCGAGGACTACGACTTCGACGAGGCCTCGATGGAGGCCGCAGAGAACAACAAGCAGACCAAGCAGGTCGTCAAGACGCTGACGGACTGGACGCTCAAGGAGCCCACGGGCGCCTCGCGACGCATCCACCTGCACTTCCTCCAGGCCCCTCATGAGGTGCTGGGCGAGGACGGCAAGGTGACAGGCGTCCGCGTCGAGCGGACCGCACTGCAGGGCGACGGCAACGTCAAGGGCACCGGGGAGTTCATCGACTACCCGGTCCAGGCCGTCTACCGCGCCGTGGGCTACTACGGCACCGAGATCGACGGCATCCCGTTCGACCAGTCGAAGGGCGTCATCGCCAACGACGGCGGGCGCGTGGTGGCCGGCGGCGACGTCGTGCCTGGTTACTACGCCACGGGCTGGATCAAGCGTGGACCGGTGGGGCTCATCGGCCACACCAAGTCCGATGCGCAGGAGACCATCGCGAACCTCGTCGAGGACGCCCCCCGGCTGTACGCGGAGAGCGAGGCCGGCGCCGAGCAGCGCAGCCCCGACAACCTGCTGCGACTGCTCCAGTCGCGCGGAGTCGACGTGGTGCAGTGGCACGACTGGGAACTGCTGGACGCACACGAGCGCGCCATCGGCGAGGCCGACGGTCGCGAGCGCGTCAAGGTGGTGCCGCGCGAGGAGATGACCGACATCGCGCTGGGCCGCACCGGCGCGTAGGCGAGGCGAATGGCGGGGTGACCCGCGCATCGGCCCCGTGAGCTCCTGCGAGGACGGGAGATGACGCGGCCACGTCCTTGGTGACCCCGCGACTCCCTGCGTCGCGATGGGAACCCGGCCCGAGCATCGGCCGTTCTCCCTTCGCGACCGATGTGAGGGAAGGAGAACCGTGTCAGGCAAGTACTTCAATGGCGTGAAGACCGCAGGTCTGTTCATCGTGCTGTGGGCCGTGCTGCTCGGCGTCGGCTCCTTCGTGGGCGGTGGGCAGTTCATCTGGGTCTTCGCGGCTCTCGGCGTCGCCGGCACCGCGTACGGCTACTGGAACTCGGACAAGCTCGCCATCAAGGCGATGCACGCGCGCCCGGTGACCGAGGTGGAGCAGCCAGCCATGTACCGCATCGTGCGGGAGCTCTCCGCCGAGGCGAACCAGCCCATGCCCCGCCTCTACGTGTCGCCCACGCAGGCCCCGAACGCCTTCGCCACGGGACGCAACCCCAGCAATGCGGCGGTGTGCTGCACCGAGGGGATTCTCGGCCTGCTGAACGAGCGCGAGCTGCGGGGCGTCCTGGGCCACGAGCTCATGCACGTGTACAACCGCGACATCCTCATCGGGTCGGTGGCGGCGGCGTTCGCGGGCATCATCACCGCGATCGCCCAGATGCTGTTCTTCTTCGGCGGCGGGAACTCGCGTGACAACCCGCTGGGACCCATCGGCATGCTCGCGATGCTGTTCCTCGCGCCCATCGCCGCCGCGCTGATCCGGATGGCGATCTCCCGCACCCGCGAGTACGACGCGGACGAGGACGGCGCGACGCTCACGGGCGACCCGCTCGCGCTCGCCTCGGCCCTGCGCAAGCTCGAGCGAGGCACCAAGGCCAAGCCGCTGCCGCAGGACGCTGCGCTCGAGAACGTGTCGCACATGATGATCGCGAATCCCTTCTCCGGCGCCGGCATGGCGAAACTGTTCGCGACGCACCCGCCCATGGACGAACGCGTGGCTCGGCTCGAACGGATGGCGGGCCGCCCTCTCTAGGCCGTGGAATGCGCCCCCCTTTGCCGTGCGTTGGCATAGAAGGGCGCGGATGGTCGCCAGCCCGGTGGCTCCTCCCGTCTCACTGAGAGGAGTCCCGATGACCCGCACGATCGCAGGAACCATCGTTCACGCGCTCGCCGAGCACGGGGTGACGCAGGTGTGGGGCGTGGTGGGCGACGCGCTGAACCCCTTCACCGAGGCGATGCGGCACGAGGACCGGCTCGAGTGGATCGGGGTGCGGCACGAGGAGACGGCCGCGTTCGCCGCTGGTGCTCAGTCGCAGCTCACCGACCGCATCGGCGTCTGCATGGGAACCGTGGGGCCCGGTTCGCTGCACCTGCTCAACGGGTTGTATGACGCGAAGAAGTCGCACGCCCCCGTGCTCGCGATCTGCGGTCAGGTTCCCACGGCCGAGATCGGCACAGACTACTTCCAAGAGGTCCACAACGACCGCGTGTTCGCGGACGTCGCGGTGTGGAACCAGACGCTGACCTCGCCCGAGCAGCTGCCGCAGATGCTGGTCCAGGCGATCACCGCGGCGTATTCGCAGCGCGGCGTCGCCGTGCTCACGGTCCCTGGCGACGTGGGTGAGCTCGAGCTCGACGCCGACGTTCCCGAACTGTCCTTCGCACGCCCCCACCGTCAGTCCGAACCGGTCGAGGAGTCGCTCGCCGCCGCCGCAGCAGCACTGAACGGCGCCGAGCGCGTGACCATGCTCGTGGGCCGCGGCGCGGAGCATGCGCGCGATCAGACGCTCGCCGTGGCCGAGCGGCTGCAGGCGCCGATGGTCGTCACGCTGAAGGGCAAGAGCGGCTTCGACGGCGACCACCCGTATGGCGTGGGCCAGGCAGGGCTGCTCGGCAATCCCGGAGCGGCCGATGCGCTCGCCGACTGCGATGCGCTGCTCATGGTCGGCACCGACTTCCCGTACCGAGACTTCTACCCGACCGATGCGACGGTGGTCCAGATCGACCGCGCGGCCACCCACGTGGGGCGTCGCGTCACGGTCGACGTGCCGGTGGTGGGTGATGCGGGCGATGCGCTCACCGCGCTGCTCCCGAGGCTCGCGGGCGACCGCGACTCTTCTCACCTCGACGCCGCCGTGAAGTCGTACGACTCGTGGCGCGAGCGCCAGCGCTCGGTCGCGGACCCCGACTACGAGAAGTCCGGGGTGGTGGCCAAGGTGCGCGCGAAGTTCGACAACCCCGATGATCGGATCCGACCCGAGGCGCTCGCGGCAGCCGTGGATCGGCACGCCCCCGACGACGCGGTGTTCACCGTGGACACCGGAATGTCGACGGTGTGGCTCGCCCGGTTCGTCGAGATGCGTGCTGGCCGGGAGCTCATCGGCTCGTTCAACCTGGGCTCGATGGCCAACGCGCTGCCGCAGTCGCTCGGCGCCCAGGCGCTGGACCGGTCGCGCCGCGTGGTGTCCATGAGCGGCGACGGTGGGCTGATGATGCTGCTGGGCGACCTGCGCACCGCGGTGACGCACCGACTGCCCGTCGTCGTGGTCGTGTTCGACAACGCGTCGCTGGGCATGGTGCAGCTGGAGCAGCAGCAGGGCGGGCTGCCGTCCTTCGGCACCGAGCTCGACAATCCGGACCTCGCCGCGGTCGGCACCGCGATGGGTCTCGCGTCGAGGCGCGTGGAGGAGCCGGGAGATCTGGACGCTGCGCTCGCATGGGCCTTCTCGCACGACGGCCCTGTGCTGCTCGACGTCATCACCAACCCCGACGAGATCTCGGTCCCGCCCCATCCGAAGGTCTCGCAGGCGTGGGGATACGCGGTCGCCAAACTCACTGAGGGCATCGAGAGCAGGAGATGAGGATCATGAGAACGCAGGAGGAGCAGGAGCTGGTCGCACTCGAACGAGACGGCTGGGAGGCACTCACCAGCGGGCATGCCAGGGAGTTCTACGATGACGTGCTCGCGAGCGAGGCAGTCATGGTGTTCCCGTTCGGCGTGATGGAGCGCGACGACGCCATCGACGGCATGGCGGAGTCCCGCCGATGGCAGGACTACGAGCTCGAGGACGTCACCGTCCACGACCTCGGCGAGGGGCTGGCCGTGGTCGCGTATCGCGTCCGGGCGCGCCGGGTCGAGGAGCCGCCCTTCGAGGCGATGCTGTCGAGCACCTATGTGCGCTCGAGCGACGGCTGGCAGATGATGCTGCACCAGCAGTCGCCATCGGCAGTGAGGGTCCTCAGCGGTCGTTGACGGACGGCAGGTCCCCTCCCCCTCGCCGCGTCGAGAGCAGATACCCCTAGGGGTATCATCATCGGATGCAGACGCAATCAGACCACGACCCACTCGTCGTCGGCCAATGGGTGGAAGGCATCGACGAGCCGGTGGCGAACGAACGTGCCGTCAGGGCATCGGCGGGCATTCTGTTCATCGGAGGGTTCGCAGCCTGGCTCTGGGGTGTCATCACCGGTGACCTTCAGCCCATGCGCCTCTTCGGCATCGTGTTCGCAGTGGAGATGATGCTCCGCCTGTACATCGGGACGGCCCTCACTCCGACCCTTGTCATCGGGACGCTGATCACTCGTCCCCAGCGGCCAGAGTGGGTGGAGGCTCGGTCCAAGCGCCTGGCGTGGCAACTCGGCTTGGGCATGTCGCTCGCCGGGTGCTTCAGTCTCGGGTGGCTGGGGCTGCCCGCCATCGTCGCGCAGGTGATCTGCGGGCTCTGTCTGCTCCTGCTCTACGTGGAGACCGCGTTCGGGATCTGCGTCGGCTGCCTCCTCGCGCAACGATTCGCGCGCCAGAAGCCGCAGCTGTGCGCCGGCGACACCTGCGCCTACACGCCGCCGCCACGAGGCACGCAGCACTCGGTTCTGAGCGAGCGGTGGACCGGCGACCTCCGGGCCGGCGACCCCCAGACCGGTGACCGATAGTCCACGCGATCGCCGCAATCGCGGCGCGAGGCGGATGGCGGCCAGTGAGGAAGGGTCCGTCGTCGGCGGCGTCCGCTAGCGGTAGTTGACGAACTGCAGGTCCACGTCGACGTCGGCGCCCTTGAGCAGCTGGATCGCGACCTGCAGGTCGTCCCGCGACTTCGACTGCACGCGCAGCTCGTCGCCCTGGATCTGCGACTTCACCGTCTTGGGGCCTTCCTCGCGAAGCAGCTTGCCGAGCTTCTTGGCAGTCTCCTGGGTGATGCCCTCCTTGAGGTCCGCGACGAGGCGGAACTCCTTGCCGGACGGGACAGGGTCGCCGTACTCGAGCGACTTCATCGAGATCCCGCGCTTCGCGAGCTTGGCGATCAGCACGTCGAGCACCGCCTTGACGCGCTCCACCGAGTTGGCCTTCATGAGGATCGCGTCGCCGGTGAACTCGATGGACGCGCCCACGCCGCGGAAGTCGTAGCGCTGGTTGATCTCCTTGTGCGCCTGGTTGAGCGCGTTGTCGACCTCCTGGCGGTCGATCTTGCTCACCACGTCGAAGCTGCTGTCGCCTGCCATGGATCCTCCTCGGGGTCGGGGCGCGCACGGCGCCGTTGCGTCTCGGTCGCGATCCGCGTCGCACAGGTTCGCGCCGCAGTCCGTTCTCTTGCTATCCTTCCATGCGCGCCGCGTTCGTTTCGGACGAGGCGCCGCGGCAGGTTGCCCGAGCGGCCAAAGGGAGCTGACTGTAAATCAGCCGTCATCGACTTCGGGGGTTCGAATCCCTCACCTGCCACGCGAGGCCCGGCCATGTGCCGGGCCTTTCGTGTTCGCCCGTCACGTCCTGTCCGGCACTGGTTGACCCCTCTGGGACGTCTCGCGCCGCTGTCCGGCACTCATGTCCCCGCGATGCCGGACAGGACGTCGCGATCGCGCGTAGGCGGCAATGAGTGCCGGACAGGAGAACCTGGGCGCCGTGCCGTGCCTCAGCTGCGAGTCGACTCCACGAACTTGCCGCGCTTGACGTGCACGTCGGCGTCCATGTCCTCGAGCTCCATGCCCTTGGTCTCCGGCACACGGAAGTACACGAACACCAACGACAGCAGCGCCATCGACGTGTAGAACCCGTACGCGAACGTGAGCCCGATCGAGGCGAACGACGGGAAGGACACGGTGATGGCCCAGTTGGCGATCCACTGCGCGGCGGCGGCCACGGCGAGCGCCGATGCGCGGATGCGGTTCGGGAACATCTCACCCAGCAGCACCCACACCACGGGTCCCCAGGTGGCGCCGAAGAACACCACGAAGGCGTTCGCGCCGATCACGGCTGCGGTGCCCCACGACCCTTCGAAGTCGGTCACCTCGCCATCGCCGTCCGTGATGGCCTGCGAGAACGCGAGGGCCATCAGCCCCAGTGACGCGGTCATGCCCGTCGAGCCGATCAGCAGCAGCAGGCGACGGCCGATCTTGTCGACGAGCAGAATCGCGACGATCGTCACGACGATGTTCGTGACGGAGGTGATGGTCGACGTCAGGAATGCCTCGGACTCCTCGAAGCCCACGGACCGCCACAGGGTGTTCGAGTAGTAGAAGATCACGTTGATGCCCACGAACTGCTGGAACACGGACAGCAGGATGCCGGTCCAGACGATGGGCTTGAGCCCCAGGGCATGGCCGCGCAGGTCTCGCAGGGTCTGCTTCTCCTCGCGGTGCAGCGAGTCCTCGATCTCCTTGATCTTGGAGTCGACGTCCTCGACCCCGGTGAACAGGCGGAGCACTTCCGCAGCCTCGGCGTCCTTGCTCTGGCCGACGAGGTATCGGGGGGACTCAGGCAGGCGCAGCGCCGCGATGCCGTAGATGATCGCAGGGATCGCCTCGGCCATGAACATCAGTCGCCACGCCTCGATGCCGAACAGCCACTCCTCCGCCGCGCCGCCGGCCGCGTCGGCGAACAGCTGACCGGTGAGCAGGGCCGCAAAGATGCCCATGACGATGGCGAGCTGCTGGAGGGAACCGAGCCGGCCGCGGAACTTCGACGGCGACACCTCGGCGATGTATGCGGGGGCGATGACCGACGCGGCGCCGACGGCCAGACCGCCGAGGATCCTCCACAGGATCAGGTCCCAGATGCCGATGGCGAGACCGGAGCCCACTGCGGAGACGAAGAAGAAGATGGCGGCGATCAGCATCACGCGGATGCGGCCGTACTTGTTCGCGATGGTGCCGGCGAACCACGCGCCGACCGCGCAGCCGAGCAGTGCCGAGGCCACCGCGAAGCCGGTGAACGCGGCGGACAGGTCGAACTCTCCCTCGATCGACTCGACGGCGCCATTGATGACCGACGAGTCGAAGCCGAAGAGGAACCCGCCGAGTGCGGCGCCGATGCTGATGGCGACGACGCGGCGATTGAGCCGACTGCCGGCGCGCGGTGCGGGTGTGGGTGAGGTGCTCGTCATTGGGGGCCTCTCGTCGGGACGGGGATAGCGACGTGTCTCATATGCGACCTTTCGCCACACTAACCCCGGTACGGGAGCAATGCCGAGCGGTGGCCGCGGCGGTCACAACGCCGGAGCGAGGTCTCCCATTCCGGTGACGGTCCAGGTATCCAGCCCCAGCCACCCCGCCATCGCGTCCAGTTCGGCCGCCGCCGCCTCGGCCACGACGCCGCGGGACAGGGCCCGTGAACCGGGTGCGCGGCCAGGCTCGTGCCAGGCCGCCTGCACCCGCAGGACACCAGCCTGGCGATCGGCCTTGAGGTCCAGCCGACCGACGATGCGGTCGCCCACCAGCAGCGGCAGACAGTAGTAGCCGTACACGCGCTTGGGGGCGGGAGTGTAGATCTCGATGCGGTAGTCCACGCCGAACATGCGCAGCAGTCGCGGCCGGTACCAGCACACCGGATCGAAGGGGCTGAGCAGCGCCCGGCCGGTGGCCCGGCCAGGATCGCGCGCGGCCCGATGGCCCGGCGGCGCCGATGCTGAGCCGTCGACCGCGATCAGCGCGGGCGCGTCCCACCCTTCCACCTGAGTCCACGCCGCGAGTCCGCGCTCGACGGCCGAAGCCGCCCACACGGCGCCACCCGCGACGTCGGGAGTTCGGGCCCCAGCCGCGTAGGGAAGTCGGAAGTGATCGCACAGGTCCTTCACGGTGCCGATGCCGGTGGCGGACAGGGCGCGATCGAACAGCGCTTGGCGCGCCTCACCGGCTGGCACTCCCCACTCGCCCTCCTCGGCCGCGGAGAGCCCCCAGCCGCGCATCGGCGCGTCGTAGGTCCGCGTGAAGTGGCGGCCTCGCGAGGCCGCGACAGCGCCGGTGATGAACAGGTACTCCAGCGCCTCCTTCACATGGCCGTGATCCCACCACGAGCCCCGCGCCTCGGCCCGGGGCGCCAGGTGCTCGAGATCGCTGGCCACGACAGGCCCGTGTGCGTCCACCGCGGCCCGCACCGCGTCCAGCAGGCCGGGCCGCTCGGCTTCGAGCTGGTCCCGCCGGCGCACCTTCCAGTTGGACGCTCCCACCATGCGATGGTGCAGCAGCGGCAGCATGTCTCGGGGCATGACCGAGGCCTCATGACCCCAGTGCTCGAAGGCGTGCGCGGAGTGCCCGCGCTCGTCACCCCAGAGGTACGCGTCGAGATCCGCGGGCGCGTACGCGCCGAGACGCGAGTACAGCGGCAGGTAGTGGGCGCGCGCGAGGACGTTGACGGTGTCGAGCTGGAGCACGCCCTGACGGTTCAGGTAGCGGTCGAAGTCGGAGGCACGGGCGCGCCGCGATGGCGTGCGCCGGGCCAGGCCTTGGGCGTCGAGGAACACCCGGCGTGCCTCGGCGGCGCTGAGCTGTAGGGTCACGTGAGTCACGATATCGGCGGCCTCCGACGGTGGCCCGCGGCCAATTTCACAAGCACTCTGTGTGGCGTGTATTCTTGACCGGCTTGCCCCGATAGCTCAGTCGGCAGAGCGTTTCCATGGTAAGGAAAAGGTCCAGGGTTCGATTCCCTGTCGGGGCTCTGAGAAATGCTTGATCGTCGCTCCTCTCGCGAGGGGCGATGGTCGAGCAATTCTCGCGGCGGGGTAGCTCAGGTGGTTAGAGCACACGACTCATAATCGTGGGGTCGCGGGTTCGAGTCCCGCCCTCGCTACGAGACAGGCGCATCGCCTGTCACCGCGCCTGCCAGGCGCGTCATCACAAGGCTGGGAGCACACCCCCATGGCAAAGAACGACGTTCGTCCGAAGATCACGCTCGCGTGCACCGAGTGCAAGAACCGGAACTACATCACGCGCAAGAACCGTCGCAACACCCCCGACCGGGTGGAGCTCGCCAAGTTCTGCCGGAAGTGCGGCAAGCACACCCCGCACCGCGAGACGCGCTGACACAAACTCGTCACCGAACGCCCGTTCCCTCGTCCGAGGGGGCGGGCGTTCGTCGTTCCCCGACGACTCCTCCCGGCGGCCGATGCGCGGGCTGAGCCCGCGGGACAGCGCGGCTCCGGCGCCGGCGAGCGCCTGCGTGCGACACTCCTGACCATGACGACGACGGGCGGCCTCGCCCTTGACGCCGCGCCGCGGCCGTCCGCCCTCCGACGCACGATGCGGGCGCTGGCCGCCATCGCGCTCGTGGGCGTCGCCGTGCCCGTCGCGGCCCGGCTGCTCGGCTGGGAGCCCGGCCCGGTCGCGATCCTGGTGGCTCTCATGCCGTGGGTGACGCTCGCCGCGGCCGTTCCACTGGTGCTGGCCGCGCTGGCACGTGCGTGGTGGCTGCTGGCCGCATCGGCCGTGGTCGCGTCGTCGTGCGTCGTCTGGATGGTGCCCTTGTACGTCGGCGCGCCTGCGCCGCCGGCAGGCGAGGAGTTCACGGTCGCGAGCGTGAGCATGACGTTCGGCGGCGCCGACGCCACCGAGGTGGTCCAGCTGGTGCGAGACCATCAGGTCGACGTGCTGGCGCTCCAGGAGCTGACTCCCGAGGCCGCCGTGGCGCTGCGCAGCGCCGGGCTCGACGCGGAGCTCCCCCACAGCCGGGCCTATCCCGAGCCTGGCTTCACGGGAACCGGCGTGTGGTCGCGGCTGGGGATCTCCGACGGTCGTGCGATCGAGGGCACCACCTCGCGCACGGTGCAGGTGGTGGTCGACGCGGAGTCCGGTCCACTGACCGTGCTGGCGCCGCATCCGGCCGCCCCCGGTCTCTTCGCGCACAGTGCGTGGAGCGCAGACCTCGCCGCGCTCGAGGCGTCCGTGGCCGGGATCGACGGCCCGCTGCTCGTGCTCGGCGACCTCAACATGACGCGCGATCACCGGGCGTTCCGGGATCTCGAGTCCGCCGGTCTGGCCGATGCGGCGACGCAGGCGGGAGCGGGCTTCTCGCCGACGTTCCCGCAGGGCAGGCGTCCGTTCCCGATCGCCGCCATCGACCACGCCCTGGTCCGAGACGCGCCACTGACGGCGGTGCAGGTGAGCACCGCGGCGGTGTCCGGCGCCGATCACCGCGCGCTCGTCGTCACCTACGTGACCCCGTAGCCGCAAGGTGTCGCGGGGGGCGCTAAGGTATCCCCGTTCGAACCGCGCTGTCGATCCCACGATCGCGCTGCACGCGGGTGTGCGGCGCCGGTCCCCACCGCAGCGGCTGGGGTTCGATCGCTCTGCGCCGCGATCGGCGGTGCGGCACATGACGCACACACGCGCACTCGTGCGCAGACAAGGGGACACGTGACCACCACCACCCAGCGCACCGGCATCGCCGGACGCCTCGACTCCTACTTCGAGATCACTGCACGCGGGTCCACCCTCGCTCAGGAGATCCGGGGCGGGCTCACGACCTTCTTCACGATGGCGTACATCGTGGTGCTGAACCCGCTGATCATCGGCACGGTGGCGGACGGCGACGGGGCCTTCCTCGGTGGAGGCAGCGAGCCCAACCTTCCCTTGGTGGCGGCCGCGACGGCGCTGGTGGCGGGACTGCTGTCGATCATGATGGGCGTGTGGGCGAGGTTCCCGCTCGCGATGGCGGCGGGACTCGGGCTGAACGCGTTCGTCGCGTACGGCATCGCGTCGCGCGCCGGCATGTCCTGGCCGGAGGCGATGGGCTTCGTGGTGATCGAGGGCGTCGTCATCCTCGTGCTGGTGATGACGAACTTCCGCAAGGCCGTCTTCGCCGCCGTGCCCACGTTCCTCAAGCAGGCGATCGCGGTCGGCATCGGCCTCTTCCTCGCGTTCATCGGCCTGTACGACGCCGGCATCGTGCGCGTCGGCAGCGGCACCCCCACGCAGTTCGGCGACGGCGGCTACATCTCCACGTGGCCCATGGTCGTGTTCGTGGTGGGCCTGTTCACCGCGATCGTGCTGATGGTCAAGAAGGTGCGCGGCGCGCTGCTGATCTCGATCGCCGTCGCGACCGTCCTCGCCGTCGTCATCGAGGCGACCATGTCCCTGGGCTCCACCCAGGACAACCCCGACGGCTGGGCGCTGGTGGTCCCGGCGCTTCCCGACGCGGCCGTGTCGATGCCCGACTTCTCGCTCGTCGGCCAGGTCGACCTGTTCGGGGGCTTCACGTCGCTCCCGGTGCTCACCGCCCTGCTGCTGATCTTCTCCCTGCTGATCGCCGACTTCTTCGACACCATGGGCACCATGACCGCCGTCGGTGCCGAGGCGGGTCTGAACGACGAGGAGGGCACCCCGCCGCGCAGCCAGCAGATCCTGCTGGTGGACTCCGTCGGCGCCGCCGCGGGTGGCCTCGGCTCGGTCTCGTCGAACACCTCCTACATCGAGTCGGCGGCCGGCGTGGGCGACGGCGCTCGCACAGGCCTCGCCTCGGTGATCACGGGCATCGCGTTCCTGCTGTCGACGTTCCTGACGCCGCTGTACGCCCTGGTGCCCTTCGAGGCCGCCACGCCGGTGCTGGTGGTGGTGGGGTTCCTGATGGTGTCGCAGGTGGCGGGCATCGACTGGAAGGACTACCGCATCGCGATCCCCGCCTTCCTGACGATGATCCTGATGCCGTTCGGGTACTCGATCTCGGTGGGCATCGGCGTGGGGTTCATCTCGTTCGTGCTGCTGCAGGTGGCCTCGGGCAGCGCGCGCAAGGTCCACCCCCTGATGTGGGGCGCCGCGGGGGCGTTCGTCCTGTACTTCGCGCTGGGTCCGATCACCGCGCTGCTCGGCTGACCTCGGCCCACTGCGGCTGGTTCGCTAGGCTGGCACCGTGTCAGTGAACAGCGAAGCAGTGGGCCGCAGCTATGGCCCGTTCGAACCCTACGAGGTGACTCGGGTCAAGATTCGGGAGTTCGCCGACGCGGTCGACGCCTTCTCGGGCGCGCACCGTGACGTCGCGGTCGCCCGGGCAGAGGGATACGCCGACGTCGTCGCGCCCACCACCTTCGCGGTGGTGATCGCCCAGCAGGCAGAGTTCCACGTCGTCACCGACCCCGAGGTCGGGGTGGACTTCTCCCGCGTGGTGCACGCCGAGGAGCGGTTCACGCACGTGCGGCCGCTCGTCGCGGGCGACGTCGTCATGACCACCGTGCACATCGACGCCATCAAGCAGCGCGCAGGGATCTCGATGGTCACCACGCGGTCGGAGATGGTCGACCTGGACGGCGCCCCGGTCTCGACCGTGGTGAGCACGCTCGCTGTCAGGGAGACCCAGGATGAGGGTGAGACGCAGTGACCGAGTCGACGAGCCCCAGCTTCGCCGGGCTGGAAGTGGGCCAGGTGGTCGCGGAGCGCGAGATCGCCCTCACGCGAGCGTCCCTGGTGCGCTACGCGGGAGCCTCGGGTGACTTCAACCCGATCCACTACAACGACGTGGTCGCCGTCGAGGTGGGGCTCCCGGGCGTGATCGCGCACGGAATGCTCACCATGGGCGTCGCCGCGTCCGTGGTCGAGGAGTGGGGCGGGGCGGGCAATGTCTCCGACTTCCAGGTCCGATTCACCCGGCCCATCCCGGTGCCGAACCCCGGCGAGGCGACCGTGTCCGTGACCGCGCGCATCGGCGCTCTCGACGAGGAGCGCCGCACCGCGCGCGTCGACCTCACGGTGCAGCACGGCGACGTCAAGGTGCTCGGCAAGGCGCAGGCGCTGGTCGACTGCGCTTAGCGCTGCCGACGCACTAGTGCGGGCGCTCGCCTGCGGAACGGGGCCCCGGCGAGAGAATCAGCGCTCGGTGTTCACCGGCGCCGTCGAGGTGCCGATCCGGACCTCGAGCGGCATCCACACCTGCGATGGGGTCTCGCCGGCCAGCAGCTCCTTGACCTCCGCGGCCATGGCCCGGCCCTTCTCCACGCCGTCCTGATAGACGGTCGTGAGCTCGAGCGGTGCCAGCCAGGGCAGATCGATGCCATCGAAGCCGGTGATCGAGACGTCGTGCGGGACCTTGAGATCGAGCTCGCGGGCCGCGAGCACCGCGCCGGCGGCAAGGATGTCCGACTGCGCCACGATCGCCGTGGGACGCGACTCGTGGGTGAGCGCCAGGTGGCCGGCCGCGATGCCCTCCGCGACCATCGACTCGCGCGCCTCGACCACCACGCACGGCTCGACTCCCGCGTGCCGGAACGCTTCGAGGCGGTTGTGCATGGGCGCCCAGGTGGACTGCGGCATGTAGTCGTTCGGCCGCAGTGCGGTCTCGTGTCCCGGTCCGTGCGGCAGCGTGATGGTGCCGATCCGCTCGTGCCCCAGCGACTGCAGGTGCTCGATGAGCTGCACCGTCGCGCTGGTGTCGTCGATCGACACCTGGCCGGCTCCGGGCGGAGCGTCGCCGTCCATCACCACGAACGGCACGGAGCGCTTGCGCAGCAGCTCGAGGGCGGGGTCGTCGTGGTCGCGGACCCGGAACACCACGGCGGCGTCCATCGGCGCCGTGGCGAGCAGCGACTTCTCACCGTTCTCTGCCGGTGGGGTGGGCAGCAGCAGCACGCCCAGTCCCATCTCGCCCAGCTCGGAGATCAGCCCGTCCATCACGTTCAGGATGAGCGGCGCGCGGAAGGCGAGCGTGAAGGCATCGTGGATGACCACGCCGACCACATGGGTGCGCCCGGAGCGGAGGGCCCGTGCCTGGGCGGAGGGTCCGGCGTATCCGAGCTCCTCCGCTGCCCGCTCGACCCTCGCCTTCATGGCGGGGGAGATGGGGCCCGCTCCTGAGTACGCGAGCGAGACTGTCGACAGCGACACGCTCGCCTTCGAGGCCACGTCGGCCATCGTCGGTCGTCTTCTCGCAGACACGTCGCTCCTCAGGGTTTTTGCGCTGGCATCAGCGTAGTCGCACAATGGTGTCGCGGGCGCTGCGCAGGCGGCGGGCGCCGCGCGTGGCGCCGATGGTGGCGCGACCGGCGCCGTGCGCCGTTCTCAGACAGGAAGTCATGCCCTTCACCTTCGGCCACGAGCCGACTACCAGCCCGGACGCGGCGCGCGTGCGATCGGCTCGCTTCGCGGTGCTCGGCCTGTTCGCGATCATGGGCGCGATGCTGTCGACGTTCCTGTCGCGCGTGCCATCGATCCGCGACCTGCTCGACGTGAGCGTCTCCGGCCTCGCCAACCTCATCGTCTTCGGCGCCTTCGGCGCGCTCGCCGGGCTGCTCGTGACGGGGTGGTCGGCCGCCAAGTTCGGCACCCGCGCGCTCTTGTGGTGGTCGAGCTTCGCGCACCTGGGAGCCTTCACCCTCGTCGCCGTGTCCACCCTCGTCGAGTCCCGGCCGATGTTCGCGATCGGACACTTCATCGTCTCCTTCTCCTTCGCGTTCACGAACGTCGCGATGAACGCGGAGGCGGCCGAGGTCGAGCGCCGCATGGGGCGCGCGGTGATGCCGCAGTTCCACGGCGCGTTCTCGATCGGAATGGCGGGCGCCCTTGGCGTCGGTGCCGTAGTGTCGCACGCCGGCATCGCGCCGGTGTGGCACTTCATCGCCGCAGCCCTGGTGCTCACGGCGATCCGCCTCGCGATCATCCCCACGGCCACGATTGACGGCCGCCCGGCGCCCGATGCAGGAGAAGTCTCGCTCGGTGGGCCGTTCGCCACCGCGCGCGCCGAGTATCGGGACCGTCGAGTGCTGCTGATCGGAGTGATCCTGTTCGCGGCGTCGATGACGGAGATGACGGCGGCGCAGTGGATGGCGCTCGCTGTCGTCGACGACTTCGAGATGCCCGAGGCCGTCGGCGACCTCATGTACTGGGTGTTCGTCGCGGCCATGGTGTCCGTGCGCTGGTACGGCGCTCCGATCATCGCCCGCTTCGGACGGGTGGTGGCCCTCCGGGCGAGCGCCATCTCGGTCGTGAGCGGCCTGCTGCTCTTCGCGCTCACCCCCGTGTTCTGGCTCGTGCCCCTCGCGGCCGCGCTGTGGGGCGTGGGCGCGGCGCTGGGCGTGCCCATCGGCTTCTCTGCCGCGGCGGACGAGCCCCGCCGTGCTGCGGCGCGCGTCGCGGCGGTCGCCTCCTTCTCCACCATCGCCGGACTGATGGTGCCGCCGCTCATCGGCTACTTGGGCGAGGTGGTCCCGCTCAGCGTCGCGCTGCTGGTGGTGGCCGTGGCCTCGACCGCCTCGTTCGTGCTGGCGCGCGCGGTCCGCAAGGACGGCGCACTGTTCGGCAGCCGCAGCGCGAGGCTGCGCAGGGTGGGCTCGGCGCGCCTCGGGCAGGGGGACGCGGACATGGATGAGCCCGTCGTGGCGCCCGGCGCCACCACCTCGACGGGTGCACCCGACGCACCCGTCCGGGGCGACTGAGCGCCGCCGGGCCCGGATACGCTGAGCGCATGACACGCCTCGCGGACCTCACCACCCTGCGCGTGGGCGGGCCCGTGGGGCGGCTGGTGGAGGCCGGCTCCGAGCGCGACCTCATCGACGCCGTCCGCGACGCCGACCGCGCAGGCGAGCCGGTGCTCGTGCTCGGCGGAGGGTCGAACCTGCTCGCAGGTGACGACGGCTTCGCTGGCGTGGTGGTGCGGGACGCGCGCTCCGAGCTGTCGGTGCAGGACGACGGCATGTGCGGCGGGGTGTCGATCACGGCGACCGCTGGCATGCGCTGGGACGACGTGGTGAGCCGCGCGGTGCACGAGGGCTGGGTCGGCATCGAGTCGCTGTCGGGCATCCCGGGGTCGACGGGGGCCACCCCCGTCCAGAACGTGGGCGCCTATGGCGCCGAGGTCTCCGATGTGATCGCCCTGGTGAGAGTCTGGGACCGGCTCGAGGAGCGGGTGCGCTCCCTGGCTCGCATCGACTGCGGGTTCGGGTATCGCGACTCCGTGCTCAAGCGGTCGATGCGCGGTCTGGCTCCCGATGGCGGCGTGTGGCATCCCACCCCGAGGTATGTCGTGCTCGACGTGACCTTCCAGATGCGACAGGGGACCCGCTCGGGGCCGATTCGCTACGCGCAGCTCGCCGACGCGCTCGGCATCGCTCCCGGCGAGCGCGCCCCCATCGACGCGGTCCGCGAGGCGGTGCTGCGCGTGCGCGGCGCCAAGGGGATGGTGCTTGACGACGCCGATCCCGACACGTGGAGCGCGGGCTCGTTCTTCACCAACCCGGTGCTCACGGCCGATGCGGCGGCGGGGCTGCCCGAGGAGGCCCCGTGGTACCCGGCCGTCGACGGCGCCGTGAAGACCTCGGCGGCATGGCTCATCGAGCAGGCAGGCTTCTCGCGCGGCTTCGCGTCGCCTGGCTCCGCCGCCGCGGTGTCCACCAAGCACACCCTCGCGCTGACGAACCGCGGTGGGGCCACGGCCGGAGACGTCGCCGCGCTGGCGCGCACCGTGCGCGACGGGGTCCGCGACCGCTTCGGGATCACGCTGGTCCCCGAACCCGTGCTGCTCGGCGTCGACCTGTAGTCCGTCCGCCCTTGCCCGTCTGCCCCGAGCGGACGGCATAGCCCTCCGCTTGCCTCGTGCATCCACGACGAAGGGCCGATGCGCGCTCGGGCGAGCGCGCATCGGCCCTGTGGCGTCCGTGCCGGGATTCGCTACCCGTCGGTGGCGATGGCCTTCAGGATGTCGAGCCGCGAGGCGCGCCATGCCGGCCAGATGGCCGCCACGACTCCCGCGATCGCGGCCAGCACCGTGTAGATCACGAGCCATACCCACGGAATCGTGACGCCGTCGAAGCCGAAGTCCTCGAGCGCAAGCACCAGGGCAGTGCCGAGCGACACGCCCAGGATCATGCCGAGGATGGTGCCGAACACCGCCATCACCATGGATTCGACCGTGATCATGCGCCACACGGAGCTGCGCTTGAGGCCGACGGCCCGCAGCAGTCCGATCTCCCTGGTGCGCTCGGTCACCGATAGGAGCAGCGTGTTCGCCACGCCCAGGATCGCGATCACCAGCGCGCTGCCCAGCAGGGCGGAGATGACGCCCAGGAGCAGGTCGATGAACTGGTTGGCGAACTGCTCGAGGGCGCCCGGCTGCTGCAGGGTCACCAGCGGGAAGTCCTCGGCGAGCGCGTCCTGGAGCGCCGTCTGGGCCTCATCGACGTCCATGGCATCGTCGAGCACCACCATGGCTTGGACGATGTCGACCTCGCCGAACAGCGCGCGGCCTGTCTCCTCGTCCACCCAGAAGTTGGCGTCGCCTTCGTTGAGGTAGAGCCCTGTCACGGTGAGCGCCACCTCGCCCTCAGGTCCCTCGAGCGTGATCTCGTCGCCGAGTTCGACGCCACGGTCCTGCACGCCTGGATCGATGAACACGCCGCCGTCGAGCTCGGTGAAGTCTGGATCGTTGTTGTAGTCGAATGCCGCGTCCGCGGTCTCGGGGTCGACCGTCGCGACCGGGAGCTGCTCGCCCTCGAACATCGCGGCATCAACGCCCAGGCTCGACGAGAAGTCGACGCCGTCCACGCCCTCGATCACGTCGATCGCGCCAGGGGGAACCGCACCCTGCGTCGAGAACACGAAGAAGTCTGCCTCCGTCTGCGCGAACTGGGCGGTGACCACCGTCTTGAGCGACTCGGTGAACGTCGCCACGAGGGCGAGCAGCATCACGCCGATCATCAGTGCCGCCGCAGTGTTGGCGCTCCTGCGCGGCTCGCGGCGAATGTTGTTGGCCGCCAGCTTGCCGTCCACCCCGAACATCCGGGTGAGCAGGTGCCGCAGCCCGAAGGCCATCGGCACCAGCACCTGGGCCGCGAGCAGGGTCGCCCCCAGCACCAGCAGCACCGCACCGATGCCGACGTAGATGTACGGCCGCTCGAGGCCCGCGTACAGCCCGGTGGTGATCGCGATGACGCCCACCAGAGCCAAGGCGGCGCCCACGATGTTTCGCACCTTGAGCGGCTTCTTGCCGCTGGTGGCCGACTCGCGGAGCGCCTCCATGGGAGAGATGCGGGAGGCGGTGATGGCCGGCAGCAGGGCCGAGACGAGCGTCACCAGGGTGCCGAGGCCGTAGGCCCACAGCACCGCCTCGAGCGGAAGCGTGAGAGTGCCGAAGATGTCACCGGCGAACACGCTGACGAGTCCCGCCGCGGCGAGCGCGAGCAGGTAGCCCATCGCGATGCCGATGGTGGAGGCGAGGATCGCGACCACCAGCGCCTCGAGCAGGATCATGGTCCGCACCTGGCGGCCCGTCACTCCGATCGCGCGCATCAGTCCGAACTCGCGCGTGCGCTGGGTCACGATGATGCGGAACGTGTTCACGATGATGTACGCGCCCACGAACAGTGAGATCAGCGCGAACGCGATGGCGAAGATGTCGACGTAGTTCAGGACCTCATCGAGGGACTCGGTCTCCTCGGCGGCCTTGTCCTCGCCGGTGATCGCGCGCGTGCCGTCGGGGATCACCTCGGAGACGCGGTCGACGACAGTGCCCGGGTCGGTGCCGTCGGCGACGAGCACGCTCACCTGCTGGAAGTTGGGGTCGTCGGCGAGCACGTGAGCGTCGGCATCGGTCATGAAGCCGAGCGTCGCGCCCTGCAGGCTGTTCGACTCACCGAACCGGACGGTGCCCACGAGCTCGAACTCGAACACGCCGTCGTCGGTGGCGATCCGTACCTGGTCGCCCAGGTCGTAGCCGAGCCGCGGCGCCGCATCGATGTCGAGCACGAGCTCGCCGTCGGACTCGGGGCCGCGGCCGTCGACGAGGGTCGACTGGTCGATCTCGGGAATGCCGGACCAGTTGAACAGCTGGCTCGGGGCGCCCCCGGCAGAGAACGGGTCGGTGGCGGTCTCGTCCGACTCAGGAGGCAGCACGGCCCCCGGGACCTGGATGCCGCCGATGGCGACGTCCACGCCGTCGACCCCGGCGATCGCGTCGACGTCGGCGGGCGCGAAGATGCCCTCGGTCGCGGCGAACGGGTCGCCGCCATCCGACTCGGCGACGTCGGGGTCCTCCTCGACGATGACGTCGGTGGCGGCGTAGATGTCGGAGAACAGTCCGGAGAAGCCGGATGACAGCGCGTTCGTGAAGGTGTGAGAGGCCGCGACGAGGGAGACGCCGAGTGCGACCGCGAAGGCGGTGAGCAGCAGCCGCTTGGGGTTGTGCCGAACGGACTTGAGCGCAATTCTGAACATCGCGGTCTAGTGCCCCATCTTCTTCATGCGGTCGAGCACGCGCTCGGCGGTCGGCTCGCGCATCTCATCCACGATCTGTCCGTCCTCGAGGAAGACGATGCGGTCGGCGTACGCGGCGGCGGTGGGGTCGTGGGTGACCATCACGATGGTCTGCCCGAACTCCTTGACCGCGCGGCGCATGAACGTCAGCAGCTCCGAGCCGGACCGCGAGTCGAGGTTGCCGGACGGCTCGTCAGCGAAGATGATCTCCGGCCGCGACACGAGCGCGCGAGCGACGGCGACGCGCTGCTGCTGTCCACCGGACAGCTCGGCCGGCAGGTGGGTGAGCCGGTCGCCCAGTCCCAGAATGGTGATGATCTCGTCGAACCACGCCTTGTCGACGTCGGTGCCCGAGATGTCGAGCGGGAGGGTGATGTTCTCGCGGGCGTTGAGCGAGGGGATCAGGTTGAAGGACTGGAACACGAAGCCGATGTACTTGCGCCTGACCTCGGTGATCTGCGCCTCGGAGAGCTGCGTGATGGTCGTCTCCGCGATCATGGAAGATCCGGCGGTGAGTCGGTCGAGGCCTGCGAGGGTGTGCAGCAGGGTCGACTTGCCGGAGCCGGAGGGCCCCATGATGGCCGTGAACTCGCTGCGGGCGATGTCGACGTTGATGCCGTCCAGCGCGCGCACGGCGGCCTCGCCGAAACCGTAGTCCTTGTATCCGTCGCGCATGGAAGCCGCGAGCACGGGTGCCGCCGTCGTGGTCATGGGGTGGCCTTTCGTCAGTGTGGGTCGAACAGGGATCAGTGTGCCGGTCGCGGCCGATGCGCGGATATCCCTCGTGAGGACGGTTCCGTGTGCTCGTCCTCAGGGATGACCCTGGGGGGTCACCCCTTGGGAACGACGATGCCGGATTCGTAGGCCTCGACGACGGCCTGCACGCGATCGCGCACCCCGAGCTTGGTGAGGATGTGGCTGACGTGAGTCTTGACGGTGGTGGACGACACCCACAGCTCCGAGGCGATCTCCTGGTTCGACATCCCGCGGGCGATGAGCTGGAGCACCTCGACCTCACGATCCGACAGGTCGCCGATGGCCTCGGGCGACGGCACATGCTCGCCGTCCGGACCGGTCGAGCCTGGCGTGGGGGCCACCGGCGCCGCGAAGCGCTCGATGACGCGTCGCGTCACCTCTGGTGCGAGCAGCGCCTCGCCGCCTGCCACCACCCGGACGGCATTCACGAGCGTGTCGCCGTCGGCGCTCTTGAGCAGGAACCCGGAGGCTCCCACGCGCAGCGCCTCGTACACGTACTCGTCGTCGTCGAAGGTGGTGAGGATGACGATCCGCGCGTTGGGGTGGGCGGCGATCACCTGCTCCGTCGCGGCGAGCCCGTCCATGCCGGGCATGCGGATGTCCATCAGCACCACGTCGGGCGCGTGATCGCGCACCAGCGCCTGCGCGTCGGCGCCGTCCGCGGCCTCGCCCACGATCTCGATGTCCTGCTCGGCCTCGAGGATCATGCGCAGGCCGACGCGCACCATCGCCTGGTCGTCGACCAGTCCTACTCGGATCACGTGGATGCCCCTCTCGATTCTGCGGTCCGTGCCTGCTCTCGCGACACCGAGCCCGATACCTGATCATCGCCCGATGGCAGCACCGCGTGCACCTGGAACCCGCCGCCCCGGCGCGGGCCGTGAGACAGCGCCCCGCCCAACGCCTGCACGCGCTCCGCCATGCCCGTGAGACCGTGTCCGCCCGGGAGGCGCGGGCTGTCACCCGGTGCCGCCTTGCCGTCGTCCTCGACGCTGATGTGCACGGCATCGGCCGTGCGCTTGACGATCACCTCGGCCCGCGCGCCCCGGCCCGCGTGCTTGAGCGCGTTCGTGAGCGCCTCCTGGACGATGCGGTACGCGCTGACCTCGACGCCCGCAGGGACATGCGCGGATCCCGAGATCTCGAGGGTGACGGGCAGCCCGGACTCCTGGACGTGACGCACCAGCGAGGGCAGCGCGGCGAGCGACGGCATGGGGGAGAGCCCGTCTCCGGCCGATGCGCCCGGGACGATCGCGCCGGTCGCGAGCGCGCGGTCGGTGTCGACGCGCTGGTTCGCCTCGAGCTCGGAGGCGCGCAGCACGCCGATCATGCGCTGCATCTCCTCCAGGCCGGTGCGCCCCGACGAGGCGATCGTGGACAGCGTCTCGGCCAAGTCGGGGTCGGCAGCGCCCAGTCGCCGGCGCGCGCCCTCCGCTTGGAGTGTCATCACCGTGATCTCGTGGGCCACGACGTCGTGCAGCTCGCGGGCGATTCGCGCGCGCTCGGCGCGCACGGCGTCGGTCGCGGCCTCGTAGCCGGCCTGTTCGCGGCGCGCGTGCGCCACCTCGAGCTCGCTCACGCGCTGGCGCCGTCGACGGTCACCGACGCCGATCGCGAACGGCACGATCACGGCGACCGGGATCGCGAACAGGGCACTCGTGGGCACCGCGTCGGACGACAGGGTGCCGACGGCAGTCCAGGCGAGCATCACGCCCAGCAGGGCCGCACTGTGGCGGATGGCGGTCGCGCGCGGCATGTACGACGCGATGCCGTAGATCGCGAGGAACAGCCCGAGCATCCCTGGCGTGGCCTCGTAGCCGAGCCCGACCACGACGATCCACGCGCCGCCTGTGAGCCACAGCACCGCGCGGGGGTAGCGCTGACGCCACAGCAGCGGGATGACCATCGCGACCAGCAGCGTGTAGCCGAGCGGATCGATGGGCCGGATCTCTGCGTATTGGAAGCCGGTGAGCGAGGCCGCCCACATCACGCTGAGCGCCAGCAGTCCGCCGACGACGAGCGCGTCGTTCCACCGCGGCGGCCTCAGGTCCATGAGGCCCCAGCGTAGGCGCACCTCGGTGCTCGCGCATCGGCCGTCCGCCCGATGCGTGGAGCGCTCGTGCGCTCAGCCGACGAACCGGTAGCCCACCCCGCGCACCGTCTCGATGGCGTCTTGGCCGAGGTGGGCGCGGAGGTAGCGGATGTAGACGTCCAGGACGTTGTCGCGGGCGGCCGAGCCCCAGACGTCCTGCAGCGCGTCCGCGCGCGGCACCACCTCGCCGCCGCGGGACATCAGCAGGTGAGCGAGCTGGAACTCCCGGGGACTGAGCGGAACGTCGAGACCGTCGCAGGCGAGCGTGCGCTCGATCGGGTCGAGCTCGCATCGGCCCACCCGAATGAGCTGCGCCGCGGTCGGGTCATCCTCGGGGTGCGCGCGTGCCCGCAGGCGGATGCGCGCCACGAGCACGTCGAAGGAGAACGGCTTGGCCATGTAGTCGTCGGCGCCGCGCTCGAGCCCCCTGACCGTGTCCTCGGCGGACGTGCGCGCGGTCAGGATGATGACGGGCAGGTCGGAGCCGGCCGCCCGCAGCTTCCGCAGCACGGTGAAGCCTTCCTGGTCCGGCAGGCCGATGTCGAGCACCATGATGTCGAAGTCGCCCTCGAGCGCGAGCCGCAGCCCCTCGCGGCCGGTGCGCACCGCCGTCGCGTCGATGTCTGCCGTGCGCAGACCCTTGACGAGGGTCTCGACCAGCCTGGTCTCGTCCTCCACCAGCAGCATCCTGATCACGTCGCATCTCCGTTCCTCGGCAGCACCAGTGTGAAGGTCGATCCCTCTCCGAGGCGCGATTGCACCGCGAGTCGTCCGCCGTGGGCGATCGCGATCGCGGACGCGATGGGCAGTCCGAGCCCCGTGCCCTCGGTTTCAGGATCCACGCGATGGAACCGCTCGAGCACCCGCTCCTGATCGGCGGGAGCGATCCCACGGCCCTGGTCCCTGACCCACAGGTGGATCTCGTGGCGAAGCACCCGCGATCCCAGGCCGACGGTGGAGCCGGGCGCGGAGAACTTCACGGCATTGGCGGCCAGCTGCAGCCATGCCTGCGTGATGCGCTGCGCATCCACCAGCAGCGTCGCGTCGCCCTCGGCGTCCAGGTGCCAGTCCCTGTCGCCCAAGGCCTGTGCGCGCGCGAAGGTCGTGGACGTGAGCTCGCCGAGCGCGACGCTCTCCCGAAGCACGAATTCCGGGCGGTCGGACTTCGCGAGGGTGACGAGGTCGTCCACCAGCCGCGACATCATGTCGACCTCGTCCAGCAGATCGCTCTGCATGCGGAGCACCTCCTCCGGATCCCGTGGCTCGATGAGCTCGAGGTTGGTGCGCATGATCGCGAGGGGCGTGCGCAGTTCGTGGGAGGCGTCGTCGAGCAGGCGGCGCTGGTCGGCGAACGCGCGCTCGAGCCGGTCGAGCATGGCGTTCACCGTGCGCGACAGGCGGGCGAGGTCATCCTGTCCCGAGACCGGGATCCGCTCGGCGAGATCGTGCTCGCTGATGTGGCGGGCCTTCCCCTCGAGCACGGAGATGGGGCGCAGCATCCGCCCCACCGTCGTCCAGGCGATGACGCCGATCATCGCGAGCGCGAGCAGGGCCACGAGCGCATAGATCTGGAACGTCTCCGACAGGTTCTTCACGAGCGCACCTCGGTTCGTCGCGATCGTGAACACCGCCACGGTGTCGCCGTCGGGCTCGACGATCGGGACCGCCGCGAAACGGTAGTCCGCCATGTCTGTGACGGCCTCGTGCACCACCACGCGGTCAGCTGCGTGCTCATCGGCGATGCGCAGGAAGTCGGGGTCATCCTCGAGCCGCAGGCGCTGGGGGTACGAGGGAACGAACCGGGCGACCGTACCGACGTGCGCCACCGCGCTCTCGGTGGGGCTGGCCACCACGCGGATCATGGCCTCGCGCATGAGGTCCTCCGACGACGCGTACGGCTCACCCGTGGTGGGGTCAGGCGCCTCGGCGAGCTCGATGAACGCCTCGGTGCGGAGCGCCAGTCCATCGACGATGGTCGCGTCGATCCGGGACCGCTCGATGCCGTAGGCGGTGATGCCGGCGATGGTGAGGGCGGCCATCGTGAGCACCACGAGGTAGGCAAGCACCCGCGCCCGGACTGACATGCGTCGAGCCGGGTGTGCGATGAGTGCGAACAGGCGCGCGATGAGAGCCTCCTGCGCCTACGCTAGCGTCCCCGCGCTCGCGGCCGGACGTGCGAGCGACCGGTATGCGGTGGCCGGTGCGTGCGGTCGGCGCGGTGTGTGGTTGGCGCGGTGTGTGGTCGGTGCAGTGTGCGGGTGCTGCGGCGGCGAAGGCGCGGCGCGGGGTGCGTCGAGCGCCGGGGTCTCAGCGACCGCCGTCGCGACGCTCGGCGTGATCGGACCACGCGTCGCGCGGAGCCTTCCACTCGCCGTGGAACTCGTCGCTGCGCTCACGCCATCCCTCGCGGTCACCCTCGTCGGGGCCCTGCCAGGAGTCACGTGGCTCGCGCATGTCGCCGTGGCCGTCGTCCCACGCACGGTCCCTGTCGCGCTGGTGCTGATCGCGCTCGTCGACATGCTGCTGCCACTCCTCGCGGCGCTCGTCGCCCGAGTTCGACCAGGTCCCGCGCTCGCGGTCCCACGAGTCCACGTCCCAGCCGCATTCCTGCGCGGTCGCGTGCCACGCGCTCGCCCACTCGTCGACCGCACGCTTCCACTCGCGGGGGTCGGCGCCATCCGTGGGTCGCGAGGGCTTCGTCGGCCACTCGCACGAGGGGGTCGTGGTCGACGGTGCGGGGGTGGTGCGGTCAGGCGGGTCGGCGGGTGCGGCGGAGCGGTCGTGGTGGTCGTGACGCTCGTCGCACACTCCTTGGTCGCTGCACTTGAGCGCCGCGGAACCCACTTCGACGGGCGCCGGGAGGACGACGTCGGTGTCGGTGGCCGCATCGCCCGCCTCGACGGGGGCGGTCACAGAGGCGGGGTCCTCCTGGCTCAGCTCGACGGCGGAGGCAACCGGCGCATCGGCCGGTGGCCCCACCATGGCGCTCGCGGTGCCCGCGACGACGAAGCTGACGCCGAGGAAGCCTGCCGCGACTGCGATCGTGCGGAAGCTGGGACGATTCATGCGTCCAGTATGGGCGAAGCGTCCTGAGCCTGCTCTCAGACGGACGGGATGCTAGCTGTCGTCGGAGCGCATCCAGCGGAATGTGCGAATCGCTACGACGAGGCCGAGCACGAACCACACCGTGAGCATGATGGCGGTCATGGGGTGCTCCCACGACCCATTGGCCTCTTGGGCTTCGAAGTACTCCGGCAGGAACACCGAGCGCATTCCCTGCGCGAGCCACTTGAGCGGGAAGATCTCCGCGACCGTCTGCAGGTAGGTGGGCAGCTGGGTGAAGACGAAGAAGACCCCCGAGGTGAACTGCAGGAACAGCACCACCGGCGTCAGG
Organism: Demequina muriae; assembly: GCF_030418295.1. Lineage (NCBI taxonomy): Bacteria > Bacillati > Actinomycetota > Actinomycetes > Micrococcales > Demequinaceae > Demequina > Demequina muriae. The sequence goes on from NZ_JAUHQA010000001.1 coordinate 1,659,084, forward strand.
ATCGCGGATGCGGCCTTGCCGTTGCGCAGGAGCGAAGACGTGGCGATGCCCACGGCGGACGAGGCGGCGGTGCCCAGCAGGAAGACCCAGGTGAAGGTCCACCAGCGGGACGCATCGGTGGGGAGACTGACGTCGTACAACAGGACGCCGAGCGTCAGCAGGATCGCGATCTGCACGATCGAGACGAGCAGCACCTGCGTGATCTTGCCGGTGAAGTATCCCGTCGCGGGCAGGGGAGTGGCGTAGATGCGCTTGAGCAGATCCTCGTCGCGGTCGATCGACAACGAGATCGCCAGCGACTGGAACCCGGTGTTCAGGATTCCGGTCGCGATCATGCCCGCGAGGAAGTACTGCGAGAACGTCACATCTGTGTCGCCCAGCGTCTGGCCGCCGAAGATGGTGCCGAACAGCACGAGGAAGATCATCGGGAACGCGAAGATGAAGATCATCTGCTCGCGCGACCGGGTGAACTCCTTGAGTTCGAGCACCATGCGATCCGCGACCAGCGATCCCCAGCTCGGCGACCGCCGTGTCTCGAGCGCGCTCATGCCGTCACCTCCTTTGCGGCGTCGGCGTCGGCCTGGGCCGCGCCAATGAGTTCCAGGTAGACATCCTCGAGGGACGGGTGCGTGACCTGAAGCCGTGGGATCTCGCCGTCGTGGCGTGAGAGCAGGTCTCGGAGGAAGGCGGTGGGCGTCGGGGTGGGCTCCCGCCGGAGGGTGCCGTCCTCGTTCCAGCTCACCCACGCGTCGGTCGCCCGGGCGCGCAGGCCCTCGGGCGTGTCCAGGGCGACCATGGTGCCGTTGGCGATGATGCCGATGCGGTCCGCGAGTCGATCCGCCTCGTCGAGGTAGTGAGTGGTCAGCAGGATGGTCGTCCCCTGATCACGGAGGGACTCGATCAGCGTCCAGAACTGGCGCCGAGCCTCGGGATCGAAGCCGGTGGTGGGCTCGTCGAGGAACACCAGCTCCGGGTTGCCCATCACTGCGAGCGCCACCTCCAGGCGTCGTCGCTGGCCGCCGGAGAGCAGCCGCGGCTTCTCATTCGCCTTCTCGGTGAGTCCCACGGTCGCGAGCGTCTCGTCGATGTCTCGCGGGTTCGGGTAGAGGCGGGCGGCATGGTGAAGGGCTTCGCGCGGCGTGAGGACGGTGCTGCCGCTGGTCGACTGCAGCATCACGCCGAGGCGCTCGCGCCAGTGTCGGGTGGGGTGCGCGGGGTCAAGGCCGAGGACCGTGACCTCGCCCGCGGTGCGCTTGCGGAACCCGCCGAGAATCTCGACCGTGGTCGACTTGCCGGCCCCGTTCGGCCCCAGCAGGGCGAAGACCTCGCCGCGATGGACCTCGAGGTCGATCCCGTCGACCGCGTTCTTGGCTCCGTAGGTCTTGCGCAGACCCGCGATCTCGATGGCTGGTGTCGTCATGCCCCGAGGCTAGCGAGGACCAGCCCCGCCCGCGCATCGGCCGTCCGACGGATCTCGTGTGACCGGTGTGATGACTGTCGCCGCGCCTACTCCGCCAGCAGGGCCTGAATGCGGCCCACGCCCTCGGCGAGGTCGTCGTCCCCCAGCGCGTAGCTGAGGCGGGCGTATCCCGAGGGACCGAACGCCTCGCCGGGAACGATCGCCACCTCGGCCTCCTCGAGGATGATGGTCGCGAGCTCGGCGGAGGTGGTGGGCACCTTGCCGCGGATCTCGCGCCCCAGCACGCCCTCGACCGATGGATAGGCGTAGAACGCGCCCGTGGGCGTGGGCACCTCGAAGCCGTCGATCTCGCGCAGCATCTTCACCATCGTCGTGCGACGGCGGTCGAAGGCCGCCCTCATCATCTGGACCTCGTCCAGGCCGCCCTGAAGTGCGGCGATCGCGGCCCGCTGCGACACGTTCGCGACGTTCGAGGTGAGGTGGCTCTGGAAGTTGGTCGCCGCCTTGATGGCGTCCGCGGGGCCCACCATCCAGCCCACGCGCCAGCCGGTCATCGCGTAGGTCTTGGCGACGCCGTTGACGACGATGCAGGTGTCGGCCAGGGCGGGCACCACCGAGAGGATCGGCGTGAACTCGGCGTCGTCATACAGCAGGTGCTCGTAGATCTCGTCGGTGATGACCCAGATGCCGTGCTCGAGCGCCCACTCGCCAATGGCCTTGGTCTGCTCGCGGGAGTACACCGCACCGGTGGGGTTCGACGGGCTGCAGAACAGCATCGCCTTGGTCGCGTCGGTGCGCGCCGCCTCGAGCTGCTCCACGGTCACCAAGTAGTCCTGATCGGCGCCGGCGAACACCTCGACCGGGGTCGCTCCGGTCAGGGAGATCGCCTCGGGATAGGTGGTCCAGTACGGCGCGGGGAGGAGGACCTCGTCGCCCGGGTCGAGCACTGCGGCGAAGGCCTGGAACACGGCCTGCTTGCCGCCGTTGGTGACCAGCGTGGTCGCCGGGTCGATCTCGTATCCCGAGTCGCGCAGTGTCTTGTCCGCGATCGCCTGTCGGAGCTCGGGGAGGCCCGCCGCCGGCGTGTAGCGGTGGTTGCGGGGATCCTTGGCGGCCTCGATCGCGGCATCCACGATGAACTGCGGCGTCGCGAAGTCGGGCTCGCCAGCGCCGAACCCGATGACCGGGCGGCCTGCGGCCTTGAGCGCCTTGGCCTTGGCGTCGACGGCGAGGGTGGCGGACGGCGCGATGGCACCGAGGCGGGCGGAGATGCGGTTCTTGGCGGTCACGGTCCCGATTGTTCCATGTCCACGCGTCGTTGTGGATTCCGCCGGTCGCCCTCGCATCGGCCGCGTGGCGTGTGGACTGATGTTCCGATCTGCCGTGGGTGCGGACACGGCTTGCGAAGTTTCACGACTGATCAATGCGTGGGGCGTCAGTCGTGGGCCATATCGCCCACGCCGAGTTCCGTCCCCGCCCGAGGTCGCCGGGGCCTATCCACTGGGCTCAGGATGCGGCCGCACGTGTGCCGGTCGGTGACGACAGGATCGGCCCATGATCACGGAGGAACGACTGCGCGTGCGTGGCGGGGCGGCGCGGACGGGGTCGCTGCGGGCAGCCGGCGTCCCCGAGCGCGCCATCAGAGCGGCGGTCGCACACGGCAGCGTGCGCCGCGTCAGCCGGGGCGTGCTGGCGCTGCCCGACGCCGACCCCCGCGTGATTGCTGCCGTCGCGCTCAGCTGTCGTCTCACCTGCGTGAGCGCGCTCGAACTGCTCGAGGTGTCCCTGGTCGCCCCCTCCAAGAAGGCCCACATCGCGGTGCCAAGCGCTCATACGACAGCGCGGCGAGCGTGGCGCGGAGTGCGGCGGCACTACCGAAGCGACGCTCGACCGCCCGACGCTGGCGGCGCTCCTGTCGAGACGGTCGCCCAGGCACTCGACGATGCAGGGCGGTGCTTGGACGAAGGGTCACACCTGGTCGCCGTCGACTCGGCGCTCCATCAAGGGCTCGTGACCGCAGCCGATGTCGCGGCGTTTCGCGCGAGCACCGCTGCGCGTCGGGCCTTCCTGCTGGCCCACGCCGACGGCCGGGCCGAGTCGGTCGGCGAGACCCTTGCGAGACTGAGCTGCGTGCGCCAGGGGCTGCAGGTGCACCCGCAGCGCTTCCTCCCAGGCGTGGGGCGGGTCGACCTCGTGGTCGGGGAAAGGGTGGTGGTGGAGATCGACGGCCGCAGCTTCCACAGCGACCCGGTCGCCTTCCGACGCGACCGCATGCGCGGACGGGCGGTGGTGAAGGAGGGAATGCCGGTGCTGCGCTACGCTCACGCGGAGCTCCTCGGGGCCGATGCGGTTGACGTCGGAGACGAGGTCGTACAGTGGTTCGCGGGTGCAGGTTCGGCACTGATGATCAGCTGACCATCAGTCCGAGGCCTTCCGGCGAGGCTTCGGCGCTCATCCAGCTGGGGCCATCAGTGCGGACGGTGCAGCCATGTGCCCGCGGACGATGCGGGGCCCGGGTTCGCAATCCCGGGCAGGAACCCGTACTATTGCCATTCGGCGATTGACACACGTCATGATGGCTCGCGCCTTCGTACGGGTGGCTGATCGCCAGTCGGGGGCCCCACCGCCCCCGGAGGGCAGTGGCGCAATTGGTAGCGCATCGGTCTCCAAAACCGACGGTTGGGGGTTCGAGTCCCTCCTGCCCTGCAGATCGCGGCGCGTCCGCGTGAGTCCAAACCCCACAAGCGAAGGATGACCCGGTGAGCGAATCTGCCGTGACGGATTCCGGAGAGACGGACCCGCGGCACGAATCCCGCGAGGGCCGGAACCTCTTCGGTCGTATCGCGCTGTTCGTGCGTCAGGTGATCTCTGAGCTGAAGCGCGTGGTCACCCCGACCCGTGAAGAGCTCATCCGGTACATCTGGGTCGTCCTGGCCTTCGTCGCCGTGATGATGCTCATCGTGTTCGCGATGGACTTCGTGTTCAACTGGCTCGCAGCGAAGGTATTCGGCGGCTGACCGCCGTCTGAGAAGGAAGTGGTGACTGGTGAGTGACGACAAGCTCGACTCCGCCGGCGACAAGCTCGATGAGCTGGTTGCCGACATTGCGGAGGCGACCGACCGCGCGCAGGCAGCGGCCGACGAGCCCGCTGAGGAGACCACTCCGGCGGTCGACGAGGCGGCTCTTTCGGACGCCCCGGCCGACGCGGTGGTCGAGGGCGACGACGACACCGTCCCCGACGATGACCCCGTCGCGGCAGCAGAAGAGGTCGCCGTCGAGCCCGTTGAGGACGCGCCGGTCGAGCCCGTGGACGACCCGGGCGAGGAGTTCCGCGCCGAACTGCGCATGCAGGACGGCGACTGGTACGTGGTCCACAGCTACTCGGGACACGAGAAGCGCGTGAAGCAGGCCATCGAGCACCGCCGCGAGAGCCTTCACATGGAGGACTACATCTTCCAGGTCGAGGTTCCCATGGAGGACGTGGCCGAGATCAAGGGCGGCCAGCGCAAGCTCGTCAACCGCGTCCGCATGCCCGGCTACGTCCTGGTGCGCATGTACCTGACGGACGAGTCGTGGGGCACTGTCCGCAACACTCCCGGCGTCACCGGGTTCGTGGGCCACGCCCACCAGCCCGTGCCGCTCACGCTCGACGAGGTGTACGGGATGCTCGCCCCCGCAGAGAAGGCCGCGGCCGCGGCGGAGGAGGGCGCTGAGCCCCAGTCCAGCCAGGTCGAGGTCGACTTCGTGGTCGGTGAGTCGATCACCGTCATCGATGGTCCGTTCGCCACACTGCCCGGCACCATCTCCGAGATCAACGTGGAGTCTCAGAAGCTCCACGTCCTCGTTTCCATCTTCGGCCGGGAGACCCCGGTCGAGCTGGCGTTCAACCAGGTCACGAAGATCTAGCGAACCCAGCACGTCAGGCGGCATCCGCCGCTACGAATCACAGAAGGACCCGAATCCATCATGGCAGCACCGAAGAAGAAGGTCGCTGGTCTGATCAAGCTACAGATCCAGGCCGGCGCCGCCAATCCTGCGCCGCCCGTGGGCCCCGCCCTCGGACAGCACGGCGTCAACATCATGGAGTTCTGCAAGGCCTACAACGCGGCCACCGAGTCGCAGCGCGGCAACGTGATCCCTGTGGAGATCACGGTCTACGAAGACCGTTCCTTCACGTTCATCACGAAGACCCCGCCGGCAGCAGAGCTCATCAAGAAGGCCGCTGGCGTCGCCAAGGGCTCCGGAGTTCCGCACACCGAGAAGGTCGGTTCGCTGACCGACGCTCAGGTGCGCGAGATCGCCGAGCAGAAGATGGCCGACCTCAACGCCAATGACATCGACGCCGCCGCGAAGATCATCGCGGGCACTGCGCGTTCGATGGGCATCACCGTCAACTAGCACCACCCAGTGGGAGGGGGCGCGCTGCCCCGCACCACGACTGCACAGGAAAGAGAAGCAGATGTCCAAGCGCTCCAAGGCTTACCGCGACGCCTCACAGCTCGTCGACCGCAGCCAGCTCTACAGCCCCATCGAGGCCGTGCGCCTCGCCCAGAAGACGGCCTCCAAGAACACCGACTCGACCATCGACGTCGTGTTCAAGCTCGGCGTCGACCCGCGTCACGCGGACCAGTCGGTCCGCTCGACCGTCATCCTGCCCCACGGCACCGGCAAGACCGCTCGGGTCCTGGTCTTCGCCAACGGTGACAAGGCAGAGGCGGCTCGCGAGGCGGGCGCCGACATCGTCGGCGGCGACGAGCTCATCGAAGAGGTCATGGGCGGCCGTCAGGACTTCGACGCCGTCGTGGCCACCCCGGACCTCATGGGCAAGGTGGGCCGGCTGGGCCGCGTGCTCGGCCCGCGTGGCCTCATGCCAAACCCCAAGACCGGCACCGTCACCATGGATGTGGTGAAGGCCGTGTCCGACATCAAGGGCGGAAAGATCGAGTTCCGCGTCGACAAGCACGCCAACCTCCACACGGTGATCGGCAAGGCTTCGTTCGGCGACGACAAGCTGCTCGAGAACTTCCAGGCCGTGCTCGACGAGGTCCAGCGCGCCAAGCCCTCGGCCTCGAAGGGCCGCTACATCATCAAGGCCGCGATCTCCGCGACGCAGGGACCGGGCATTCCGGTCGATGCCGCGGCGAAGGCCGACAAGTAGCGCAGGCACTTCACAGACCGCGCTCGAGCGGCGTCCGGCGACCCCGGGCAACACGCTTTCGAGAGCGCGTGCTGCGCAGCGGCCCTGATCGGGCAGGCGCGCAGCACCGGGCCCGGCTCCTCACCCCCCCTGAGGAGTCGGGCCTTCTCGCGTCTGAGGCGCGATTGGTACGTTGTGGCGCGAGGTCCTCGTCACTCGAGCGTGGACCAGGACCGGGAGGCACCATGCGGAACGACGAGGCCTCGGCGACGAGACGACTGACGGTCGGGTACTCGACGCTTGCGCATCGCGTGGGCGCGATCCAGCCTGCGCCCTGGTGGGACGAGGCCGACGTGGTGGTCGTGGTGCAGACGGGCGGCGCGAGCACCGAGGCGACCGCGTCCTTGAGCGTCGAGCTGCAGCGGCTCGAGCAGGCGGGCGCCCGCACGGCGACGCTCGACTCGATCGGGGTGGCGCGCTCGCGCAATGAGGTGCTGCGCCGCGCACGGACCCGGTGGGTGCTGTTCAGCGACGACGACGTGACGATCGACATGGGCGGCGTCCGGCTCGTCGTGGACCGGATGGAGGCGCAGGGCCTCGCCCTGGGACTGGGACGGGCGGTCGGTGCCGACGGTCAGCTCCGCAAGCGGTTCGCGGAGCACGAGGAACCGCTCACGTTGTTCAACTCCGCAAAGGCGGCGACCTACGAGATGGTCGTGGACGTCGAGCGCACGCGCAAGCACGACGTGTGGTTCGACGAGTCCTATGGCGCCGGTGCAGAGAACTACCTCGGGGACGAGTACATCTTCATCGTGGACGTGCTGCGTGCAGGCCTGACCGGCCGTGCGATTCCTCAGGTGATCGCCACTCACCCGGTGGAGAGCTCGGGCTCGCGGTGGGGGACACGCGAGGACACCGATGCGAGGGCGGCGGTGCTCGACCGCGTGTTCGGACGCTGGGCGCTCCTCAGCAAGGCCGGCTTCGCGGCGCGCCACCGCACGAGGCTGGGCGGCGTCCGCGGGGCGTGGCGACTGCTGCGCTCGACCCCCCGCAGTCGCTCACGCCGTCGCTCTCAGGACCGCTGAGGCGGCCCCAGCCGGCCGGCGCATCGGCGCTCCCGCACCGCGCATCGGCCGTGTGTTTGCTTCCACCCGCGCCGTCCCGTACTCTTGGAAGGCCCAAGACCGCCGGTTGTCGGCCCTGGTTCGCCAGGAACGACCGAAGCTTCGCGTCAGCGGAGTCCAGCGCAGGTGAGACGAACACGCAGAAGCGTGCATCGACGGGCGGCCCTCCGGCCGCCCTTCGCATGTGCGGCCGATGCTTGCGAGCCCCGCCTGTGGTGGGGCTCTTTTGCTGTCCGGGCAGGCCGCCTCTCCCACGAGGCGCTGACGGTCACACTATGGAAGGACAACTATGGCGACGCCAGACAAGGTGGCGGCAGTCGAGGAGATCGCGAATCGTTTTCGCGAGTCCAACGCTGTCGTGATCACCGAGTACCGCGGCCTGTCGGTCCCGCAGCTCGCAGAGCTGCGCCGCACGCTCAGCGGTGCCGCGACGTACCGTGTCGCGAAGAACACCCTCACGGCGCTCGCGGCCAAGGAGGCCGGTGTCGAGGGTCTGAACGACCTCTTCGTCGGTCCCACGGCCATCGCATTCGTCACCGGTGACCCGGTGGAGGCTGCGAAGGGCCTGAAGGATTTCGCAAAGAAGAACGATTCCCTCGTCATCAAGGGCGGCGTGCTGGAAGGCAACGTCCTGACGGCCGAGGAGATCAACAAGCTCGCAGACCTCGAGTCTCGTGAGGTCCTGCTCGCCAAGGCAGCGGGCGCCATGAAGGCGACGCTCTTCGGCGCGGCATACCTGTTCCAGGCACCGCTCGCTCAGGCGGCGCGTGCTGTCGACGCCCTGCGTGCCAAGCAGGAAGACGCGGCGTAACGCCGCGTTCCCCGTATAAGCAAACCCCTGCTCACGCAGACCCAACAGTAAGGAAGACATCATGGCTAAGCTCTCCACCGAGGAGCTCATCGAGCAGTTCAAGGAGCTCTCGCTCATCGAGCTGTCCGAGTTCGTGAAGGCGTTCGAGGACACCTTCGACGTCACCGCTGCCGCCCCCGCCGCCGTGGCCGTTGCCGGCCCCGCAGGCGAGGCCGCCGAGGCCGTCGAGGAGCAGACCGAGTTCGACGTCATCCTCGCCGCCGTCGGCGACAAGAAGATCCAGGTCATCAAGGAGGTGCGCGCGCTCACGTCGCTCGGCCTCGGTGAGGCCAAGGCTGTCGTGGACGAGGCCCCCAAGGCCGTCCTCGAGGGCGTCAAGAAGGAAGAGGCCGAGAAGGCCAAGGAGCAGCTCGAGGCTGCCGGCGCGACGGTCGAGCTCAAGTAGCACGACCCCCGTCACGCGAAGCCGGGTCGCCCTTCGGGGCGGCCCGGCTTTTCGCATGCGCGGCCGATGCGGGGGCGGGTCACGATCGGGTGGCGCTGCGGCGTGTCGGGTGGCGCGGATGAGTCGACTGGACATATTGGGAACGACAGCGTAGTCTCTTGCTTTGCGCTGTCTATCGCCCTGCCCTCATATGCCTACCCGGCGCGCCTCCGCAGATACGCGGCTTGGCCCCGGGATCCGGTGGAGTATGTGGCTGAGGACTCGCGACACGCACGCTATCAAGAGGGAAGGACCCGCCCTTGGCTGCCTCGCGCACCCCTTCGGCAACTGCCATCGCCAACCGTTCCGCATCACCGCGAATCTCCTTCGCGCAGATCTCCGAGCCGATTGAGGTTCCCAACCTCCTCGGCATCCAGACCGAGAGCTTCGACTGGCTCGTCGGTAACGCGACCTGGCAGGGACGCGTGGAGACTGCGAAGAGCGAGGGACGCGATGACGTCCCCGAGATCGCGGGACTGCAGGAGATCTTCGAGGAAATCTCTCCGATCGAGGACTTCGGCCAGACGATGTCGCTGAGCTTCTCGGACCCGTACTTCGAGGAGCCCCGGCACACCCCCGAGGAGTGCAAGGAGAAGGACTTCACCTTCGCCGCGCAGCTCTTCGTGACCGCGGAGTTCATGAACAACACGACCGGCGAGATCAAGTCGCAGACCGTGTTCATGGGCGACTTCCCGCTCATGACCCCCAAGGGCACGTTCATCGTGAACGGCACCGAGCGCGTCGTCGTGTCGCAGCTCGTGCGATCGCCCGGCGTGTACTTCGAGCGCACCCCCGACAAGACGTCTGACAAGGACATCTTCACCGCGAAGGTCATTCCCTCGCGCGGTGCGTGGCTCGAGTTCGAGATCGACAAGCGCGACGCCGTCGGCGTGCGCGTCGACCGCAAGCGCAAGCAGCCGGTCACCCTGTTCCTCAAGGCGCTCGGCATGTCCGACGAGACCATCGCGGAGGAGTTCAAGGACTACCCCGCGATCCTCGAGACCCTCGAGAAGGACACCGTCCACTCGCAGGAGGACGCCCTCGTCGACCTGTACCGCAAGCTGCGACCGGGCGAGCCGCCCACGGTCGAGGCGGGCCAGAACCTGCTCGACAACTTCTACTTCAACCCCAAGCGCTACGACCTCGCGAAGGTCGGCCGCTTCAAGCTGAACAAGAAGCTCAAGGTCGGCAAGAAGCTGGGCGAGTCCACGCTGACGCTCGACGACATCGTCGCGACCGTCAAGTACATCGCTGCCGCGCACTCGGGCCAGAAGACCTTCCCGGGTCTGGTGGACGAGGTCGAGGTCGAGACCGATGACATCGACCACTTCGGCAACCGCCGCATCCGCGCCGTGGGCGAGCTGGTCCAGAACCAGATCCGCACCGGCCTGTCCCGCATGGAGCGGGTGGTGCGCGAGCGCATGACGACTCAGGACGTCGAGGCGATCACGCCGCAGACCCTGATCAACACGCGCCCTGTGGTCGCCGCGATCCGCGAGTTCTTCGGGACCTCGCAGCTGTCGCAGTTCATGGACCAGAACAACCCGCTCGCGGGTCTCACCAACAAGCGCCGCCTGTCGGCGCTTGGCCCCGGTGGTCTGTCCCGTGACCGTGCCGGCATGGAGGTCCGTGACGTTCACCCGTCGCACTACGGACGCATGTGCCCCATCGAGACGCCTGAAGGCCCGAACATCGGCCTGATCGGTGCGCTCGCGACCTACGGCCGCGTGAACCCGCTCGGCTTCGTCGAGACCCCCTACCGCAAGGTGCTCAAGGGCAAGGTCACCGACAAGGTCGACTACCTCACCGCCGACGACGAGGACCGCTTCGTCATCGCGCAGGCCAACGCGAAGCTCAGCGACAACAACACGTTCGCCGAGGAGCGCGTGCTGGTCCGCTCGAAGGGTGGCGAGGTCGAGTTCGTGCCGCGCGACGCCGTGGACTACATGGACGTCTCGCCGCGCCAGATGGTGTCGGTCGCGACCGCGCTGATCCCGTTCCTCGAGCACGACGACGCGAACCGCGCGCTCATGGGTGCGAACATGCAGCGCCAGGCCGTGCCGCTGGTGCGTTCCGAGGCGCCGCTCGTCGGCACCGGCATGGAGCGCCGTGCGGCGATCGACGCCGGTGACGTGGTCGTGGCGACCAAGCCCGGCGTGGTCACCGAGGTGAGCGCAGGACTGGTCACGGTGGCGAACGACGATGCCACCACCGGCTCCTACCGCATCGCCAAGTTCGAGCGCTCGAACCAGGGCACGAGTTACAACCAGCGCGTGCTCGTCAGCGAGGGCGACGTCCTCGTCGAGGGCTCGGTCATCGCTGACGGACCGTCGACGGACAACGGCGAGCTCGCGCTCGGCCGCAACCTGCTGGTGGCCTTCATGTGCTGGGAGGGTCACAACTACGAGGACGCGATCATCCTGTCGCAGCGCCTCGTGGAGGACGACGTGCTGTCGTCGATCCACATCGAGGAGCACGAGGTCGACGCTCGGGACACCAAGCTGGGCCCGGAAGAGATCACGCGCGACATCCCGAACGCCTCCGAGGAGGTGCTCGCGGACCTCGACGAGCGCGGCATCATCCGCATCGGCGCCGAGGTGCGTGCGGGTGACGTCCTGGTCGGAAAGGTCACGCCCAAGGGCGAGACCGAGCTCACCCCTGAGGAGCGCCTGCTGCGCGCGATCTTCGGCGAGAAGGCGCGCGAGGTGCGCGACACGTCGCTCAAGGTCCCTCACGGCGAGTCCGGCACCGTCATCGGCGTGCGCGTCTTCACCGAGGAGGAGGGCGACGACCTTCCTGCCGGCGTCAACGAGCTCGTGCGTGTCTACATCGCTCAGCGCCGCAAGATCCAGGAGGGCGACAAGCTCGCTGGCCGTCACGGCAACAAGGGCGTCATCTCGACGATCCTGCCGATCGAGGACATGCCGTTCCTCGAGGACGGCACGCCTGTCGACATCATCCTCAACCCGCTCGGCGTGCCTGGACGTATGAACGTCGGCCAGGTGCTCGAGACTCACACGGGCTGGGTGGCGAAGCACGGCTGGGATGCCACCGGCACCGACGCGGAGTGGGCCAAGAACCTGCCCAAGGGCGCGGAGAAGTCCGAGCCGGGCACCCCGGTGGCGACGCCGGTGTTCGATGGCCTGGAGGAGAAGACGCTTCTCAACCTGCGGTCGGTCATCAACCCGAACAAGGACGGCGACCGGCTGGTCGACGACGACGGCAAGGCGCGGCTGTTCGATGGCCGCTCCGGCGAGCCGTTCCCCGAGCCGGTGGCGGTGGGCTACAAGTACATCCTGAAGCTCCACCACCTTGTCGACGACAAGATCCACGCGCGTTCCACGGGTCCGTACTCGATGATCACGCAGCAGCCCCTGGGCGGAAAGGCCCAGTTCGGCGGCCAGCGCTTCGGCGAGATGGAGGTCTGGGCCCTCGAGGCCTATGGCGCCGCCTACGCCCTGCAGGAGCTGCTGACCATCAAGTCTGACGACGTGGTGGGCCGTGTGAAGGTGTACGAGGCCATCGTCAAGGGCCAGAACATCCCCGACCCGGGCCTGCCCGAGTCGTTCCGGGTGCTCATGAAGGAGATGCAGTCGCTGTGCCTGAACGTCGAGGTCCTCAACTCTGAGGGCCAGCTCGTCGAGATGCGCGAGTCTGAAGACGACGCGTACCAGGCCGCCGAGTCGCTCGGCATCTCCCTCTCCAGCCGCCCTGACGCCTCCAGCGTCGACGAGATCTAAGCAAAGGAACTGACTGTGCTAGACGTCAATGAGTTCAGCGACCTTCGCATCGGTCTGGCCACGGCGGAAGACATCCGCACGTGGTCCCATGGCGAGGTCAAGAAGCCCGAGACCATCAACTACCGCACGCTGAAGCCGGAGAAGGACGGACTCTTCTGCGAGAAGATCTTCGGCCCGACCCGTGACTGGGAGTGTGGCTGCGGCAAGTACAAGCGCGTGCGCTACCGCGGCATCGTCTGCGAGCGCTGCGGCGTCGAGGTCACCCGGTCTCGTGTGCGCCGTGAGCGGATGGGCCACATCGAGCTCGCCGCTCCCGTGACCCACATCTGGTACTTCAAGGGCGTCCCGTCACGCCTCGGGTACCTGCTCGACCTCGCCCCGAAGGACCTCGAGAAGGTCATCTACTTCGCCGCCTACATGGTGACCGAGGTGGACGAGGACGGTCGCCACGAGGACCTGCCGAAGCTCCGCAACGAGATCGAGGCGGAGAAGAAGCAGATCGCCAACCAGCGCGACGTGGACATCAACAACCGCGCCGAGAAGCTGGAGAAGGACCTCGGCGAGCTCGAGGCCGAGGGCGCGAAGGCTGACGCCAAGCGCAAGGTGAAGGACGGCGCGGAGCGCGAGATGGCGAACCTGCGCAAGCGCGCAGACGCCGAGATCGAGCGCCTCGACGCGGTCTTCGACCGCTTCGTCAGCCTCAAGGTCCAGGACCTCGAGGGCGACGAGCTGCTCTACCGCGAACTGTCGCGCCGCTACGGCGTGTACTTCAAGGGCTCGATGGGTGCGGAGGCGATCAAGAAGCGCCTCGAGACCTTCGACCTCGACGCGGAGGCGCTCCACCTGCGCGACATCATCGCCAACGGCAAGGGCCAGCGCAAGACCCGGGCGCTCAAGCGCCTCAAGGTCGTCAACGCGTTCCTCACGACCACCAACTCGCCCTCGGGCATGGTGCTCACCGCCGTCCCGGTCATTCCGCCGGACCTGCGTCCGATGGTGCAGCTGGACGGTGGCCGCTTCGCGACCTCCGACCTGAACGACCTGTACCGCCGCGTCATCAACCGCAACAACCGCCTCAAGCGCCTGCTGGATCTCGGTGCACCCGAGATCATCGTGAACAACGAGAAGCGCATGCTGCAGGAGGCGGTGGACGCACTGTTCGACAACGGTCGCCGCGGGCGTCCGGTCACCGGACCGGGCAACCGGCCGCTGAAGTCGATCTCCGACATGCTGAAGGGCAAGCAGGGCCGGTTCCGTCAGAACCTGCTCGGCAAGCGCGTCGACTACTCGGGCCGTTCGGTCATCGTGGTCGGCCCGCAGCTCAAGCTGCACCAGTGCGGTCTGCCCAAGCAGATGGCGCTCGAGCTGTTCAAGCCATTCGTCATGAAGCGTCTCGTCGAGCTCAACCACGCGCAGAACATCAAGTCTGCGAAGCGCATGGTCGAGCGCAGCCGTTCCGAGGTCTGGGACGTGCTCGAAGAGGTCATCACGGAGCACCCGGTGCTGCTGAACCGCGCACCGACGCTGCACCGTCTGGGCATCCAGGCGTTCGAGCCTCAGCTGGTGGAGGGTAAGGCCATCCACCTGCACCCGCTCGTCTGCGGCGCGTTCAACGCCGACTTCGATGGTGACCAGATGGCCGTGCACCTTCCGCTGAGCGCCGAGGCGCAGGCGGAGGCCCGCGTCCTGATGCTGTCGAGCAACAACATCCTGAAGCCGTCTGACGGTCGTCCGGTGACCATGCCCTCGCAGGACATGATCATCGGTCTGTACCACATGACGCTCCACAAGCCGGGTTCGAAGGGCGAGGGCCTCGCGTTCTCCTCGACGTCCGAGGCGCGTATGTCGTTCGATGCAGGGGAGATTGCGCTCGGCGCAGAGATCTCGCTGCGCGTCGACGCTGACACCGTGCCGCCGGCCGGCCACGAGCTGCCGTCCGACCGAGTCGCGGGTGTGCCGTTCACGCTCACCACGACCCTCGGTCGCGCGCTGTTCAACGAGCTGCTCCCGATCTCCTTCCCGTACGTCAACCGCAACGTTGACAAGAAGGTCCTCGGCGGCATCGTCAACGAGCTCGCCGAGCGCTACGAGAAGGTGGAGGTCGCGGCGTCGCTGGACGCGCTCAAGTCGGCCGGATTCCACTGGGCCACGCGCTCTGGCGTGACCATCGGCATCGGCGACGTGGCGACTCCGAAGAACAAGCAGGAGATCCTGGACCGCTACGAGGCTCAGGCCGTGAAGGTGCAGGTCCAGTACGAGACCGGTCTCATCACGGACGACGAGCGTCGTCAGGAGCTCATCGAGATCTGGACCCAGGCGACCAACGAGGTCGACCGTGCCATGCGCGAGTCGTTCCCGCAGTACAACACCGTGCACACCATGGTGGACTCGGGTGCTCGAGGCAACTGGATGCAGGTCCGTCAGATCGCCGGTATGCGCGGACTGGTGGCGAACCCCAAGGGTGAGATCATCCCGCGTCCGATCAAGTCGAACTACCGCGAGGGACTGTCCGTCCTCGAGTACTTCATCGCCACCCACGGTGCCCGTAAGGGCCTCGCGGATACGGCGCTGCGGACCGCGGACTCGGGCTACCTGACCCGTCGCCTCGTCGACGTGTCGCAGGACGTCATCGTTCGCGAGGGCGACTGCGGGACCGAGCGGGGTCTGTCCATGCCGATCGTCGAGCGCACCGCTGGCGGCGAGGTCGTCAAGCACGAGCGCGTGGAGACCTCAGTCTTCGCCCGCACGCTCGCGACCGACGTGGCCGACGCCAAGGGCAACGTCATCGGGACGGCAGGCGCCGACATCGGCGACGTGCTGATCGATGCGCTGATCGCGGAGGGCATCGAGGAGGTCAAGGTCCGTTCGGTGCTGACGTGCGAGTCCGCAGTGGGCACGTGCGCGAAGTGCTACGGCCGTTCGCTCGCCACCCGTGAGCTCGTGGACATCGGCGAGGCGGTGGGCATCGTCGCCGCCCAGTCGATCGGCGAGCCCGGCACCCAGCTGACCATGCGCACGTTCCACACCGGTGGTGTGGCGTCTGCGGATGACATCACGCAGGGTCTGCCGCGTGTGCAGGAGCTCTTCGAGGCGCGCACCCCCAAGGGTGAGGCCCCGATCTCCGAAGTGCCCGGACGTCTGAAGGTCGACGACTCGGAGGCCACGCGCCGCCTGGTGGTCACCCCGGACAACGGCGACGAGCCGTTCGAGTACCCGGTCTCCAAGCGCTCGCGCCTGCTGGTGCAGGACGGCGAGCACGTCGAGGTCGGTCAGCAGCTCGTCGCTGGAGCCGTGGACCCGAAGAACGTGCTGCGCATTCTCGGCCCCCGCGCCACCCAGAAGCACCTGGTGGACGAGGTCCAGAACGTGTACCGCTCGCAGGGCGTGGAGATCCACGACAAGCACATCGAGGTCATCGTGCGGCAGATGCTCCGCCGCGTGACGGTCCTCGAGGCGGGCGAGGCTCCGCTGCTGCCTGGCGAGCTCGTCGAGCGTGCACGTTTCGAGAAGGCCAACCGTGAGACCGTCACGAGCGGAGGCAAGCCGGCATCGGCTCGTCCCGAGCTCATGGGCATCACCAAGGCTTCGCTCGCGACCGAGTCGTGGCTGTCCGCAGCCTCCTTCCAGGAGACCACCCGCGTGCTCACCGAGGCGGCGATGTCCGGCAAGTCCGACCCCCTGGTCGGGCTCAAGGAGAACGTCATCCTCGGAAAGCTCATCCCCGCGGGCACCGGACTGCAGAACTACGCCACCGCCACTGTCGAGCCCACCGAGGAGGCGAAGGCCAATCTGTTCCCGACCTTCGGCTACGAAGAGTGGGACGGCCAGTACTTCAGCGAGGGAACCGGCGAGGCAGTACGCCTCGAGGAGTTCGACTTTCCTCGCGAGTAGCACCCGTCGGCCGCGGGGCGCGCCTGCCCCGCTTTGACGACGTCGCGGGTCACGGGTATCGTAGATACTCGTGCCCGCGACGTCGGGCCCCCACGCGCGCCCTGTCGGGCGTTTTTCACCATAGGTGCGACACGCCCGGGCGCGGGGGTCGGACCCCCGCAGGTTTCAGCAACACACGATCAAACGGAGATGTAGTGCCTACGATTCAGCAGCTGGTCAGGAAAGGCCGGCACCCCAAGGCCAGCAAGACCAAGACGCCGGCGCTCAAGTCGAGCCCTCAGCGGCGCGGCGTGTGCACCCGTGTCTATACCACGACGCCCAAGAAGCCGAACTCGGCTCTTCGCAAGGTCGCCCGCGTGCGCCTGTCCACGGGTATCGAGGTCACGGCCTACATCCCCGGTGAGGGCCACAACCTGCAGGAGCACTCGATCGTGCTCGTGCGCGGCGGCCGTGTGAAGGACCTTCCCGGTGTTCGCTACAAGATCGTTCGCGGCTCGCTCGACACGCAGGGCGTGAAGGGCCGCCAGCAGGCTCGCAGCCGTTACGGCGCGAAGAGGGAGAAGAAGTAATGCCTCGCAAGGGACCGGCGCCCAAGCGGCCCGTCATCAACGACCCGGTGCACGGCGCGATCGTCGTCACCCAGCTCATCAACAAGGTGCTGCTCGACGGCAAGAAGTCGACCGCAGAGGCCATCGTGTATGGCGCCCTCGCGGGCGTCGGCGAGAAGTCGGGACAGGACCCGGTGGTCGTGCTCAAGCGCGCACTGGAGAACATCCGCCCGGCGCTCGAGGTCCGCAGCCGTCGCGTCGGTGGTGCCACCTATCAGGTGCCCGTCGACGTGCGTCCTGTGCGTTCGACCACGCTCGCCCTCCGCTGGCTGGTGGACTTCTCGCGTGCACGTCGCGAGAAGACCATGACGGAGCGCCTCATGAACGAGATCCTCGACGCATCGAACGGCCTTGGCGCCGCGGTGAAGCGTCGCGAGGACATGCACAAGATGGCCGAGTCGAACAAGGCGTTCGCGCACTACCGCTGGTAGTCGCCGCCTCGTTCGACGGGATCCCAAGACTCTAGGAGAACCACGTGGCACAGGACGTGCTCACGGACCTGACGAAGGTCCGCAACATCGGCATCATGGCTCACATCGATGCCGGCAAGACCACTACGACCGAGCGCATCCTGTTCTACACGGGTGTCAACTACAAGATCGGCGAGACCCACGACGGCGCCTCGACGACTGACTGGATGGAGCAGGAGCAGGAGCGCGGCATCACCATCACGTCCGCCGCGGTCACGTGCTTCTGGGCCGACAACCAGATCAACATCATCGACACCCCTGGCCACGTGGACTTCACCGTCGAGGTCGAGCGCTCGCTGCGCGTCCTCGACGGCGCGGTCGCGGTCTTCGACGGCAAGGAAGGCGTGGAGCCCCAGTCCGAGACTGTGTGGCGCCAGGCCGACAAGTACGACGTTCCCCGCATCTGCTTCGTCAACAAGATGGACAAGCTGGGCGCGGACTTCTACTTCACCGTCGAGACCATCATCAAGCGCCTCGGTGCCAAGCCGCTGGTCATCCAGCTGCCCATCGGCGCCGAGAACGACTTCGTCGGCATCGTCGACCTGGTCGAGATGAACGCCAAGGTGTGGCCCGGCGACTCGAAGGGTGACGTCACCATGGGCGCCACCTACGAGACCACCGAGATCCCGGCGGACCTCAAGGACAAGGCCGACGAGTACCGTGCGGCCCTCCTTGAGAGCGTCGCCGAGTCGGACGAGGTGCTCTTCGAGAAGTACCTCGGCGGCGAGGAGATCACGGTCGCGGAGATCAAGGCGGCGATCCGCAAGATGACGGTCGCCTCCGAGATCTACCCGGTGCTGTGCGGCTCCGCGTTCAAGAACCGTGGCGTGCAGCCGATGCTCGACGCCGTCATCGACTACCTGCCGGGGCCGCTCGACGTTCCCGCCATCCAGGGCCACGACGTCAAGGACCCGGAGAAGATCATCGAGCGCCACGCCGACGCGACGGAGCCGTTCGCGGCTCTTGCGTTCAAGGTGGTCTCCCACCCGTTCTTCGGTCGCCTCACGTACGTCCGCGTCTACTCGGGTCACCTCGAGAACGGCGCTCAGATCATCAACTCGACCAAGGGCAAGAAGGAGCGCATCGGGAAGCTGTTCCAGATGCACGCCAACAAGGAGAACCCTGTCGAGACGATCCACGCCGGCCACATCTACGCGGTGATCGGCCTCAAGGACACGACGACGGGCGACACCCTGTGCAACCCGGAGCACCAGGTCGTGCTCGAGTCGATGACCTTCCCCGAGCCCGTGATCGACGTGGCGATCGAGCCCAAGACCAAGGGTGACCAGGAGAAGCTGTCGCTCGCGATCCAGAAGCTCGCGGAGGAGGACCCCACCTTCCGCGTCCGCCTGGACGACGAGACCGGCCAGACCGTCATCGGCGGCATGGGCGAGCTTCACCTCGACATCCTCGTGGATCGCATGAGGCGCGAGTTCAAGGTCGACGCCAACGTCGGCAAGCCGCAGGTGGCGTACCGCGAGACGATTCGCAAGACGGTCGCGAAGTACGACTACACCCACAAGAAGCAGACCGGTGGTTCCGGCCAGTTCGCGAAGGTGCAGATCTCGCTCGAGCCCCTCGAGGCCGACTCCGAGGTCCAGTACGAGTTCAAGAACGCCGTGACCGGTGGACGCATCCCGCGGGAGTACATCCCGTCGGTCGACGCCGGCATGCAGGCCGCCATGGAGCTCGGCATCCAGGCCGGCTACCCGGTCGTGGGCGTGCGCGCCACGCTGCTCGATGGCCAGTACCACGACGTCGACTCCTCGGAGATGGCGTTCAAGATTGCCGGTTCGATGGCCTTCAAGGAGGCCTCGAGGCTGGCGAAGCCCGTTCTGCTCGAGCCGATGATGGCCGTTGAGGTCCGCACGCCCGAGGAGTACATGGGCGAGGTCATCGGCGACATCAACTCGCGCCGCGGTCAGATCCGTCAGATGTCCGACGCCGCTGGCGTCAAGGTCATCGACGCGCTCGTGCCGCTGTCCGAGATGTTCGGCTACGTCGGCGACCTGCGGTCCAAGACGTCGGGCCGAGCGGTGTATTCGATGTCGTTCGACAGCTACGCGGAGGTCCCCAAGGCAGTCGCCGAGGAGATCATCGCGAAGACCCGGGGCGAGTAGTCCCACCGGTTGTAAAACATCAGCAACAATAGCGACCAGTAGGGATGACGCCCCGAATGGCCTTCACCGGGCCTCACGGACTAGCATCTTTACCCTAAGTCTCAAAAAATCAGGAGGAACCCCTCATGGCTAAGGCCAAGTTCGAGCGGACCAAGCCGCACGTCAACATCGGAACCATCGGTCACGTCGACCACGGCAAGACGACGCTGACTGCCGCGATCTCGAAGGTGCTGCACGACCAGTACCCCGACCTCAACCCCTTCACGCCTTTCGAGGACATCGACAAGGCGCCCGAAGAGCGCGAGCGCGGCATCACGATCAACATTGCTCACATCGAGTACCAGACCGAGAAGCGCCACTACGCGCACGTTGACGCCCCTGGTCACGCCGACTACATCAAGAACATGATCACCGGTGCCGCCCAGATGGACGGCGCGATCCTGGTGGTCGCGGCGACCGACGGCCCGATGGCCCAGACGCGCGAGCACGTGCTGCTCGCGAAGCAGGTCGGCGTGCCGTACCTGCTCGTCGCGCTCAACAAGTCGGACATGGTCGACGACGAGGAGATCCTGGACCTCGTCGAGATGGAGGTCCGCGAACTGCTGTCCTCGCAGGGCTTCGACGGCGACAACGCTCCCGTGGTCAAGGTCTCGGCGCTCAAGGCGCTCGAGGGCGACGAGAAGTGGGCCAAGTCCGTTGCGGACCTCATGGAGGCCGTGGACGAGAACGTCCCCGAGCCCGTCCGCGACATGGACAAGCCGTTCCTGATGCCCATCGAGGACGTCTTCACGATCACCGGTCGTGGCACCGTCGTCACCGGCAAGGTGGAGCGCGGCAAGCTCGCGATCAACTCGGACGTCGAGATCCTCGGCATCCGCGACCCGCAGAAGACCACGGTCACCGGTATCGAGATGTTCCACAAGCAGATGGACGAGGCGTGGGCCGGCGAGAACTGTGGTCTGCTGCTTCGTGGCACCAAGCGCGAGGACGTCGAGCGCGGCCAGGTCGTGGTTGCCCCCGGCACCACCACCCCGCACACCAACTTCGAGGGCAAGGTCTACATCCTCAACAAGGATGAGGGTGGACGCCACAACCCCTTCTACACGAACTACCGCCCGCAGTTCTACATCCGCACCACGGATGTGACCGGCGTGATCACGCTGCCCGAGGGCACCGACATGGTCATGCCTGGCGACACCACTGAGATGTCGGTCGAGCTGATTCAGCCGATCGCCCTCGAAGAGGGTCAGGGCTTCGCGATTCGTGAGGGTGGCCGGACCGTCGGTTCAGGCACCGTCACCAAGATCACCAAGTAGTTCCTTTTCACGGCCCGATGCGGGGTCTGGCTCAATCGCCAGGCCCCGCATCGGCGTGACAGGGCCGATGCACGGGCGGGCTTCCCACCCGGGTCTCGGAAGGGCCGATGCGGCCCGGTTGGCGCTGAGCGCCGAAATCTGGCACAATATTCAGGTTGCCCATTGCGGGCGACCGCACACTCACCCACGACGACTCGAGAGATCGAGAAGCGCGCCAGTGCGTCGCAGATATGCGACACGCCCGAGCGCGGGGGTCGGGGGTGGGAGACCACAGACGTACGAGAGAAAAGGCAGAACCACGCGATGGCGGGACAGAAGATCCGCATTCGGCTGAAGAGCTATGACCACGAGGTCATCGACTCCTCGGCCCGAAAGATCGTCGAGACGGTCACGCGCGCCGGCGCGTCGGTGGTCGGCCCCGTGCCGCTTCCGACGGAGAAGAACGTGTTCTGCGTGATTCGTTCGCCGCACAAGTACAAGGACTCCCGCGAGCACTTCGAGATGCGCACCCACAAGCGCCTCATCGACATCGTGGACCCGACGCCGAAGGCCGTCGACTCGCTCATGCGACTCGACCTGCCTGCGGACGTCAACATCGAGATCAAGCTCTAAGCAACGTTAAGGACATAAGCACCATGACCACGACTTCCAATGCCCAGCGCACTACGCGTGCGCTGCTTGGTACGAAGCTGGGCATGACGCAGGTGTGGGATGACGAGGGCCGTGTTGTGCCCGTGACCGTCGTCCAGGTCGACACCAACGTCGTGACCCAGGTGCGCAACGTCGAGCGGGATGGCTACGAAGCCGTCCAGCTGGCGTTCGGCACCGTTGACCCCCGCCGCGTCACCGCACCCCTCAAGGGCCACTTCGAGGCTGCCGGCGTCACGCCGCGTCGCCACGTGGCCGAGGTGCGCACCGCGGACGCCGCCGACTTCTCGCTGGGCCAGGAGCTCACTGCTGAGGTGTTCGAAGCGGGCCAGAAGGTCGACGTGACCGGCACCACCAAGGGCAAGGGCACCGCCGGTGTGATGAAGCGTCACGGCTTCCACGGCGTCGGCGCATCCCACGGTGCTCACCGCAACCACCGCAAGGCCGGATCGATCGGTGGCGCATCGACGCCGTCGCGCGTCTTCCGCGGCATCAAGATGGCCGGCCGCATGGGTAACGACCGCAAGACGGTCCAGAACCTGACTGTCCACTCCATCGACGCCGACAAGGGCCTGCTGCTCCTCAAGGGCGCGGTTCCCGGCACCAAGGGCGGCGTCGTGCTGATCCGCTCCGCAGCGAAGGGTGCGTGACCCCATGGCTGAGACCCAGACCGTCGACGTCACCGACGCCGCAGGCAAGAAGACCGGCACTGCCGATCTGCCCGCCGAGGTGTTCAACGTCGTCACCAACATCCCGCTGATCCACCAGGTCGTCGTGGCGCAGCGCGCCGCCGCTCGTCAGGGCACGCACTCGACCAAGACCCGAGGCGAAGTCTCGGGTGGTGGTCGCAAGCCTTACAAGCAGAAGGGCACCGGCCGCGCCCGTCAGGGCTCGATCCGCGCTCCCCAGTTCGCTGGTGGTGGCATCGTGCACGGCCCGCAGCCGCGTGACTACTCGCAGCGCACCCCCAAGAAGATGAAGGCTGCTGCTCTGCGCGGCGCCCTGTCCGACCGGGCTCGCGCTGGCCGCGTGCACGTGCTGGACGGCTTCGTGTCCGGGGACGCCCCGTCCACCAAGACCGCTCTCGCGGCGATCTCCCTCGCGACCTCGGGTCGCAGCGCGCTCGTCGTGCTGGAGCGCGCCGACGAGGTGTCGTGGAAGTCGCTGCGGAACGCGGCAGGCATTCACGTGCTCGCCGTCGACCAGCTCAACACCTACGACGTGCTCGTGAGCGACGACCTCGTCTTCACGTCGGGCTCCCTCGAGGCCTTCCTCGCGGGCCCGGCCCAGGGCAAGTCGGCGACTGCTGTCGCCACCGAGTCCGAGGCGTAAGGAGAACTCACGTGACCACTCTCAACAAGAACCCCCGTGACATCCTCATCCGACCCATCGTGTCGGAGAAGAGCTACTCGCTCATGGATCACGGCAAGTACACGTTCGAGGTCGACCCTCGCGCCAACAAGACCGAGATCAAGATCGCGGTCGAGCAGATCTTCGGCGTGAAGGTCGTGTCCGTGAACACCATCAACCGCAAGGGCAAGACGCGTCGCACCCGCTTCGGCATGGGCAAGCGCAAGGACGTCAAGCGCGCGATTGTCACCGTGGGCGAGGGCGACGCACTCGACGTCTTCTCCGGCCACGTGGGCTAGGCAAGGAACAGGAAACGACATGGCTATTCGTAAGTACAAGCCGACAACGCCGGGCCGTCGTGGCTCGTCCGTTGCCGACTTCGCCGAGGTCACCCGTTCGCAGCCGGAGAAGTCGCTGACGCGTCCGCTGCACAAGAAGGGTGGCCGGAACAACACCGGTCGCATCACCACCCGTCACCAGGGTGGTGGCCACAAGCGCGCCTACCGCGTGATCGACTTCCGTCGTCACGACAAGGACGGCGTTCCCGCGACGGTCGCTCACATCGAGTACGACCCCAACCGCACGGCACGCATCGCGCTGCTGCACTACGCGGATGGCGAGAAGCGCTACATCATCGCGCCGGACCGCCTCTCGCAGGGTGCGGCCGTCGAGGCCGGTGCCGACGCGGACATCAAGCCCGGCAACAACCTGCCTCTGCGCAACATCCCGGTCGGTACGGTCGTTCACGCGATCGAGCTGAAGCCGGGCGGCGGCGCCAAGATCGCTCGCTCTGCGGGCGCGTCGGTGCAGCTGGTTGCCAAGGAGGGCCGCTTCGCGCAGCTGCGCATGCCCTCCGGCGAGATCCGCAACGTCGACGCGCGCTGCCGCGCGACCGTCGGCGAGGTGGGCAACGCCGAGCAGTCCAACATCAACTGGGGCAAGGCAGGCCGCAACCGTTGGAAGGGCAAGCGCCCGACCGTCCGCGGTGTCGTCATGAACCCGGTCGACCACCCGCATGGTGGCGGTGAGGGCAAGACCTCGGGTGGACGTCACCCGGTCTCGCCGTGGGGCAAGCCCGAGGGGCGCACGCGCACCCCGGGCAAGGAGTCCGACAAGCTCATCGTCCGCCGCCGTCGTACTGGCAAGAACAAGCGTTAAGGAGCCTGACTTATGCCACGCAGTCTGAAGAAGGGCCCCTTCGTCGACGACCACCTGCAGAAGAAGGTGGACGCCCAGAACGAGGCGGGAACGAAGAACGTCATCAAGACCTGGTCGCGCCGCAGCGTGATCACCCCGGATTTCCTGGGACACACCTTTGCCGTGCACGACGGGCGCAAGCACGTTCCCGTCTTCGTGACTGAGGCGATGGTCGGGCACAAGCTCGGCGAGTTCGCTCCCACGCGCACGTTCAGGGGCCACGTGAAGGACGACCGCAAGGGCCGCCGCTAACGCGGCGCCCGAGCGTAGGTAAGAGGAGTAGAGATGGAAGCCAAGGCGCAGACGCGATACGTTCGCGTGACCGCCCAGAAGGCTCGCCGTGTCGTGGACCTGGTGCGTGGCAAGAACGCCGTTGAGGCGATCTCCACGCTCAAGTTCCAGCCGCAGGCTGTCGCCGAGGACGTGCGCAAGCTCGTCGCCTCGGCCGTGGCCAACGCACGCGTCAAGGCAGAGGCTGCTGGTGAGCGTTTCGACGAGTCTGAGCTCGTGATCACCGCGATCACGGTCGACGAGGGCCCGACGATGAAGCGCATCCGCCCGCGTGCCCAGGGGCGTGCGAACCGCATTCTCAAGCGCACGAGCCACATGTCCGTGACCGTGGCCACCCCTGAGGGTGCCGTGAAGGAAGGGGCCAAGTAATGGGTCAGAAGATCAATCCGCACGGCTACCGCCTGGGAATCACCACCGACCACCGCTCGCGCTGGTTCGCCGACTCGAGCAAGGTCGGCGAGCGCTACCGCGACTACGTGGACGAGGACGTCAAGATCCGCAAGCTCATGTCCAAGGGACTCGAGCGCGCGGGCGTGTCCAAGGTCGAGATCGAGCGCACCCGAGAGCGCGTGCGTGTGGACCTCCACACCGCCCGTCCCGGCATCGTGATCGGCCGTCGCGGCGCGGAGGCAGACAAGCTTCGCGGCAACCTCGAGAAGCTGACGGGCAAGCAGGTCCAGCTCAACATCCTCGAGGTGAAGAACGCCGAGATGGACGCTCAGCTGGTGGCCCAGGGCATCGCCGAGCAGCTCACCTCTCGAGTCGCGTTCCGCCGTGCCATGCGCAAGGGCATCCAGTCGTCGCTGCGTGCCGGCGCCAAGGGCATCCGTGTCCAGTGCTCCGGTCGCCTCGGCGGCGCGGAGATGTCGCGTTCCGAGTTCTACCGCGAGGGCCGTGTGCCGCTGCACACGCTGCGCGCGAACATCGACTATGGCTTCTTCGAGGCCCGCACCACGTTCGGCCAGATCGGCGTGAAGGTGTGGATCTACAAGGGCGACATGACGGAGAAGGAGTGGGCCGCCGAGCAGGCGAAGGCTCCTCGTCCGCAGCGCGGCCGTGGCCGCGATGCGCGCGGTCCCCGTCGTGACGGTCCCCCCCGTCAGTCCGCCGACGCCCCCAAGGCTGACGCGCCTGCCGCTGCTGAGGCCCCCAAGGCCGATGCAGGGAAGGAAGGCTAAGACATGCTGATTCCCCGTCGTGTCAAGCACCGCAAGCAGCACCACCCGGGTCGCTCGGGCGCTGCCAAGGGCGGCACCGAGGTCTCGTTCGGCGACTACGGCATTCAGGCTCTCGAGCCCGCCTACGTCACGAACCGTCAGATCGAGGCCGCTCGTATCGCGATGACCCGTCACATCAAGCGTGGTGGAAAGGTGTGGATCAACATCTACCCCGACCGCCCGCTGACGAAGAAGCCTGCCGAGGTCCGCATGGGCTCCGGTAAGGGTTCGCCCGAGTGGTGGGTCGCCAACGTCAAGCCCGGACGCGTGCTGTTCGAGCTTGCCGGCGTCGACGAGAGCCTCGCCCGCGAGGCGCTGCGTCGTGCCCAGCACAAGCTGCCCATGAAGACCCGCTTCGTAACCCGTGAGGGTGGTGACATCTGATGGCTATCGGTACCAAGTCCCTCATGCCGACCGAACTGGACGCCATGGAGAACGAGAGCCTCGCCGAGGAGCTCAAGAAGGCCAAGGAAGAGCTGTTCAACCTGCGCTTCCAGTCGGCGACGGGCCAGCTCGAGAACCATGGTCGCCTCAAGGCGGTCAAGCGAGACATCGCCCGCATCTACACGATCCTGCGCGAGCGCGAGCTCGGCATCCGGACGGCGCCGTCGGCGTCGGCCGAGTAAGGAATGACGACTATGTCGACCAACAAGAACGCGACGGCCACGGCCGAGCACCGCGCGTATCGCAAGACGCGCCGCGGCTACGTCGTCAGCGACAAGATGGACAAGACGATCACCGTGTCGGTGGAGGACCGCGTCAAGCACCCCCTCTACGGCAAGGTTCTGCGCCGCAACAGCACCATCAAGGCGCACGACGAGCTCAACACCGCCGGCATCGGCGACCTCGTGGTCGTCATGGAGACCAGGCCGCTGTCCGCTTCCAAGCGGTGGCGTCTGGTCGAGATTGTCGAGAAGGCCAAGTAACTAACGTTCGACCAGGCTCGCCCGGCAAAGCCCGGCGAGAACCAGACGACAGGAGAGACACATGATTCAGCAGGAGTCGCGGCTCAGAGTCGCCGACAACACGGGCGCCAAGGAGATCCTTGTCATCCGCGTGCTCGGGGGCTCCAAGCGCCGCTACGCCGGCATCGGCGACACGATTGTCGCCACTGTCAAGGACGCGATCCCGGGTGGCAACGTGAAGAAGGGCGAGGTCGTCAAGGCTGTCGTCGTGCGCACCGCCAAGGAGCGCCGACGCGTCGACGGCTCGTACATCAAGTTCGACGAGAACGCGGCCGTGATCCTGAAGGGCGAGACCGCGGAACCGCGCGGCACGCGCATCTTCGGGCCCGTGGGCCGCGAGCTGCGCGACAAGAAGTTCATGAAGATCATCTCGCTCGCACCGGAGGTCATCTGATGGCGAAGATCAAGAAGGGCGACCTCGTGGTCGTCATCGCCGGGCGCGACCGCGGCCAGCAGGGCCGCGTGCTCGAGGTGAACACCGAGAATGATCGGATCATCGTCGAGGGCGTCCAGCGTGTCACCAAGCACATCAAGCCGGGAACCCGTCGGGACAATCAGTCCGGCGGCATCGTGACCACCGAGGCGTCGCTGCACATCTCGAACGTCATGCTCGTGGACCCGGAGACCAAGAAGGGCACCCGTGTGGGGTACCGCACGGAGGAGGTCGAGCGTGACGGCCGCACTCGCATCAAGCGTGTGCGCGTCGCCAAGCGCTCGGGTAAGGACGTCGAATGAGCACCGCAACGGCTCAGCCGCGGCTCAAGCAGAAGTACCGCAGCGAGATCATCGCCAAGCTCCAGGAGGAGTTCGGCCACGAGAACGTCAACCAGGTCGCCGGCCTCACCAAGGTCGTCGTGAACATGGGTGTCGGAGACGCGGCTAAGGACTCCAAGCTCATGGAGGGCGCGATCGCGGACCTGACGGCCATCACCGGGCAGAAGCCCCAGGTCACGAAGGCCCGCAAGTCGATCGCGCAGTTCAAGCTTCGTGAGGGCCAGCCCATCGGCGCCCACGTGACGCTGCGTGGCGACCGCATGTGGGAGTTCCTGGACCGTCTGCTGTCGCTTGCGCTCCCGCGCATCCGCGACTTCCGCGGCCTCAGCCCCCAGCAGTTCGACGGGAACGGCAACTACACGTTCGGACTGAACGAGCAGTCGATGTTCCACGAGATCGACCAGGACCGGATCGACCGGGTGCGGGGCATGGACATCACCATCGTCACGACCGCGTCTGCCGACGACGAGGGCCGCTCGCTGCTCAAGCAGCTGGGCTTCCCTTTCAAGGAGAAGTAAGACATGGCCAAGACTGCGCTGAAGAACAAGGCCGCCGGCAAGCAGAAGTTTGCCGTCCGCGCCTACACCCGGTGCCAGAAGTGCGGACGTCCGCACTCGGTGTACCGCAAGTTCGGCCTCTGCCGCGTGTGCTTCCGGGAGATGGCTCACGCAGGTGAGCTTCCCGGCATCACCAAGAGCAGCTGGTAAATCCACGACGCCGCAGGTCCCCCCACGGGGGAAACCACGGCGAGGAAGAGTTCGATACTCATGACGATGACTGATCCCATCGCAGACATGCTCACGCGTCTGCGCAATGCGAATTCGGCGTACCACGAGACCGTGGCGATGCCGCACTCCAAGCTCAAGGCGAACATCGCCACGATCTTGGAGTCCGAGGGGTACATCTCCGGCTCGGAGACGACCGATGCCGAGGTGGGCAAGACCCTCACCCTGACCCTCAAGTACGGCCCGCACCGTGAGCGTTCGCTCGCCGGTGTGCGTCGTGTGTCCAAGCCCGGCCTCCGCGTCTACGCGAAGTCGACCAACCTGCCGAAGGTTCTCGGCGGCCTGGGCGTGGCCATTCTGTCCACCTCCTCGGGTCTGCTGACCGACCGCGAGGCCGAAAAGAAGGGCGTCGGCGGCGAGGTCGTCGCGTTCGTCTGGTAAGGAAGGAGCGAGACAATGTCACGTATCGGCAAGTACCCCGTTCCGGTTCCTTCCGGAGTGGACATCACCATCGACGGCGCACTCGTCACGGTCAAGGGCCCCAAGGGCACCTTGTCCCACAGTGTCGCCCAGCCCATCACCGTGCAGCAGGGTGATGAGGGTATTGAGGTGAAGCGCCCGAACGACGAGCGCATCTCCAAGTCCCTCCACGGGCTCACGCGCACGCTCATCGCCAACATGGTCGAGGGCGTCACCAACGGTTACGAGAAGAAGCTCGAGATCGTCGGCACGGGTTACCGCGTCGCGCTCAAGGGCACCGACCTCGAGTTCGCGCTCGGCTTCTCCCACCCGGTCGTCATCGCACCGCCGGAGGGCATCTCGTTCTCCGTCGAGGGTCCGACGAAGTTCGCAGTCGCGGGCATCGACAAGCAGCAGGTCGGCGAGATCGCTGCGAACATCCGCAAGGTTCGTCCGCCGGAGCCCTACAAGGGCAAGGGCGTTCGTTACGCGGGCGAGCAGGTGCGCCGCAAGGCAGGAAAGACGGGTAAGTAAGCCATGGCTATCTCAATCAGAGGCAAGGGGAAGACGGTCCAGCGCAAGCGCCGTCACTTCCGCCTGCGCAAGAAGATCTCGGGCACGACCGCGCGTCCGCGCCTTGTCGTGACCCGTTCCTCCCGCCACATGGTCGCCCAGATCGTCGACGACACGGTGGGCAAGACGCTCGCCTCCGCGTCGACCCTCGAGGCCGACCTGCGTGCGATGGACGGCGACAAGACCGCGAAAGCAACCAAGATCGGCGAGCTCGTAGCCGAGCGCGCGAAGGCTGTCGGAGTGGACACTGTCGTGTTCGACCGCGGTGGCAACAGGTACCACGGTCGCGTGGCTGCGGTCGCCCAGGGCGCTCGAGAGGGTGGCCTGGCCCTGTAGGCCGGGACACAGATAAGGAATTCGTATGGCTGACAACAACCGCCGCGACAATCGCCGCGGCAACGAGCCTGACAACAAGTTCATCGAGCGCGTGGTGACCATCAACCGCGTGTCCAAGGTCGTCAAGGGCGGCCGTCGCTTCGGCTTCACGGCGCTCGTCGTCGTGGGCGATGGCGAGGGCAACGTGGGCGTGGGCTACGGCAAGGCCAAGGAGGTCCCCGCAGCGATCTCCAAGGGTGTCGAGGAGGCGAAGCGCAACTTCTTCCGCGTCCCCCGCATCCAGGGCACCATCCCGCACGTCGTGCAGGGTGAGGCCGCCGCGGGCGTCGTGTTCCTCCGTCCGGCCGCGCCGGGTACCGGTGTGATCGCGGGTGGACCCGTGCGCGCCGTGCTCGAGTGCGCCGGCGTTCACGACATCCTGTCGAAGTCGCTCGGCTCCTCCAACGCGATCAACATCGTGCACGCCACGGTGGCCGCGCTCAAGGCGCTCGAGCTGCCCGAGGCTGTGGCCGCTCGTCGCGGCAAGTCCGTGGAGGACGTGGCCCCGGCCGCGATGCTCCGCGCACAGGCTGCGGGGGTGAAGTGATGGCCCGCCTGAAGGTGCAGCAGATCAAGTCGACGATCGGCACGAAGCCTCAGCACCGCGAGACCATTCGCTCGCTGGGCCTCAAGCGCATCGGCGACATCGTCGTGAAGGAGGACCGTCCCGAGATTCGCGGGATGGTCAAGGCGGTCGACCACCTGGTCGCCGTCGAGGAGGTGGAGTGATGGCTGACGAGAAGAAGGCCGCGGCCGAGAAGGCCGACAAGCCCGCGAAGAAGCCGGCAGCCAAGAAGGCAACCGCTGCAGCGTCGTCCTCGACGACCGCTGCGAAGAAGCCGGCTGCCAAGAAGGCTCCTGCGAAGAAGGCCGACGCTGACAAGGCTCCTGCGAAGAAGCCTGCCGCGAAGAAGACCGCTGCGAAGTCGGAGTCGGCTGCGGCTGACTCAGCGAGCGCATCGGCCGCGAAGAAGGCTCCGGCAGCGAAGTCGTCGTCCTCGACGACCGCTGCGAAGAAGCCGGCTGCCAAGAAGGCTGCGGCGGCCGAGGACCAGGAGACTGGACCGAAGGTCAGCACCCTGAAGATGCACCACCTGCGTCCCGCGGACGGCGCTCACCAGCGCAAGATCCGCGTAGGTCGTGGTGAAGGTGGCCGCAAGGGCAAGACCGCAGGTCGAGGCACCAAGGGAACGGGCGCGCGCTACCAGGTGCCCGAGCGCTTCGAGGGCGGCCAGACGCCGATCCACATGCGCATCCCCAAGCTGCCCGGCTTCAAGAACCCGTTCCGCACCGAGTACCAGGTCGTGAACGTGTCCCAGATCGCGGAGCTGTTCCCGAAGGGCGGGAAGGTCACCAAGGTCGACCTCGTCGACAAGGGTGCGGTCCGCAAGAACCAGCTCGTCAAGGTGCTGGGCGACGGCGACATCTCCGTCAAGGTCGAGATCGTGGACGCGGACAAGGTTTCGCAGTCCGCGAAGACCAAGATCGAGGCGGCCGGCGGTTCGGTCAACGAAGGCTAGAGTCGTGGGCGGGCCGCACGTCACGTGCGGCCCGCTCCGACTATCTGCCGCCGTATCCGTTTGCTGCCGACTCGGCGGCACACAAGTGGAGGAACATCAATGCTGAGTGGCTTCCTGAGCGCGTTTCGTACGCCTGATCTGCGGAAGAAGCTGCTCTTCACGCTGGGCATCCTCGCGATCTACCGGTTGGGCGTTGCGATCCCGACCCCCGGCATCGACTACGCCAACGTGCAGTTGTGTGCCGGTCAGACCACCACCAACTCCGCGTTCGAGGTGCTGAACCTCTTCTCCGGTGGTGCGCTCCTTCAACTCTCCGTCTTCGCGCTGGGCATCATGCCGTACATCACGGCATCGATCATGGTCCAGCTGCTGCGCGTGCTGATTCCGCGCTTCGAGGCCCTCAACAAGGAGGGCCAGGAGGGGCAGGCCAAGCTCACCCAGTACACGCGGTACATCACCGTGGGCTTCGCGCTCCTGCAGTCCGCCTCGTACATCACGATGGCGCGCAACGACATCTTCTTCCCGGGCTGCGCCGTGCCGATCATCCCGGACGACTCCTGGTACACGATCGCCATCATGGTGCTCACCATGACCACCGGCACCGTGCTGATCATGTGGCTCGGCGAGCGCATCACCGAGCGCGGCGTGGGCAACGGCATGTCGCTGCTGATCTTCACCTCGATCGCCGCGTCGTTCCCCGGCGTCGGCTCCGCCATCTGGAACTCGTCGAACGGCCTGCAGAACTCGATCATCGTCGGCATCGTGGTCATGGTCGTGATCGCCGCCGTCGTCTTCGTCGAGCAGTCGCAGCGTCGCATCCCCGTCCAGTACGCCAAGCGCATGGTGGGTCGCCGCATGCTCGGCGGATCGTCGACGTACATCCCGATCAAGATCAACATGGCGGGCATCATCCCCGTGATCTTCGCGTCGTCGCTGCTGATGCTGCCGCAGGTGATCAGCCAGTTCGCAGGCAACGATCCGAACGACGTGATCATCTGGCTGCGCGACAACGTGGCCGATCCGGCGGCGCCCCTGAACATCGCGCTGTACATCGTGCTGATCATCTTCTTCGCGTACTTCTACACCGCGATCACGTTCAACCCGAACGACGTGGCAGACAACATGAAGAAGTACGGCGGGTTCATCCCAGGCATCCGTCCGGGTCAGCCCACGGCCGATTTCCTCTCCTACGTGCTGTCCCGTATCACCGCTGCGGGCTCGCTGTACCTCGCGGCCGTCGCCCTGGTGCCCACGATCACGTTCGTGTTCCTGGGTCTCAGCACGTCGATCCCGTTCGGCGGAGCGTCGATTCTGATCCTCGTGGGCGTGGGTCTCGACACCGTCAAGCGCATCCAGTCTCAGCTGGAGCAGCGCCACTATGAAGGGTTCCTCAAGTAATGCGCACCGTCCTCCTCGGCCCGCCCGGAGCGGGCAAGGGCACCCAGGCCACCCGACTCGCAGAGCGGTGGGGCGTCCCCGCGATCTCGACCGGCGACATCTTCCGTGCGAACGTGCAGGGCAACACCGAGCTGGGCCGGCGCGCCCAGGAGTACATGTCGGCCGGCGCCCTCGTTCCCGACGAGGTCACCAATGCCATGGTGCGCGACCGCCTGGCGCAGGACGACGTCGCCGACGGCTTCCTGCTCGACGGGTACCCCCGCAACCCGGATCAGGCCGTCGAGCTCGACACGATGCTGTCCGACCTCGACGTGAAGCTCGACGTCGCCATCGAGATCACCGTCGACCGCGACGCTGTCACGGAGCGCCTGCTCAAGCGCGCGGAGATCGAGGGGCGCTCGGACGACACCGAGCCCGTGATCCGCAAGCGCCTCGAGGTGTACGCGAAGCAGACCGCTCCGGTCGCCGCGTACTACGACGGCCGCGGCCTGCTGGTGCAGGTCGATGGCATGCGCGAGATCGACGCGGTGACCGAGGCGATCCTCGCGGCCGTCGACGACCGCTGACGCGTGCGCGACCGCATCGAGTACAAGACCCGCGATCAGATGCGGGTCATGGCCCAGGCGGGCGTGATCGTCGAACGCGCTCTGGCGGCCGCGCGATCCGCAGCATCGCCGGGTGTGAAGACTCGCGACATCGAGAGCGCCGCCGCGGCGGTCATCGCCGATGCGGGCGCCACCTCGAACTTCCTCGGGTACCACGGGTTCCCGGCCACCGCCTGCGTCTCCGTCAACGACGAGGTCGTCCACGGCATCCCTGGTGACCGGATCATCATGGACGGCGATGTGGTGTCGGTCGACTGCGGCGCGATCGTCGACGGATGGCACGGCGACTCGGCGCTTACGTTCATCGTCGGTGATCCCCGATCAGATGCGGACGTCCAGCTCGTGGAGCACACGCGCCGATCGCTGTGGGCTGGCATCGCGGCGCTGGCCACGGCGTCACGGCTCGATGAGGTCGCGGCCGCCATCGAGGGCGTCACCGTCGATGCGGGTCTGCATCCGCTGCTCGGCTACGTGGGGCACGGCATCGGCACCGCGATGCACCAGGCTCCCGATGTGATGAACTACCGCACCCGCGGCCGGGCGGCGCGCGTGAAGCCGGGACTGTGCGTGGCGATCGAGCCGATGCTCGTCCAGGGGACGTCGGACTCGACGGTGCTGGAGGACGACTGGACCGTCGTCTCGGCCGATGGCTCCCGCGGTGCGCACTGGGAGCACTCGATCGCCGTGCACGACGGCGGCATCTGGGTGCTCACCGCCAGCGACGGTGGGCGTGCGGGCCTCGCTCCGTTCGGCATTGAGCCGGCGCCGCTCGTCTGACGGACGCCTCACCCGGATGTGACGCAGTCCACCCCACGAAACGCAAGTGTTACTCGGGGGCCGTGCAGGGGCAACATCGCCTGCCTACCGTGGTGGTCAGGACAGGCCGTTCCGGCCCGTCATGGGTGAAGGACGCTGACGTGGCACGTGGATTCAACTACGCACCGGGAGCCTCCGAAGAGGTCGAGCTCGCGGGTGCCCCCAGTCTGCCGCGCGAGCAGGTCGCCGCGCTCTCGCTCAGTCGCAACGCGGTGGTGCGCGAGGTCCTGGCCGCCAGGCGTGATCTCGCGCTCGGCCAGATGGTGTCCTTCGCGCATGATCGCTCGACCGAGGTGCGCACTGCGCTCGCAGCGAACCCGACCGCACCCGGCACCGTCCTGGATCACCTGGCGGGGGACAAGCACGTTCCCGTCCTCGAGGCCCTGCTGGCGAATCCGTCCACGCCGGTCGAGGTCGTGGAGCGGCTCGCCTTCCACCGGAAGTCCGAGGTGCGCCTCGCCGCGGTGCGACGCATCGATGACGCCGATGCAGGAAGCGCGCAGGGCGCGGCGCCGGCCGCGGGCACCCAATTCGCGTCGAGCGCGCCCGAGCTTCAGGACCGCGCGGTCGGGTTCGGATCGGGAGACGTGGTCGACATCGCGACCGGTCTGCCCGTGCGGCCCGGCCTCGCGGTTCCGCCAGCCACGCGCACCGCGCCCGTCCGGGGGTTCCGCCCGCCCTCGGAGTGACCCCGGCTGCGGCGCCGTTCACGCAGAACGGCCTCAACCTTCACCTGACCGCAAGCAGGCAGACAGGTGACGGCCACTGTGACGCCGTAGCGTCGGTCCGACTTGGGGTGATCGGCATAGGGGCGGACAATGAGCCACGGTTCACGCGACGACGGCTCCTGGTCGCGCGCCCTCATGGCAGCCTCCGGGATCGGCGGCGTCCGGGACGCGACGTCCCGGGAGGGCTCGCCCGCCTGGCATGAGGCCTCCGGCGCCGACCTTGCCGGGCCGCGATTCCTCGAGCTGGCCCATCACCGCGATCCCGCAGTCCGCGAGGCTCTGGCACGACGACCGGACTGCCCCATGGGGGTGCTCGCCTCGCTCGCGCACGATGCGCGGCCCGCCGTGAGAGCGGCGGCGGCCTCGAACGGTCGTGCGAGGGCCGCAATCCTTGACAATCTCGCGCGCGATCGCGACCCCGGGGTGCTGAAGGCGGTGGCGCGCAACCCTGCGACCCCGCGGGAGACCCTCCTGAGGCTGTGCGGGCACCGCCGTCAGGAGGTGCGCCGCGTGGCGCTGCGCGCGTTGACCGACCCCGAGAGACCCCCGGTGTCGGAGGGCGTCGCCACCGGTGACGTCCCGCTTGAGCTGCGAGACGGAGCGGAACCTCGCCCTCCGAGCGCTCGCCCGGGGCTCAGCCGACACCGCGCACCGACGTTCTACGCGCCCAAGCCGGTCGTGCAGTCGTCGCCCCCTGCCACATCCCCCGACAGGGGCGTGGACGGTCCGGCGGCGCCCCATCCACCCGCGGTCCAGTAGCGGCGCGCAAGGGCCGGTGCGCGTCCACTTTGTCGTGTTCTTCACATGACATCGCGGCGGCGGCAGGTGCGCCCTAAGATGTCCACAGCCCTCCGTAGCGGTAGGGCTCGCCGGGCCGGGCCCGGCGATCGCGACGGAAAAGGAGCGGGTGTGAGCATCTCGTCTACGCGCGGAGCCTCAGAGGACGTCGTCAAGGCGCTCGATCCCGAGGTCACCGGCCCCGATCTGCTGCGCCTCGCCGTCCACCGCGAGCCGACGGTGCGTGCCGCAGTCGCGACGCGCGGCGACTGCCCGGTCGGCGCCCTCATCTCGCTGGGCCACGATCACTCGATCGAGGTTCTCGAGGCCCTGATCGGCAACCCCAAGACGCCGTCCTCGGTGATCCGCAACCTCGCAGACCACCGCAACCCGCAGATCTCCGGATCCGCGGTCCAGCGGCTTCGCAACAGCTTCCGCTGAGCCCTCCCGCGCGCGCGGCCATGGCGGCCCCGCAGGCGCGGTTGAGAAGCGCTCAGAACTCCCGTATAGTGGTGCGTCGGGCGTTTTCGCGCGCCCGGATAACCGTCAACCAATGTGAGTGGAGTCCATGGCCAAGAAAGACGGCGTCATCGAGGTCGAGGGCTCGGTCGTGGAGGCACTTCCCAATGCCTCCTTCCGAGTGGAGCTGACCAATGGTCATCTCGTCCTCGCACACATCTCAGGCAAGATGCGACAGCACTACATCCGGATCCTCCCCGAGGACCGCGTAGTCGTCGAGTTGAGCCCTTACGACCTGTCCCGCGGCCGTATCGTCTACCGCTACAAGTAAGTCGTCGCCGGCGCGCACCTGCGTCATCAGCGCCGACGGCGAAGGAAAGAAAAATGAAGGTTAAGCCCAGCGTCAAGCCGATCTGCGAGAAGTGCAAGGTCATCCGCCGTAACGGCCGAGTCATGGTCATCTGCGAGAACCTGCGCCACAAGCAGCGTCAGGGTTAGACACACCCGCAAGACACGTTCAGGCAACCGAGAGGTAGCCCACGGCTCGGAGGCCGTGGCCCGCACCATCACCCGCGGGAAGCTTGAGCGTCAGACCTCCGACTACTGAGGAGTAGCAACAGACATATGGCACGCATCGTTGGTGTCGATCTCCCGCGCGACAAGCGCATGGAGATCGCGCTCACCTATATCTACGGAATCGGCCGCACTCGTGCGGCGCAGATTCTCGCCGCCACCGGCATCAGCGCGGACCTGCGCGTCAAGGACGCGTCGGACACCGAGCTGGTCGCGATCCGCGACTTCATCGAGGCCAACTTCCAGGTGGAGGGCGACCTGCGCCGCGAGGTGCAGGGCGACATCCGCCGCAAGGTCGAAATCGGCAACTACCAGGGACTGCGCCACCGTCGTGGCATGCCCGTCCGTGGTCAGCGCACGAAGACCAATGCCCGCACGCGCAAGGGCCCCAAGAAGACCGTCGCCGGAAAGAAGAAGTAAGCCATGGCAGCACCTACCCGCAAGCCGCGCAAGAAGATCAAGAAGACCGTCGCGCACGGCCAGGCGCACATCAAGTCCACCTTCAACAACACGATCATCTCGATCACGGACCCCTCGGGTGCCGTGGTGTCGTGGTCGTCGTCTGGTCAGGTGGGCTTCAAGGGCTCTCGCAAGTCGACTCCCTACGCCGCGCAGATGGCCGCCGAGGCAGCCGCACGCCGCGCGCAGGACGCCGGCATGAGCAAGGTCGACGTGTTCGTCAAGGGACCGGGCTCGGGTCGCGACACCGCGATTCGTTCGCTCACCGCAGCTGGCCTCGAGGTGACGTCCATCAAGGACGTGACCCCGCAGGCGCACAACGGCTGCCGCCCGCCCAAGCGTCGCCGCAACTAGCGAACGTTGGCGTCATCCTGACGCCCCACGTCCTCCCCGGCGCTCGCTTTGGCGCCGGGGGCAGGACGGTCAACTGAAGAACCGTGACCCCGGCGGGACCGAACTCCGCCGGATCTTGCGAGCATCAAATAGCGGGTGCTCGGAAAGGAAATGAACAGTGCTCATTGCACAGCGTCCCACCCTGACCGAGAAGGTCATCTCGGACAACCGTTCGCAGTTCTCCCTCAAGCCGCTCGAGCCTGGCTTCGGCTACACGC
Source organism: Demequina muriae (assembly GCF_030418295.1). Taxonomy (NCBI): domain Bacteria; kingdom Bacillati; phylum Actinomycetota; class Actinomycetes; order Micrococcales; family Demequinaceae; genus Demequina; species Demequina muriae. The sequence continues at coordinate 1,696,725 of NZ_JAUHQA010000001.1, forward strand.
TCGGCAACTCGCTCCGCCGCACCCTGCTGTCGTCGATCCCTGGCGCGGCCATCACGTCGGTGCGCTTCGAGGGCGTCCTCCACGAGTTCACGACCATCGAGGGCGTGAAGGAGGACGTGACCGAGATCATGCTGAACCTCAAGAACCTGGTCGTCTCCTCCGAGCACGACGAGCCCGTCGTGATGTACCTCCGCAAGTCCGGCGCTGGCGCCGTGACCGCGGCGGACATCGCACCGCCGGCAGGTGTGGAGGTCCACAACCCGGACCTGCACATCGCGACGCTGAACTCGAAGGCGAAGTTCGAGGTCGAGCTCACGGTGGAGCGCGGTCGCGGCTACGTTCCCTCGTCGATGAACAAGAGCTATGACGCCGAGATCGGCCAGATCCCGGTCGACTCGATCTACTCGCCAGTGCTCAAGGTCACCTACAAGGTCGAGGCCACTCGTGTGGCCCAGCGCACCGACTTCGACGAGCTGATCATCGACGTCGAGACCAAGTCGTCGATCTCTGCTCGTGACGCGCTCGCGTCGGCAGGGTCGACCCTGGTCGAGCTGTTCTCGCTCGCGAAGGGCCTCAACGAGGCCGCCGAGGGCATCGAGATCGGCCCGTCGGACACCGACGAGTCGCTCGAGGAGGACTACAACCAGCCCATCGAGGAGCTGAACCTCACGCAGCGGTCGTACAACTGCCTCAAGCGCGAGGGCATCCACACCGTGGGCGAGCTCACCGCCCGCTCGGAAGCGGACCTGATGGACATCCGCAACTTCGGGCAGAAGTCGATCACCGAGGTCAAGGAGAAGCTCGCCGAGCTGGGCTTCTCCCTCAAGGACGGCGGCACCGAGTACGACGGCTCCTCAGCGGGCGTGTACTTCTCGGGCAGCGAAGAGTAACAAGGAGAACCACGCATCATGCCTACCCCCACTAAGGGAGCGCGCCTCGGCGGCGGTCCTGCCCACGAGCGCCACATCCTGGCGAACCTGGCGCAGAGCCTCTTCGAGCACGGCCGCATCACGACCACCGCCACCAAGGCCAAGCGCCTGCGCCCGTACGCCGAGCGTCTCGTCACCTTCGCGAAGCGTGGCGACCTCGCCTCGCGCCGCAAGGTGCTCGGGCTGCTCTCGGACAAGAGCGTGGTCCACACGCTCTTCACCGAGATCGGCCCCGGCTTCGCCGAGCGCGACGGCGGCTACACCCGCATCACGAAGGTCGGCACCCGCAAGGGTGACAACGCGCCCATGGCTGTCATCGAGCTCGTCGAGTTCGGTGCACCTGCCAAGAAGGCCGTGAAGAAGGAAGCCGAGAAGGCGACCAAGAAGGCCGCTCCTCAGGCGAAGTCCGGCAAGGCCGCCAAGGCCGACGCCGCTTCGACGGACGCCCCCGCGTCCGAGCCCGAGGTCAAGCCCGAGGAGGTCGAGGCAGAGAACGCCGAGGCCCCCGCCGAGGGCGCTGACGATTCTTCTGCCACCAAGGCCGACGACAAGTAGCACCGCCGATGCGCGGGCGAGAGCTCGCGTGAACGCGCACGTACGAGGCGGGCTCTCATGACCAGGCTGGATTCCAGTGAGGTCGTGAGGGTCCGCCTCGACCTGTCTTACGACGGCACCGACTTCTTGGGCTGGGCCGTCCAGCCGGGACTGCGCACGATCCAAGGAGACCTGGAGAGCGCGCTGGCGCGCATCGTCCGAGACGACGATGGCGGCTCCGTCGCCGTGCGGACCACGGTCGCCGGACGCACCGACGCCGGGGTCCACGCGCGCGGTCAGGTCGCCCACGTCGACGTTCCCGTCGCGTCATGGGCGAGGATGGCGGGGCATTCGCGCCGCACCCTGGAGCAGGGCATGCGTCACCGGCTCGATGGCGTCACCGCGGACGACATCACGGTCCGTCGGGCCACCGTGGTGCCGGCGAGCTTCGACGCTCGCTTCTCCGCGATGGAGCGGCGGTACGCCTACCGCGTGTGCGACGAGGTCTCGCTCCGCGACCCGCTGACGCGCAGGCACGTCCTGTGGCACGACCGCGCTCTCGACGTCGACGCGCTCAACGAGGCCGCTGCGACGCTGGTGGGATTGCGGGACTTCGCCCCGTTCTGCCGCCCCCGTCACGGCGCGACGACGGTCCGGGACCTCACCGAGCTGTCCTGGGAACGCATCCCCACCGGACCCGACGCGGGACTGGTGGTGGCCACCGTGCGGGCCGATGCGTTCTGTCACTCGATGGTGCGCTCCCTGGTGGGAGCGCTGTTGGACGTGGGGGAGGGGCACCGCGACCTCTCATGGCTGGCACGAGTGGCGGCGACAGGCGGGCGGTCCGGGGCGGTCGCCGTGGCGCCGGCGCACGGCCTCACTCTCGAGGAGGTCACCTACCCGCCGGACGAGCAGCTGGCCGCTCGGGCGCTCGCCACGCGCGCCCGGCGCAACCCTTGATCGGGCGACGACGAGGCCCGGATCCCCGGGTCGCATCGGCCGCCCTGGGCGCCCGGAATTGACCATGTCGCACGCGTCCCGGTAGACTTGCCTGTCGTTGTGCGTTCCACGTGGAATGGTGTTTCCCACTCGCCTCCGCCGGACCCGCCGACCGAACCCTTGCGGTGCTCACAGCTCCGCCCATCGTTCACGAGTTAGAAGGCTTCACAGTGCGTACGTATTCTCCCAAGCCGGGTGACGTGACCAACGACTGGTACGTCATCGATGCTGCTGACGTGGTTCTCGGTCGTCTGGCCTCTCAGGCCGCTTCGCTGATCCGCGGCAAGCACAAGGCGACCTTTGCCCCCCACGTCGACGGCGGCGACTTCGTCATCGTCATCAACGCCGAGAAGGTGTCCCTGTCGGGGACCAAGGCGACCGACAAGATGGTCTACCGTCACTCGGGCTTCCCGGGCGGCCTCTCGGCCGTGCCGATCGGCGAGCTCCTCGAGAAGAACCCTCAGCGGGTCATCGAGAACGCGGTGCGAGGCATGCTGCCCCACACCAAGCTCGGCCGTGCCCAGCTGTCCAAGCTCAAGGTCTATGCAGGCCCCGAGCACCCCCACGCCGCGCAGCAGCCGCAGGCGTTCGAGATCTCGCAGGTGGCGCAGTAGCGCCCCGCATCAAGGACTGATCAACGTGACTGAGACTGTCGAGAACGACACGCCCACCGAGTACACCTCCGAGTCCGCGCCCGAGCGCGGCAAGGGATCCTCGACCATCGCCCCCGGCGCTGGTCTGGGTCGTCGCAAGCAGGCCATCGCCCGCGTTCGCCTGGTGCCCGGCACCGGCGAGTGGAAGATCAACGGCCGCTCGCTCGAGACGTACTTCCCCAACAAGGTCCACCAGCAGCTCGTGAACGACCCGTTCACGCTGCTCGACATCGACGGCAAGTTCGATGTCCACGCCCGCATCACCGGCGGTGGCCCCTCGGGTCAGGCCGGCGCGCTGCGCCTCGGCGTGGCCCGTGCCCTGAACGAGATCGACGAGGACACCAACCGCGCCGCTCTCAAGAAGGCCGGCTTCCTCACCCGCGACGCCCGCGTGGTCGAGCGCAAGAAGGCGGGTCTCAAGAAGGCCCGTCGCGCTCCGCAGTACTCGAAGCGCTAACCGGCCGCGCATGGCGCGACTGTTCGGCACGGACGGGGTCCGTGGCCTGGCGAACCGTGATATCACGGCAGAGTTGGCCGTGGACCTCGCCGTGGCCGCAGCCTTCGTTCTCGCCGAACGAGGCGAGTTCGCGGGCCACCGGCCCCGTGCGGTGCTGGGCCGGGACACTCGCGTGTCCGGTCAGTTCCTGTCCTCGGCCGTGGCCGCGGGCCTGGCGTCCGCCGGCGTCGACGTGCTCGACGTGGGGGTCCTCCCCACGCCGGGCGTCGCCTACCTGACCGCGTCGACCGATGCGGACATCGGCGTCGTCATCTCCGCGTCGCACAACCCGATGCCGGACAACGGCATCAAGTTCTTCTCCCGTGGCGGCCACAAGCTGGACGATGCGGTCGAGGTCGCGATCGAGGACCGACTCGGCGCCGACTGGGATCGCCCCACGGGCGCCGCCGTCGGAACGATCTCTCCGGCCCCCGGCCTTGCCGAGGACTATGTGCAGCACGTGGTGTCCGCCGCGCGCTCGTTCGCCGGCACCGACACGCCGCTCGCCGGACTGTCGATCGTTGTCGACGCCGCGCACGGCGCCGCCAGCATCGTGGGTCCCCGTGCGCTCGTGGCCGCAGGCGCCGACGTGCACGTGATGCACGCGGAGCCGAACGGCCACAACATCAACGACGGCGTGGGCTCGACCCACCTCGACGGGCTGAGCGAGACGGTCGTCGCACGCGGCGCCGATCTGGGCGTCGCCTACGACGGGGATGCGGACCGCTGCCTCGCGGTCGATCACACCGGCGCCGTGGTCAACGGCGATGCGATCATGGGCCTGCTCGCACTGTCGATGCAGCGCTCGGGAGCGCTCTACCACGACACCTTGGTCGCCACGCTGATGTCGAACCTGGGACTCCACCGCGCCATGCAGGCCGCCGGCATCGCCATCGTCGAGTCCGGAGTGGGCGACCGCTACGTGCTCGAGGCGATGCGTGACGGCGGGTTCTCGCTCGGCGGCGAGCAGTCCGGTCACATCATCGTCGCCGACTACGCGACGACCGGTGACGGCGTCCTGACCTCGCTCCTGGTGGGGGCACAGGTGGCCGCCGGCGATTCGCTGCGCGACCAGTGCGCGAGCATCGCGACACTTCCGCAGGTGCTCATCAATGTTGCCGGCGCCGACCGCACGCGCGTCTACAGCGACGAGGTCGTCCAGGAGGCCGTAGCCGCCGCCCGCAGCGCGCTCGGCGACTCCGGCCGGGTGCTGCTCCGCCCCTCCGGCACCGAGAGCCTGGTGCGCGTGATGGTCGAGGCGACCACCGCCGAGGACGCCCAGCGGCACGCCGATGCGCTCGCCGATGTGGTGCGCGCCCGCCTCACGCTCTAGTCCACGGCTGCAGGCCACCGCCCAGGGTCGCCCGCCGTTCGTCGGCACTGCCGCCGCGACTCCGCCCCCCCGCCACCGCATCGGCCTTATGCAGGACCGCTATCAGGGTGATGCCCCATCGCGCTCACGTGTGGGGGCTGGGAGACTGGTCCCGTGGATGACGCCTCCTTTGTCGACTGGTTCCTGCACTTCTCCTCGATAGTCGAGGAGTTCGTGCTGGAGCTCAGCGAGTCCCTGTGGATCTACCCGGGGGTGCTGGTGCTGTCGTTCATCGACGGCTTCTTCCCGGTGGTGCCCAGCGAGTCCGTGATCATCGCGACGGCCACGGCATCGCTCCAGACGGGCAGCCCGATCCTGGTGCTGATCTTCCTGTGCGGCGCCGTCGGAGCATGGGGCGGCGACCAGGTGGCGTACCTCATCGGCTCCCGCGCGGATGTGCGGCGATGGCGGATCTTCAAGCGCGACCGCTGGCGTCGCGGACTCGACTGGGCGGAGACGCAGCTGGAGAAGCGCGGCCCCACATTCATCATCGCCGCCAGGTTCGTCCCCATGGGCCGCGTGCTGGTGAACCTGTCCGCGGGCGCCCTGCGCTACCCCCACCGGCGCTTCATGGGGGTCGACGCGATCGCGGTCACGATCTGGGCCGCCTGGAGCATCGCGCTCGGCTCCGCCGCCGGAGCGATCTTCCCCGATGACAATCTGCTGCTGTCGATCGTGGTGGGCGTCGCCGCCGGCGTGGTGCTCGGGCTCTTCGTGGACAAGGTGCTGTCGTGGTTCGGCCTGAGCACGCCTGAGCTCCCCGACCTCGCGGGCGACATCGAGGAGTCGCTGACCGACGAGGAGCGCGAGCGCGCTGAGCACGCCGCAGCCGAGCGGGAGGCGCGTCACGAGCATCGCATCGAGCGCCGCGCCGAGTGGCGCGAGCAGCACTCGGGTCACCGTGCCGGCCACGGCGACGACCACGTAGGGGACGTGCGCGGCGACGACGTCGCGGGCACGCCCGTCGCTCCCGACGAGAGCGACGTCTCGGAGGGCACCGGAGACACACGGCGATGACCAGCTCGGGGGACGACGTCGAGATCGAGTGGACCGATGCGCGGGCAGCGAACCTCGCGAACTGGGAGTCCCGGGTGCCGCTCCACCTGGGGGCGTATGCGATCGATGAGCTGCGCGCCGACCCTGCGCGACTCAGCTCGGTCGCCCGCACCGATGTCGAGGCGATGGCACCGTTCCTTCCCCAGGGGCTCTCCGGGCTTGACCTCTGCCACCTGCAATGCCACATCGGGACGGACACCGTGTCCCTCGCCCGCGCAGGCGCACGCGTGACGGGCGTCGACTTCTCGCCGTCGGCGCTTGCTGCGGCGGCCGCGCTCGCACACGAGCTGGGCATCGACGCCACGTGGGTCGAGTCGGACGTGCTCGACGCCCGCGCGGCCGTCCAGGGCGATTTCGACGTGGTCTACACGAGCATCGGCACCATCACCTGGCTCCACGACCTGGACCGGTGGGCGGGCCAGATCGCCGCGCTGCTGCGCCCCGGCGGACTGTTCTACATCCGGGACGGCCACCCCGCGATGTACTCGCTCGACGAGAACGCCGAGGGTCTGGTCACCCGCTACCGATACTTCGCCGATGGGAGGGGACAGGTCTGGGACGACGACTCCACCTACGCGGGCGATGGCGTGGTGCAGAGCCCCCGCACGTATGAGTACCCGCACCCGCTGTCGGAGGTGGTGAACGCCGTGATCGGCGCGGGCCTGTCGATCGAGCGGCTGGACGAGGGCGACACGTTGCCCTGGCGGTTCAGCGACATGATGGAGGAGACCGAGGGCGGGGAGTGCGCGTATCCAGCGCCTCTGCGTGAGCGGATTCCGCTCACGTTCACGCTGGTCGCGCGGCGCCCGTCAGGCGCTCACAGCTTGCGCATGCGCACCGATTCGACCTGGTGATCCTCGCCCTTCGCGAGGATGATCGTCGCTCGCGATCGCGTGGGGGCGATGTTGCGCGCCAGGTTGGGGGCGTTGATCGCGTCCCAGATCTCGCCCGCGCGGGCCGTCGCCTCCTCGTCGCTGAGCGATGAATAGGAGTGGAAGTAGGACTCGGGCTTGGTGAACGCCGTCGCGCGCAGCTGGAGGAACCGGTCGATGTACCAGCGCCGCACGTTGTGCGGCTGGGCGTCGACGTAGATCGACACGTCGAAGTAGTCGGAGACGGCCAGCGCCGTGTCGTCGAGGTCGCGCGGGGTCGCCGGCTGCAGGACGTTGAGGCCCTCGACGATGAGGACGTCGGGCTGGCGCACGGCGATGCGTTCTCCCGGCACGATGTCGTAGGTGAGGTGCGAGTAGACGGGCGCATGGACCTCGGGCAGCCCCGACTTCACGTCCGCGATGAACTGGCGCAGCGCACGCCGGTCGTAGGACTCGGGGAACCCCTTGCGGTCGAGGATCCCGCGCTTGCGCAGCACCGCGTTGGGGTAGAGGAACCCGTCGGTCGTGACGAGCGAGACGCGCGGGGTCTCGGGCCAGCGCCCCATCAGCTCGCGCAGCACCCGTGCCGTCGTCGACTTCCCCACGGCGACGGAGCCGGCGATGCCGATGACGAACGGAGTGCGGGACGCGCGTTCGCCCAGGAACGCGCTCGTCGCGGCATGGAGCTCGCCAGTCGCGCCGGAGTACAGGTTCAGGAGCCTCGACAGCGGCCGGTAGATGGTGTCGACCTCGGCGAGATCGATGGGATCGCCGAGACCGCGCACGCGGGCGATGTCCTCTTCCGTCAGTGGCAGCGGCGTGGTGTCGGCCAACGCGGACCACTCGGGACGGGAGAAGGTGACGAAAGGACTGGCGACGTCCTCGGCTGATCGTTCGTTCACTCGACCATTCAACCCCATGGTCGGCGATGCCCCGCGACGCGCTCGCCGCCGCCGCTGCGCCCATCGGCCCGTAGACTCATCTCCTATGTGCGGCATTGTGGGATACGTAGGCTCGGGAGAGCCTGACTCGCGCCCGGAGCGCGTCATCATGGGTGGGCTTGCCCGCCTCGAGTATCGCGGGTACGACTCCGCGGGCATCGCCCTCGTGGGCAACGATCCGGACCGGGTCGCGATCGCGAAGCGTGCGGGCAAGCTCGAGCGACTGTCGACGGCGATCGCTGAGCACCCGCTGCCGCCGTCGACCGCCGCCATCGGACACACCCGGTGGGCGACGCACGGCGCCCCCACCGACGCGAATGCGCACCCGCACCTCGCGGCCGGCGGCCGTCTCGCGCTGATCCACAACGGCATCATCGAGAACCACCACAGGCTCCGCGACGAGCTCATGGCGCAGGGCGTCGACTTCCTGTCGGACACCGACACCGAGGTCGCCGCGCACCTGCTCGCGACCTACGTCGACCAGGGGCTCGGCCTCGCCGACGCGATGCGCGCGGTCGCGACGCGGCTCGAGGGCGCCTTCACGCTGCTCGCGGTGGACGTGCGCGAGCCGCGCACCGTCGTCGGCGCTCGTCGCAACTCTCCGCTGGTCGTCGGTCTCGGCGACGGCGAGAACTTCCTGGGCTCGGACGTCGTGGCTTTCATCGAGCACACCCGCACCGCCCTGGAGCTCGGGCAGGACGAGGTCGTGGAGATCACGCCCACCTCCGTCGTGGTCACCGATGCTTCCGGTGCAGTCGTGGAGCGCGAGCCGTATCACGTGGACTGGGACGCCGCCGCTGCCGAGAAGGGCGGCTTCGCGACGTTCATGGACAAGGAGATCCACGACCAGCCCACGGCGGTCGCGGACACGCTTCGTGGACGCGTGGACGAGAACGGTCGACTGCGCCTCGACGAGGGGCTCATCGACGAGTACGTGCTCAAGTCCATCGACAAGATCATCGTGGTCGCGTGCGGGACCGCGAGCTATGCGGGACTGGTCGCGCGCTACGCGATCGAGCACTGGACGCGCATTCCCGTCGAGGTCGACCTGGCGCACGAGTTCCGCTACCGCGATCCGGTGGTGAACATCAAGACCCTCGTCGTGGCGATCAGCCAGTCCGGCGAGACCATGGACACCATCATGGCCGTGCGGCACGCGCAGCAGCAGGGTGCGACGGTGATCGGCATCGTCAACACGCAGGGCTCGACGATCGCGCGCGAGGCAGACGCGGTGCTTTACACCCGCGCCGGTCCCGAGATCGCTGTCGCCTCGACCAAGGCGTTCCTCGCGCAGATCACCGCGTCGTACCTGCTCGGCATCTTCCTCGCCGAGCTCCGCGGCAACAAGTTCCCCGACGAGATCGCGGCGCTTCTCTCCGAGCTCGACGCGATGCCCGCCAAGATCCAGCGAGTGCTCGACACCGCGGAGCCCATCCGGGTGGTCGCGCGCTCCATGGCGGACGAGCACACCGTGCTGTTCCTGGGTCGCCATGTGGGCTTCCCGGTCGCGCTCGAGGGTGCGCTCAAGCTCAAGGAGCTGGCATACATCCACGCCGAGGGCTTCGCCGCCGGTGAGCTCAAGCACGGCCCCATCGCGCTCGTCGAGCAGGACAAGCCGGTGTTCGTGATCGTTCCGAGCCCGCACGGTCCTGAGTCGCTCCATGCCAAGGTGCTGTCCAACGTGCAGGAGGTGCGAGCGCGCGGCGCCCGCACGCTCGTGATCGCCGTCGAGGGTGATGAGGAGGCCGCGAGGCACGCGGACGAGATCTTCTACGTGCCCGACGCACCGGTGCTGATGACTCCGCTGCTGAGCGTGATCCCGCTGCAGATCTTCGCCCACGAGCTCGCGTCCGCGAAGGGCTTCGACGTGGATCAGCCGCGGAACCTCGCCAAGTCGGTGACGGTCGAGTAGCGATGCCGGTGCTGGGGCTGGGGATCGACGTGGTTGCGATCGAGAGGTTCGAGCAGGCGATCGAGAGGTCGCCCGGGTTCCTCGAGCGCGTCTTCACCCCCGCCGAGCGCGAGCTCGGCAAGCACAGCCTCGCCGCCCGCTGGGCAGCCAAGGAGGCGCTCGCGAAGGCGCTCGGTGCGCCCGCCGGTCTCAACTGGCAGGATGCCGAGGTCAGACGCGGGGACGGCGGCCGGCCCTCGCTCGAGGTGCGGGGCACCGTCGCGGCTCGCGCGGCCGCACTGGGGATCGCCCGGTTCCATCTCTCGCTCTCCCACGACGCGGGCATCGCGTCGGCAGTCGTGATCGCGGAGGGGGACGCATGAGCGCACTGGAGGTGACCGTCGACTACGACGCGATCGCCCGCAACGTCGAGATCCTCCGCGGCCACGCCGCTGGCGCCGACGTGATGGCGGTGGTGAAGGCCGATGCATACGGCCATGGCCTGGTCCGCGCCGCCCAGGCGGCGCGCCGCGGGGGCGCGACGTGGCTCGGCGTGGCGCAGCCGCACGAGGCGCTCGCGCTGCGCGCCGCGGGCGACTCCGGCCGCATCCTCACGTGGCTCTACGGGCCGGATGTGCCCGCCCGCGCGCTCATCGCCGCCGACGTCGACCTCTCGGTGTCCTCCCCGGAGGTGCTGGGCGAGATCGTCGCGGTGTCGCGGGAGAACCCGAGGCCTGCGCGCCTCCACATCTGCGTCGATACGGGGCTGGGACGGGAGGGCGTCACTCCCGCCGAGCTGCCGGTGCTCCTGGACCTCGCGATCGCCGCGCAGGAGGAGGGCCTGGTGCGCATCGTCGGCATGTGGTCCCACCTCGCGTGGGCCGACGCTCCCGGTCACCCCACGATCGACGCGCAGGCGGATGTGTTTCGCGAGGCGCTCTCGCTTGCCCAGGATCGTCGGGTGGGCCTCGAGGTGCGCCATCTTGCGAACTCCGCATGCACGCTGACCCGGCCCGACCTTCACTTCGACCTGGTCCGGCCCGGTATCGCTATCTACGGCCTTCCTCCCGTGGCGGACCCGTATGGCGAACGGTTCGGGCTGACTCCCGCGATGACCGTGCGCTCCGAGGTCATCCTGGTGAAGGACGTCCCGCAGGGCCACGGGGTGAGCTACGGACACGAGTACGTCACGCCGTACCCGACCACGCTGGGTCTGGTGAGCGCGGGCTACGCCGACGGGGTGTTCCGCTCGGGCGGGAACCGTGCCGAGGTGGGCATCCGCGGGCGCCGCTATCAGATCGCCGGCCGGGTGTGCATGGACCAGTTCGTCGTGGACCTCGGGCCGGCGACGTCGGTCTGCGCCGGCGACCCGGTGACGCTGTTCGGGGTGGACGGACCGAGTGCGACCGACTGGGCGCGCGCCATCGACACCATCGACTACGAGATCGTGTGCCGCTTCGGTGCGCTCCGTGACAAGGGCGCGGCATGATCGACGTCACCCTCGAGGCGCCCGATGCGGAGGCGATGCGCGACCTGGGGGCCCAGGTCATCGCGCCGCTGCTCCGGTCAGGCGACCTGGTGATCCTCACGGGGGACCTGGGAGCGGGCAAGACCACCTTCACGCAGGGCCTTGGCAGTGCGCTGGGAGTCAGGGGCGACATCGCGAGCCCCACGTTCATCATCGCGCGCACGCACCCGAGCCTCGTCGACGGTCCCGACCTGGTCCATGTCGACGCGTACCGGCTGGGCTCGCTTCAGGAACTCGACGACCTCGACCTCGACACCTCGCTCGACGACGCCGTCACGGTGGTCGAATGGGGTGAGGGCGCCGCGTCGCTGTCGGAGGATCGCCTGCACCTCACGATTCTGCGACCCCGTGGCGGCGCCGTGGACATGGACGATCCGTCGGGCGGCGTGCGCTCGGTGCGCATCACCTCGCACGGCGACCGCTGGGAGGGCATCGCCCTCCCCGGCCTCTAGGGTGGACGGCGTGATCCTCGCTCTCGACACCTCCGCCGCCGTGGCCGTCTCCGTGGTCGACGGCGACCGTGTGGTGGCCTCGCGATCGGAGTTCGCGCCGCGCGGCCACGCCGAGCTGCTGACCTCGCTGATCCGCGATGCCATGGCCGAGGCCGGAGTCACGGGTGCCGACCTCGAGAGCATCGTGGTGGGAACGGGCCCCGCGCCCTTCACCGGGCTGCGCGTGGGCCTGGTGACAGCGCGCACCCTGGCGTTCGCCTGGGGTGTGCCGGCGCACGGCGTCTGCTCGCTCGACGCGCTCGGCGCTGAGCACGGCGACGTGACGGTCATCGCCGATGCGCGCCGCAAGGAGGTCTACTGGGCGCGCTACCGCGACGGCCGGCGGATGGAAGGGCCCGAGGTGGGCTCGCCCGAGTCCGTGTCAGCGCCCGGGATCGTCGTGGGTCGTGGCGCGCTCCTGTACCCCGACGCATTCCCGCACGCGGTCGGCGGCGACCCTGACCCCGCATGGCTCGCCCGCGTCGCGCGGGAACGCCTCGCCTCGGGCGAGACGGACCTGCCGCTCGAGCCGATGTACCTGCGCCGCCCCGACGTCCACGGCGTCCCGGGCGCGTGACGACGTCGGCCCAGACGCCCGCCCGCGATGTCTGACACGTCCCCCGTCGACCCGACCCGCGCATCGGCCGTCGTCATCCGCGATCTGCGCGAGGACGATCTTGACCGGGTCGCGGAGCTCGAGCGCGAGATCTTCGGATCCTCCGCGTGGTCGCCGGCGCTGGTGCGCGAGGACTTCCGGTTCGGAGCCTCGCGGTGGCGAGGAGCGGATGGCGAGGAGTCGCTCGCGGCATACGCCGTCTACGGTTTCGAAGGCGACGCCTTTCACCTGATGAACTTGGCGGTCGCCCCGGAGGCGCGGGGACGTCGGCTGGGGGCGGCGCTGATGGCGGACTTCATGGCCGAGGCCCGCCGCCTGGAAGTGCGCGAGGCCTGGCTCGAGGTCGCGGTCACCAACGAGGTGGCGCTGGCGCTGTACCGCGCCCACGGCTTCGAGGACGTGCGGGTGCGTCGGCGCTACTACCAGCCGGAGGGCCTCGACGCGCTGGTGATGCGCGTGCGGCTCGACGACCCGTCCTGACGGAGGCGCCGTCCCCGGCAAGTGTCGAACCGCGTGCACGTCCGGGGTCGGTCCTGCACGACTATCGACACTTGCGACACTTGTGAGGCGGGCGCGGGGCGGTCGGGCCTGCGGCGTGGCTCAGTCGGCGGTGGGGCGCACCAGCAGCCCCGAGCGGCGCATCCATCGCTCCAGCGGGATGGTGGTGAGGGGCGGCACGGCGGCCAGGAGGGCCAGCGCGAACACGCCCAGCGTCCACCGGAACCGGGTGGCGGCCACGACCGCGACCACGACGTAGACCAGGAACGCGGCGCCGTGCAGGGGGCCGAAGATGGCCACCCCCATCTCTGTGAGGTGCAGCACGTGCTCGAGCAGCATGCCCAGCAGGAGGCCGGTCCACGTGACGGCCTCGACGATCGCGACCGCGACGAACGCGCGCCCGACCCGGTCCGTGGGGAGCGGCGCGCTCACGCGACCCTCACCGCCTGGTCGGCGCCCAGGCGCCCACGTCGCTCGCCCGCGCCGTGATCGTCCTCGTGCGGGTAGCCGATGCCGAACAGCACCTCCGAGCGCCACGAGGTGCCCTCGAACAGTGCGGCATCCATGGCGGCCTTGTCGAAGCCGCCGTAGGGGCGCACGGCCAGGCCCGCGGCCCGCAGACCCACGATGAAGTAGCCCGCCTGCAGCATCGCGCCCGAGTGGGCCATGCTGCTGCGGCGACCGGGGTCGCCCTCGAGGCGCTCGTACGTCGACGCGGTGCCGGCCCCGGTGACGTCGAAGGTGTCGTGGAAGCGCTCGTCGTGCGCGGCGACGACCAGCAGCGGCGCCTTCGCGAGCTTGGCGCGGTTGCCTTCGAGCGCATTCGCGATGACCGCGGCACGGGCCTCGTCGGACTCGGCGACGAGCAGGCGCAGCGGCACGGTGTTGTTGCCGGTGGGGCCCCATTTCACGAGCTCCCACACCTTGCGCACGACGTTCGCGGGCACGGGGCGGTCAGCGAAGTTGACGTTGGATCGCGCGTCGAGGAACAGCAGCGAGCGCGCGTCGGCATCCAGGGAAGAGGTGGTGGGCATGCCTTCGATTCTCTCTCACGCCCGGCGGTGCCCGCGACCGCGGTTAGGCTTGCCGGGTGAATCCCTTGGTGCTCGGAATCGAGTCGACGTGCGACGAGACGGGGGTCGCCCTCGTCGAGGGCACCGACCTCCTCGTGGACGTCACCGCGTCGTCGATGGACGAGCATGCGCGGTTCGGCGGCATCGTGCCCGAGGTCGCGTCTCGCGCCCACCTCGAAGCCTTCCTGCCCACGCTCGAGCAGGCCCTTGACCGCGCCGGCCGCACGCTGTCGGAGGTGGACGCGATCGCAGTCGCCGCCGGTCCCGGGCTCGTGGGTTCGCTCACCGTCGGAAACGCCGCGGCCAAGGCCCTCGCCCTCGCGCTGGATCGCCCGCTGTACGGCGTCAACCACGTGATCGGCCACGCTGTCGTGGACGAGCTGGTGCACGGCGAGTTCCCCGATCGGGTGATGTCGCTCGTGGTGTCCGGTGGCCACACGTCGCTGCTGCTGATCGAGGGGTCCGCCGTGACCGTGCGTGAGCTCGGGCACACCTTGGATGACGCGGCGGGCGAGGCCTTCGACAAGGTGGGCCGCCTGCTGGGCCTGCCGTATCCGGGCGGGCCCCATATCGACCGCCTGGCCCGCGAGGGCGACCCCACGGCGATCCCGTTCCCGCGCGCGCTCACGGCCCCCAAGTTCAAGGCCACGCACGCGTACGACTTCTCGTTCTCCGGACTCAAGACCGCCGTCGCGCGGTGGGTGGAGGCCGAACAGGACGCGGGGCGCGAGATCCCCGTGGCCGACGTCGCGGCCTCGTTCGCCGATGCGGTCGCGGACGTGCTGATGATGAAGACGCTCGACGCGTGCCGCGAGCACGGCGTCGAGACGCTGGTGATCGGCGGCGGATTCAGCGCCAACTCCCAGCTGCGCGACATGGCCACCACGCGCGGCGAGGCTGCGGGGATCGACGTGCGCATCCCGCCCATCCGCTACTGCACGGACAACGGCGCGATGATCGCGGCGCTCGGCTCCGCGGTGATGCGCAATGGCGGGGTGGCCAGCGATCTCGGCATTGGGGTGGACTCGTCCATGCCGCTCACGACGGTCTCCGTCTAGCGTCGTGGCGGGACGACGCTCCGCAGCCGTCGGCATCGGTGCCGCCACCGTGGTGGCGGCACTGCTCGTGTCCGTGGCCTGGTGGCCCGCGGCGCAGAAGAACGCCGGCGAGCGGATCGAGACGGCACCGTCCGTCACCCCGTCGCCTGCCGCATCGGCCGCTGCGAGCCCCACGCCGTCGCCGCCTCCGCCCGACCTCGCGTGGGGCCCCACCGCAGACGAGTGGGACGCCGCGCTCGAGACTGCCAGGGCGCTGCCGCTCGAGGAGGCCGCGGGCCAGGTCATCGTGGCATCGATCGCATCCCCCTCACCGGAGGCGACGGAGGACCTGGTGGCCTCACTGGCTCTGGGCGGCGTGATCGTCATGGCGGACGCTGTCACCGACGTGGACGGGGTCCGGGCGCTGACAGGCGCCGCTCAGGCAGGCGCCGACTCCGGGGCTCGTGACTGGGGCGCGATCGTGGGGGTCGATCAGGAGGGAGGCGCGGTGGCGCGCCTCCGCGGGCTGATGCCCGACCTGCCGAGCTTCATGGCCGCCGGCGCCGCGAGCGACAAGGCCTCGGTGCGAGGCGTGTACGCCCAGGCGGCCGTCGACATGCACGCGATGGGTTTCACTGTCGACTTCGCCCCGGTGGCCGATGCGACGGTGGGGCTGGCGGACCCGACCATCAGGGCGCGCTCGGCGGGCTCTGACCCTGAGCGGGTGTCCGCGACCGTGGGCGCGGCGCTCGCGGGCTTCGTCGACGGCGGGGTGGTGCCCGTGGTCAAGCACTTCCCGGGTCACGGGTCGGTGACGCAGGACTCGCACGACGAGCTGCCGGTGCAGCAGGTATCGCTCGCGGACCTCGAGGCACGCGACATGGCCCCGTTCGCGTCGGCGATCGAGGCGGGTGCCCCCGCCGTCATGATGGCCCACATTGCCTTGCCGGAATGGGGGGACGGTCCCGCGTCCCTCGAGCCCGCTGCGTATGAATACCTGCGCGAGGTGCTGGGCTTCGAGGGCGTCGCGATGACCGATGCGCTCAACATGGGTGCGATCCAGGACACTCACAGCTCGGGGCAGGCTGCGGTCGCGGCTCTCGCGGCGGGCGCCGACCTGCTGCTGATGCCGCCTGATCCGCGCGTGGCACGGGACGCCATCGTGGCGGCCGTGGACAGGGGAGAGGTGCCGCGTGAGCGCCTGGACGAGGCCGCGGCGCGGATGATCCTGCTGTCGCGCTGGCAGTCGGCGATCGAGCCCGAGGCCGATGAGGGCCGCGACTACGCCCGCGAGTTGTCCGCCGCGGGCGCGACCGTCGCGGCGCGCGACTGCTCGGCGCCCTTCGTGGGAGAGACGGTCACCATTGCGGGAGGGTGGGACGGCGACCGCGCCGCGCTCGCCGCAGCGCTGGAGGCACGCGGCGTGACCGTGGGGGACGAGGGCACGCGCATCGTCCTCATGGGAGGCGATGAGTCGAGCGCCAGCGCCGACGTCGTGGTCGCGATGGCCGGGCCGTGGGGCCTCAGCGCCTCCGAGGCGACGGTGTACGTGGGGCTGTACGGCCGCAGCGTCGGCGCGCTCGCCGGGCTGGCCGATGTGCTGGTGGGCGACGTCGAGCCGCTCGGCGAATGGCCGGTCGACGTCGACGTGCCCTTCGACGTGTGCTGACCGCTCCCGTCACTGCTGCGCGAGCGGTTCCGCCAGCAGCGCAGTGCGTCGTCCCGCGACCCGGGTGACGATCACGGTCAGACGCACTGACCCCTGGAGTCTCAGCTGCGGTCGAAGCTGCTCCGGCGTGACATCCACGCCCCGCTTCTTGATGTCGACCGTGCCGACATCGCGCGCACGGAGCGCGGCGGCCAGCGGCTTGACCTTGAACGGCATCGACTCGAGGATGCGATAGCCGCGGACGAACGGGCTCCCGAGGGGAGAGTCGGAGGTGAGGTACGCAATGGTCGGGTCAAGGAGGTGCGTGCCGGTGAGGTGCGCCAGCTCGCCGACCAGCCCGGCCCTGATCACCGCGCCGTCGGGCTCGTACACGTAGTCGCCGAGCGCTCCGGCGTCGGCGCGGTCGGTGGTGCCGGCGAGCCGATGCGCACCGTCCGCTCCGATCACCAGGGCGGTGTGCCCGGGCTCCTGCGCCAGCGGTCCGCACCACAGCGCCGCCTCCACCACGGAGCCATCAACGCTGACCCACTGGGCCTCCACGCCGGTCGGCACGTGCGAGTGGTCGATCGCGGGCCCCACCTTGACCCCGAGCGCCGGGAAGCGCTCCCGGAGCGCGAGCACGTCGTCGAGCGGGGGAGCGTAGTCGCGGGGGTCGTGGCGGCGACCGCGGGCGGTCCTGCGGGCGGGGTCCGCGAAGACCCCGTCGGCCTCGATCTGGGGCGCGAGGGTCATCGCGTCCCCGAGCACCACGCGAGCCCGATCCCAGTGGCGCAGGTTGTGGTCGGCGATGAGCGCGGTCGCCTCATCGATCTCGAATGCCGTGACCTCGAGCCCCATGGCCGCGAGCGCCATCGCATCGGCGCCGATTCCTGCGGTGAGATCGTGAACGCGCCGCACGCCCGCATCGCGGAAGCGGCGCGCATGCTCGGCCGCGACCTGCAGGCGCGTGGCCTGCTCCAGGCCGTCCTGAGTGAACAGCATCCCTGAGGCGAAGTCGCCGAACTTGGCCGCCGCATCGGCCCGCAGGCGCGATTGGGTGAGCGCGGCTGCCACCAGGCCGGGGTCGGCGCCGTGGGCGCGCAGTTCGGCTCCCAGGGTGATCGCGCGCGCGCCGTCGTAGGGTGGGAGGGAGTCGATGAGTGCGCGGCCCTCGGGTGACACGAGCAGGCGTGCGGAGACGGCGTCCATGGGTCGATCCTGTCACGCTCCACTTCGCGCCCAGCGAACGCCCGCAGAGTTAGCACTCACCAGGTGCGAGTGCTAATCTGACAGTGCTCCGAACGGAGTACGTGGCACCCGATCCGCACCTTGACCCCCGCGACGGCAGGGAGCGATGAGGGCCGCGATCCACGTATCGAACTTGGATGAATGGAAGGTGAGGTCCGCAGTGTCGGTCTCTATCAAGCCTCTTGAGGACAAGGTCGTGGTGAAGCCGGCAGAAGCCGAGCAGACCACCGCCTCCGGCCTCGTGATCCCGGACGCCGCCAAGGAGAAGCCCCAGGAGGGTGAAGTCCTCGCGGTGGGCCCGGGTCGTGTCGATGACAACGGCAACCGCATTCCGATCGACGTCGCGGTGGGTGACAAGGTCATCTACAGCAAGTACGGCGGCACCGAGGTCAAGTACGGCGGCCAGGATGTTCTCATCCTGTCGGCGCGCGACCTGCTGGGCGTCGTGTCTTAAGCGACAGCAAAGAGCGAAGGCCCCGGGGAGAACCCCGGGGCCTTTTCTCATGTCCGGCCGATGCGCGGGCCGGCCGGCTAGCTCGCCTGCTTGAGGCGCCCGGCCAGGATCGCGTGTCGCTCGTCCTCGCTGAGGCCACCCCAGACGCCGAACGGCTCGCGCGCGTTCAGGGAGCGCTCGCGGCAGGTGTCGAGCACAGGACAGCGCTGGCAGTACTCCTTGGCGGCCTCGGCTCGCCGTCGCCGCGCGGCACCGCGTTCGCCCTCGGGGTGAAAGAAGAGATCCGTGTCTGCCTCGCGGCACGCGCCTTCGTATTGCCACTCCCACTGGTCCTGCGTGGGGGGTGGCAACTTCGCGATGGTGTCCATCTCGCTCCCTACGTTGGGTCGTGTCTCCATCACCGGCTCGTCGTTGAGCCGAACGCGACTAGTGCAATCACCGTAATCCGGACGAATCGGAAACGTCAATACCCGATAACGAAAAGATAACGATGCGCCCGTTACCTCCATTCATACTCCCGTGGTGGCCGATTGGCTAGTCCCGAGTGACGGACGAGGGGATGAATGCTCGGTGACGAGTGATCGCCCGGCTGGGGCGTGGCGCGATGCGCCCGACCGTGTGCGCGCCGGGCCCGGGGTCGGGCCGTAGACTTTGCCCATGGCGAGCGCTGATCACGACCCCTTCGGTTTCACTGGACTCACCTACGACGACGTGCTGCTGCTGCCGGGCCAGAGCGACGTCATCCCGTCCGAGGTGAACACGTCGACGCGTCTGACGCGCGACATCCGCATCGAGATCCCCCTGCTGAGTGCGGCGATGGACACCGTCACCGAGGCGCGCATGGCGATCGCGATGGCGCGCCACGGCGGGATCGGGGTGCTGCACCGCAACCTGTCGATCGCCGACCAGGCGCACCAGGTCGAGATCGTCAAGCGTTCGGAGTCGGGCATGATCTCGGACCCGGTGACGGTGGGCCCGGAGGCGACGCTCGCCGAGCTCGACGCGCTGTGCGGGAAGTACCGCGTGTCCGGACTGCCCGTCGTGGACGAGGACCGCACGCTGCTGGGCATCATCACCAACCGCGACCTGCGGTTCGTGAACCCGCGCGAGTTCGAGTCGCGCCAGGTCCGCGACGTCATGACGCCCATGCCTCTCATCACCGGTCGCGAGGGCATGAGCAACGATGAGGCCGCCGAGCTGCTGGGCGTGCACAAGATCGAGAAGCTGCCGTTGGTCGATGACTCGGGGCGGCTGACCGGACTCATCACGGTCAAGGACTTCGTCAAGACCGAGCGCTATCCCAAGGCCACCAAGGACGAGCACGGTCGGCTGCGCGTCGCCGCCGCGGTCGGGTTCTTCGGCGACGCCTGGGAGCGGGCGGTCGCGCTCGTCGAGGCGGGCGTCGACGCGCTCGTCGTCGACACCGCGCACGGTCACGCGCAGGCGATGATCGACATGATCGCCCGGCTCAAGTCGGATCCGGCCACCTCACACGTGCAGGTGATCGGCGGCAACGTCGCGACCCGCGAGGGCGCCCAGGCGCTGGTGGACGCCGGCGTCGACGCCGTCAAGGTGGGCGTGGGCCCGGGCTCGATCTGCACCACGCGGGTGGTCGCCGGTGTGGGAGTGCCGCAGATCACCGCCGTCTACGAGGCCTACAAGGCCGCCGGCCCCGCGGGCGTGCCCGTCATCGCCGACGGCGGACTGCAGTACTCGGGCGACATCGCCAAGGCGCTCGTCGCCGGCGCGGAGTCCGTGATGCTGGGCTCGCTGTTCGCCGGCTGCACCGAGGCTCCGGGCGACCTGGTGCTCGTGAGCGGCAAGCAGTACAAGAGCTATCGCGGCATGGGCTCCATGGGA
This sequence comes from Demequina muriae, assembly GCF_030418295.1. NCBI lineage: Bacteria > Bacillati > Actinomycetota > Actinomycetes > Micrococcales > Demequinaceae > Demequina > Demequina muriae. The sequence goes on from NZ_JAUHQA010000001.1 coordinate 1,716,921, forward strand.
GCGATGGCCTCGCGTGGCCGCGTCTCGTACTCCAAGGACCGCTACTTCCAGTCGGATGCCCCCAGTGATGACGACCTGATCCCCGAGGGCATCGAGGGCCGTGTGCCGTTCAAGGGCAACCTCGGCGACGTCGCGCGTCAGCTCGTGGGCGGTCTGGGTCAGTCGATGTTCTACGTCGGCGCGCGCAGCATCGACGAGCTGCGCGAGCGCGGCAAGTTCGTGCGCATCACGCCGGCGGGGCTCAAGGAGTCCCACCCTCATGACATCCAGATGACGGTCGCGGCCCCCAACTACCAGGGCCGCTCCTAGTGTCAGCGCGCTAGCCGGTGGAGATCACCTGGCAGGCGCTCGCCATCCTCGCGGTCGTCGCCCTGGTCGCAGGCTGCCTCGACACGCTCGCGGGCGGTGGGGGACTGATCACGGTCCCCGCACTGCTGCTCGCCGGCGTGCCGCCGCTGCAGGCACTCGGCACCAACAAGCTGCAGGCTCCCGCGGGTACGGGCATGGCCACGTACCAGGTGATTCGTCGGCACGGGGTGCGGTGGGCGGACGTCAGGTGGCCCATGCTGTGGGCCTTCCTGGGCTCCGTGCTCGGCACCATCGCCATCCTGTTCGTCCCCGTGGCGTCCCTCGAGGTGGTCATCCCCGTGGTGCTGGCGCTCATCGCGGCGTACTTCCTGTTCGTCCCGCGCTCTCATCAGCCACCGCCGGAGCCGCGGATGAGCGCCGCCACCTACGACGCGACGCTGGTGCCCGCGATCGGTGCCTACGACGGAGCGTTCGGGCCGGGCACCGGTTCGCTCTACGCACTCTCGGGCGTCGCGCTGCGCGCGCTGCCGCTCAGGCGTTCCACCGCCATCGCCAAGACCCTCAACTTCGCCACCAACGTGGCCTCTCTCGTCGTGTTCATCGTCGCCGGCCAAGTGCTGTGGCTCGTGGGCGGGGTGATGATCGTGGGTCAGCTCATCGGCGCGTACATCGGCTCGCACATCCTGCTGCGGGTGCACCCCATGGTGCTGCGGGTGCTGATCGTGGTGGTGTCGCTCACGATGCTGTGGCGCGTGCTGGTCTCCTGACCCGCGCTTCCAGCGCTCGCCGCGCTCTGGGAGTGCACCAGGGCACGTTCCCGGGCCTCAACGTGCCGCCGTGCACTCGTGGGGCGCGCAGGGCTCAGGGGTAGAGGCCCCGCAGCTCGTGCGCCTCGATCACCCGTCGCACGGCCAGCGCCGTCGCGGCCTGCCGGTAGGACATGTGATGCACCCCGGAGTACTCGACCACGTCGTGCCACGCGCGGGTGAGCCGCTCCTCGAGACGGTCCTTCACCTGACGTTCGGTCCATTGGTACGCCTGGTTCGCCTGCGCCCACTCGAAGTACGAGACGATCACTCCGCCGGCGTTCGCGAGGATGTCGGGCACGATCAGCACGTCCGTCTCCGCGAGGATCGCGTCCGCGCCTGCCGTCGTGGGGCCGTTCGCGCCCTCGACGATGATGGAGGCGCGCACCCTGTCAGCGTTCGCCGCGGTGATGACCCCTTCCACGGCAGCAGGCACCAGGACGTCGACATCAAGCGTCACGAGACTGGCGGGGTCGATCTGCTCGGCCCCGTCGAAGTCCGCCACGCTCCCCGTCTCGTCGGCGTGCGCGCCCAGCCGCTGGACGTCCAGGCCCTCGTCGGACCACACGGCGCCGTCCACGTCGCTGATGGCCTGCACCCGCACGCCCGCGTCGGCGAGGAACCGGGCCGCCCCGCGCCCCACCTTGCCGAATCCTTGGATGGCGGCCGTCGCGCCCTCGGGGTCGATGCCGCGCAGCGACATCGCCATGAGCGCGATGTGCGCGACCCCGCGTGACGTGGCGGTGGCCCGGCCCAGTGACCCGCCAAGGCTGATGGGCTTGCCGGTCACCACGCCGGGGACGGTGTGTCCCACGGAGGCGGAGTAGGTGTCCATGATCCACGCCATGGTCTGCTCGTCCGTGCCGACGTCGGGCGCTGGGATGTCGATCTCTGGCCCGATGATCGGCAGGATCTCGGACGTGTAGCGACGCGTGACGCGCTCGAGCTCGGCCTGGGAGTGGTCGCGCGGCTCGATGGCCACGCCGCCCTTCGCGCCGCCGTAGGGAAGGTTCACGAGAGCGCACTTCCACGTCATCCACATCGCGAGTGCGCGCACCTCGTCGAGGTCGACCGCGGTCGAGAACCGCAGGCCGCCCTTGGCGGGGCCGCGGGAGAAGTTGTGCTGCACCCGGAAGCCCTCGTACACGGCGGTGCTGCCGTCGTCCCTGCGCAGGGGGACCGACACCGCCATCTCGCGGCGACTGGTGGCCAGCATCCGGTGCACTCCGGCTTCGCACCCGAGATGTGCGACGGCCTCCGCCAGTTGCGCCTTCGCGTCGACGAGCGGTCCGTGGTTGGTGTCTGTGGGCGTCATTGCCACCTCCTGAGGCTTGGCTCCCACGCTATCCCGGGGTGCGGCTCGAGGACGTCAGGCGCCCAGCGACATGGTCGCTAGAACAGTGCCTCGTCGCCCTCGCGCGGCGGGGCGGATGCGGGGGCCACGGGCGGCTGGGGAGCCTCGGGGCGGCTCCGGCGTTCGGGGGCGCCCTGCGCTGCGGGCGTGCCGGCGGAGGTGGCCGATGCGGGCTCAGCTGAGGGAGTCAGGTCGAGCGGCACAGCGGTGTCGTCTGCATGAGCAGCCAGCGCCACGGGCCACTCGGGCCGCGGCAGGTCATCCGTGCGGCCCCGCGACTTGAGCCACGCGGCGAAGCCCACCGCCCAGTCGCGGTGCGCCGACTTCTGCTGATCGTGCAGCGCGTCGAGGTCGACCTCGCGGATGGTCGGGTAGGCGGCGGCCAGCGCGTGCACGAGGTCCAGCGTCGCGAGCACGTCGGCGTCCGCGGCGTGAAGGTCGTCAGCGACGACCGGCACCGCGTACAGCGTGCACAGGTCGATGAGCTTGCGCTTGCCCTTGCGGAAGCGGTCCAGGTGGCGGTCGAGAACGTACGGATCGACGATGGGCCGTACGCCCGCGGGCACACGCGAGGCGAGCGACGGCAGATCGTGACGGGCGAGTTCGGCCTCGAGGATCGAAAGGTCGTACTGGACGTTGAAGCCCACCACGGGCACCCCGGCGACCAGCGCCTCGGCGAGCGCCGTCGCGATCTCCTCGAGCGCATCGGCCGGCTGGACGCCTTCCGCGCGTGCGCGCTCGGTGGTGATGCCGTGGACCTCGGTGGCGCGCTCGGGGATCTCGACGCCCGGATCGATGAGCCAGTCCCGCGCGCTGACCTCGTCGCCCGTCCGCGTGATGATCGCGGCGGACACGATGCGGTCCCGTTCGGTCGAGATGCCGGTGGTCTCGGTGTCGAATCCCACCATGGTCGCGTCTATCCAGCTCATGCCCACACTCTCCCACGCTCGACTGACACCAGGGGCCGATAGGCTGGTCCGGTGAGCAACGAGATCGAAATCGGACGCGGCAAGCGTGGACGCCGCGCGTACTCCTTCGACGACATCGCGGTGGTGCCGTCGCGGCGCACGCGCGACCCCAGGCAGGTGAGCCTGAGCTGGCAGATCGACGCGTTCCAGTTCGACATCCCCGTGATCGCGGCGCCCATGGACTCCGTGACGAGCCCGGCGACCGCCATCCAGCTGGGCAAGCTGGGTGGATTGGGAGTGCTCGACCTCGAGGGGCTGTGGACGCGCTACGAGGATCCCGAGCCGCTGCTCAAGCAGATCGCGGGCTACGAGCCTGCCGATGCCACCGCCCGTCTCCAGGAGATCTACAGTGAGCCCATCAAGGACGAGCTCATCACCGCGCGACTCCAGGAGATCCGTGCGGCCGGCGTCCCCGTGGCCGGAGCCCTGAGCCCGCAGCGCACGCAGGAGCACTACGAGACCGTGCTCAAGGCGGGCGTGGACCTGTTCGTGATCCGCGGCACCACGGTGAGCGCCGAGCACGTCTCGAGCGACGCCGAGCCCCTCAACCTCAAGAAGTTCATCTACGACCTCGATGTGCCGGTCATCGTGGGCGGAGCGGCGACGTACCAGGCAGCGCTGCACCTGATGCGCACGGGAGCGGCGGGCGTGCTCGTGGGCTTCGGCGGCGGGTCGGCGCAGCGCACGCGCACCACGCTGGGCATCCATGCTCCGCTGGCGACCGCGGTGTCCGACGTCGCGGCCGCGCGGCGCGACTATCTCGATGAGTCCGGCGGGCGATACGTCCACGTGATCGCGGACGGCGGGCTGGGCCGCTCCGGCGACCTGGTCAAGGCGTTCGCGTGCGGGGCCGATGCGGTGATGATCGGAGCGGCGCTCGCGCGGTCGTCCGACGCGCCCGGCGGCGGCTTCCACTGGGGCCAGGAGGCGTACCACGACGAGCTTCCCCGCGGAGAGCGCGTCGAGGTCGGCACGGCCGGCACCCTGGAGGAGATCCTCAACGGACCCGGCCACCGTGCCGACGGCACCACCAACATCATGGGCGCGCTGCGACGCTCGATGGCGACCACGGGCTACTCGGATCTCAAGGAGTTCCAGCGCGTCGACATCGTCGTGTCTCCGTACCACCCGGCTTGAGCGCGGGCGGCACGCATGATCGAAATCATGAGCCCCGCGGAGGTCGCTCGCGCGCGCGACACGGGCACGCTGGTGGGCACCATCCTGCAGGAGATGAAGAGCCGCGCCACGGTCGGCACCAACCTGCTGGACATCGACCGCTGGACCCAACAGATGATCGCCGAAGCCGGAGCGCTGTCCTGCTATGTGGATTACGCCCCGTCCTTCGGCAACGGGCCCTTCGGCCACTACATCTGCACCGGCGTCAACGACGCCGTGCTGCACGCCCGGCCGCGCGACTACGCGCTCGCGGACGGCGATAAGGTCACTCTGGACCTCGCCGTGTCGCTCCGTGGCGTCGCGGCCGATGCGGCGATCAGCTTCGTCGTGGGCGACACCCGGCCGCCCGACACGCTCGCGATGATCGAGACCACCCGGCGGGCCCTGGCCGCCGGCATCGCGGCCGCACGGCCGGGCGCGCGCATTGGCGATCTGTCGCACGCGATCGGCACGGTGCTGAGCCAGGCGGGCTATCCCATCAACACCGACTTCGGCGGGCACGGCATCGGGTCCACCATGCACCAGGATCCGCACGTGCCGAACATGGGTCGCGCGGGCCGTGGGTACAAGCTGCGTCCCGGGCTGATGCTGGCCCTCGAGCCGTGGGTGATGGCCGACACCGACGAGTTGGTGGTCGACGACGACGGCTGGACCCTGCGGTCCGCGACCGGGTGCATGACCGCTCACACGGAGCACACCATCGTGATCACGGCGGATGGTGCCGATATCCTCACCGTGGCTCGTTAGCGCGCGCCGCTCGGGACCCGCTGCACCACCCTTCACCCAGGAGAGCACTCATGTCACGTACGACCGCACCGTTCCGGATCGGCTTCGGCGCCATCCCTGCCCTCACGCTGGCGTCGGCGCTCACGCTGACCGGCTGCGGCGCCGCGACCGACGACGACGCCACCCCGACGCCCACGGCCGAACAGACGGCGAGCGCCGCCGTGGACGAGGCGCCGGCAGAGCAGGACGACGACGCCGAGCAGGACGACGACGAGGTCGACGCCCCCGCGTCGAACGACGCGCTCCAGGATTACGTTGACCTGGAGCTCTCCCAGCTCGACGCGATGGGCGACTCTCTCGGGGACCTGTACTCCGACATCTCCGTCGAGGCCGTTCCGCCGAATGGCATCGAGTACTCCTACACCTACGCGGATCAGGTCGACGCCAGCTTCGCTGAGGAGTCGCTCGCAGGCATCGAGGAGACGCTCCAGCAGCTGCTCGACACCGCAGTGTTCCCGATGATGGTGCAGGCGGGTGTCGAGGAGCCGCTGTCGGCGACGTACACCTACCTCAACGCGGACGGCACCGAGCTCTGGAGCGAGACCTTCACGTCGGAGTGATCTCGGCCCGCCGGCGGATCAGCACGACCCCGTCGGTGAGCATGCCGGGCTGTCCCTCGGGGCCGGTCGCCTCGCGGGCGACGTCCTCGACCCGCACCTCCTCCCACTCGCGCGGGTCGAGCGCCAGCGCATCGGCCTCCTGCCGTGCGGTGAGGAAGGTGTGCTCGTGCGCATCGGCCGGAGTCGCCCACGGCGGCGGCGCGGCGTGCGTCACGAGCAGCAGGTGGCCGCCGGGCCTCACTGCGGCCGATGCGCGCATCAGGACGTCCGTGCGCGGCAGGTCCACGGGGGAGTGGAAGAACGATGCGGTGATGAGGTCGTAGGCGCCGTCCGGCTGCCAGGTGGCGAGGTCGGCGACGTCGAAGGCCGCCTCGGCCCCCGCATCGGCCGCAGCTGCGCGGGCGCGCGCGATCGCGGTGCGTGAGATGTCCAGGCCGTGCGCACGCCAGCCGTGTCGGGCGAGCCAGATCACGTCCGCACCTTCGCCGCAGCCGAGGTCGAGGGCCGTTCCGGGGGTCAGGCCGTCGACGGCCGATGCGAGGGTCGGGTTCACGCGGCCCGACCAGGATCGCTCGGCGTCGGCATAGCGTTCCTCCCAGAACGCGGCGGGGTCCTCCGCCGGTGCGGACTCCGCGCGGTCGAAGTCCTCGTCGACAAGGAACGCGTTGACGCGGGCGCCTGCGACGGCTCCCGCGCTCGCGGCCATGGGGACGCTCTCCATGGGGTTGACGACATTGCCGGCGGCCCAGATTCGGGGGTGGCTGGTGGCGCCGTCGGGCTCCGTGGCGATCACGCTCGTGCCCGGGCCGGCGGTGCGTTCGAGGCCCAGCGGATTGAGGAAGTGATCGTGAGGATGGGGCAGGCCGGCCGCGAACAGGGCGTCGATCGGGTGGGTCGCGCCGTCGGCCGTGGTGACGTGCGTGAGGTCGGTGCCGCCGCCGGTGCCGTCGAGGCGGGTGACCGCTGAGTCGACGATCCGGACGCCGCGGGCGGCGAGCCGGTGGCGCTCGGACTCGTCGACGAGGCCCGGCTCCTGAGCGAACACCGTGACCGAGTCGCTCAGTTGACGCACCATGAACGCCAGGTGGACCTGACCCGCGTGCGTGACCAGGACGCCGATGCGTGTGTCGCGCACCTCCCAGCCGTGGCAGTACGGGCAGTGGATCACGCTGGTGCCCCAGCGCTCCGCGAGGCCGGGGATGTCGGGCAGGGCATCGGTGATGCCGGTCGCGAGCACGATCGCTCGGGTGCGTTCCACGGTGCCTTCTACGGTGACGGCGAGGATCTCACCCTCGTCCTCGACGGTCTCGACGGAGCCCGCCCGGACCTCGACGCCGTAGCGCTCGAGCTCGCGGCGCCCCGTGGCCAGCAGCGCGGCAGGGTCGAGGCCGTCGTGGCCCAGGATCCCGTGCATGTGGGAGGCGAATCGGTTGCGTGGCCGGCCGGAGTCGATCACGAGCGTGCGCCGGCGGGACCGGCCGAGCATCTGAGCGGCGCTGAGGCCGGCCGCGCCGCCGCCGATCACGATGGCGTCCCAGGGGTGTGGTGTGGTCATGACTCGAGCCTTGCCCCCGTGATGCAGAAGTGCAAGGCCGCTTGCTGAATATGCAAGAGTGTGGGCATGGACGACTTGGCACAGGTGGGGCCACGGCTCCGCGCCGCGCGGCAGGCCCGCGGCTGGACGCTCGACGACCTGGCCGTGCGGGCATCGGTCTCGGCGAGCACCCTGTCGCGGCTCGAGTCGGGCAAGCGGCAGGCGACGCTCGAGCTGCTGGTTCCGTTGACGCGACAGCTGGGGATCCGCGTGGACGACCTGCTGCCGCCAGCCGACCGTGACCCGCGTGTGCGGCGGCCCGAGATCCGGCGCGACGGGCTGGTGATGGTGCCGCTCGCCCCCGAGTCGTCCACGATGCGGGCGTACGGGATCACCTACCCGGTGATGACCGAGGTGCCCGCCCTGCGCGTGCACGACGGGCATGAGTGGCTGTACGTGCTGAGTGGTCGGCTGCGGCTTCTGCTCGGGGAGCAGGATCTGGTGCTCGAGGCCGGCGAGGCGGCGGAGTTCGACACCCGAGTGCCGCACGCGCTGATGGCCGCCGGGCCGGGGACGGCGCGGGTGCTGAGCATCTTCAACGAGGAGGGGGAGCGCATCCACACGTGGGGCTCGGAGCGCTAGCGATCCAGCGGGGCCGAGGCGATGACCGCGTCAGTCGGCGAAGGTCGCCAGCTCCGCCAGCACCCCGGGGTGTCCGAGGACGCGGAAGTGCCCACCGGTGTCGAGCATGACGTTGGTGGCGCCGGGCAGCTCGCTGCCGCCGGGGATGTGAGGATCGAAGCGCGCGTAGACCGAGACGATCCTGCCGTTGACTGTGGTCTGCCTCGCCAGACTCGTGATGGTCGCATCGCGCGACGAGAACGCCCGCAGCGACCGCAGCGGCATGGCGCGTGCGTACCGGGACCCTCCGAAGGGGGTCGCGACGGCGAGCATGCCGCGGACCCGGTCGCCGGCGGGGCCGGCCATGACCACCTTTCCCGTGAGGCCGCCCTTGCTGTGCGCGACCAGCAGGACGTCCTCGAGGTCGTTGTTTCTCAGGTAGGTCTCTACGTGCTCCGCCATCTCGGTGACGGGCCGATGGTTGCGACGCAGGTCCGCGACGACATGCACGGGGTGTCCCTGCGCATGCAGCTGCTCGATGAGAGGCTGCATGAACTTCCACGTCTCGTAGATGCCGGGCAGCACGACGACCGGCGTCCGGGTGCCCGTCAGGAACGAGTCAGGGTGCACACGATTGACGAGCGCTCGCACCTGCCACACGAGCGCATAGGCGTAGTCGCGCGTCCACCACGCCCAGAAGCGGAAGAGATCCTTCATGTCGCCACCCCGCGACTGGGCTTCGGGTCGTCGACGAAGGTGAGGATGGCGGACTCGACAGCGTGCGGCGCGGAGTCCTGGACGACGTGGTGATGTCCCGGGATCTGGATGAGGCTCGCGACGGGGATGCGATCGCGCAGCCGACCGCACCACTCTGGTCCAGAGATCGGATCGCGCGCTCCCCGAATGATGAGCGCGGGCACCGTCAGTCGTGCCACGTCCTCCTCGATCTTGTAGGAGAGAAGGTGGCGAGTCTGGGCCAGGTACCAAGGCATGCCGCAGCGAAGGTAGTCGGTGACGATGATCGCGTTGGCACGGGGCGACTCGCCCAGCGAGTCGCGCACCAGTCCCGCCGCCTGGGCCGGGAGCGACCGGTGCTCCGAGTCCGCGACGGGGCCGATGAGGACCAGGCGCTCGACGAGCTCGGGGCTCTCGACCGCGACCGCGGTCGCCCACTGCGCGCCCATCGAATGGCCGATGAGCACGACGGGGCCGACCTCCAGGGACGCGATCGCGCCCGCGAGTCCGCGCGCCATCGTCGGCACGTCGACGTCGGCCGTGGGCTTCGGCAGCCCCGCGTATCCGGGCATATCGATCGAGAACGTGGGGCCCGTGGTGGCGAGAGCGGCGTGCAGCCGTGACAGGTACCGGTGGGACATCCCGATGCCGTGGACGAGGACGAAGACCGGTGCGGACGCGTCCGCGCTGGGGTCGGCATCGGCGAGGACGCGGAAGGACAGCGGTCCGTGGCGGTACGGCTGATCCACGCGGGCCGTCCCGCTGCGGTAGAGGAAGGGTGGCCGGTCGCTCACCGGAGGTTCGCCTGTCGAGCGAATGCTGTTCGCGCTCGCTCTCGCGTGGGCAGGATCGCTGCGGGCCCCGGGCCCGGAAGGCGACCGGCGTGGGCGCGGAGTGCCGGCGCGCTGAGAGGTCCCATGCGGCCATTGTCCGTCACCCCGGGGGCTGCGCGTCGCACTCGGTCTCTCCCGCATCGGCCGTCCTCCGGTCGCCCTCGCTACAGTGACGGCATGCGATGTGCGGTCATCAGGTTCGTGGCGTTCGAGGATCTGGGTGTGTGGGAGCCAGAGATCGCCGCGCACGGGTACGAGATCCTCTCCCTGGACGTGGGGGTCGACGACCTCGCGCCTGCGGTCGATGCCGAGCTCATGATCGTGCTCGGTGCCCCCATCGATGCGGGCGACAGTTCTCGCTATCCCGTGCTCAGTGAGGTGACTGACTTAGTATCTGCACGGCTGCAGACTGGGCGCCCGATGATCGGTGTGTGCCTGGGCGCGCAGATCATGGCGATCGCGCTTGGCGCGACCGTCGAGCGGGGGGAGCGCGAGGTCGGGTTCGCACCGGTGGTGCTCGCGGAACCGGCGCACGACTCGCCGCTGCGGCACCTCGGCAGTGCGCCCACTCTGCATTGGCACCGCGATGTCGTCACGCTTCCCGACGGGGCGACGAGCCTCGCCTCCACTGCGACGACTCCCCATCAGGCCTTTGCGTACAGGAGCTCGCTGGCGATTCAGTTCCATCCTGAGGCCGACCCGGAGGCGTTCGAGCGGTGGCTGATCGGCCATTCCGGGGATCTCGAGAGTTGGGGCCTCGACCCGCGCGAACTGCGCTCGGCCGCACTTGAGCACGGAGACGAGGCGGCCATCGCGGGCATCCTTCTCATACGCGAGTACCTCCGCGGGCTCGGCTCTCTGACGTAGCGCGGACAGCGATGGGAGCCGTCCCCATGGGACAGGGTACTTTGTTCCATCCACAGATATCTGCCAGGGACGTTGTCGTGTCAGAGGGTCCTGTTTGACTGGTGTCATGACCTTGAGCGGGCAGTTGCCAGTCCAGTCGGCCGATGCGCCGGCGGGGCTTGGTGACGCCCTCGTGCGGGCACGCGCGGCTCTGGAGGAGGCTCGTGCGCTGGTGGCCGGTGAGACGGCCACGGAATTGTCGGAGGGTGTGCTCCTGGAGGTGCAGGCGGGGGTGTCTGACGTGAAGCGGGATGCGGACCTGCTGCTTGCTGCGGCCTGTGCGGAGATCGCGCGGCGGTCGGCTCCCGAGCTGGGTTCAACAGGTCTGGCGCGGAAGCAAGGCTTCTCTGAGCCGACGACGATGATCGCCGCACTCACCGGAGGCTCTCGGCGAGAGGCGGACCGGCTCATCCGCGCTGGTCGGGTGATGGCCGATGCTGAGGAGCAGGTGCGGCGCGAGCACGACGCGGCAGCCAATGGTGTGACGGCGCGGGAGCCGGAGGAGCCGACGTATCCCGTGGTCGCCCGGGCCCTCTCGGCTGGGCGCATCAGTGTGGAGATCGCCGCGCAGATCACCCGCATGCTCGACTCGGTGTCGGGCGCAGCCACGAGGGACCAGGTGGCGCTTGCGGAGAGAACGCTGGTCGAGAGGGCCCCCGGGTTGAGCGCTGAGCAGTTCGCACCGATCGTGCTGCGCTGGCGTGATGGCCTGGCCGCGCGTGACGCGGAGGAGCGGCAGAAGAGGATGGCCCAGGAGCGCTACCTGGTGATCAAGGATGAGGCTGATGGCGCGGTGCGGATCTCCGGCGTTCTTGACCCGGTGACGGCCGCCCCGATTCGTACGGCGCTCGAATCGATGGTGAAGGCTGCCTTCCGGCGGCGCCGTGACGGCGATCCCTTGCATGACGACCACCGCTCGGCGGGTCAGATCCGGGCTGACGCGTTGGCGACGTTCGCGCGTCACATGCTCGGCTGCGATGAGGCGCCCATCGCGCACGCGACCACGAAGGTGATCGTGCGCATGACCCTGGAGCAGTTGGTCGGTCTGGACGCGGAGGGTGCGGCGGCAGTGGATGGCGCGGGCAGCGCGATCCCGGTCGGTGAGCTCCGGCGGGCCGCGGTCGATGCCGGGTATCTGCCGCTGGTCCTCGGTGGCGATGACGAGAAGCTGAATGTGGGTCGAGAGAAGCGACTGTTCAGTCCCGCCCAATGCGTCGCTCTGCTCGAGCGCGACAGCGGGTGCGCGATGTGCGGAGCACCACCGAGCCACTGCGAGGCGCATCACGTTGAGTGGTGGGATCGAGACGGCGGTCGCACCGATCTCTCGAACGGCGTGATGCTTTGCGTCGCGTGCCATCACACCATCCATCGCGACGCATGGGGCATCGAGGCGAGCAACGAGCAGGTGTGGTTCAGGCCGCCCGCGTCCGTCGACCGGGAACGAAGGCCACGACTGGGCGGCAGGGCCAGGTTCGGGATCACTGAGAGAGAGCGCCGAGAGCTCGACGCCGCAGGAGCCACTGGACCGCCGGCACCCGCGGGGGAGACGGCGGCGGAGACATCAAGGGCGCCAGTGCCGCCGAGGGCCGCTGAGGATGGGCCCGGGCCAGAACTCCTGCTGCTGTAGCTGGGGGGGGCGAGCGAAGGTGAGGCGCCCCGGAACCAAGCCCGCGCATCGGCCGGATGCTGAACTGCGACGGCCGATGCGCGGAGCTATCGAAGGTCTCGGAGTGGGCTAGTCGTTGTCGCCGCCCGTCGAGTCGGCCGCGGCCATGGCGCGCTTGCTCTCCTCGTCCGCGTCCGGCCATGTCCAGTTGGCGACCTCGGGCAGGTCGGCGCCGTGCTCACGTGCGTAGCGTCGGGCCGCCAGGCGCCGGTCGAACAGGTCCTGGCGCAGCGATGCGGCGCGGGTGCCGAGCCCCGGGACGCGATCGATCACGTCCATGACCAGGTGGTATCGGTCGATGTCGTTGAGCATCGCCATGTCGAAGGGCGTCGTGGTGGTGCCCTCCTCCTTGTAGCCGCGGACGTGCAGGTTCGAGTGGCCGTTGCGACGGTAGGTGAGGCGGTGAATGAGCCACGGGTAGCCGTGATAGTTGAAGATGACCGGCTTCGTGGTGGTGAACAGCTGGTCGAAGGCGCGGTCCGTCATGCCGTGCGGGTGCTCCTCCTCGGGCTGTAGGCGCATCAGGTCGACGACGTTGATCATGCGCACCTTGAGCTCAGGAAGCTCCTGGCGAATGATGTCGATCGCCGCGAGGATCTCGATGGTGGGCACGTCGCCGGCCGCGGCCATGACCACGTCGGGCTCTTCGCCCAGCGGCACGTTGGAGGCGAACTCCCAGATGCCGAGTCCACGGGTGCAGTGGTCGATCGCCTGGTCCATGGTGAGCCACTGCGCCTGCGGCTGCTTGCCCGCGATGACCACGTTGACGTAGTCGCGCGAGCGCAGACAGTGGTCGTAGGTGCTGAGCAGTGTGTTGGCGTCGGCGGGGAGGTAGACCCTGACCACCTCGGCCTTCTTGTTGACCACGTGGTCGATGAACCCGGGGTCCTGGTGCGAGAAGCCGTTGTGGTCCTGACGCCACACGTGGCTGGACAGCAGGTAGTTCAGCGAGCCGATCGGCCGGCGCCACGGCAGTTCTCGCGACGTCTTGAGCCACTTGGCGTGCTGATTGAACATCGAGTCGACGATGTGGATGAACGCCTCGTACGAGGTGAACAGGCCGTGGCGACCCGTGAGGGTGTAGCCCTCGAGCCACCCCTGGCACTGGTGCTCCGACAGCATCTCGACCACGCGACCGGACGATGCGGTGTGGGCGCCGTCATCGTCCTCGCGGCGGGCGTTCCACACCTTGTCCGTGACCTCGAGCACCGACTGCAGGCGGTTCGACGCCAGCTCGTCCGGCGCGAAGATGCGGAAGTTGTCCGGGTTCTTCTCGATGATGGCCTTGAGGAACAGTCCCAGCTGCTTGGTGGCCTCGGCCGGGCCGGCTCCCGGGTTGGGGACGTCCACGGCGAAGTCGCGGAAGTCGGGCATGATCAGGTCTCTCAGCACGAGGCCGCCGTTGGACTCGGGCCGCGCGGACATGCGCAGCTCGCCCTCCGGCGCGATCTCGCTGGTCGCGGGCAGCGGGGCGCCTGCGTCGTCGAACAGCTCGTCAGGACCGTACGACTGGAGCCAGCCCTCGAGGGTGCTCAGGTGAGCGTCCGTGTCGCGAGCATTCGACAGGGGCACCTGGTGCGAGCGCCACGAGCCCTCGGTCTGCTGACCGTCGATCGAGTCCGGGCACGTCCAGCCCTTGGGGGTGCGGAACACGATCATGGGCCACATGGGGCGCTCCATGTTCGGGTCCTCCGCCGCTTGGGCCTTGATGCCAGCGATCTCGTCCATGACGTCGTCGAGGATCGCGGCGAATCGCGCGTGGGTCGACTCGTGCGACTCGTCGTCGAATCCCGCCTCGAAGACGTGAGGCTTGTGACCGTACCCGCGCATCAGGGCGTCCAGCTCGTCCTCGCCGATCCGCGCGAGAACCGTGGGGTTCGCGATCTTGTAGCCGTTGAGGTGCAGGATCGGCAGCACCACGCCATCCGAGGCGGGGTTGATGAACTTGTTCGAGTGCCACGACGTCGCCAGCGGGCCCGTCTCGGCCTCGCCGTCGCCCACGATCGCCGCGACCAGCAGGTCGGGGTTGTCGAAAGCGGCCCCGTAGGCGTGGCTGAGCGCATACCCCAGCTCGCCGCCTTCGTGGATCGATCCCGGGGTCTCCGGCGCCACGTGCGACGGGATGCCGCCGGGGAAGGAGAACTGCTTGAAGAGGCGCTTGACCCCGGCCTCGTCGTAGGAGATGTCGGGGTACGTCTCGGTGTAGGTGCCGTCGAGGAAGCTCGACGCGACCAGACCTGGTCCGCCGTGCCCCGGGCCGATGATGTACATCGTCGGCTGCTGGCGCGCCTTGATCATCCGGTTCAGGTGCGCGTAGAGGAAGTTCAGCCCCGGAGTGGTGCCCCAGTGCCCCACCAGTCGCGGCTTGACGTGGTCGCGGTGCAGCGGCTCGCGCAGCAGCGGGTTGTCGAGAAGGTAGATCTGTCCCACGCTCAGGTAGTTCGTGGCCCTCCACCACCTGTCGATCGCGCCGATCTCCTCCGGCGACGCCTTCTCGTCAGTGCGGGCCTGCCAGGCGTGATGAGTCATCGTGGGACCTCCGTGTGGGTGGTTGATGCCTCCAGCATTGCACCGGGCGGCGGCGTCCGCGCGGGCAAAGGTCCTATGTCCATGAACGTTCACCTGCATGCGAGGGGACGGCGGAGGTCTCGACCTGCTCGGCCGGCGCGGCCGGTGGCGCCGCCGGCGGTCGTCGGGCGCGGAGACGGTCGCGCGCCCGCCGCCGTGGCGCCATTCTCGCTTATGGTGGAGGCGCCCCCTCAGCCCACTCAAGGAGCACGCGTGACCGCACTGGAGATCGACAGCCTCTCCAAGTCCTACGGCGAACTGCGAGCACTGAACGAGGTCTCGTTCGAGGTGCCCGCCGGACAGATCTTCGGGTTCGTGGGATCCAACGGCGCCGGCAAGACCACGACGATGCGCATCATCCTCGGCGTGCTCCGGTCCGATGCGGGTGAGGTCAGGTGGAAGGGCGCGCGCGTGGACGCGGACGTGCGCCGGCGCATCGGCTACATGCCGGAGGAGCGCGGCCTGTATCCCCGCATGAAGGTGGGGGATCAGCTGGTCTACCTCGCCCGCCTGCATGGGTTGAGCAAGGAGCGCGCCGTCGCCGCTATGGAGCAGTGGACGCAGGTGCTCGGGGTGGACGAGCGCCGCGGCGACGAGGTGGACAAGCTGTCGCTCGGCAACCAGCAGCGCGTTCAGCTGGCCTCCGCGCTGGTCCACGAGCCCGACATCCTGGTGCTCGACGAGCCGTTCTCAGGGCTCGACCCGGTCGCGGTCGACGTGATGAGCGACGTGCTGCGCAGCCAAGCCGACCGCGGCGTCCCCGTCATCTTCTCGTCTCACCAGCTGGAGCTCGTGGAGCGCCTCAGCGACCGCGTCGGCATCGTGGCCCGCGGCAGCATGGTGGCCTCGGGGCCGATCGACGAGCTACGCGCCACCGACACCAGTCAGTGGATCCTCGCGCTCGCGAGCGCGACTGCGCCCCCCGCCGCGCCGCCAGGGGTGAGCATTACAGAGTCGGCTCCGGGCCGCTGGCTCGTCGAGGCGGACTCCGCGGAATCCGCCCAGGCCGTGCTCGCATCGGCCGTCCAGCAGGGCACGGTGACCGAGTTCTCGCCGGTGCGTCCCACTCTGACCGACCTGTTCCGCGATGTCGTGAATGCCCCTGAGGAGGTGGCGTGAGCATGCTGTGGCTGATCGCCAAGCGCGAGTTCCGCACCCGCGCCCTGTCCAAGGCGAACCTGATCTCCTCGGGGATCATGCTCGTGATCATCGTGGGAGCGGCGCTGATCCTCAAGCCGTTCATCGTGGGCGGTGACGACGAGCCCGACGTCGTGGAGGTGGACTCCGCGACCGCGGGCGCACTGATCCCGCACCTGGAGGCCGCCGCGGCGGCTCAGGAGTTCGACGCCGTGTTCGATCCTGTCGATGCTCCCGCCGAGCCGGAACTCGCCGAGGGCATCAGCGGAGTGATCGTGGGCCCAGCTGACGCTCCCGAGCTCTTCGTCGACGGCGCGCAGGAGTCGCTGATGTCCGTGGTCACCGCCGCCACGCAGGCCGCCGTGCTCGAGTCCCAGGTGTCGGATCTCGGAGGGGACCCCGCGACCGTCAACGAGGCGCTCGCGCTGGCTGTGCCGACCGTGACGCTCCTGGGAGATGACGACGGAGGCTTCGAGTCCGGATCGTTCTTCGCGGGCTTCGCGGTCATCCTCGTGCTGTTCTTCGTGCTCATCCAGAGCTCCTCCGTGATCATGATGGGCGTGGTCGAGGAGAAGTCCTCGCGCGTGGTGGAGATCCTGCTCGCGACCGTGCGGCCGTCGACGCTCCTGGGAGGAAAGATCCTCGGCGTGGGTCTGTACACGCTCCTGCAGGCCGCGGGAATGGTGCTGCCGCTGCTGTTCGCCGCGTGGCACCTGGAACTGCTGGGCGCGCTCGAGATCGGCGTGGGCCAGCTGCTGGTGAACTTCAGCGTGTGGTTCGTGCTGGGCTTCGCGCTGTTCACGGTGCTGTTCGGCGGGCTCGCAGCGCTGGTGTCGCGGCAGGAGGACATCGGGTCGGTGTCGACGCCCATGATGCTGCTGATGATGGCGCCGCTGTATCTCGCGATCTACCTGGTGCCGAGCAGCCCGGACGGCCCCGTCACGACGGTGCTCACCCAGGTGCCATTCTTCGCGCCGTTCATGGTGCCGATGCGATCGGCGTTCGGCGCCATCACCACGGGCGAGACGCTGCTGGCGGTGGCGCTGTGCCTGATCTCGATTCCGCTGCTGACGTGGCTCGCGGGCCGCGTGTACGCCGGGGCGGTGCTCAACACGGGCGGTCGCATGAAGCTCAAGGACGCGCTGCGCCGGGGGTAGAGGAGGGTCAGCGCTACTTGCCGAGCCGGTCTCCCAGCTCCAGCCAGCGCGTCTCGAGCGCGGAGGTCTCGGCGGCGTTGCTGCGCAGCTTCTCGGTGAGCGTCGCCAGGCCCTCGAAGTCCGCCTGATCGTGCTCGGCCATCGCCTCGTGGACCTCGGCGGTCTCGCGCATCAGCTTGCCCAGGCGGCGCTCGGCGGCGGCGAGCTCCTTCTCGAGGGCACGCTTCTCCGCCCCGTCCAGCGTGGGCATGGCGGCCGATGCAGGGGCAGCGCCTCCGCCTGAGCCCGTCGCCGAGGTCTGGCCCCCGAACGAGCCCACGCCACCCGTCTTCGCCCGGCGTTCGCGCGACAGCTCGACGTACTCGTCGACGCCGCCCGGCAGATGCCGGAGACGCCCGTCGATCACGGCGTACTGCTGGTCCGTGACCCGCTCCATGAGGTAGCGGTCGTGGCTCACCACGATGAGGGTTCCCGGCCAGGAGTCGAGCAGGTCCTCCATGGCGGCGAGGATGTCGGTGTCCAGGTCGTTGGTGGGCTCGTCGAGCACCAGCACGTTGGGCTCGGTCAGCAGCACGAGCAGCAGCTGCAGGCGCCGACGCTGGCCGCCCGATAGTCGTCCCACCTGGGTCTTGAGCTGCACCGGGGTGAACCCCAGGCGCTCGAGCAGCTGGGTGGGCGTCATCTCGTTGCCGTCCGCGAGCGAGACGGAGGAGAACCGCTTCACGACGGCCGAGACTCGTTCGCCGGCGTGCTCCTCGAGCTCCGCGAGCTGCTGCGAGAGCGTCGCGACCTTGACGGTCGAGCCCGTCTTGACGCGGCCCGACGTGGGTTCGAGGTCACCCGTGATGAGCTTGAGGAGCGTCGACTTTCCCGCGCCGTTCTCGCCCAGGATGCCCGTGCGCTCGCCCGGGCCGATGTTCCAGTCGATCTCGGTGAGGACCTCGACCTCGCCGCCGCCCTTGCCGTCCGCATCGGCGCTGCCGTCGTTCGCCGGGTACCGGACCGTGCACCGGATGAGCTCGACCACGTCCTTGCCGAGCCGCGAGGCTGCCATGCGGTTGAGCTTGATGGAGTCGCGGATGGGCGGCACGTCCGCGATCAGCTCGTTGGCGGCGTCGATGCGGAACTTGGGCTTGGTGGTGCGCGCGGGGGCTCCGCGCCGGAGCCACGCGAGCTCCTTGCGCAGCAGGTTCTGACGCTTGGACTCGGTCGCCGAGGCGATGCGGTCCCTCTCGACGCGCTGGAGGATGTACGCGGCGTATCCACCCTCGTAGACCTCGACCTCGCCGTCGTGGACCTCCCATGTGCGGGTGGTCACTGCGTCGAGGAACCAGCGGTCGTGAGTCACGACCGCGAGGGCCCCTCGGCCGCGGGCCCAGCGACGGTTCAGGTGCTCCGCGAGCCACGCGACGCCGTCGACGTCGAGGTGGTTGGTGGGCTCGTCGAGGAAGACCACGTCGTGGTCGTCGACGAGCACGTGCGCCAAGGCAACCCGGCGCTGCTGTCCGCCCGAAAGGGTGCCCACCACCGCATCGGCCGCAAGGTCGGGCACGAGGCCGGCCATCACGTCGCGGATGCGCGGGTCGGATGCCCACTCGTGCTCGTCGGCGTCACCCACAATCGCCTTCGCGACCGTGATCTCCGGGTCCACGTGGTCCGACTGGTCGAGCACGCCTACGCGGGTGCCGCGCGAGGTGGTGACGATGCCGTCGTGCGGCTCCAGCCGTCCCGCGAGGATCTTCATGAGGGAGGACTTGCCGGCGCCGTTCGCGCCGACAATGCCAATACGGTCGCCGTCGTCGAGGCCCACGGTCACGGATTCGAGCACCGTGCCGGTCCCGAAGTCGACGTGAAGCGCCTGTGCGCCGAGGAGATGAGCCACCCGTCAAGGGTAGTCGGAGCTGCGTCCGCCAGCTTCCGCCCATACTTCGCGCAGTTCGGTGCGGCTCGACACCCCGAGCTTGCGGAACGCCGAGTTCAGCTGGTTGGTCACCGTGTGGGGCGAGACGTCGTTGATCGACGCGATCTCCTTGGCGGTGAGGCGCTGGACGGCGAGCGATGCGACCTCGTACTCGCGCCTGCTCAGCAGGGCTCCCGTGGCCGACTGCTCCTGCTGCCACAGTGCCATGCACGGGACCGTGGCGCGCAGCGCGCTCGCCTTCACCTGCCAGCGGCGCGCGTCCAGTTCGCTCGCGCCGAACCGCTCCTGTTGCTGGGCGAGGGTCAGCCACGTGTCCGCAGCCGAGACCACGGCGCCCAGTTCCACCAGGTCCTCGGCGAGCGCATCCAGTTGCGGTGCGTCGCTGGCGCGCATCGCCTGACCGTGTTCGAGCAGCACGGCGAGCAGCCCTCCACCGGCCGCGGCGTGCGCCTGGGCGAGGAGCGCCAACGCCTCGTCGTCACCGCCGCCCACCCGGATGGCGCAGTGAGCCAGCTTGCCGGCGAAGTACGTGTGCTGTGCGGTGATCATCGCGGCGGCGCCCTCACGCAGGCGCGCCCCGGCCTCGGTGCGTCGGCGAGCTGAGGCCGCGTCCCATGCCTCGGCCCAGCTCTTCAGCACCGCGACCTTGGGGTCCATCGCCGACTCCTCGGGGACGCCTCGCCACGCCTCAATCGCCTCGAGCTCGAGGCCCGCACCTGCCGCCGCCGCGCCCCGCAGCGCGCTCGCTGCGGGGAGCAGCCCCATCGGGTCCCGCCACTCGAGGTGCTGCACCGCGTCGCATGCGCGCTCGTGGGCCTGACCGGCATCGGCCGCGAACAGCTCCACGATGCCCAGCGCGTACTCCCATGCGCCGCTGGTCTCGGGAGCATGGCGCAGCGAGAGGTCGATCTGTGCGGTGAGTCGAGCGCGCGTCGCTCGCACGTCCCCCGAGTAAGACAGCGCCATGATCGACGCCAGCTCCGTGAGCGCCGCCGCGCCAGGAGCCTGAGCCACGACGGCCTGGGGCAGCGCGCGGAACCGGCGCACGAGCGCATCGGCGTGATGGAGCGGACCCGAGATGACGGCCGCGGTCGCCATGGTGGCGATGCCCATCGCCGCCTCGGCCTCGGTGACCTCGGCGGGGGCCTCAGCCTCGACGCCACCCGCTCCTGCCACCGAGGTCCAGCGCACGGCGGACCTCTCGAGATGGCCGCGCCACTCGTCGTCCAGGACCCGATCCTGCGCGTCGGCGAGCACGGCGAGGGCCCCGCGAGGGTCGCGCCCTGCCAGCCCCAGGTGGCTCGCCAGCGCGAGCGCCGATGCGGCGATGTCGGGGTCGGTGTCGCCTGCGGCGAGCGACGCGCGCAGGTCGCGATCGGCATCGTCGGCACGGCCCAGCGCGGAGGAAGCGAGCCCGCGCAGCCTCAGCGCGCGGGCGTGGTGTGCGGACTCCACCGCGGCGGCGGCATCGGCGGCGCGGAAGGCCAAGGCGGGATCGCCCGCTCCGAGCGCGTGAGTCGCGAGGTCCAGGCATCGCGGCGCCTCGAGCGGGAGCTGATGCTCGAGCGCGATCACCGAGCCCCGGCGTTCGAGCTCGGCGGCGCGATCGGGCCACTGCACGGCGGCCGCTTCGAGCGCCGCGACCGTGCTCCGGGCCAGGTCACGCCAGTGCCCGTCGACGACTCGAGCCCGCACGGCCTCGGCGAGCAGCGGCTGGCTCGAGTGGAGCCAGCCGTCGTCGTCCCGGGAGACGATGCCGGCGCGTACCAACGGGCGGCGGTGCGCATCCGCGACGGCGGCCTCGGGCAGCGATCCCGCCAGGGCGACCGATGCGGCGGCGTCCAGTTCGTCGGCCTCGAGCGTGTCGAGGTGGGCGCCGATCAGTTGCGACAGCCGCGGCGTCGCCGCGATGGGGCCATCGAGCTCCCACCCGTGCGGGGTCTCGTGAAGGGCGCCCGTCGCCACGGTGCCGGCGACGATCTCTCGGGCCACCAGCGGGTTGCCGTCCGCCGCGGCCAGGACCGCACGCAGGGTGCCGGGCGTGACGGGCCCGCCCAGCCACGACGCGATGGCGTCGCTGAGCGCTCCGTCGGGAAGCCTGTCCAGATTCAGCTCCGTCATCACCCCGGAGTCGTACAGACTCCTCAGCTCGTCTGGACAGTCGCCGAGCTCGCGCGCGGTGAGCACCGCCTTCATGCCGGCGGATCGCACCAGGTGCCCGACCACCATCTGAGAGCTCTCGTCGAGCAGGTCCGCCGCGTCGACGAGCAGCAGCGCGCGGGACCGGCGCCTGGTGAGCGAGCCGATGACGGCGCTCGGCGTGAGCGCGCCATCGTGCTCACGCAGCACTCCCGCGAACGCGCCGAGCGGGACCGTGGCCGCGGCGGGGGAGCCCGTCACCTCGAGCGGTGACAGGCCGTCGGCGTTGACGAGCGTGGCCGCCGCCCTCAGGAGGTGCGACTTGCCGATGCCGCGTGGCCCCGTGATCAGCACCGCGCCTGCGGTGTCAACGGTGGTGACCACGTGCGCGGCGTCGTCAGATGTCAGGACTGGTCGCTTCATCGGCATTCCTCAGCTTGCGCGCCGCCGACCCGGGGCCGGTGACGGCGCGGCATAGCCAATACGTTCCCATTGCCCCGCTCGAATGGCCACCATAGCGTCAGTGCTCATTGCCCCGCATTGATGCATCTACCTGGGAAGGTCGTATGACACACGTCACTACCGCCGCGCGCGCCGCGGCGTCCGCCCTCATCACGGCACTCGCTGTGGCCGCTCTCACTCTGGTGGGAGCACCGGCGCATGCCGCCGACGCCGTGCTGAGCGGCATCACCTACTCCGAGATCGATCCGGCGGATCCGAGCGCGGGGGCGATCGTGACGGGCTACGACTCCTCCGCCCACCCGGGCCACCCTGCCGTGACGATCCCGGACCAGGTGGAGATCGACGGAGACCTGCACGACGTGGTCGAGATCGGCGACGAGGCCTTCTTCCAGGAGTCGATCGCGTCGGTGGACCTGCCGCAGTCGCTCGTGCGCATCGGGGACTCCGCCTTCCGCCTCAATGATCTCACCGAGGTGGACTTCCCACTCTCGCTCGAATGGATCGGCACGCTGGCGTTCGCGGCCAACGAGATCGGCCAGGTGACGCTTCCGCAGTACGTGGCGGTGGTGCAGCCCAGCGCGTTCTATGACAACGCGATCACCTCGATCGGCCTGTCGCCGGCGATGACCCTGCTGAGGTCCGGGGTGTTCGGCGCCAACGCCCTCACCGATGTCACCATCCCCGCCTCGATCACCCAGATTCAGAACGAGGTCTTCACGGAGAACCCGTCGCTCGACACGGTGACCTTCCACGGTCCGGCGCCCGAGTACATCGGCGTCGACGGGCGCAACCCCATCGCTGACGACCAGGGCGTCACGGATCCCGTGATCCGCTTCTTCTCGACACACCTCGACACGTTCAGCTGGCCCACGTGGGAGGGGTTCGAGTCGCTCCCGGTCGCACGCGTGGCCTTCGACGATCCCCACCTCGGCACCCCCGTGTTCGGGGGCACCATCAACGTCGAGCTCGATCAGTCCGACGGCGATCCCTACGGATACCTGGACCCGTACTACGACTCAGAGTTCGACATCGCCGCCCCCGCCGGCTACGCGCTCGCGGGATGGAGCGCCAACGGCCAGCCGTTCGAGGTGGGGGACCGCGTCACGGGAGACACGGTCCTGACCCCGCTGTGGATCGACACCACCGCCGTGCGCTCCGTCGTGATCACCGCCTCGGCCACCGAGGTCGAGGCGGGCGGCTCGGTCACCATGGCTGCCGAGGGCTACAACGCCCTGGGCGACTCCCTGGGCGACGTGACGGCGGACATGCAGTTCTCCTCCGACGTCCCGACCGACGAGGTCGACGGCGCCACCATCACGTTCCCCACCGCCAGCCCTCACGTCATCTCCGGCACCTATCTGCCGCTCGAGATCACGGCCGAGCCCGTCGTGGTCGAGGTGCTCGCCGCCGAGGTGGACGACGTCCCCGTGGATGACGTCCCAGCGGAGGCCGCCGGTGACAGCACCGGGTCCGCGGAGGACGCGGCTGGTGGCACGCCGGTCGCCGCACTCGCCGAGACAGGTCTCGAGGAGCAGCGTGCGCCGATCGCGGCGGCGGCGGTCATGATCGCGCTCGGCGCCGGTCTGGTGGCCCTGCGCCGCTACCGCCTCGGCTGATCCGCCATGTCCCCACGACACGAGACCCGCATGTCCACCGGCACCCTCCGTCCCGTCGCAGCGGTGGTGGCGCTCGCGGCATCCGGACTGCTCCTCGCTGGCTGCTCGGGCGACGCGGGCGAGGCCGCGGCGTCCGACGCCTCGACGTCCCCGACTCCCGCGGAGGTCGCATCGGAGACGGCTGTGCCGGAGCCGTCGGCCGACCCCGCCGATGACGCAGGAGCTGGTGACGCTGGAGAGGCCGAGACGGAGGCATCGGCGGACACCGTGCGCGGCACCGCCGTGGTCGCGGGGGTCGAGTACGAGCTCCACGACGTGCGTCGATGCGAACCCACCGACGTCGACCAGGTGGACCGCGAGCTGGAGCTGACGGCGAGGGGCGTCATGCCGGAAGGCGAGGGCCACGACGGCGGCGACTGGGTCCAGATCGACGTCTACGTGCAGCAGATCGCGGGCATGGACTTCGACCAGGTGTCATGGGCCGGGCCCGAGGGGGTGTTCGGCACCAACGACGCCACCGAGGTGACGTACTCCGGCGAACGCGTGAGCGGGACGGCGGCGATGGTGGATGGGCTCACTCAGACCGAGACGCTGACGGTCGCCTATGACATCGAGGTTCCGGACGAGATCATCGACTGCCGGCCCTAGGCCTGCAGTCGGGACCGGGAGTCAGGCCGCCGCGGCCCCGCGGCCAGTCGAGGACGCTCCGCGTCCGGCCGATGCGGTCACTGCGGGGTTCCACGCGCTCGGGGCGCGCACCACGATGAGCGGCCACAACGGATCCTGCGTCAGGATACGTGCGGCGGCATCGGCCTTGAGCTGGGCGACCTCGTCGAAGACGTCCTCGAGCACGACTGCCATGTCGCGGTGGGCGGAGATTGGATCGTCGTCGATGCTCGCCACGTCGACGGTGTAGGAGGCGAAGCCGTTGGCGCGCAGCAGGTCCTCCCGCTCGAAAGCGTCGTCCTCCGACTCGTCCGCAGAGGCGTAGAGGAACGGGATCACCACGCCGTGGCGCTCGGGCTGCAGGTTGGAGGAGGAGTGCGCATCATACGAATCGACGTCGATGAACTGCTCCTCGGTGAAGACCGTCACGACGACGACGTTCGGGTCGGCCTTCGCCGTGACGAGCGCGTGCGCGAGCGGCGACTCGACTCCCGTGTGCTCGGCCATGATGGTCTCTGGCCCGTACTGGTCGTGGGGGATGAGCTCGGACATCGGCGTGAAGCCGTGGCCCTCTGACTCCAGTGCGCAGTGACCATGCGCGACGAACACCGTGCGCAGACGACGACGGTGCGTGGCGCGGTCGGCGTGGGCGAGGGCGAGGGCGTGGAGAGGGGACGTGTACCAGACGCACGACGTCTCTGGGCCGGCGAGCGATTCGTTCCAGCGTCGATCCATGCTGCTCAGGAAACCGTCCGATGGCTCGCGGGTCGCATGCGCGGTCCATGTGGTGACGTCGATCAACAGTCTCAGCTCCGATGTCCCACCGGAGGTGGAATCGATTTCGGGGCGCTCCACCCGGGAAGGAACACCTGTCCCATCAGGGTAGGTCCGCGAGCGATTCCCCGAGGCAATTCTGCGTGTGAAATGCCCCACACAGCGCACTTGCCAGGGATGTTGTCGAGCGCGGGGCTACGACACCGCCGCGATCGACTGCAGGGCGATCTCGCGCTCCTCATTCGTGGGAACGACCCAGACCTGAATGCGCGAGGCATCCGTGCTCACCAGCGTCGGCTGCTTCTTGCGTCCCGCATTGCGGTCCGGATCGATCTCGATGCCGAGCTCGGTGAGTCCGGCGAGGGACTCGAGGCGCACGCCGTCGTCGTTCTCGCCCACTCCTGCGGTGAACACCACCGCGTCGAGGTGACCCAGCTGTGCGTAGTACTGCCCCACGTATCCGCGGATGCGGCGGCAGTACACGTCGAGTCCCAGACGGGCCTCGTGGGAGCCCTCCTCGGCAGTCCGCCACACGTCCCGCATGTCGGAGTACCCGGTGAGGCCGAGCATGCCCGAGCGTCGGTTGAGGAGAGCGTCCACCTCGTCGATGGTCATGCCGGCGGTGCGGGCGAGGTGGAGAGTCACCGCGGGGTCGATGTCGCCGGAGCGCGTGCCCATGACCAGACCCTCGAGCGGCGTCAGGCCCATCGACGTGTCCACGGAGCGGCCACCCTGGATCGCGGCTGCGGACGCGCCGTTGCCCAGGTGCAGGACGATCATCGACAGGTCCTCGACCGGGCGGCCCATGAGCCGGGCGGTCTCCCGTGAGACGTAGCTGTGCGACGTGCCGTGGAAGCCGTAGCGGCGGACGCCGTGCTCCTTCGCCACTCGGCGATCGATGGCGTACGTGTAGGCCGCCTCGGGAAGGGTGGAGTGGAACGCGGTGTCGAAGATCGCGACGTGAGGCAGCTGGGGGAACGCCTGGCGCGCCGCGGTGATGCCGGCGAGGTTGGGGGGATTGTGGAGCGGCGCGAGCGTGGAGAGCTTCGCGATCTCTCGCTCCACGTCGTCGTCGATGATCGTGGGCGCCGAGAACTCCGCGCCCCCCTGCACCACGCGATGTCCCACGACGGTGAGCTGCTTGAGGTCCACCCCGGAGCCGGGCTCGGAGAGCGAGTCGATGATCTGGCGGATCGCCTCGGAGTGGTCGGTCACCCGCTCCACGAGGCCCACGGCCAGCGGTTCGTCGACAGTGGTGTCGACCACCTGGTACTTGACGGAACTCGAGCCGCAGTTGAGGACGAGTGCCATCCCCACGTAGTTCACGCTCACGCGTCGTTCTCCTCGCTGCCCATCTCCTGGGCCTGAATCGCGGTGATCGCGACCGTGTTGACGATGTCCTGGACGGTGGCGCCGCGGGACAGATCGTTCACGGGCTTGCGCAGCCCCTGCAGGACTGGCCCGATGGCGACGGCGCCCGCGGAGCGCTGGACGGCCTTGTACGTATTGTTCCCCGTGTTGAGGTCGGGGAACACCAGCACCGTGGCCCGTCCCGCGACGGGGGAGTCGGGGGCCTTGCTCGCGGCCACCGATGGCTCGACGGCGGCGTCGTACTGCATCGGGCCGTCGACCACCAGGTCAGGGCGGCGCTCGCGGACGATGCGCGTCGCCTCCCTCACCTTGTCCACGTCGGAGCCGGTGCCAGACGAGCCGGTCGAGTAGGAGAGCATCGCCACGCGCGGCTCGATGTGGAACTGGCGGGCGGTCTCGGCCGACGAGATCGCGATGTCGGCGAGCTGCTCGGCCGTGGGGTCGGGGTTCACCGCGCAGTCGCCGTAGACGAGGACGCGGTCTGCCAGGCACATCAGGAACACCGAGGACACGATGGAGACGCCAGGCGCGGTCTTGATGACCTGGAAGGACGGGGTGATGGTGTGAGCGGTGGTGTGGGCTGCCCCGGAGACCATGCCGTCCGCAAGGCCCTCGAGCACCATCATCGTGCCGAAGAAGCTCACGTCCTGAATCACCTCGCGGGCCTGCTCGATCGTGACGCCCTTGTGCGAGCGCGCGTCCGCGTAGACGTGCGCAAAGCGACTCACCAGCTCCTCGTCGCTCGTCGAGACGATGCGCGCATCGTCGATCTCGAGCCCCAGCTCCGCAGCCCGCGCGCGAATGGTCGACTCCACGCCGAGGATGGTGAGATCCACGACACCGCGCGTGAGCAGGGTCGAGGCGGCGCGCAGGATCCGGTCGTCGGAGCCTTCGGGAAGGACGATGTGTCGGCGGGCGGCGCGGGCGCGGTCCAGCAGGTCGTACTCGAACATGAGCGGCGTGATGACGTCCGTGCGGGCCACGTCGAGCACATCGATGAGCGCATCAGCGTCCACGTAGCGCTCGAACATCGACAGCGCGGTGTCGACCTTGAGCGCCGAGTCCCTGGCGAGCCGGCCCCGGGTGGACCACGCGCGCCGGGCGGTCTCGTACGTGCCCAGATCGGTCTCGATGACGGGCAGCGCCGATCCGAGCCCGCTGACCAGGCGGCCGATCGCCTCGGAGGACTTGAAGCCCCCGTTCAGGATGATGCCGGCCAGGGCAGGGAAGCCTTCTGCGGCATGTGCCGCAAGCAGAGCGAGAAGCGCATCGGACCTGTCGCCGGGGGTGATCACCACCGCGCCTTCGCGGAGCCGTTCGATCAGGTGCTCGGGCATCATCGCGCCGACGGTCACGTCGCGGACCTCGCGTGACAGCAGGGACGCGTCGCCCGACACCAGCGTGCCGTCGACCGCTTCCACGAGGGCGGACAGCAGCGGGGCCACGAGGACCGGCTCCTCCGGGAGCGCGCTCACGCCGATGTCGGCCGGGAGCACCGCGCGCACCTCGTCCAGCTGCTCAGGGTCGCAGCGGTTGGCGAAGACGGCGGCGACTCTGGCGTGGTGGAACTCGAGCTCGGATCGCGACTGTTCGACGACCTGCGAGATCTCGTGGGGAGTGCGGTCGCGGCCGTGGACCACGAGTGCGACGGGAGAGCCGAGATTCGCCGCGATGCGCGCGTTGAACTCGAACTCTGCGGCACCCGAGACGTCGGTGTAGTCCGTGCCGACGATGACCACGGCATCGCACTTCTTCGCGACCTCGTGGTACCGCGCGACGATGGTGGCCAGCGCCTTCTCGGGGTCCTCGTGGACGTCGTCGTAGGTCACGCCGACGCTGTCTTCGTAGCTCAGGTCCACGCCGTCGTGGCCGAGCAGCAGGTCGAGCACGTAGTCCGAGCCATCGGCGACACGCGCCACGGGACGGAACACCCCCACGCGGCCGACGGTGCGCGTGAGCAGTGCGGTGATGCCGAGCGCGACGGTGGACTTGCCCGTGTGGCCCTCGGCGGAGGCGATGTAGATGCTTCTGGACACGCCTTCCATCCTTTCACGCGCGTGCGAGGCGTGCTTGCGACGGAGGTCCCGGTCCTGGCCGTCGTGGGCAGGGCAGTGTGTTCCGCGCCACACTCCGGTCTCCACGTCGGCGCCCTCCCCTACACTCGTCCCACCGATGGCAACCGGCGACAAGATGCGTCCAGTGGGGCGCGTCTGAGCATGGGGCCGCCGCGCGGGGGGAGTTGAGGCGTGGACATGATCGGGAGCTTGGGTCGACGACCCTTCCGTCGCGCCCTCGAGATCATCGTCAACTCGGGCGTGAGCGGACTCGATCCCGTGGACGCGCGGTCCGTCATGGGCGCCAATCGGTTCTTCCTGATGAGCGCCGCCGTCTGCCTGCCGTGGACGATCGTGATCGCCGCCGCAGACCCTCCGCTGACACTGGTACCCGCCCTGACCCACCTCGCGATGGTGTGCGGGTGGGTGGTGTGCGTGGACCTGAACCGACGCCGTCGCTACAGGGCCGCGGCGTTGATCGGCCTGATGTGGCCGATCGTCCAGTTCGCCTATCTCTCGTGGATGTTCTCGAACGAGTCCGGCTTCCCGCTGCCGATGCTCACGGTGGGAGCGTTGGCGTTCCTGGTGTTCCCGCCGGACGAGTGGAGAAGCGGAGCGGGTGTCACGGCGCTGGCCGCGGGAGTGCTCGTGGCGATGTACCTGTCCGAGAGCTTCGACGAGCCGGAGGCCGCGGTGAGCGACCGCTGGATGGACCTGACGTCCGTGGGCAACGTGCTGCTCGTGGCGATCATCGTGTCCGTGCTGGCGCTGTTCAACAACCAGTACTTCGTGCGCGAGCGGCGCCGGAACGACGCCCTCCTCGGCGAAGCCCAGGTCGCCGCGCGCACGGACGCGCTCACTGAGGTCTACAACCGCCGGGGCATCACCCCGCTCCTGTCCGACGCCGCACGGTCGGGCGAGTACGCGCTGGCCCTCGCCGACCTCGACCGATTCAAGCGCATCAACGACCGCCTGGGCCACGGCGCGGGCGACGTGGTGCTTTCGAACGTGGCGCGCACGCTCGTCCATGCCGTCGGCGCCCGCGGCACGGTCGCGCGGTGGGGAGGGGAGGAGTTCCTCGTGCTGCTGCCCGGCATGTCGCTGGACGAGGCCGTCGCGGTGATGGAGCGCGCTCGGCGCGCGATGGAGGAGGAGTACGGCGCCACTGCGCTCGTCGAGCCGGTGACCATCTCCGCAGGAGTCGCGCATGCGCGACGGCACACGAGCAAGGAGGAGACGCTGCGCCTGGCAGACGCCAAGCTCTACGAGGCCAAGGCCTCGGGTCGCAACCTGGTCGTCGGCGCCTCGGTCGCGGTCGCGGCGCTGGAGTGACCGATGCCCGGGGCGGAGAATCGCCCCTGGAACGCACCAGCGCCGACCGGTAGTCTGGGAGCGCGGCGCCCGCTGACGGCCATCGCAGGCGGACTGCGCCGCAGCCGGTCGGGAGGGCATCGATGAGTGGGGACCCTGAGCGAAGCGCGCGGGACCATCACCTGAACGATGCCGTCGAGCGCCTGCTCGACCGCCGAGTGGGCCAGTTGACTGGCGAAGCGGGTCGCGCCGTGTCGACCACCCACGGCATCGCCGTCTTCGCGATCATCCTGACCCTGTCGTATGTGGCGTTCTTCATGACCTACGACATGGCGATGTTCGGCGTGCTGATCGCCTTCAACATGGTCGCCACCATCGCGTACGTGATCTGCGTGCTCCTCGCGCGGCTGGGACGCCAGTTGGGAGCCGCGCTCCTGACCTTCGGCACGGCCATGGTGCAGCTCGTGATGGCGGCCGCGTTCGTCGGCTGGGAGTCGGGCCTCCATCTGTTCATCCTGCTCGCCTGCCAGCTCGTGTTCATGGTGTTCACGGAGCGTCAGCGCGTCCTGCGGTGGATCGCGGCGTTCGGGGCGCTGTTCGGGTTCCTCGCATGCCAGTTCCTGCTGCCGGCGTCCGGCGCGATCGTGCAGATGCCGACGGTGCTGCTGACCACGCTGTTCTCGGTGAACGCCCTGCTCATGTCGAGCATGCTGTTCATCGTCGCGGCGGTCAGCCACTTCCGGGCGGAGCGCGCCCGGCATCGTGCGGCCGAGCTGGCGGCACGCGCGGAGTACCTGGCGAACACCGATGCGCTCACCGGGCTGTCCAACCGCAGGCCGGTGATGGAGCGTCTCGAGCAGCTGTCCGTTCCCGGCGCGGCGCCCTACTGCCTCGCGATCGCCGACCTCGACCATTTCAAGGACATCAACGACCGGTACGGCCATGCGTGCGGCGACCGCGTGCTCGCGGACATCGGCGCCAGGCTGAAGGCGAGTCTGCGGGTCACCGACGCGGTGGGAAGATGGGGCGGTGAGGAGTTCGTGTTCGTGATCACCGATGCCCACCTGCCCGACGCCACCGTGACCATGGAGCGCATCCGCGCCTCCATCGGCGACGCCTCGATCGCCTGCACGGGCCACGACCACCCCATCACCGTCTCCATCGGCCTCACCGAGGGGCAGTACGACGGCAGCCCCCACCACGCGATCCGGCGTGCCGACGATGCCCTGTACGCCTCGAAGGCCGGGGGTCGCGACCGCGTAACGGTGATGAAGGCGCCATCCGTCGCCGTCGGCACCGAGGCAGCCTCGGCGCTCATGTCCACCAAGCCTCGTCGAGCCTCATGACGGCAGCGCGACGCGTTCGCTGGGGGCATGTCATCCCGGCGACGGCCCTGGCGAGTGCCGCCATCCTCGTGTGCGGCACGCTCGGCTGGTGGCAATGGGGGCGCGCGTCCGAACAGGGCGAGATCCGCAAGAGCGACCCGGCCGCCGCCATCGCCGACGTCGCCGCGCCAGCCACGACGCCCGGCTCCGAACAGGGGCGCGAGATCTGGGCAGACGGCCAGTACGCCAGCAGCGGCGTCGCGCTCATCCCCGACCGCGAGATCGACGGCGCCCCCGCCGTCCTGGTAGTGCGTCCGTTCACCGTGGCGGCCGATGCGACCGGCACCGGGGAAGAGGCCACCCTGCCGGTGATCGTCGGCTGGCTCGCACCCGAGGACGTCCCAGGCTTCGACGCGGGTGCACCCGCTGACCGTCGAGTGACCGGGCACCTGCGCTCAGGCGAGGGTGCCGCACCGGCGCCCGATCCCGAGGAGCACCCCCCTGAAGGGGCCTTCTGGGCCGACCGGCTGTCGCCCGCGGTCCTCGCGCAGGAGTGGGATGCGCCGTTGTACACCACGCTGCTGAGCGCCGATGCCGCGGAGCCGGGGCTGCGACCGCTGCCCGCCCCCGAGGTCGAGCGCTCGCTGGACTTCCGGTCGCTCGCCTACGCGCTCGAGTGGTGGCTGTTCGGGGCCTTCTTCGCGTTCATCGCGGGCCGCTGGATACGGGACAATGGCTTCCACGCGCGCGACGCCGTGGACACGGCCGGCGCGGCGGACGACCCCCACGGAGGACACACGTGACCGATCCCGCCCCCCAGGCCAGCAGCCCGCGCTCGCGCGCATCGGCGGTGACGCCGGGAGTGCTCCTGCGCTACCGCATCATGGCGATCATCACCGGCACCCTGCTCATCGTCGTGTTCCTGGGGATGCTGCGCTACCTCGGCATCATCGAGCGCACCGAGGGCGTCGAGGAGTTCTTCGGGGTTCTCGCACAGGTCCACGGATTCATCTACGTCGTCTATCTCGCCACGGTGCTGCAGCTCTGGATGCAGGCGCGCTGGGGGTACGGACGGCTCGCCACACTGTTCCTCGGCGGCATCGTCCCGCTGCTGTCCTTCTTCATCGAGACCCGGGTCACCCGCGAGGTGCGCGCCGGTCAGGAGTCCTGAACTATGCCCGGAACCCAGCATCGGCCCGTCCTCGTCGTCGACTTCGGCGCCCAGTACGCGCAGCTGATCGCGCGTCGCGTCCGCGAGGCGGATGTCTACTCCGAGATCGTCCCGCACTCGATGAGCGCTGCGGACATGCTCGCCAAGGACCCTGCCGCCGTGATCCTCTCCGGCGGACCGGCATCGGTCTATGCCGAGGGCGCGCCGCGCATCGACTCGGCACTGTTCGAGGCAGGGGTGCCCGTGATGGGCATCTGCTACGGATTCCAGGAGATGGCGCGTGCTCTCGGCGGCACGGTCGCCCAGACCGGGCTCCGCGAGTACGGCCGCACCACCGCGCGGGTGGCCGAGCCAGGCTCCGCGCTCGCGGGCAGCCCTGCGGAGCAGACGGTGTGGATGAGCCACGGCGACTCCGTTCACGAGGCGCCCGCAGGCTTCACCGTGCTCGCGACCACCGATGGCGCTCCCGTCGCGGCCTTCGAGAACCTCGAGCGGCGCATGTCAGGCGTGCAGTGGCACCCCGAGGTCAAGCACTCTCCGCTGGGCCAGGCCGCGATCGAGAACTTCCTGTACAACGTGGCCGGCATCCAGCCCGACTGGACCAGCGCCAACGTCATCGACGAGCAGGTGGAGCGCATCCGCGCCCAGGTGGGCAAGGCCCGCGTGATCTGCGGGCTCTCGGGTGGAGTCGACTCCGCCGTCGCGGCCGCGATCGTGCAGAAGGCCGTGGGCGACCAGCTCACGTGCGTGTTCGTGGACCACGGGCTGCTGCGTGAGGGAGAGGCCGAGCAGGTGGAGCGCGACTATGTCGCCGCCACCGGCGTGAACCTCGTGGTCGCAGACGAGCGTCAGCGGTTCCTCGAGGCGCTCGACGGCGTGACGGATCCGGAGACCAAGCGCAAGATCATCGGCCGCGAGTTCATCCGCGCCTTCGAGTCGGCCGAGCGCGACATCGTCGCCGCTGCGCCCGAGGGGGAGCCGGTGCGGTTCCTCGTCCAGGGCACCCTCTACCCGGACGTCGTCGAGTCCGGTGGGGGCGAGGGCGCCGCGAACATCAAGAGCCACCACAACGTGGGCGGGCTGCCCGAGGACCTCGAG
Organism: Demequina muriae; assembly: GCF_030418295.1. NCBI lineage: Bacteria > Bacillati > Actinomycetota > Actinomycetes > Micrococcales > Demequinaceae > Demequina > Demequina muriae. The sequence goes on from NZ_JAUHQA010000001.1 coordinate 1,749,945, forward strand.
TTCGAGCTCGTCGAGCCGCTGCGCACGCTGTTCAAGGACGAGGTGCGCGCCGTCGGCGCCGAGCTCGGGCTGCCGGACGAGATGGTGTGGCGTCAGCCGTTCCCGGGCCCAGGGCTGGGGATCCGCATCATCGGAGCCGTGACCGAGGAGCGCCTCGAGATCCTGCGTCGTGCCGATGCGATCGCTCGCGCCGAGCTCACCAAGGCCGGTCTCGACCGCGACATCTGGCAGTGCCCAGTGGTGCTGCTCGCCGACGTCCGTTCCGTGGGCGTCCAGGGCGACGGTCGCACGTACGGGCACCCGGTCGTGCTGCGCCCCGTGTCGTCCGAGGATGCGATGACCGCCGACTGGACGCGCGTGCCTTACGAGACGCTCGCCCACATCTCGAACCGCATCACCAATGAGGTGGCGGAGGTCAACCGGGTGGTCCTGGACGTGACGTCCAAGCCGCCGGGCACGATCGAGTGGGAGTAGCCCCACCCCACCCTCTCCACCGTGGCGTCCCAGCGGGCGCTCAGTGTCGGACCTCGACGGTCCGCATCTCCTGGAGGGCGCGGAGCGTCGTCGGCTACTCGCGCGGCTTGTCGGGAGAGTCGGCCTCGTGCTCCTCGGCCCCGCCCGCATGCTCGGCGGCCGCGTCCTCGGATGACTCGACTGACTCGACTGACTCGTCTGCCTCGCGCGCATCGTCCAGATCGGCCGGGGGCTCCGTCCGCTGAGGCGTCACCCGCTCCTCGACGGTGGGCGCCGTGGCGCGGGAGATCTCGCGCTGACGGCCGATGCCGGACACGGCCGCGGAGAGCAGCAGCCACCCGCCGATCGCAGCGAGCACGATGATCGCCGCGAGCTCGAGGTCGATCTCGTATCCGGAGTACGACGCGATCAGAAGGCCGCCCACGCCCGCGACGAGCAGTCCCCACAGGGCGCTGGAGATGCGCTGGCCCGCGCGACGGCGGGGGTTGGTGATGGCGGTCATGAGGAGACCTCCTCGAGATAGATGGTGGAATCGGCGGCCGCGTGCAGCGTGAGCACCGGGGTGTCGGGGTTGGTCAACGTGAGCACGGGCTGGCGCGCGCCGTCGTCGCCGTCGACGGACGGTTCAGTCCACGATTCGCACGAGATGTCCCGGTCCTCCCAGACGACGGTCGTGGTGCCGGAGCCCGCGATCTCGATCGACGTGCCCGCGGGCACCTCGACGCGAGTCGAGGTGGCCGTCAGATCGAGATCGAGGTCCGAGTCGACCGCGTCGAGGCGCATGGTGGCGATCGAGTCGCCGTACGACGCGATGCTCTCCCATGGCTCGGCCCAGGTGGGCGAGACGCAGGAGCCGGCGATGAAGATCGACGAGTAGTCGTCCGCGAGCTCTGACGTGAGGTTCGCCGCAGCCGGCTCGGGGGAGGCGATGGACGGCTCTGGCTCCGAGGTGGATCCCTCGTTCACCGTCACGTTGACGTCCCACCACCCCCACGGCTGGTCGAACTCGGCACGGAGGTCATCCGCGTTCGCGGCCAGCGGCACCCCCGCGACCACGGCGACGACCGACAGGAAGCCCAGGAACCCGAGCTTGCGTCCCGTGAGGGCCACGACCACCAGCACGGCACCCAGACCCACCGTCACGATGGCGCCCCATGCGAGCACGGGGTTGATCGCAAGGCGGTCCGCACGCTCGATCCCGATGACGACCGCAGCAGCGACCAGCAGCACACCGAGGAAGGCGAGGTATCCGCCCTTCCCGGGGCCGGGCACATGGGGTCGAGGTGGGTGGTACGGCGCGGGTGGCGCTGGCGGTGCGGGTGGGGCCGATGCGTACGGTGCGGGCGGGCCGGCTGGCGCGCCCGGCGGCGTTCTCCGCGGCCCTGCGAGGGGGGCCAGCCGCGGGTCGCCCGGCGCGAGCGCGGGCTCCCACGGCTGCGGCGTGTGCACGGCGGTGGGATCGACGGCCGATGCGCGGGCAGGCTGACTCGCGGAGGCGGGGACCGCGCTGCGGGAGGCGCCCTCGGCATGGGCTGCTGCGGAGGAGGCGGTGCTGCCAGGCGCCTGGGCGCCCGAGCCATCCTGGGCCGTCGTGGGAGAGGCGGGCGGTGTGGTCGGGGTCACTGCCGCATCGGCCGTGCCGGGACCGCTGGGCGTCCCGGCACCACTGGGCGTGCCGGGACCGCTGGGCGTGCCGGGGCCACCGGGCGTGCCGACGCCGCCGGGAGGTGTCGTGTTTTCCTTCGAGCGCTTGACCAGCCAGACGATCAGGACGATCACGCCGGAGATCATGAGGAGCGGAATCGTGATCGCGAGCAGCACGGCGATCGCGCGCACCGCCTCGCCGATGCCGCCTCCGCCACTGAACATGCCACTGTCCCAGATCCACGGGTCCATCCCGACTCCGAAGAGGCTGGCGAACCCCCCGCTGTCGAGAGCGCCGAAGCCGAACAGCGTGAGGATCGCGATGCCGAGCAGCGCACCGACGTTCGTCACGCCCCTGCCGAAGTTCTGAATGATGATGGTGCCGCGCCGATCGGGCAGCAGGCCCCATGCGGCGGCGTAGGCGAGCATGACGAACCCGGGCAGCAGGAATGCCGCGAGCACGACGATGAGCCGGGCGGGCACGGCGGCCATGCCGACGCGCGCGCCGAGTCCTTCGACGACACCGCCGATGACGCCATGCGCGCCCCTCGCGAGGCCCCACTGGCGGATCGTGGTGAAGAACGCTGCCTCCTTATGGGGCTGCGGCTGCTCGCTCATGACTCTCCTCGGGTTCCGTGGCGCCTGTGACGCCTTTTCTGAGTCCAGTCTCCGCTCGGCGGGAGGGCGGGCGCTATGAGGTACCCCCCTGATTCCACCCCTGATCCTCGTGCGGGAGCGACCCTGATAGGCGTGGCATCGGAGGCCGTGCACGCGCGCGCTGTGTGACGATGACTCCATGACGACCCAGGCCCATCGCCCGGTGGCCGCGCCTCTGGCGCGCCGCCAGGGCGTGCCGACCGCGTGGAAGGTGCTCGGCGGCCTCGCGCTGCTCACCGTCGCGGGTGTGCTGTCCGTGGGCAGGTGGGGCACCGAGGACCTCGCGCCGTGGGTGGTCCCGCTCGTGGTCTATCTCGCGGGGCTGGGTGTGGTGTGGAGCCCGCTCGACGGCGCCTTCGGACAGGACGCGCGCCGGCTCGACGTCGCCGGCATCTTCCGACGGGACGCGTGGCTGCGACTCCTGGTGGGCCTCGTGCTCGGCATCGGCGCCCTCTGGTGGTTCGCGATGTGGGACTTCACCGACAACGGCGTCGCGCGTGCCATCGTGACGCCGCTGGTGATCGCGGCCGGCGGGGCGCTGCTGCTCGCGCCGTGGTGGCTCCGTCTCATCCGTCAGGTCGCGATCGAACGGGACGAACGCATCCGCGAGCACGAGCGAGCGGAGATCGCCGCACATCTGCACGATTCGGTGCTTCAGACGCTCACCCTGATTCGCGCCCGCGCCGATGACCCTGACTCGGTGGCGCGCCTGGCCCGCGCTCAGGAGCGTGACCTGCGGTCGTATTTGTACCAGGACCGACCTAGCATCGAGGAGTCGGTGGCGAGCGCGATCAAGGCCGCCGTGGCGGAGGTCGAGGATGCGCATGGCGTCGCCATCGATACGGTGTGCGTGGGCGATGCCCCCACGGACGAGTGGCTGGGGGCCGCGGTGCAGGCAGCGCGGGAGGCGATCTCCAACGCTGCGCGCCACGGCACCGGACCCATCAGCGTCTATGCGGAGCTCACCGCGGACGCGTATGAGGTGTACGTGCGCGACGCGGGGCCCGGCTTCGATCCCCAGGCCGTGCCCGAGGACCGACTGGGGATCCGCCAGTCGATCGTGGGCCGGGTGGCCCGTCACGGCGGCGGGGCCGAGGTGCGCAGCGCACCAGGCGACAAGACTGAGGTGATGATCATGATGCCAAGAGGAGGCTCCCGATGAGCGTGACAGTGGTGATCGTGGACGACCACGACGTGATCAGGGTCGGAGTGCGCGAGTCGCTGGACGAAGAGATCCAGGTGGTGGGCGAGGCTCACGACGTGGACTCGGCGGTCGCAGAGATTCTGGAGAAGCGACCGCAGGTCGTCATTCTCGACGTGCACCTGCCCGGCGGACAGGGCGGCGGTGCTCTCGACGTGCTCGCTGATCTCAAGGGCCGCATCGACGGCACCCGGGTGCTCGCGCTGTCCGTCTCCGATTCCGCCGAGGACGTCGTGTCAGTGATCCGCGCCGGCGCGCGCGGCTACGTCACGAAGTCGATCTCGGGTCCGGATCTGTCCGATGCGGTGAGGAGAGTGGCGTCCGGCGACGCGGTGTTCTCTCCGCGCCTGGCGGGGTTCGTGCTCGACGCCTTCGGCGCGGCGGGCGGAGAGGTCGCGCACGCGGACGAGGACCTCGACAAGCTCACCGCCCGTGAGCAGGAGGTGATGAGGCTCATCGCCCGCGGCTACACCTACCGCGAGGTCGGCGAGAAGCTGTTCATCTCCATCAAGACGGTCGAGACCCACGTCGGCAAGGTGCTCCACAAGCTGCAGCTCACCAACCGCCACGAACTCGCTCACTGGGCCGCGCAGCGGCGCATCGTCTGATCAGGTCGAGCGGACCGCAGACGTCGCGGCGTCACTGCACGACCGCGACGGCGCGGGCGATGACGAGAGCGAGCACCACGAAGCCGGAGAAGGCCTGCAGGCCCATGAGCGCCTTCGCGCGCAGCGACAGCGGGATCGCGTCGGACGCCGAGAACGCCATCGAGTTCGACAGCGAGGTGTAGAGGTAGTCGCCGAACCGCGGTCTCCAGTCGGACACCATCGAGGAGCGGGCGGCCACCTCGTCGATCGCGTCGTGGTCCTCGTCCTGGGGGAACCGCAGGTCGGCACGCGGGAGCTCCTCTCGGCTGAGCGCACGCCGCACGACCGGGCCGCCACGGTCGAGCTCCCACAGCACGAGCGCGAACGCGATGACGTTGGTGAGCCACACCTGCGCCGCCGCCAGGAGCAGCCGGCCGCCCGAATACCCGGACGGCGACACGAGCGTGAGCACGAGCACCACGACGGCGACCTGGTTCGCGGTGGCCAGCAGGAGCGTCTGCGCGAGGGAGAGGCGGCGGCTCCACGTGGTCTGACGATGCAGTCGCACCGGGTTGACCGCGACCAGCGGGACGAGCAGCACGAGGGCGATGCTCGCGACTCCGTACCGGAGCTCCGGCAGGAACGTCGAGGGCAGCGCCAGGTAGAGACCGAGCGCAACGAGCACCGCCGCGACCGCGGGCCAGCGATGCTCCCCGGTGCCGCCGGGCGGGACGCTCGTCATGACCTGATTGTGCTCCCTTGGAGGACGGGTGCGATAGGCCTGCTACGCTAGGGGTACTTGCAGGACCATCCCCGGTCCTCCTGCGTCGCAGATGGCTTCTCCTTCTCGCCGCAGCCAGTCACTCACACTGACCCGGCAGCGCGGCTCGTAGAAAATCTCTTCGGCGAACGAACGCGCGGGTCCCGCGCGATTCGCCACCACCGCTGGTGCCGTGACTTCCACGGAGACGTCGTGCTGTCGCGCGGCGCGCATCGGCGCACTGCCCGAAAGGCACTCGCTTTGTCTGACACCACCTTCGCCACCCTTGGCGTGCCCACCAAGATCACCAACGTCCTCGATGCAGAGGGCAAGATGAACGCCTTCCCCATCCAGGTCGACACCCTCCCCGACACGCTCTCGGGGCGCGACGTCCTGGGCCGCGGCCGCACCGGCTCCGGCAAGACGCTCGCGTTCGCCATCCCCATGGCCGCCCGCCTGGGTGAGAAGGGCGGCCGTGCCCAGCCGAACCGCCCGCGCGGACTCGTCCTCGCCCCGACCCGCGAGCTCGCCACGCAGATCGAGGCCGTCATCGCGCCGCTCGCCGCTGCGTACGGCCTCACCACGACCACCATCTTCGGCGGCGTCAAGCAGCACCGTCAGGAAGTCGCGCTGCGCCGCGGCGCGGACATCGTGGTGGCCTGCCCCGGCCGCCTCGAGGACCTCATGAAGCAGGGCCACGTGAAGCTCGACGCGGTGCAGATCACCGTGCTCGACGAGGCCGACCACATGGCGGACCTGGGCTTCCTGCCCGGCGTCACCCGCATCATGACGGCCACCCCCACCACCGGACAGCGCATGCTGTTCTCCGCGACGCTGGACAACGGCGTCGACAAGTTGGTGCGCCGCTTCCTGTCCAACCCGGTCACTCACTCGGTCGACTCGGCTGAGTCCCCCGTCGCGGCCATGACGCACCACGTCTTCCACGTCGCATCGGCCGATGCGAAGAGGGACGTCGTCCACGCTCTCGCCTCCGGCACCGGTCGCCGCATCCTCTTCATGCGCACCAAGCACCACGCCAAGCGCCTCGCCAAGCAGCTCTCCGACGCCGGCATTCCGGCAGTGGACCTGCACGGCAACCTGTCGCAGGCCAAGCGTGACAAGAACCTCGCTCAGTTCGCGCAGGGCACCCACCGGGTGCTGGTCGCCACGGACGTCGCGGCGCGCGGCGTCCACGTCGACGGCGTCGAGCTCGTGGTGCACGTCGACCCGCCCACCGAGCACAAGGCCTACCTGCACCGTTCGGGCCGTACGGCACGCGCGGGCAGCGACGGCGACGTCGTGACCCTGGTGCTTCCCGAGCAGCGTCGCGACTCGCAGGTGCTCATGCGCCGTGCCAAGATCTCCGCGGAGCCGCAGTCCGTCTCCGCCAGCACCGATGCCGTCGTCAAGCTCGTGGGTGAGGTCGCGCCGTTCGTGAAGCCGACTGCCACGCCCATTCGCCAGCCCCAGGGCGCCCGCAGTCAGGGCGACCGCAGCCAGGGGGGACGCTCGCGTCCGTCCGGAGGCGGCGCACGCCGTCCCGAGGGCGAGCACGGCCGTCGCCGTTCCGGTGGCGGCGCACGCCGCTCCGGAGCTCAGCGCGCCGGACGCAGCGCGTAACGATTTCACCAGAGAACCGCATGCCGGGCATCGCCCGACATGCGGTTTTTCTGCGGGATGTGTAGAAACGGAACTATGAGCCTGCCCTTCGTCGAGCGGAGCGAGGTGCGGCGAGTGCGCGACATGCTCGCGCCCGTCGAACCTGGAGGCAGCGCGCGCCAGGTCTATGGCGCGATGCTGGAGCATCAGATCGCGCCCACCCTGCGCGAGTGGGGTCTGGACGGCGACGGCGAGCGCTTCGACTACCCGAGCCGCGTGTGGCACCTGAGCCTCGCGTTCGTGCCGGTGTCGTGGAACACCGTCTCGCGCTTCCAGTTCGACGTGAACGTGATCGCCGTGAGTCGCGTCGCGTGGCAGCAGTGGCGGGCGCACGAGCCCTCCCTGCCCGAGAGCCCCGACGCCGCGGTCTACTACGCCCAGGACTTCGTGGCCGGCGGCGGACTCGTGGCGCGGCTGGGGGAGCTGCAGCGCGACGGGCTCGATCGACGGTGGACGGTGCACGGCGGCGTGGATCCGGCGCCGGTCGCTGCCGAGGTGCTGACCGGGCTCAAGCGGCGCGTGCTGCCGCAGTTCGCGGGCCGCGCCGAGGCCCGGCCGCTCCCTGCATAGCGCTCCCCAGCGCGCACCGAACCGTCGCATCGGCCGCACGCATGGCCGAGAACGCTGAGCGTTCTCACCCCTTGAAAATGGTGCGAATCGGAGTAGTCTCGCCACCACAGGCGCACGCACGAGCGCCACAGGGGACGATGGTGAACCAGACGATGGCCGGCGCTCGCATGCGCCAGGACGAGACGCAGCCGCGCCTGCGCGCGCTCGCGTTCTGGGTGGGCCACCATCAGGCCGCCGAGCCAGCACCCCGCATCGGCCCCTCCCTCGACAACGATCTCGCCGCCCGCGACGCGATGCGTGCTCGACGCATCGGCGAGCTGGTGCTGATGGTCCCCGAGCTCAAGCGCCTCGCGACGGACGTCCGCGCCCCGGTGCGTGCCACCGCCGCGCGCTGCTTCGCGATCCTGGCGACCGCTGGCCGTGCGCCGTCGGACCGCGAGGTATGGCGCCTGCTGCTGGGGCTGTCCAAGTACGACGACGATCCCGATGTGAGGTCTGCGGCGGACACCGCCCTGGTCGCGCTCGAGCGCCACGGCGCGGTCGCGATGGACCGCGCGGGCTAGGGTCGCAGGGCGGTCAATCGGTCAGTGGCGCGTCGAGGTCGCCGAACCCCGGGTCGGATCCCAGCGGTTCCTCCGAGGTCCACAGCGTGATCGCGTACAGCCGGGGGGTCGAGGCGTCGGCCTCTGTTCCGGCCTCCATCTCCGCGATCGACCCGTCGAGCATCAGGCGGGCGCTCAGCACCACCGCGCCGCCGTCGTCGCCCCACTGCGCCTGGCAGCCCACCGCGCCGACGTCGAACTCGGACGAACTCACGCACTCCGGCGCGCTCGCGGGCTCCGCGCCTGCGTGGTCCGAGAAGTCGTCGACCATGGCGACGAAGTGGTCGTCGAGCCCTGTGCTCTCTTCGAAGGTCCAGCACGCGTCAGGCGACTCCTCCTCACCGATGCCCCACTCATCCTGCAGGTCCCCGCACTCCACCGTGGTGACGTCCGACTGGGCTGGCGCCCACCCGTCAGTGTCGATCGTGGGGGCCGATGAGCACCCCGCCAGCAGGAGGAGAAGCGCGATCGCGCCGATGACTCGCATGACGGCACGATAGCCGCCCGGGCGGCCTGTGGGACGGCTCCGCGCGTCGGTGCCACGCCCTAGACTCGACGGGTCATGGATGCGCTCTTCGATCTCGCCGACCGTTCCCACTCGCCCCTCGTGGAGGGGCTCAACCCTGCCCAGGCGGAGGCGGTGCTGCACGAGGGCGGCGCTCTACTGATCTTCGCGGGAGCGGGCTCCGGCAAGACCCGCGTGCTCACGCACCGGATCGCGTACCTGCTCGAGGCGGGCCGCGCGCGGCCTCACCAGATCCTGGCGATCACCTTCACCAACAAGGCCGCCGGCGAGATGCGCGAGCGGGTCGCGGCGCTCGTGGGCCCCGAGGCGCGCGGCATGTGGGTCGCGACCTTCCACAGCGCGTGTGTGCGCATCCTTCGTGCGGACTACGAGGCGGCGGGCCTCAAGTCGACCTTCTCGATCTATGACTCTGCGGACTCCCAGAACCTCATGAAGCTGGTGATGAAGGAGCTGGACATCGACCCGAAGAAGTTCACGGCGAAGGCGCTGCTGAACCGCATCGGGACGTTCAAGGACGAGCTCATCGATCCCGCGACCGCGCTCGCCGCGACCGAGATGACGAGCAAGTTCAGCATCGATCACGCGGCCGGTCGCGCGTATGGCGAGTACCAGCGCCGCCTCGAGGCCGCCAACGCCGTCGACTTCGACGACATCATCGTCAAGACCGTGCACCTCCTGCAGCGCCACCCCGACATCGCGCAGCGCTACCGCGAGCGGTTCCGCCACGTGCTGGTCGACGAGTACCAGGACACCAACCACGCGCAGTACGTGCTCGTGCGCGAGCTGGTGGGGCGCGAGGAGGACGGCGGCCTGCCGCCCGGCGAGCTCACGGTGGTCGGCGACGCGGATCAGTCCATCTACGCGTTCCGCGGCGCGACCATCCGCAACATCCTGGAGTTCGAGAAGGACTATCCGAACGCACACATCGTGCGCCTCGAGCAGAACTACCGGTCCACGCAGAACATCCTCTCCGCGGCCAACGCCGTGATCGCGAACAACGAGGGCCGGCCGCCCAAGAACCTGTGGACGGATTCCGGCGCAGGCGAGCGCATCCGCGCCTTCGCGGGCGACACCGAGCAGGAGGAGGCGAAGTACATCGCCGACGAGATCGCCCGGCTCATCCGCGAGCACGAAGTGGCGCCGGCGGACGTCGCGATCATGTACCGCGCAAACGCGCAGTCCCGCGCCATCGAGGGGCGCCTGGCGGCGGCCGATGTCCCGTACAAGATCGTGGGCGGCACACGCTTCTACGACCGCAAGGAGGTCAAGGACGCTCTGGCGTACCTCTCCGCGGTCGTGAACGAGGCGGACGACGTCGCCATGAGGCGCGTCATCAACACTCCCCGCCGCGGCATCGGGGACACGGCGGTCGAGGCGATCGATCGCCTGCGGCGCGAGCGCACCACGGCCGATGCGCCCGTCAGCTTCGGCGCGGCGCTCCGGTGGGCGGACGAGGCTGGCCTGCAGGCGCGTGCGGTGCGCGCGATCGGCACCTTCGTGTCGCTCATGGACGACCTCCGCGCGCTCGCGGCGGACAACGGCCCCGCGGGCGTGCTCGACGCGATCGCGGACCGGTCGGGGATGATCGCGGCCTACCGTGCCTCGGAGGACCCGCAGGACGCCTCCCGCATCGAGAACATCATGGAGCTCGTGTCCGTGGGCCGCGAGTTCTCGGAGGAGAACCCCGAGGGCACGCTGCCGGAGTTTCTCGAGAAGGTGGCCCTCGTCGCGGACGCCGATCAGCTGCCCGACGTCGACGGCAGCGGGGGAGTCGTGACCCTCATGACGCTGCACACCGCCAAGGGCCTCGAGTTCCCGGTGGTGTTTCTCACCGGCATGGAGGACGGCACCTTCCCGCACATGAGGTCCATCGAGTCGGGCAGCCCCAAAGACATGGAGGAGGAGCGCAGGCTCGCCTACGTGGGACTCACCCGTGCCCGGGAGCGGCTGTACCTCACCCGCGCCGAGGTCCGTTCCAGCTGGGGCGCCCCGCAGTACTTCGGGGTGTCGCGATTCGCGGAGGAGATTCCCGCCGAGCTGATCGAATGGTCGCGCTCCGAGCAGTCGATGGCCTCGTTGCGCGCACGTACGGAGCGACGTGGCTCCTCCGGGTGGTCGTCAATGGGCTACGGCGGTTCGCAGGACCGCGAGGACGGCAACGCGTACTCGCGCGCGGGAGCCGTGCGCACCCGCAGCATCCCGCCGAGCCCGCCCGGCGGCGCCGGCGACATCGGCTTCGAGACCGGCGATCGGGTGGTGAGCGACAAGTTCGGCATGGGCAAGGTGGTGGGCACTGAAGGTGCTGGCCGCAACGCGGTGGTGAAGGTCGACTTCGGCTCCGAAGGCGTGAAGCGCCTGGTGCTGCGCTTCAACAACCTCGACAAGCTCTAGCGCGCGAGCAGCCGCGAGTCCTAGAGTTCCCTCACAGGCATGAGGGGGGCTCATGAAGTGGTGGGGGCTGGCGGGCGCCGTGGCGCTGGTGGTGCTGGTCGCCGCGCTGGCGGTGCCGATCCGCTCGGGCGGCACCGAGATCGCTGACGTGTCCGAGGTCGCCGCCGAGGAGGGCGTGTGCGGCCAGCTCACCTCGACGGGCCGCCTGGTGGTCGAGCGAATGGTGCCGCTGATCGATCTCGGCCTGGTCGCGACTCTCGACGCCGCCGTGATGAGCCCTGCCTTCGTCATCGAGGCCACCGATGCATGCGGCGATGTCGATGGCCTGGGGGGCGGGGTGATGCTGTCGCATCCACGCTGCGAGGTGCCGAATGCGATGTCAGCTGACGAGTCACAGGCATTCGTAGACGCCACCTCCGAGCCCGGTTCGGATCTCGTGGTGCTCTGCGAGGGCGCGGCGTTCGCGATGGTCTGGAACGCAGCGGACACCGGCGGGCTCGAGTTCGTTGCCTCGTGGAGCGACCACCGGTACGCGCTTGGACGAGAGCTGGCGTTCAACCAGCCGAACTGGTGCCTGGATACGGGGTACTGGGTCGAGGCCACCCGCGCGACGGGCCAGGAGAGCTCTGTGGAGGCCCGTTCCCTCGAGCCGGTCGCGTCCACCTGGTGCATCGACCTCGTGGCCCCCTGATCGGCCTCCGATACCTCGCTAGGCTGAGCCCAGTGGGCTCGCCGCCACCGGACGCGGCGGGCTCGACCAATCGTGAGGAGGAAGCCATCGTGGAAGCGAAGACGTCCAAGGTGTCCATCGTCGGCGCGGGAGCGGTGGGGGCGACCCTCGCGTATGCGGGCCTGATGCGCGGTTTCGCGCGCACCGTCGCGCTGTACGACATCAACAAGGCCAAGGTCGAGGCCGAGGCGCTGGACCTCGCGCAGGGCATTCAGTTCATGCCCGAGGCGACGGTGCTGGGATCCGATGACGTGGGCGTGGTCGAAGGCTCCGATGTGGTGGTCGTGACGGCCGGCGCGAAGCAGCAGCCCGGCCAGTCACGCATGGACCTGGCCGGCGCGACCATCTCGCTCATGGACAAGGTGCTTCCTCCACTCATGCGCGTGGCGCCCAACGCCATCTACATCCTGGTCACCAACCCCGTGGACGTCGTGACGCTCGCGGCGATCAAGAAGTCCGGCATGGACCCGGCGCGCATGTTCGGCTCCGGCACCGCGCTCGACACCTCGCGCCTGCGGCACCAGGTCGCTCAGGCCTGCGAGGTCGCGGTCGGCAACGTGCACGCCTACATCGCTGGCGAGCACGGCGACTCCGAGGTGGCGCTGTGGTCCTCCGCGACCGTGGGTGGCCAGCCGCTCGCGCAGTGGCGCGACCGCACGGGCAAGATCGTGATGACCCCCGAACGTCGCGAGCAGATCCACCACGACGTGATGCGCTCCGCCTACACGATCATCGAGGGCAAGGGCGCGACGAACTACGCGATCGGCGCCGCCGGAGCCCGCATCGTCGAGGCGGTCCTGGGCGACCAGCGTCGCATCATGCCCGTCTCGACGCTCATCGACTACCCGGGCGTGGGCGAGGTGTGCATGTCGCTGCCGGCCGTGATCGGCCGCAATGGCATCGAGCACCACGCGGACACCCCGATGGACGAGTCGGAGCGCGCCGCCCTCGAGGCCTCGGCACGGTCGATCCGTGAGACTGCGGAGCGGTTCGGCGCCGTCTGACCCGGGCTAGGCCTCGCGGGAGGCGTGGACCACGACCGGTGTTCCCACGCCCACGCCGTCGGTCTCCGCGATCGCGGTGACGACCTCGTTGGGCAGCCGGACGCAGCCGTTGGAGACGGCCTGGCCCATGAGGTCGGGCTGGTTGGTCCCGTGGACGGCGATCTGCGGGACGCCCCCGTTGAACTCGTCGAGAGTCTCCGACCACCCGTTCAGTCCCAGCGCATAGGCGCCGTAGACGCCGGTGGGGTTGGCCGTGAAGTCGAGCACGTCGGTGACCCAGAACACCCCGAGCGGCGTGGGCGACACGTCCTCGCCGATGACCGCATCGGAGAGCACCGAGCTCTCCCCGTCCACCGTGAGCTCCACCTCGCGCTCGGCGAGATAGACGTCGATGCGTGCGTCGGTCGAGGTGATCGTCGCATCGGCCGCACGCACCCATCCTGTGCGGTGGTTCGGCGAGCCCAGCAGCTCGACCTGGATCCACTCCTCGCCGTCGACGCTCTCGCGGTCGAAGCCCATCAGCGTGGTGGGGGAGCCGAGGGCGCTCCACTGGCCCAGCTCCTCGGACGGCTCGTCGCCGCCCGGGCTGTCGAAGACTGCGAGGCCCTCGGCACCCGCTTCGAGGACGATTTCGCCGGGCTCCACCTCGGGGCCCGCCTCACTGGGTGAGGGGGAGGGGGTGGACTCGGAGGGGCTGGGTGAGGGAGCGGCGGGCGTGACGCGCTCGGGCTCTTCGCCCTGGGTGAGCAGCACCGCGATCACGACCGCGGTCGCGACGAGCGAGGCGACCGCGGCCGCCCACTGCCAGCGTCGGCTGCGACGCGAGGGGCCTGTCCCCGTGTGGCGAGGGCCGGACCTGGGACGGGCGGTGGCGGAGGCGTCGGAGGGCACGGGCACCAGGGTAGACGCCCTGGTGCCCGTGCCTTGCCCCGATGCGCGGGGTCGTGCGGTCAGGCGCGCACGAGCACTGGCTCGCGCTCGTCGTCGGAGCGCGGCACCTCCACAGGCTCCCCGCCTTCGATGCGCATGACTGGCAGCCACCCGAGCCAGCGCGGCAGGTACCAGTTGGCGCGTCCCAGCATGGTCATGAGCGCGGGCACAAGAATGGATCGCACCACGGTGGCGTCGAGGATGACGGCCGCCGCGAGCCCGAAGCCCATCTGCGCGAACTCCGCGAGGTCACCGAGCGCGAACCCGCCGAACACCGCGACCATGATCAGTGCTGCGCCGGTGATGAGCGACCCGGTGCGGCTCAGGCCGAACGCCACCGCGTCCCGGGTGTCGCCCGTGGCATCGAACCGCTCCTTGATGCGGCTCAGCAGGAACACGTGGTAATCCATCGACAACCCGAACAGCACCGCGAACAGGAACAGCGGGATCCATGGCGCGATGCCATCCACCTGCGGGAAGCCCAGCAGACTGGCGCCCCAGCCCCACTGGAAGACGGCCACCAGCATTCCGAACGCCGCCGCCGTCGACAGCAGGTTCAGCGCGATGGCGAGCGCGGGCACCACCACGGAGCGGAACGCGAAGAGCAGCAGCACGAAGCTCGAGCCGAGCACGATCAGCAGCACCCATGGCGCCATGTCCGCGATCATGTCCGAGAAGTCCACGGAGCTCGCCTGCTCCCCGCCCACGTGGGCGATCGCACCGGTGCCGACGAGGGCTGCCGGCACCGTGACATCGCGCAGGCGTTCGATGGCCTGCTCGGCGAGCGGGTCCGCGGCGTCGTGAACGTCGCGCGTGTCGATGAACGCGGTGTCGCCGGTCCACTCCACGGTGGTCTCGGCGAACGCCTCGTCCGCCTCGATCGCCTGCGCCAGAGAGTCGACCGTGGATTCGAGGCCGCCGGCATTCTCGACGACGATCGTGGTCTCGGCCTGTCCCAGACCGAAGTCGTTGACCAGCGTCTCTGACGCGATGCGCAGGTCGTTGTCCTCGGGCATCGAGTCGATGCCAGGGAACGTGAGCCGCATCGACATCGCCGGCGCGGCGAGCAGTCCCAGCACCGCGATGCCCGCGACGCCCCACACGACCGGCCTGCGGATCACGCCATTCGCCATGGAGCGCCAGGCGCGCGACTCGCGCCCCGGGTGAGACGTGGGCACACGGCCCTTGTTGACCCGATGCCCGAGCAGCCTGAGGACCGCGGGCAGCAGGGTCAGCGAGGCCAGCACGGACATCGTGGCGACGATGATCGCTCCGGCGCCCAGCGATCGCATGATCGTGGATGGCACGATCAGCAGGCCGACCAGGGCGATCACGACCGTGATGCCGGAGAACAGCACGGCGCGGTTGGCGGTGGACCCGGCCACCGTGACCGCGTCGATCACGCTGCGGCCCGCGGCCAGCTCCTCGCGGAAACGCTGCACCATCACCAGGCTGTAGTCGATGCCGAGCGCAAGACCCATCATCGTCACCATGTTCACGACGAAGAATGACAGTTCGAACACCTGGCCCACGAGGGCAGTCGCACCCACCGCCATCACGATCGACACCAGCGCGACCAGCAGCGGGATGCCCGCGGCCACGAGCGCGCCGAACACGATGACGAGGATGATGAGCGCGACGCCGATGCCGATGGCCTCGCCGCGGATGAGGCTCTCCTCCGCGAGGGTGTCGAAGGCGATCTGCCCGGTGGCCGGTCCGATGGCGCGCACCTCGAAGCCGTCCGCCTGGACGGTCTCGACCGCATGGGCGAACGCCTCCGCGTGCTCGCCGTCGGCGCCCGGATCGAGCGCGACGCTCACCAGGGCGATGGACCCGTCCTCGGACACGGGATAGGGAGCCTCGGCGGTCGGGACGACCACCTCGCCGACGCCGTCCAGGTCGCGCACGGCGCCCGTCACCTGGTCGAGCGCTGCGCCGAAGGCGGCGTCTCCGAACGAGGCGCTGCCTGCGCCCTCGCTCGCGGCGACGATGATGGTCTCGGTGCCGGACGCATCGGCCGCGGTGCTGCCGCGCAGGGCCTCATCGAGCTCCTGGACGGTCCCGGACTCGGTGGTGATGAGCATGCGCTCCTCTTGAGTGAGGGCGTCTCCGAGCCCTCCAGCGGCATAGCCGGCGGACGCCAGCGCGACCACCCACACGATGATGGTCAACCACGGCCGGGCGGCCGTGGTGCGGGCGATGCGCCCGGTGATTCCAGTGCTCATGTCTCCTCCTCGGGGATCCAGGGACGGTTCGACGCTAGGAGCGGCGGCCCGCGGGGACAGCCCGCCTGCGAGCGATACCGTGGCGCGGGCGGGGGAATGGCGCGACGCCCCTGGGTGAGGGCGGCTGGCGCGCGTTCCCCCGCGTGGGGGAGGCGGCTCCGTCATCTGGGTGTGGGCAGGAGCGCGTGCGCCGGGCACGATGGGGCCATGGCATTCATCCGTCGCTATTTCGCCGTCACGTGGTCCGCGCGGACGTGGCGAGAGATCGCGTACTTGCTGCTGGGGCTTCCGGTATCGATCATCTGGTTCACCTACATCCTGACCATGTACGCAGTGAGCATCGCGCTGGTGATCGTGTGGGTCGGCGTGGTGATCGCCGCCGTCGCGCAATGGACGCTGCGCCCCATCGGCGACATCGAGCGGGCCACCGCGAATGCCCTGGTGGATGCGGGGATCGAGCAGCCTCCTCCGCGCCGGTACCGGCTGCACGTGCCGGGGCAGCACCTCACGCTGGCCGGCGCGGGCCGCTGGGGTCACGCGCTCCTCCACGACGTGGAGGCGTGGCGCACGCTCGCGTGGCTGATGATGCGGATCGTGCTGGGCCCCGTGGGCTTCGTGCTCGCGATCTGCGCGATCGTGGTGCCGGTCGCGCTCGTCGGGTCGTGGCTGATCGCTGCGGGCTACGCGCTCGGCCTGATCCCCGGGCCCGGGGCAGACGAGCCGACCGCGCAGGCGGTGGTCGACACTGTGACGTTCTGGGTCCTCGTGGGCACCCCGGTGGTGGCGATCGCGGTGCCGATGTTCGCGTGGGTGTCGCACCACTACTCCTGCCTCGTGGCCAGTCTCGCCCGGTGGGCGCTGGGGCCATGCGGAGACGCGCGCATCGCCGAGGCGACCGAGCGCGCCGAGCTCGCCGAGACCCAGGTGCGTGTGGACCAGGAGCTGCACGACAGCATCGGCCACATGATCACCATGAACATCGTGCAGGCGGGCGCTGGCGCCCACGTCTTCGACGCCGATCCGGAGTTCGCGCGCCAGGCGCTTCGCAACATCGAGGAGCGCGGGCGCGTCGCGATGGGGGAGCTCGATCGCATCATCGCGACTATGAGGGGTGACGACGCTGAGTCGCGCACTCCGCTGCCCACGCTCGAGGACGTCCCCGGACTGGTGGATCAGGCTCGCAGTGCTGGTCTCGAGGTCGAGACCCGGCTCGAGGCCGGCCCCGCGCCCGCCGCTCTCTCGCGCGCGGCCTATGCGATCGTGCGCGAAGGTGTCACGAACGCCGCCAAGCATGCCCCCGGCTCGACCATCCATGTGCATGTGGCGCAGCTGGCCGATGCGCTTGCGGTCGCCGTGCGCAATGGCCCGGCGGCTCCCGGTGCCGCCCCGATCGCGGCCCTTCGCCAGGCGCGTGGCGGGCGGGGCCACGGCATCGCCGGCATTCGTGATCGTGCGGCGCTGCTGGGCGGCACCAGCCTGATCGGCGACCGCCCCGACGGCGGCTACGAGGTCATGGTGCTGCTGCCGCTCGAGCTGGCGCTCTCCTCGCAGCCAGACGATGCCGACGCTGCCTGCTGCCGATGGAGCCGCGTGCGTGCCAGGGTGGTCGCATGAGAATTGTGATCGTCGACGACGACCCGTTGGTGCGCATGGGCCTCGGTGCGATTCTGCGGTCGGAGCCAGGGTGGGAGGTGGTCGCCGAGGCGGGCGACGGATCGGCCGCCGTGGCCGAGGTGCGCCGCGCACATCCCGACGTGGTGCTGATGGACGTGCGCATGCCCGGCATGGACGGTCTGGAGGCGACGCGTCTCATCGTCGAGTCCGGCTCCGCCGCCAAGGTGCTGGTGCTCACGACGTTCGAGGTCGACGAATACGTGTTCGAGGCGATGCGCGCGGGGGCCGCGGGGTTCGTGCTCAAGCGGCTGCCCCCCACGGAGCTGATCGAGGCCGTCCGGGTGGTCGCGGCGGGGGAGTCCCTGCTGTTTCCCGCGTCGACGCGTGCCGTCATCGAGAGGTTCGCTGGCCCGGAGGACGCGGACCTGCCGGACCTCACCGAACGGGAGCAGGACGTGCTGCGAGAGCTGGCGCGTGGGCTGTCCAACCCGGAGATCGCGGCACGCCTGTTCGTCTCGGTCGAGACCGTGAAGTCCCACGTGGCCGCGATCCTGACCAAGTTGGGAGTGAGGGACCGCACCCAGGCGGTGATCGTGGCGTACGAGTCGGGATTCGTGCGCCCGGGGGACGGCACCGACTAGGCACTGTCTGCACTCTTCACGTGTCGCGGGCTCGCGCATCGCGGGTCGCGACGCAGCAAGGGCAGGCACCCCCGCGGGGGGTGCCTGCCCTTGCTGCGTGCGGAGTCGTCAGCCCGTGAAGGTGCCCTGGACTGCGAGCGCGACGGGGTCGACGATGATGCCGTTGGCCTCGCCATCCTCGTCGAGGTCGCCGCCGTCGGTCAGCGTGTAGGTGACGGTGGTGCCGTTGTCGCTGAAGGTCGCACCCTCCACCTCGGACCAGCCGTCGCTCCCGGACTTCAGCACCGTCGTGAACGGACGCGGAGCCGTCAGCGTGATCGTCACCGCATCACCGGGCCGGGCCACCTCGACCGAGAACGCCGCGGCTCCGTACGGGAGCATCGTGTCCGCCGGTGGTGCCGGGGTGAGGTCCTCGGTGGCGATCCACGCGATGTCGGTCACCGCGAGAGCCGGGGACGCGGTGCCGTGGATGACGCCCGCATCGGTCGTCACCTGGAACTCGATGAGCGCGGCCCGGTCGGCGGGCGCGAGCTCCACGGCGCCGATGTCGTTCGCCTCACCCTGCGGACGCGTGACTCCACGCTGGTCCACGGCGAGATCCGAGGCGTCGTCAGCCACGGCGTCGACGAGCGGGCTGGTGACTGCGGGCAGCAGAGTGGGCGTCGCGCCGCCGTTGTCGGCCAGCGCGCCCAGCTGCGGGTCGAGGCCCTCACCGAGGTCGCCTGCGCCGGACCAGTCGCCGGTGCACGAACCGTCGATGTCGAAGTTGGCGGCCGTCGAGAGGTCGCCGTCGATGTCGCACGAGGGCACCGAGGCGCCCGAGGCCCACACGCTGGCAGTCAGGGTGGTCTGTCCCACCTCGACCACCGCGAGGTCAGCGGCCGCGCCTGCGGCGACGTTCTCGCTGAACGTCGCGTGCGTGACGGTGAGCGAGTCAGCCCCGTCGAGCGCCACTGCCGGCGCGCTCGCCGCGGACGAGTTGCCGGTGAACGTCGAGTTCGTCACCGTCGCATCCTCTTCGGGGGAGGACGCTGCGATGGCGCTGGGCCCACCCGCCGAGGAGTTGTCGACGAACGTGGAGCTGGTGACGTCGACGTCGCCGGTGAACCACACGGCGCCGCCCGGGCCCTCAGCAGTGTTGCCGGCCAGCACGGAGTCGATGATCTCGAGCGAGGGAACCACATCGACGGGGCCGTAGCTGTACCCGATCGCACCGCCCAGGCCTTCGCTCGAGTTGCCGGTCAGCACGCTGTTCGTCAACGTGAGCGCGCCGGCGATCGCGAGTGCGCCTGCCTCCGGGCTCTCGACACCTTCCTGGCCCTCCATGGGGGCCGCCGAGTTGTCGGTGAACGTCGAATCCGAGATCGCGGACGTGGCACCGAAGGCTCCGACCGCGCCGCCGACGATGGCCGTGTTGCTCGTGAAGTCCGAGCCCGTGATGGTCGTGTCGCCGAGCGACAGCACCGCACCGCCCAGCGCACCGGCGTTGTCGACGAAGGTCGAGTCGGCCACGGTGACCGTGGGGAACTCGGACTCGCCCGTCCCTGACCCGAACAGCGCGACGATGGTGCTCACCGCGGCGCCGTACGCGCCCTCGTTGCCCTCGAAGTGCGAGTCGGTGACAGTGACATCACCAGCAGAGGAGACGGCAGCGCCCAGCGCCAGCTCGAACCCTTCGCCGATCGGGGCGCCGTTGTCCAGCATGGTGACGCGGGAGACCTCGATCGCCCGCGCGGTGGAGTTGATGATCGCGCCGCCGTAGTTGAAGTCGGTGATGGTGAGGTTGCGCACGGTGACGTCGGCGCCTTCCCCCTCCAGCTCGATGGGCACTTCCGCAAGGGCCGCGGGGGCGTCGTCGACTGCGAGCGGCTCCGTCTCGAGCGCGAGCGGGCCCATCATGTCGCTGCCGATGGCGAGGAAGACCGTGGCATCGAAGGACTCCGAGAAGCCGGGCCCGGTGATCGTGACGCCGTCGTGCGCGCCCTCGACGGTGAGCGGCAACTCACCGTCGTAGGTGTTCTGTGCGCCATCCGGCACGGAGAAGCTGTCCGTCAGGGTGATGACCTGCTCGCCCTCGGTCGCGCTCGACGCGCACCGCAGCTCGCCCTCGTAGTCTGCGGCGTCGGCGGCGAGTCCGTCGCAATCGTCGACGGCCGATGCGGGGGAGAAGGCGATCGCGGCCGTGAGCAGCCCCAGCGCGGTGGCGGAAAGCGCCCTGCGCGTACGCAGAGACAGGTCAGGGTGGGTGTGCGGCATGGGCCCCTCAGCTCAGATTCGGCATTGTACCTGGTACGACGGGTACGCTACCACAATCGAGAGCGCTCGAACAGGGGTGTTCACCGCACTGTCACACGCCCTGACGGTGGGCCGATGCCGTGGCACGACTCGTGTCCGTGTGACAGGGCGGAAACACGCGGCGGCTAGGCTGAGTGTCACCGAACCAACGCGGCGCGCGACCCGAGCGCGCCAGCGCGACAGCAAGGACGCACATGGATCTGTTCGAGTACCAGGCGCGCGACATGTTCGAGAAGCACGGCGTGCCCGTGCTGCCCGGCATCGTCGCCGAGACCCCCGCGGAGGCCAAGGCCGCTGCAGAGAAGCTGGGTGGCGGCACGGTCGTCGTCAAGGCCCAGGTCAAGACCGGCGGGCGCGGCAAGGCTGGCGGCGTCAAGCTCGCCCACTCGCCCGCCGAGGTCGAAGAGGCAGCCGCCGCCATCCTCGGGATGGACATCAAGGGCCACACCGTTCACCGCGTGATGATCGCCGCCGGCGCGAAGATCGCCGAGGAGTTCTACTTCTCGGTGCTGCTGGACCGTGCCGAGCGCCGCTATCTCGCGATGTGCTCAGTCGAGGGCGGCGTGGAGATCGAGCAGCTCGCCGTCGAGCGTCCCGAGGCACTCGCCCGCGTCGCGGTGGATCCGCTGGTCGGCATCGACGCCGCGAAGGCGCGAGAGATCGTCGCGGAGGCGAACTTCCCCGAGGAGCTCAGGCAGCCCGTGGCCGCCGTCATCCAGCAGCTGTGGACCGTGTACGCCGAGGAGGACGCCACGCTTGTCGAGGTCAACCCCCTCGTGCGCACCGAGGACGGTGCGATCGTGGCGCTCGACGGCAAGGTGACGCTGGACGAGAACGCCGGCTTCCGTCACGAGGACCATGCAGACCTCGAGGACAAGGACGCCGCGGATCCGCTCGAGGCCAAGGCCAAGGCGCTGAACCTGAACTACGTGAAGCTCGACGGCTCGGTGGGAATCATCGGCAACGGCGCCGGCCTGGTCATGTCCACGCTCGACGTGGTCGCGTACGCGGGCCAGCAGCACGGCGGCGTCAAGCCCGCCAACTTCCTCGACATCGGCGGCGGCGCCTCTGCCGCGGTGATGGCGAACGGCCTCGACGTGATTCTGAACGACCCGCAGGTCAAGAGCGTGTTCGTCAACGTGTTCGGCGGCATCACCAGCTGCATCGAGGTGGCGAACGGCATCGTGGGCGCACTCGAGCAGCTGGGCGACACCGCCACCAAGCCGCTCGTGGTGCGGTTGGACGGCAACTCGGTGGATGAGGGCCGCGAGATCCTCGCCGCCGCCAACCACCCGCTCGTGACCATCGCCCCCACCATGGACGGAGCCGCGGCCAAGGCCGCCGAGCTCGCCAACGCGTAAAGGACGTCACTCATGTCGATCTTCATCAACTCCGACTCCAAGGTCATCGTCCAGGGCATGACCGGCTCCGAGGGCTCCAAGCACACGGCGCGCATGCTCGCCTCCGGCACCCAGATCGTGGGCGGCGTCAATCCCCGCAAGGCCGGCACCTCGGTCGACTTCGAGGTCGAGGGCGACACGCGCTCGATCCCCGTGTTCGGCTCCGTGGCCGATGCGATCGCTGAGACCGGCGCGGACGTCACCGTGCTGTTCGTTCCCCCCGCGTTCACCAAGGGCGCCGTCATCGAGGCCGTGGACGCCGGCATCGGCCTGGCCGTGATCATCACCGAGGGCGTGCCGGTCGCGGACACGGCCGAGTTCTTCGCCTACGCGCAGTCCAAGGGCACCCGGCTCATCGGCCCCAACTGCCCAGGCCTGATCACGCCTGGTCAGTCCAACGTGGGCATCACCCCCGCCAACATCACCGGCCCCGGCCGGGTGGGCCTCGTGTCGAAGTCGGGCACTCTGACCTATCAGATGATGTTCGAGCTGCGCGATCTGGGCTTCTCGACGTGCGTCGGCATCGGTGGCGACCCTGTCATCGGCACCACCCACATCGACTGCCTCGAGGCGTTCGAGAACGACCCCGACACTGACGCGATCGTCATGATCGGCGAGATCGGCGGCGATGCCGAGGAGCGCGCGGCGGCCTACATCAAGAGCCACGTCACCAAGCCCGTCGTGGGCTACGTCGCTGGCTTCGAGGCACCCGAGGGCAAGACCATGGGTCACGCGGGCGCCATCGTCTCCGGCTCCGCCGGCACCGCTCAGGCGAAGAAGGAGGCCCTCGAGGCCGCTGGCGTGAGGGTGGGCAAGACCCCCACCGAGACCGCCGAGCTCATGCGGCAGATCCTCACCGCCTCGTAGCACTCACCGACGGCCCGCCCCGAGTGATCTCGGGGCGGGCCGTCGGCGTTCCACGGCTCGACGTCACCACCCGCAGGAGCGGCCGGAGGACTACGGTGGTCCTGCAGGAAGTGCCCGGCAAAGGAGGCGGCGCATGACGGGTGACGCACGGCCGCCACGGCGAGCCGGACCGAGTTCCCGACTTACGACAGCGCTGCGCTCCGCACAGATGAAGCGCCGGTGACCACGGGCGGGGCAGGACGCGTCGTCGTGATCCGGCTCGCTGACGCCTCGCCCCCCGACATCGAACGCTGGTGGGATCTCTACGGCCGGGCGGTGGAGCCCCACCCGAACACGGCTCCCGCATGGATCCTGGGGGCGGCGTCGACCCCGCACGAGCGGGACGGCCTGCTGCTGTGCGTGCTGCAGAACGGCGAGCGGTGGGATGCGCTGCTGCTCGCTGCAGTGGGCACCGCGGTCGTCGCACGCCGTTCGCGGCCGGCGCTGTCCAACGACGACGGGCTCCTCGGAGACGCGACGACGCATCGTCATCCGCTGCTGTCGGGCGATGATCCTGCGGGCGCGCTCGCCGCGCTGCTGCGGGGGCTGCCCCGACACGTCACGCCTCCCGTGATGCGCCTGGCGATGATGCCACTCGACGGCCCCAGTGGTGACGCGCTGGTCGCCGGCGTGCGCCGCTCGCGCCGCACCGCCATCATCGACCACACCGTGGACCGGAGGTTCCTCGACCAGCAGGACGTCACGGCACTGAGCCCTCCCGTCGCGACCGCCGACTACGTCCGAGCGCTGGCGGGACTCGGTGCCTCCACCGGCCACTCGCTGCGTCGGCACGCGAACCGCCTCGACCGCCACGGCTCCGCACCGCTGGCGGTGAGCGACGACACGGATCGGCCGGGAGCGCTCGACGAGTTCGATGAACTCCTGAACAGCGGCTGGAAGGGTGACAGCGGTCGCGGCGGCGCGTCACCGAGGGTGCGCGGCGTCGAAGCGGGGTGGCGAGAGTCCATCGAGGCGTTTCAGGCTCGCGGCGTGCTGCGCCTGCTGTCCATGCGGCTCGATGGGCGCCCTGCATACATGAGCCTGGGAGTTCAGGCGGGCGCGACGGTGTTCGGATTCTCTGATGCGTATGACGAGGACCTCGCCCAGCATCGGGTCGGGACCCTGGGGAGGGTGGTCACTGCGGTCGAGTGGCTGCGGCGCGACGACGTGACCCGCTATGACCCCTGCATGTGGCCCGTCAACGAGGAGGCCAATCGCATCTACGCCTCGTCGCGGCCGTTCGGGACGGTGACGTGCGCTCTTCGTCCGGGAGGCGCGGCCCTCCTGACGCTCACGAAGGTGAAGCGCCGCGCCGGCTCGTGACTGCGCGACGGAGGGTGCGCTGACCGCGCGGAGAGCGCGAGCCGTTGCGGCGAATCGGAGGCCCGCCAGGCGACCATGGATGCATGTCGTCCCGTTCCCTCACCACCGACCTGCGCGGCCTCGGCCGGCGCGCGGTCGCGGCCGTGCGCGCGGCGCCAGCGTGGCTCGGCGGGATCCTGACCGGCCTGCAGGGCCTCGCACTGTCCTACCTGGCGGTGCTCGCCCCCAGCCTCGCCGTCGCCGCATCGGCCCCTCAGGACGGCGTGGGGGGAGCGGACTGGACCGGCGCCACCTCAGTGGCGACGAGCCTGTGGCTGCTCGGCCACGGCGTTCCTGCCGAGGTCGGAGGGACGGTGGTGGCGCTCATCCCGCTGGGGCTGACCGTGCTGAACGGAGCCATCCTGGCGGCGCTCGCACGTCGGTTCGCGGCACGGACATGGGGCAGCTGGGTGCTGGCCGTGGCGACCTACGCGGTGGGGGTCGGCGCCGTCGCGTCCGCCGTGGGGGCGTCGTCGCAGGGCACGCACGCGGTGACCGCCGTGGCCGTCGCGGTGGCCGTCGCGGCCGTGGGTGTGGCGATCGGCATCTGGCGCGCGCACGGGGCCGACCTCTCGGCGCTCGCGCGCGTGCCCGCATGGGCCAGGGCCGGCCTGCGGCGGGGCGCCGCGATCGCGGCCCTGGCGGTGATGCTGGCTGCCGTCGCGGGCACCGCCTGGGCCGTCGTGGCCCGGCACGCGATCGGCGACGCCGCGACCGCCTTGGGCCTGGATGCCGTGAGCGCCGGCGTGCTCGCCATCGCGGAGCTCGCCTATGTGCCGACCCTCATCGTGTGGATGGTCGCATGGCTCACCGGTCAGGGGTTCGCCGTGGGGCTCGGGACTCATTACTCGCCGAGCGACCTCACCGTCGATGCACTGCCCACCGTTCCGCTGCTGGGGGCGCTGCCCTCCGCATCGGGCGGGCTGCTGGTGTGGGTGCCGGTGGTGCTGGCGCTCGCGGCCCTCGCTGTGCGGGTCGCGGTGCGACGGCCTGCCTTGTCCTGGCGTCAGGACCTCGCAGCCGATGCGGTCGCGGCCGGCACCGTAGGCCTGGTCATGGCGACGGCCTTCATCGCAGCGAGCGGTGCCGCCGGCCCGGGACGCCTTGAGGCGGTCGGGCCCGATGCGCTCGCGGCGACGGCCGCGATGCTGGCGCTCGCAGCCGCTGGACTCGCCCTCGGCGCCGCGGCGGTGCGGGCCCCGGCGGCCCTCGGCGCGCGTCGCGACCGGGACGGGGCGCCGCGCAGCCGTGAGGGGTCTACGGCCTCGTGAGGCCCACGCGGGCAAGCAGGTCGTCGGCGAGCTGCTCGACGTCCGCCGTGTACTCGCGCTCACATGCGTCCTCGGCAGACGTCGTGATCGCGCGCGCCATGCACTCCTGGAGGTTCTCCACGGGCTCCCGGAACACGATGAGCACGAGGCCCATGAAGGTCGCGAAGGCCGAGACCAGCACGCCTGCGACCATCGCGTAGCGGAAGGTCGCCACCTTGGGAGTCGCCATCGATCGCCACAGCGCGCGGATGCCCACGATCGCGGCGGCCGGTCCGGTCAGGATCGCGCCGAACGCAAGGGGGATCGACAGCATGTACAGCACCACGGTGACCAACAGCAGCAGCATGAAGATGCGGCTGTCGCGCCGTGCCCCGGGGGGCAGGGGGCTCTCGTTGGTCTGGTCCTCGGCCACGGTGGTCCTCCTTGCAGGTGTGCCCCAAGCATGCCGATAGGCTCGGCCCGTGACAAACCCGACCGCCCCCGCACGCCTGGTGGTGCTCATCTCCGGAGCCGGCTCGACCATGCGTGCGGTCCTCGACGCGCAGCACGATCCGGGCTACGGGGCCCGCATCGTGGCCGTGATCTCGGACCGTGCCGATGCGGCCGGGCTGGCGATCGCGGCCGAGGCGGGAGTGCCCACCTCCGTGGTGGCCCTCGCCGACTACCCGGATCGCGCGGAGTGGGATCGAGCGCTCGCCGAGGAGGTGGCGCGACACCGCCCCGACCTGGTGCTGCTCGCGGGCTTCATGCGCCTCATCGGCGCGCCGAGCCTCTCCATGTTCGGCGGTCGCATCGTCAACACCCACCCTGCGCTGCTGCCGTCGTATCCCGGCGCACACGGGGTGCGTGACGCGCTGGCAGGGGGCGCGAAGGTCACGGGCTGCACGGTCATGCTCGTGGACGCGGGGGTCGACACCGGCCCGATCATCGCGCAGGCCGCCGTCGAGGTCTGGGATGATGACACCGAAACGAGCCTCCACGAGCGCATCAAGACCGTCGAGCGCGGCCTCGTCACCACCACGGTGGGGCGGATGGCGCGCGAAGGATGGACCGTGGAAGGACGACGCGTGACACTAGGAACCACGAAGGGCGACGCATGAGCGACCGGCAGGCGGTACGACGGGCACTGATCTCTGTGTACGACAAGGCAGGGATCGAGGACTTCGCCCGCGGGCTGGCCGATGCGGGGGTCGAGATCGTCTCGACCGGCTCCACTGCCTCGCGCATCGCCGATGCGGGCGTCGCCGTGACACGGGTGGAGGACCTCACGGGATTCCCCGAGTGCCTCGACGGGCGTGTGAAGACCCTGCACCCCCGCGTGCACGCCGGGATCCTTGCCGACCGCCGGCTGGAGGCGCATCGCGCCCAGCTCGAGGACTTGGGAATCGAGCCCTTCGACCTCGTCGCGGTGAACCTCTACCCCTTTGCCGCGACCGTCGCCTCGGGTGCGAGCCAGGACGCCACGATCGAGCAGATCGACATCGGCGGACCATCGATGGTGCGGGCGGCGGCCAAGAACCACGCGTCGGTCGCCGTGCTCGTGGACCCCGCGGGCTACGACGCGGCCCTCGAGTCGGTGCGCGCGGGAGGCTTCACGCTCGCGGAGCGCCAGGCCCTCGCGGCGGCGGCGTTCCGCCACACCGCGGACTACGACATCCACGTGGCCTCGTGGATGACCAACGTGGTGGCCCCCGAAGACGAGTCTCCGATGCCGCGCTGGGTGGCCGCGTCATTCGAGCGGCTGCAGCCCCTGCGCTATGGCGAGAATCCGCACCAGGGCGCCGCCGTCTACGCGGACCTCACCGCCACCGGAGGGCTCGCGCACGCGCGCCAGCTGCACGGCAAGGAGATGTCGTTCAACAACTACGTGGACGCCGACGCGGCACTGCGTGCGGCGTACGACCAGGCGCCGCCCGCGGTCGCCGTGATCAAGCACGCCAACCCTTGCGGCATCGCGGTGGGGGCGGACATCGCGCAGGCGCACGCCAAGGCCCATGAGACCGACCCGGTCTCCGCCTTCGGTGGCGTCATCGCCGCCAACCGTGCCATCACCGTGGCCGCGGCCGAGCAGATCTCGAAGATCTTCACGGAGGTGGTGGTCGCGCCGTCCTTCGACCCCGGCGCCCTCGAGATCCTGCAGTCGCGGAAGAACGTCCGGGTCCTGGAAGTGGACCCGGGCGCACTCCAGGTCGAGTGGCGCAGAATCACCGGTGGACTGCTGGTGCAGCGCGCGGACCGCATCGACGCCCCCGGGGACTCGGCCCAGGCGTGGAAGCTCGTCGCCGGTGCCCCCGCCGTCGAGGCGACGCTCGCCGACCTCGAGTTCGCGTGGCGCGCATGCCGTGCGGTGAAGTCCAACGCCATCCTGCTCGCGGCCGACGGCGCCGCGGTGGGCATCGGCATGGGCCAGGTCAACCGCGTCGACTCGTGCCGTCTCGCCGTGGAGCGGGCGGGCGCCGAGCGTGCGCGTGGCGCGGTCGCCGCGTCCGATGCGTTCTTCCCGTTCGCGGACGGCCTCCAGGTTTTGGCCGATGCGGGGGTCACGGCAGTGGTCTCACCGGGCGGCTCGGTGCGCGACGGCGAGGTCATCGACGCGGCTCACGAGGCCGGCATCACGCTCTATCACACGGGCACCCGGCACTTCTTCCACTGATGCCCCGCACCCGGCTCACCTCGTCCCGTACCGCCCTCGTGGCGCTCGGTGCGGTGACGGCTGCCGTCGCGGTCGGCGCGCTCGTGGATGTGCAGGCGGGCGTCCTGGCCCTGGCCGCGATCGCCGTCGTGGGCGCCGTGACGCGGCTCACGCTCCCCGCGGGGAAGGCGTTCTCGGTGCGACGCCGCTACGTCGACGTGTCGGTGCTCAGCGCCTTCGCCGTGGCGCTGACGTTTCTCGCGCTGTCCACGCCCCTGAGCTGATCGCACGCGCGGGTGCTCTGGCGTCAGCGCTGCGCCTCGAGCCCGCGTGCCGTTCCCGGCCCGCGCATCGGGCACGCACAAGGCCCGGCCGCGCTGTGCGCGACCGGGCCCAGGAGCGTGGCTCGGGTCAGTCGTCGATGACCTCGATCTCCTCGATGGTCTCGACGATGATGAGGTCCTCTTCTGGGCCGAACGCGCGGAACAGCAGACCGGCGATGGCGGCGCCCACGAGCGGTGCCAGCCAGAACAGCCACAGCTGGGCGATCACGTCGATGCCGGCGTAGAGCGCGGTGCTGGTGGCCCGTGCGGGGTTGAGGGCGCCGTTGGTGAACGGGATCGCGATCAGGACGAGGAAGCCGAAGGTGAGGCCGATCGTGACCGGCGCGGCCGCCGCGCCGACCCTGGAGCGCAGCGAGGTGACGGAGAGCACCACGGCCACGAGCAGAGCGGCGATGATGACCTCGACGATGAGAGCGGCCAGGAGTCCGAACTGGACGGGCGAGCGCTCGCCGAAGCCGTTCGAGGCCGCCGCCATGAACTCGACGGGGGTTCCTACCTGATCGAGCACGGGGTTGCCGCTGCGCAGCACGAAGAACAGCCCGCCTGCGAGCGCACCGCCGACCAGCTGTCCGATGATGTACGGCACGACGTCGCGGCCGGGGAACCTGCCGCTGAGCCACGCTCCGACGGTGACGGCGGGGTTGGCGTGTGCGCCGGAGACGTGTCCGAAGATGAGCACTGCGATCATCATGCCGATGGCGAAGCCGAACGGGACCGCGAGCGTGCCCCACCCAAGGATGGTGGCAAAGAGCATCGCTCCCACACCCATGAACACGAGGATGAAGGTGCCGGCCGCCTCGGCCAGCATGCGGGACACGAGGCTCGGACCCGCGAGCTCTTCGTCTCCCCACACGTCGGACTCGAGCTCCTGCTCGAAGACGTCGTCAACGGGTTCGGGGTTGGCGTCAGGCGTGGTCATGTCGGTCCTCCATCGGTGGTGCGTGTCGTTGCGTCCACCGGCATCTTGGCATGCGGGCCGCAGGCGGGCGGGCCGACGGGCCGTGGAGGGTCGCACCGGGTCAAGTGCGGGCGCACGGCCGGTCGGGCGGACGGCGCGATGCACTAGCCTGGAAACCAGAAACCCCACTCTCCAGAACCCGTGAGGCACACGTATGACGAAGATCAAGGTCGAAGGCAAGGTCGTCGAACTCGATGGCGACGAGATGACGCGGATCATCTGGCATTTCATCAAGGAGCGCCTGATCCACCCCTACCTCGACGTGGATCTCGAGTACTACGACCTGGGCATCGAGTCGCGCGACGCGACCGACGACCAGATCACCATCGACGCGGCGAATGCGATCAAGAAGCACGGCGTGGGCGTCAAGTGCGCGACCATCACCCCCGACGAGGCGCGCGTCGAGGAGTTCGGTCTCAAGAAGATGTGGGTGAGCCCCAACGGCACCATCCGCAACATCCTGGGTGGCGTGGTGTTCCGCGAGCCCATCATCATCTCGAACATCCCCCGGCTGGTCCCGGGCTGGACCAAGCCGATCATCATCGGCCG
Source organism: Demequina muriae (assembly GCF_030418295.1). Classification (NCBI taxonomy): domain Bacteria; kingdom Bacillati; phylum Actinomycetota; class Actinomycetes; order Micrococcales; family Demequinaceae; genus Demequina; species Demequina muriae. Next base: position 1,779,877 of record NZ_JAUHQA010000001.1, read on the forward strand.
TCACGCCCACGGCGACCAGTACAAGGCGACCAACTTCAAGGTCCCCGGCGCCGGCACGGCGATGATCACCTTCACGCCCGACGACGGCTCCGAGCCCATCGAGCACCAGATCGTGAAGATGCCCGAGGGCGGCGGCGTGCTCATGGGCATGTACAACTTCAACAAGTCGATCGAGGACTTCGCGCGCGCCTCGTTCGCCTACGGCCTGCAGCGCAACTACCCCGTGTACATGTCCACGAAGAACACGATCCTCAAGCAGTACGACGGCGCGTTCAAGGACATCTTCCAGGACGTCTTCGAGCGCGAGTTCGAGGCTGACTTCGAGAAGGCCGGGCTCACGTACGAGCACCGACTGATCGACGACATGGTTGCGGCGGCCATGAAGTGGGAGGGCGGCTACGTCTGGGCCTGCAAGAACTACGACGGCGACGTCCAGTCGGACACCGTCGCGCAGGGCTTCGGCTCGCTTGGCCTCATGACGTCCGTGCTGATGACGCCGGATGGCAAGACCGTGGAGGCGGAGGCCGCTCACGGCACCGTGACGCGCCACTTCCGTCAGCACCAGGAGGGCAAGCCGACCTCCACCAACCCGATCGCGTCGATCTTCGCGTGGACGGGCGGGCTCAAGCACCGCGGCAAGCTCGACGGCACACCCGAGGTCACCGGCTTCGCCGAGGCCCTCGAGGACGTCATCGTGAAGTCCGTCGAGTCGGGCGCGATGACCAAAGACCTCGCTGCGCTGGTCGGGCCCGACCAGGAGTGGCAGACCACCGAGGAGTTCCTCGCGACCCTCGATCAGAACCTCGCGGCCCGCCTCAAGTAGGCCCCGACCCTTCCACCCCCAAGGAGTCACACCGCAGTGAGCACCGCACCCGTCACCGTCACCGTCACCGGCGCCGCAGGCCAGATCGGCTACGCCCTGCTGTTCCGCATCGCCTCCGGTCAGCTGTTGGGCGCTGACGTTCCCGTCAAGCTGAACCTGCTCGAGATCCCGCAGGGGATGAAGGCCGCGCAGGGTACCGCGATGGAGCTCGACGACTGCGCCTTCCCGCTGCTGGCCGGCGTCGACATCTTCGACGACCCGACCGCGGCCTTCGATGGCGTCAACATCGGTCTGCTGGTGGGGGCGCGTCCACGTGGCCCCGGCATGGAGCGCGGCGACCTGCTCGCCGCCAACGGCGGGATCTTCGGACCGCAGGGACAGGCGATCAACGCCGGCGCCGCCGACGATGTGCGCGTGCTCGTGGTGGGCAACCCCGCGAACACCAACGCTCTCATCGCCTCAGCTCACGCCCCCGATGTCCCGGCCGATCGCTTCAACGCCATGATGCGGCTGGATCACAACCGCGCGCTTGCCCAGCTCGCCGCCAAGACGGGCACGCCGGTGAGCGAGATCCGCAAGGTCGCGATCTGGGGCAACCACTCCGCCAAGCAGTACCCCGATATCGCCCACGCCACCATCGGCGGCCGCCCCGCGGTCGACGCCGTGGGGGACGAGGCCTGGGTCTCCGACGAGTTCGTGCCCACCGTCGCCAAGCGCGGCGCCGCGATCATCGAGGCGCGTGGCGCCTCGTCCGCCGCGTCGGCCGCGAATGCTGCGATCGAGCACGTGCACGACTGGGTCAATGGCACCCCCGAGGGCGACTGGACGTCGGTGGCGCTGCCCTCCGACGGCTCCTACGGCGTCCCCGAGGGCCTGGTCTCCTCGTTCCCGGCCGTGTCCAAGGACGGCGCGTGGGAGATCGTCCAGGGCCTCGACATCGCCGCCGGCGCTCGCGAGAAGATCGACGCCTCCGTCGCGGAGCTCGCGGAGGAGCGCGACGCCGTGCGTGAGTTGGGTCTGCTCTAGCCTCCACCAGTCTCCATCGGACAGGGTCCTGCGCTGCGGCGCGGGGCCCTGTCCTGCGTTGAGGCGGTCATTCGTCAGAGCCGGGTGCGAGCGAGGGCCGACGCTTTCCTGTCAGGTCACGGCTCGGTAACGGTTGGCGCCGAAAGGATTCGAGGGGGTTGCCAGGAGTTCGTTAGTAACCTTTACTAACTAACTATGACACCCCAGGATGCGCGGACGACTGATGAAGCGCAGCGAGGCACGTCCGGCCGTGCGGCTCACGCCACCCGTGCCGCCGCGGTGCGGCCCGGTGCCCGGGTGCGCCCCGAGCACGCGCGCCGTCACAACCGCGCGCTGGTGCTCCAGGCCCTCTACCGCGCCGAAGGGCTGAGCCGCGCGGACCTCGCGAGAGAGGTGGGGCTCACCCGTGTCACGATCTCCGACCTCGTCGCCGACCTGATCGGCGAGCACCTCGTCATCGAGCTGGGGCTGCGTCCCGACTCTCGGCCAGGCAAGCCCGCCACGCTGCTCGACATCAACCGCAAGGGCTTCGTGATCGTAGGCCTCGACCTGTCCAACAACGCGGTCTTCCGCGGCGTGGTCACCGACCTGGACGGCACCGTCATCGAGCGTGGAGAGGTCGACGTCGCCGGCGTCGTGGGCGACGCCGCCACCAGCGCGGTCTACACGCTGCTGGACGATCTCCTCTCTCGCGCGGCCTCGCCCGTGATCGGGATCGGCGTGGGAAGCCCCGGCATCGTCGACCTCGAAGGCACCGTCGTGAGCGCCCCCAACCTCGAGTGGCACCAGGTTCCCCTCCAGCAGCTCATCGCCGAGCGCTACCAGCTCCCGGCCCAGGTGGCCAACGACGCCAACATGGCCGCCATCGGCGAGCGCACCTTCGGCGGTGCCGATGCGGACATGATGCTCATCCGCGTGGGCCGTGGCCTGGGCGCAGGGATCGTCGTCGGCGGTCAGCTCATCTACGGCTCGGGCTTCGCCTCAGGCGAGATCGGCCACGTGGTCGTCGGCACTGACGGCGGCGACGAATGCGCCTGCGGCAAGCGCGGCTGCCTGGAGACGTGGCTGGCGACGCCCCGGCTTGAAGCGCGGCTGGCGGGGGCCGAGAACGATGCGGAACGCGAAGACATTCTGCGTGCCGCCGGCGAACGGCTCGGCATCTCGCTCGGTCCCGTCGTGGGCGCGCTGAACCTCAGCGAGGTCGTGCTCGCCGGCCCCCACTCCGTCCTCGGGGGTGCCCTCCTCGAGGGCACCGCCGAGACGCTTCGCAGTCGCACGATGGCCGAGCTCCATGGCCACCTGACGCTGCGGATGACCACCCTGGGGCGCGACATCGTCGTGCTCGGGGCGGTGGTCATGGTCCTCACCGGCCAACTGGGGGTCTCGTGACCTCCTTGCATCACCTACGACGTGGCCCCCGGGTCACGGACGGCACACACACAACAGAAGGAAGTAGCGCAATGCTGAAGATGACACGCGGTGTGGTGGCCTTTGCCGCCGCATCAGCCATCGTCCTCGCCGGATGCTCGTCGTCCGGATCCGATGACGAGCCGACCACCGACCCCACCGCGGGCGGCGGCGAGCCCACTGCCGAAGCCCAGGCCGAGGACATCACGCTGTGGCTGATGGGGACCGACACCCCTGACACCCTCATCGACTACCTCAAGTCCGAGTACGCCGAGGTCAACGGCGGCGCGCTCACCGTCGAGCAGATCGGCTGGGGCGACGCGATCTCGAGCCTCACCACCGCGCTGCCGGACTCGGAGAACACCCCCGACGTCACCGAGGTGGGCAACACCCAGTCCGCGACGTTCACCACCGTGGGCGCCTTCATGGACATCACCGACATGTACGACGAGCTGGGCGGCGACTCGCTGCTTCAGGGCTTCGTCGAGGCGGGTTCGGTGGGCGAGCAGCGCCTGGCACTGCCGTACTACTTCGGCTCCCGCATGGTCTGGTACCGCAAGGACCTCTACGAGCAGGGCGGCGTCGAGGTGCCCACCACCCTGGCCGACGTGACCGCAGCCAATGCCTCGCTCATGGAGCAGGGCGTGGGCGGCTTCTACGTCCCAGGCCAGAGCTGGCGCGACGGCATCTCGTGGATCTTCGCCAATGGCGGCGACATCGCGACCTACGACGGCTCGGAATGGACGGCCACGCTGTCCTCGCCCGAGTCGATCGCCGGCATGGAGCAGTGGCAGGAGCTGTTCATGGAGACCTCCGTCGCTCAGGTCACGGACGACGACTCCACCGCCTACGAGGCGATCAACGACGGCTTCCTCCCGGGTACGCCTGCAGCGACGACCATGGCCCCCAACTGGGCCTACTGGTCGCTCGGCGACATCGCTGAGAACGAGGAGGGCGAGCCCGTCGCCACCTGGAACGAGGAGAAGTTCGGCGCCTACGCGCTTCCCGGAGCAGACGGGGGCGTCGCGCCCGTGTTCGCCGGCGGCTCGAACATCGGCATCTCGGCCTCGACCCAGCACCCGGAGGGCGCGAAGACCCTGATGCGCATCATCTTCTCCGAGGAATACCAGACGATGCTCGCGGAGAACGGTCTCGGCCCGGCCAACCTCGACTACGCCGACACGTACGCCGAGGTCGCCGCGATGGGCGACATCGCGCTCACGGCCGCAGAGAACGCCAAGCTCACCCCGGCGGCGCCGGGCTGGGCCGCGATCGAAGAGGCGAAGATCATGGAGCAGTACTTCGCCGCCGTCGCCGAGGGTGGCGACGTCACCGATCTGTCCGTCGAGTACGACGAGCAGATCAACGCCCTCATCAACGGCTAGTCCGTTGCCGGGCCCGGTCCGGCCGTCGAGCGACGGCCGGACCGGCACCTCCTCCTCGCCGGTCCGGGTGCGCCTCCCGTGCCTGGGCCGGCGCCCGGGGTCCCGCTGACCGTCCCCGTCCGACGGCCCCCGTCTGACTTCCCCCGCCTGACTCGCATCGAGGAACCACCATGACGACTTCTGCGCCCGCGCGCGAACTGCTCGACGCGCCGCCGCCGCCCTCGCGCCCGCGTTCACGGCGCAAGCGCCCCCGACTGCCCTATCTGTTGATCGCGCCCGCGCTGATCGCCCTGCTCGTCGGCATGGGCTACCCGTTGGGCTGGCAGGTGCTCAACTCCTTCCGTGAGTACGGGCTCGCGCAGCAGTTCGGTGAGGCGCCCGCATGGGTGGGGCTCGACAACTACATCTCCCTCCTCACGGATGGTGCCTTCTGGTCGGTCCTGATCAAGTCCGTCGCGTTCATGGCCGTGACGGCACTCGCCACGATGGTGATAGGCATCGGTCTCGCGGTGCTGATGAAGTCGATCCCGTCGTGGTCGCGCATCACCCTGCAGATCGCGATGCTGGTGGCGTGGGCGATGCCCATCGTCGCCCAGATGACGGTGTGGAACTGGCTGATCGACGACCGCAACGGTGTCCTCAACTACCTGCTGAGCTTCCTGCCGGGGGTGGACCTCGTGGGCCACAACTGGCTGGTGGACCCCTGGAGCTTCTTCGCCGTCGCGTCCATCATCATCACCTGGGCCTCGGTGCCGTTCGTCGCGCTCTCGGTCTACGCGGGCCTCACGCAGGTCTCGGACGAGGTGGTGGAAGCCGCGCAGCTCGACGGAGCCGGTGGGTTCCAGATGCTGCGGCGGGTGACGCTGCCGATCCTGCGCCCCATCCTCGTGATCCTGCTGCTGCTTCAGCTCATCTGGGACCTCAGGGTGTACGCGCAGATCGAGCTGCTGCAGGGCTTCGGTGCCGCGGGTGACAAGTATGACCTGCTCGGCACGTACATCTACGGGCTCGGCATCGGTCAGGGCCACTTCGGCGTCGCGGCTGCGGCGGCGATGATCGTCCTGTTCTTCACCATCGCGCTCAGCTGGTTCTACGTGCGCGAACTGATCAAGGAGGACCAGTCGTGACCACCAAGCGCTCCCCGCTCCGTCCCCTGTTCACGGTGCTGGCACTGGCGCTCGCCGTGATGTGGGTGTTCCCGGTGTACTGGATGGTGAACTCGTCGTTCCAGACCTCTGCCACCATCTCCAGCCTCACGCCCACGTGGCTTCCCACGTCCGGGTCGTGGACGAACTACCGCGCCGTGTTCTCCGACTCGACGTTCACGGGAGCACTCGGCATGTCGCTGGCCGTCACGGGCATCGCGCTCGTGGTGTGCCTCGTGTTCGCGTTCCTCGGCGCCCTCGCGGTGTCCCGGTTCCGGTTCCGCGGGCGCAAGTCGTTCGTGCTCGCCGTCATCCTCGTGCAGATGCTCCCCGCTGAGGCGATGTTCATCGCGCAGTACAAGATGATCTCCGGGCTCGGGCTGCTCAACAGCATCGCGGGCGTCTCGATCATCTACATCGCGATGGTGGTGCCATTCACGCTGTGGATGCTGCGCGGCTTCGTCGCCGGTGTGCCCGCCGACCTCGAAGAGGCGGCGATGATGGACGGGTGCACACGATTCGGGGCATTCATGCGCGTGACCTTCCCGCTGCTCGCTCCCGGACTGGTCGCATCGGGCGTCTATGCCTACCTGCAGGTGTGGAACGAGTTCGCGCTCGCCTCGGTCATCCTCACCTCCGACCAGAGCGAGACGCTGCCCCTGTGGCTGCGCAACTTTGCACAGCCCTCCAGCCTGGGCATGATCGAATGGGGTCAGGTGATGGCTGGCTCGACGCTCGTCGCGATCCCGGTCATCGTGTTCTTCATGATCGTCCAGGGCCGCATGACGTCGGGCCTCGTGGGCGGGGCGGTGAAGGGATGAGCGCACTCGCGACACTCATGCCCGGTTTCGAGGGCACGGTGCTGCCCGCGTGGGTCGAGCGCCGGCTGCGCGACGGCATGGGCGGGGTCTGCCTGTTCGCGACCAACGTCGAGTCCCCCGAGCAGCTCCGCTCCCTCACCGCCAGCATTCTCGCCGCGAACCCGCGCGCCGTGATCTCGACGGACGAGGAGGGCGGCGACGTGTCCCGGCTGCACCAGCGCGACGGCTCGCCGTTCCCGGGCAACGCGGTGCTGGGCCGGCTCGACGACCTCGCACTGACTCAGGCGGTGGGCGAGCAGGTGGGCCACGAGCTGATTGCGACCGGCGTCAACCTGACCCTCGCCCCGGACGTCGACATCAACTCGAACGTCTCCAACCCCGTGATCGGCGTCCGGTCCTTCGGCGCTGACGCTGACCTGGTGAGCCGGCACGGGGCGGCGTGGACACGAGGGGTCCAGTCGGCCGGGGTCGCGGGGTGCGCCAAGCACTTCCCGGGCCACGGTGACACCTCGCAGGACTCCCACGTCTCCCTCCCCACGGTCGACGTGGACCTCGACACGCTGCGTGCACGGGAGCTCGCTCCCTTCGCGGCGGCGATCGAGGCGGGCGTGGCCACCATCATGAGCTCGCACATCGTGGTGCCAGCGCTCGATCCGGACCATCCGGCCACGTTCTCGCGGCCCATCCTCACGGACCTGCTTCGCGGCGAGATGGGCTTCGAGGGCGTGATCGTCTCCGATGCGCTCGACATGGTGGGGGCCTCCGGCGAGATCGGCATTCCCGCCGCCGCAGTGCGCGCGCTCCACGCGGGCTGCGACCTGCTGTGCATCGGCACGGCCAACACGGACGAGCAGATCGAGTCCATCGTCGACGCCATCGAGCAGGCCGTCGCGCAGGGCGAGATCGCCGAGGAGCGCATCGCTGAGGCCAGCACACGGATCGACGCCATGGTGGGGCGGCTGACCGCAGCCGCCTCGGACCCCCCGGGAGTGGGGCTGGCGAGGCTGGACCACGAGACGGTGCGGAGGGCGTTCCGCGTCTCGGCCAGGGCAGCAGCGCTCCTCGAGAGCCGCCGCGCTGCAGCGCAGCCCCTCCACTGGATCCGGCTCGAGTCCTCCCCGAACATCGCCGTGGGGACCAGCCCGTGGGGAGTCTTCGCGGTGGGCGTCACGGCGGACGTCGTCGTCAGGCCCGGTGACGGCGTGGACCTCGATGCCGTGCCGCACGGTGCTCTGGTGGTCGTGGTCGGCAAGAACAACCACCGGCACCCGTGGGCGCAGGAGGTCGTCGATGCGCTCCGCCCGCTCGACCCCGTCGTGGTCGACATGGGATGGCCGGACCTGACCGAGCCGTACGCCGACATCGCGACCTACGGTGCGTCGCGCCTGGTGGGCGCGGCTCTCGCAGAGGTGTTCTCGTGAGCGCCCCCCGGATCGGCGTCGACATCGGCGGCACCAAGGTCGACGCGGTGGTGCTGGGCGACGACGACGCGCTGCTCGCGCGCCATCGCATGGCCGTGACGAGGGGAGCGGAGGGGGTCATCGCGTCCGCCTGCGAGGCGGTGGCACAGGTGACGGCCGATGCGGGGATTCAGGTCACCGACGCCGCCGGCGTCGGCATCGGCATTCCTGGCGCGGTGCGCGGCGGCGTCGTCGAGCACGCGCTCAACCTCGACGTCGAGCGCCTTGCGCTGGCGGACGTCCTGCGCGAGCGCTGGCGGGTCCCGGTCACCGTCGAGAACGACGTCAACGTGGCGGCGCTCGGCGCGTGGCATCTGCTCGGAGACGGCCCGTCGTCCGTCGCGTACCTCAACGTGGGCACCGGGCTCGCTGCCGGGCTGATCCTCGACGGCCGGCTGTGGCGCGGCGGCAGGGGAGCCGCGGGCGAGATCGGCCACATCTCGATCGACCCGGCGGGTCCGGTCGGGGCAGACGGCCTTCCCGGCGGCCTCGAGACGTATGCCTCCGGCAGCGGGATGGTGCAGCAGTGGGGACACGAGGGCGCGGCCGCCGTGGACGTGCTCGCGGCGGCCAGGGCCGGGGACGCGCGGGCTCAGGAGATCCGGGCGGGTCTCATGCACGGCGTCGCCACCGCGGTGCGGGTGCTCGTGCTCACGCTCGACGTCGATCGCGTGATGCTCGGCGGCGGGCTCACAGGCCTGCGCTATGAGCTCCTCGACGGCGCCCGCAGGGTGATCCGCGGATGGGAGGCGGCCTCGCCGTTCCTCGGCTCGCTCGACATGGGCGCACGCATCGTCCTCGCGCCCCACGGTGAGCCGATCGCTGCGATCGGTGCCGCGAAACTGGAGGTGGATCGTGGCTGAGATGCTGGTGTTCGAGACCGCCGAGGCGGGCGCGCAGGTGGTCGCGGACCACATCGCTCAGGCCGTCCGGGCGAGCTCCGCGTTCACGCTCGGCGTCGCCACCGGCTCGAGTCCGCTGCCGGTCTACGCCGCGCTCGCGCGACACGCCGCTGGCGGCGCTGACTTCTCGCGTGTCAGCGCGTTCGCGCTCGACGAGTACGTGGGTCTGCCGGCCGGCCACCCCCAGTCCTACGCCGAGGTGGTGGCTCGTGAGGTCACCGAGCCGCTCGGCCTCGACCCGGCGCTCGTCCGGGTTCCGGACGGCGGCGCCGAGGGGATCGAGACCGCGGGCGACCGTTACGAGGAAGCCTTGATCGAGCATGGCGGCGTCGACCTCCAGCTGCTCGGCATCGGCGCGACCGGTCACCTGGGCTTCAACGAGCCCGGCTCGTCCTTCGCGTCTCCCACCCGGGTCAAGACCCTGACCGAGCGCACCCGCCAGGACAACGCCCGGTTCTTCGACTCGGTGGATGACGTCCCGATGCACTGCGTCACCCAGGGGCTGGGCACGATCCTGAGGGCCCGGCACCTGGTGCTGCTCGCCTTCGGTGAGGGCAAGGCCGATGCGGTGGCTGCTGCGGCCGAGGGGCCGGTGACTGCGTCGATGCCTGGCTCGGCCATCCAGCTGCATCCCCGTGTCACGGTGGTGCTGGATGAGGCGGCGGCATCACGACTCGCCCACCGCGACTACTACGCGTGGGCGCAGCGCCACAAGCCCGCATGGCAGGGGATCTAGCGATGGACGGGGACGCGCTCACTGACATCCACGGCCATGGCGGTGGGGGACACGCGTTCGGCGACACCGTCGACGGCACGCTTGCCGCGGTGGCGGCGCATCGGGAGGCAGGGACTCACGCGATGGTGGCGTCCCTGGTCTCGCTGCCGCTGGCTGAGGCAGAGCGGCAGATCCGGGTGGTGCGTGAGGCGATGGAGCGCGACTCCGCGCTGGTGGGCATCCATCTCGAGGGACCCTTTCTTGCGCCCTCCCGCAAGGGAGCACACGATCCCGGAAGCCTGGCGCTGCCGACGCCGCAGCTGGTGGGGCGTCTGCTGGACGCCTGTGGCGATGCTCTCCGGCAGATCACGATGGCGCCCGAGCTCCCCGGCGCGCTCGCGGCCATCGAGACCTTCGTCGACGCGGGGGTCACGGTCGCCGTGGGCCACACGGACGCCGACGCCGCCGTGGCACGGGAGGCCTTCGATCGCGGCGCGACGCTCATCACCCACGCCTTCAACGCCATGCATGGCATCACGGGCCGCGAGATTGGACCCGTCGGCGCGGCCCTCGACGACCCGAGGGTATGGATCGAGGTCATCGCCGACGGGATCCACGTGGATCCCGCACTGATCGCCACGCTGTTCCGCGCCGCTCCCGGACGGATCGTGCTCGTGACCGACGCCATGGCCGCCGCGGCGTCTTCCGACGGTCATTACCTGCTCGGGTCGCGTGAGGTCGAGGTCACTGGCGGCCGCGCGGTGCTGGCAGGCACGGGCACCCTCGCCGGGTCGACGCTCACGCTGCGCAGAGCCGTCGAGGTCTGCGTCGAGGCGGGGGTGCCGCGCGACGAGGCCGTCGCCGCCGCATCGGCCGTGCCCAGGGCGGTGCTGGGACTGGCCTGAGCGTGCCGCGCCGCGTCAGCTGAAGACGATGGTGCGGTGCCCATCCAGCAGCACGCGATGCTCGGCGTGCCACCCGACCGCACGGGCCAGTGCGCGTCGCTCCACATCGGCGCCGAGCGCGGTGAGCGTCTCGGGTGTCGCCGTGTGATCCACCCGGTCCACGTCCTGCTCGATGATCGGACCCTCGTCGAGGTCCGCCGTCACGTAGTGGGCGGTCGCGCCGATGAGCTTGACGCCGCGGTCGTGGGCCTGGAAGTAGGGGCGGGCACCCTTGAAGCTGGGCAGGAACGAGTGGTGGATGTTGATGGCACGCCCATGAAGCGCCGCCGACAGCTCCGGCGACAGGATCTGCATGTAGCGCGCGAGGACCACGAGCTCGACGCCCAGGTCCTCGACCAGCGCGAGCAGCCGCGACTCGGACTCCGGCTTGGTGTCAGCGGTGACGGGGATGTGATGGAACGGCTTGCCGTAGAACTCGGCGAGGTCCCTGAGGGTCTCGTGATTGCCCACCACGGCCGCGATGTCGACCGGCAGGGTGCCGGCGCGCTCCCGGAACAGCAGGTCGTTCACGCAGTGGGCCGCGCGCGAGACCAGCACGATGGTCCGCATCGGGCGGCCCGCGACATCGAGCGTCCAGGTCATCGTGAATCGCTCAGCGAGGTCGGTGACGGCGGCGTCGAGCTCGTCACGCGACGCGTGCGAGGCGAACTCGACGCGCATGAAGAACAGCCCGGTGTCGGGGTCGCCGAACTGCTGGCTCTCGGTGATGTTGCCCTCATGGCTCGCGAGCAGGCCGGACACGGCATGCACGATGCCGGGGCGGTCGGGGCACGAGAGGCTGAGGATCCACGATCCTGGTCGGTCGGAAGGCATGCGCCGATCTTAGCCAGCGCCGCGCGGCGCAGGTCACGGCGTGTGGTGACGATGCTGGCAAGATGGACCCATGGCTCAGTCAGACGGAGTACGGATCGACGTCATCGGTGTCGACCACGTGGGAGAGCTCCTGACGGTGCGGCGTGCCGCGTTCGTCACCGAGGCTCAGTTGTACGACGACCCCAACATCCCGGCGCTCACCCAGACGCTCGACGAGCTGCAGGTCGACCTCGAATCCGACGACGTCGTGACGCTGGGCGCGTGGCAGGGCCACCGACTCATCGGCTCGATCCGTGTGGGCATCGATGGAGACAAGGCGACCATTGGCCGCCTCGCGGTGGTGCCCGACCTCCAGGGTCAGGGCATCGGCACCCAGCTGCTGTTCGCGGTGCTCGGCCACCTGCCCGAGTCGACCAAAGAGGTATGGGTCTTCACCGGGCAGAACTCCAAGCACAACATCGCGCTGTACAACAAGGCGGGCTACGACCACCAGTTCGATCAGGTCGCCGGCGATCTCACCTACGCCTACCTCAAGAAGGTCCTCGAGGCGGGCGCCGTCGTCTCCGACGATCTCGACGACAACGCGGTGCGCGGCGACAACTGATCGCTCTCGTCCGACCCCCTTTCTGAGAGCGGCCTGAGAGGGCGGTCCCGCACAGTGGAAGGGTGACGTCCCCCTCCACCCTCTCCCCGCATCGGCCGTTGTCGCCGCGGGACGACGTCCGCACGGACGTCGCCTCGCCTCCCGAGCGCGACCGCTCGATCGACGCCGCCGTAGGGCTGCTGGTGATGCTCGTCGTGTTCAGCCACGCGATCGGGCCGCTGTCCGGCCGTCCCGCCGAGGCGATCACGCAGTGGCTGTTCATGTTCCACATGCCGGCGTTCGTGTTCCTCTCGGGCTACCTCACTCGCAAGTCTTCCGGGTGGTCGCCGCGCGCGCTCGCGGGGCGTCTGCTGTTCCCCTTCGCCGTCTTCCAGGTGCTGCACGTCGTCGCCGCGTCGCTCGCCGCCGGTGGACTCGCCACGCCCACCCCGCTCGTTCCCGCCTGGACCACCTGGTACCTGCTGTCACTCTTCGTGTGGCGGATGGCCGCACCGTGGCTGACGAGGGTTCCGCACGTGCTTCCTCTGAGCGTCGCCGTGTCCATCGCCGCGGGCGGGCTGGCTGTCATCGGCCCTCACCTGTCGCTCGGCCGGACCCTCGGCTTCCTGCCGTTCTTCGTCCTCGGGCTGGTGTGGCGGGACGCGTGGTTCGCGCGTCTGCGCTCTCCGGGCATCCGGGTCGCCTCGGCCGCGCTGTTCGCCGGGGCATTGGCGCTCGCCTACGTCACGAAGCCGACCCTGAGCCGCGGCGTGTTCTTCCTTCACGAGGACTACGGGGACCTCGACTTCGCGTTCCTCGAAGGCGCCGCCCTGCGCGCGGCCGTGCTCGCGACCGGAGGCCTGCTGACGCTCGCGCTCGTGTCTCTCACAGGATGGAGCTCGCGGGTGGTCGCGCGCATCGGCGTCGGCTCGCTGGTGGTGTACCTGCTGCACCCCTTCGCTCTGTACCCGACCCGCGTCGACGGCTACAGCACCGCGCTGCCCGAGGCGGCGTGGCTCGTGCTGATCGCCGCGGCGACGCTCGTGTTCGCGTGGCTCGTGTCGCACCGCGTGGTCGTGCGCGCAACGAAGCCGCTCATGGACCATCGATGGTGGGCGGGCAGCCGGAGGTCGTGACCGGGCTCGCATCGGGCCGATGCGCGTTGCTAGACTGACGCCCGTCGCGACTGGCGCAGTGGGTCACCACGAGGGAGCGACACATCATCAGACTGTTGGTCGTACGCCTGGGCCAAGGTCACCGGACAACCGGCGGCCCCGTGTGCCGCCACAGACAAGGACACTGATGAGCACTGATTCCAGCGCCACCGCAGCGGTCATGAATGCGACCCTGCAGGACTTCGACCCCGAGATCGCCCAGGTTCTCGACCGCGAGCTCGTGCGCCAGCAGACCTACCTCGAGATGATCGCCTCCGAGAACTTCGTGCCGCGCTCCGTGCTGCAGGCACAGGGCTCGGTGCTCACCAACAAGTACGCCGAGGGCTACCCCGGCCGCCGCTACTACGGCGGCTGCGAAGAGGTGGACGTCGCGGAGAACATCGCCCGTGATCGCGCGAAGTCGCTGTTCGGCGCCGAGTACGCGAACGTGCAGCCGCACTCGGGCGCCACGGCGAACGCGGCCGTGCTGCACGCGCTCATCAACCCGGGCGACAAGATCATGGGCCTGTCCCTCGCGCACGGCGGCCACCTCACGCACGGCATGAAGCTCAACTTCTCCGGCAAGCTCTACGAGGTCGCGGCCTATGGCGTCGAGGAGGACACTCACCGCATCGACATGGACAAGGTGCGCGCGCAGGCGCTCGCCGAGCGTCCCGACGTGATCATCGCCGGATGGTCCGCCTACCCGCGTCACATCGACTTCGAGGCGTTCCGGTCCATCGCGGACGAGGTGGGCGCCAAGCTGTGGACGGACATGGCGCACTTCGCCGGCCTCGTCGCCGCGGGCCTGCACCCCTCGCCCGTGCCGCACTCGGACGTGGTGTCCACCACGATCCACAAGACCATCGGCGGCCCGCGCTCCGGCATGATCCTGTCGCGCGACACCGAGTACGCCAAGAAGCTCAACTCTGCTGTCTTCCCCGGCCAGCAGGGAGGCCCGCTCATGCACGTGATCGCCGCGAAGGCGGTCGCGCTCAAGGCGGCGGCGGCGCCCGAGTTCAAGGAGCGTCAGGAGCGCGTGCTCGAGGGCGCCCGCATCATCGCGGAGCGCCTGACGGCGGCCGATGCGACCGACGCCGGCGTCTCCGTCGTCACCGGCGGCACGGACGTCCACCTGGTGCTCGCCGACCTCAGGAACTCGCAGCTCGACGGCCAGCAGGCCGAGGATCTCCTGCACTCGGTGGGCATCACCGTGAACCGCAACGCGGTCCCGTTCGACCCGCGCCCGCCGATGGTCACCTCCGGGCTGCGCATCGGCACCCCGGCGCTGGCGTCGCGTGGCTTCGGCGCGGAGGAGTTCACGGAGGTCGCCGACGTGATCGCGACGGCGCTCAAGGGCGGTGCTGACGTGGACGCTCTGCGCGCACGCGTCAAGGCGCTGGCCGACGACTTCCCGCTGTACGACGGACTCCAGCAGTAGTGGGGGCTCCCGACACCGTGGGAATCGACGCAGGGGCACAACGACTCGACGGCAAGGCGACCGCCGCCACCATCAAGGGTGAACTGACCCAGCGGGTGGCGGCGCTCGCCGAGCGGGGCGTCACGCCCGGTCTCGGCACGCTGCTGGTGGGCGACGACCCGGGCTCGACCTGGTACGTCAACGGCAAGCACGCCGACTGCGCCGAGGTGGGGATCGCCTCGATCCGCGAGGATCTCCCTGGCACTGCCACCCAGGCGGAGATCGAAGCCGCGGTGACTCGCCTCAACGAGGACCCGGCCTGCACCGGGTTCATCGTTCAGCTGCCCCTTCCTGACGGCATCGACGCGAACCGCGTGCTCGAGGTCATCGACCCGTCCAAGGACGCCGACGGACTGCACCCCACCAACCTGGGGCGGCTCGTGCTGCGAGTCTCGGGGCCCATCGAGTCGCCGCTCCCCTGCACCCCCAAGGGCATCATCGAGCTGATCGAACGCCATGGGGTGTCGCTGCACGGCAAGGACATCGTGGTCGTGGGCCGCGGCACCACCGTGGGCCGCAGCATCGGCCTGCTGCTCACGCGCAAGGCCGTCAACGCGACGGTCACGCTGTGCCACACCGGCACGGCGGATCTCGCCTCGCACACACGTGGGGCCGATGTCATCGTGGCCGCCGCAGGGGTCCCCGGCATCATCAGCGCGGCCATGGTCAAAGACGGTGCGGTGCTGATCGATGTGGGCGTCTCGCGCGTCACCGACCCGGAGACGGGCAGGTCCAAGGTCGCGGGCGACATCGCTCCCGAGGCGGTCGAGAAGTCGTCCTGGTACTCGCCCAACCCCGGCGGCGTGGGTCCGATGACCCGCGCCATGCTGCTCTCCAACGTGGTGGAGTCCGCGGAGCGAAGCTTGGCCCTCTCGTAGTCCCTGCGGGGCCGCCGGAGCGGCTCACCTCCCTCACTTCCGGTTGACACCCGCCGTGGGCCCCATAGGATTCGAAGCGTCGAACAGTGGCCCAAAGGCGGGCATAGCGGGCACCCCTCGAGTGCCATGCGACCCCGCACGTCAGGGAGCGCAGATGCACGCACGAGCGCAGTGGGACGTCCCGCACTGGCCCAGCGTGAGTCACCTCCTCTCCGTCGCTCCCGCCGCACCGTCGGCGCGCGATGCCTCCGCCGAGCCGCGGACCCACCCACCTGGCGCGGGCGGGAGCGCTCGCGCTTGTCACGAGGAGACACGATGAAGAAGCTCATCAACGCACCCGAATCCGTACTCGCCGACGCACTGAAGGGCGTCGAGGCCGCGGATCGTTCGGTGAGGGTCGACCACCACAATCGCGTGATCTATCGGGCCGAGCCCAAGGCCGACGGCAAGGTTGCCGTGATCTCTGGCGGCGGGTCCGGCCACGAGCCCATGCACGGTGGCTTCGTGGGTTACGGCATGCTCGACGCCGCGTGCGCCGGCGAGGTCTTCACCTCGCCCACTCCGGACCAGATGCAGGCGGCCACCAAGGAAGTGGACCGCGGCGCGGGTGTGCTCCACATCGTCAAGAACTACACGGGCGATGTCATGAACTTCGAGATGGCGGCCGAGTTCGCCGCGGCGGAGGCGGGCGTCGAGGTCGCCACCGTCGTGACGAACGACGATGTCGCGGTGCAGGACTCCCTGTACACCGCAGGGCGCCGGGGAGTCGGCGTCACGGTGCTCCTCGAGAAGATCGTCGGGGCCGCCGCCGAGGAGGGACGCGACCTCGCCGCCGTCACCGACCTCGCGCACCGCGTCAACGACGGCGGCCGCTCGATGGGGATGGCCCTGACGAGCTGCACCGTGCCCGCGGCGGGCAAGCCCACGTTCGATCTGCCCGAGGACCAGATGGAGATCGGCATCGGCATCCACGGAGAGCCGGGCCGCCACCGCGTGCCGCTCGCGCCGGCCAAGGACATCGCGGCCCAACTGGTCGAGCCGATCCTGGCGGACTCTGACATGGCGGGACCCGCCATCGTGATGCTCAACGGCATGGGAGGGTCGCCACTGCTCGAGCTCTACCTCATGTTCGGCGAGGTGGCGCCGCTGCTTGAGAAGGCCGGGGTCGACGTGGCCCGTACCCTCGTGGGCAACTACATCACCTCTCTCGACATGGCGGGATGCTCCCTCACCGTGCTGCGGGCCGACGACGACATGATCACCTTGTGGGACGCCCCGGTGCAGACCGCCGGACTGCGCTGGGGTCGGTAGGGCGCGCGATGGTCGACTCAGACGACTCGAGCCTGTTCACTCTGGACACCGCCAAGGACTGGCTTGACCGGTTCGATGCGGCGGTGCACGAGCACAAGGCGCACCTCACCGAACTGGACTCCGCGATCGGAGACGCGGACCACGGGTCGAACATGGCGCGCGGCGTGACCGCCGTCAACCAGGCGGTCGCGGGCGCCGCTCCCGACACTCTCGACGAGATGTTCAAGCTCGTCGGGATGACGCTCGTGAGCTCGGTCGGAGGAGCGTCGGGGCCGCTCTACGGCACGTTCTTCTTGCGCTTCGGCGTGGACGCGGGCGCGACCGAGAGCCTTGACGGGGCCGGCCTCGCTGCCGCGCTCCAGGCGGGGCTGGGCGGCGTCGCGGCGCGTGGCAAGGCCGAGCAAGGGGACAAGACGATGATCGACGCGATGGCCCCCGCGCTCGAGTCGTTCGCCGCAGCCATCGAGGCAGGGGACAGCCTCCGCGACGCTGCGCGCGCGGCCGCGGAGGCCGCAGCCAAGGGCCGCGACGCGACGGAGCCATGGGAAGCGCGCAAGGGTCGCGCCAGCTACCTGGGGGAGCGTTCCGCAGGACACATCGATCCTGGCGCCGCGTCCACCACCCTGCTGTTCGAGGCGCTGGCGGCGGCGCAGTCGTGAGCGCGCCGACGTGACCACGGGTCCGCGGGTGGGACTGGTAGTGGTCTCCCACTCGGAGCCGCTGGCACGGGCGGCGGTCGCTCTTGCCACGGAGATGGTCGCGGAGGACCCTCCGGTGATGGCGATCGCCGCGGGCACCGCCGACGGCGGCACCGGGACGGACGCCACTGCGGTCGCGGCAGCGTTCGAGAGGGCAGACGAGGGGGCCGGGGTCGTGGTGCTGCTCGATCTCGGCTCGGCGCTCATGAGCGCTGAGATGGCGCTCGAGTTCTTGCCCGGCGAGCACGACGTGCGGCTGATCCCCGCACCATTCGTCGAGGGTTTGGTGGCGGCGGCCGTGAGGGCCGCCGCGGGTGCAGGCATCGACGAGGTGGTCCGCGAGGCCACGGATGCTCTCGGCCCCAAGCGCGCGCAGCTCGCGGGGCCCGACGAAACCGAAGGCGGCACTCCGGACGCGGCCTCGCCGGGTGACGTGCCTGATGCCGACGCCGCGGACGCTCGCGGGTCTGTGGAGGTGGTGAACGCCGCGGGCATGCACGCCCGCCCCGCCGCAGCGATTGCGGCTGCCGTCGGTCGGCTCGACGCCCGCGTGTGGGTGGGCGCTGGCGGAACATGGGCCGACGCCTCCTCGCCGACGTCGCTCGCGGTCCTCACCGCCGCCGCTGGGGACACGCTGGAGGTGGTCGCGGAGGGACCGTCGGCTCGCGCAGGCGTCGACGCCGTGGTGGCGCTCGTCGAGAGCGGCTTTGGTGAGGAGCTCGCGAGCTCAACCCGAGCAGAGCCCGATCAGGCGGGCGGCGAGCGCCCGACGGCCCCGCGTGGGGTGAGCCCGGGACGGGTGGTGGGCCCGGTGCGCCAGGGGGCGACGCCGCCCGAGCCACCCGCCGAGCGCACCGTGCCGGAGTCCGAGCGTGAACGCGAGGCCGATCGCATTGGCCCCGCGTGCGCCGAGGCATCGAGGCAGCTGCGGGAGATCGCGGCGCGAGCCACGGGGCAGGGTGCGGCGATTCTCGAGGCGTCGGCGGTGATCGCGGTCGATCCCGCGTTGAGCAGCCGCGCGAGGGCTCTGTGCCTGGAGGGTCGCGACGCGGAGCGAGCCGTGTGGGAGGCGGCCGGCGCCCTGGCGGAGTCGCTCCGGGGCGCGGGCGGACTCATCGCGGAGCGCGCCACCGATGTGCTCGACGTCCGTGACCGGGTCATCGCGGTGCTGGCCGGCCGCGAGGCTGGGGCTGTCGATGAGGATCCGCCTGCTCCACAGAGCCGGCCGTACGTGCTGATCGTGCGCGACATCGCGCCTGCTGATGTGGTGGCCCTCGACCCCTCGGTGTGCCTGGCGATCGTCACCGAGACCGGCTCGGAGACCTCGCATACGTCGATCATTGCTCGCGAACGCGGAATACCCGCCGTCGCGGGTGCGCGCGGAGCGACGGCGATCCCACCGGGCACGGAAGTACTCGTGGACGGCGGCACGGGAGAGCTGGTGGTCGACCCCGACCCGCAGTAGCGGGCTCCCGAGAGCGGCCCCGATTGCCCGGCGTGTCCGCGGGTCGCGATAGCCTCGCAGATGGACGTGGCCGCTTGCGGCCGCACGGCAGCAATCGTGGGAGAACGCATGAGAATCGCATCGGTCAACGTCAATGGCGTGCGCGCCGCGGCCCGCAAGGGAATGGGCGCATGGCTCGCCGAGGGCGCGCCCGACGTCGTGTCCCTCCAGGAGGTGCGGGCCCCGCTCGACATCACCGCTCCGCTGGTGGGTGAGGAATGGCACGTGGTCGAGCAGGCGTGCGAGATCAAGGGCCGGGCGGGCGTGGCCATCGCTTCGCGGTCCGCGCTCACCGATGTTCTCGCCGGGGTCGACGCGCTGGGCGGCGCCATGGGCGAGCCCGTCCACACCGGCCGATGGATCGAGGCGACGGTGGAGTCACCCGCGGGCCCGGTGCGCGTGGTCTCGACCTACCAGCACTCCGGCACTGCCGGCACGCCGTCGATGGACGACAAGTACGCGCTGCTCGACGCCTCCACCGAGCGCATGGGCGCGCTGCGCGAGCAGTACGAGCGTGTGGTCGTGATGGGTGACATCAACATCGCCCACACCGAGCGGGACATCAAGAACTGGAAGGGCAACCTCAAGTCGGCCGGCTTCCTGCCCGAGGAGCGGGCCTACCTGGATCGCTGGGTCGAGGCCGGGTGGGTGGACGTCCACCGCACGCTGGCCGGGGATCGCGAAGGCCCGTACACGTGGTGGTCGATGCGCGGCAAGGCATTCGACAACGACGCCGGCTGGCGCATCGACTATCAGTTCGCCTCTCCGGCGCTGGCCGCTGCGGCGACCGATGCCCGGGTGGACCGTCAGGCGTCGTGGGATGCGCGCTGGACGGATCACGCGCCGCTGGTCGTCGACTACGCGCTCTAGGCGCGACGTCCGCTCCTCCGCGAGGGACGCCCGAGCCGACGCGGCAAGGCCAGCATCCTGCCCGGCGTAGCATGGGCGTACACGACGCTCCAGGAGGATTTGTCATGGCCGACACCACGCCCGAGCCGGGGGACGGCGCGGCTCAGAAGCCCGCCGCCCGCAAGAAGGCCCCCGCCCGCAAGCCGGCCGCGAAGCGCTCGCCGGCGTCGCAGTCGGCCGCACCCGCGTCCTCACCCTCCCAGTCCGAGGCCGCTAAGGCCCCCGAGGGGACGACGTCACCTGAGCCCGCGACCGCATCGGCCGCCACACCCGCCACTGCGCCCACGGCTACCGCTGCGCATGCGGAGCCGGCGTCACACGACGGCTCTCGCCGCGACCACTCGATCCTCGACTCCGTGCGCGCCAACCCGATGGGCCCGCTGACCGCTGGTCTGATCGTGGCGATCGCGGTGGGCCTGCTGCTCTCGGTGCTGGTGCCCAACGATCCGTCGGTGCTGGCGATGGTGATCCTCGGCACGCTGCTCGCCGCGGCCGTCGGATTCGCGGTGCGCTACCTCTCCGCGGCTCCCGAGCGCGGCCTCCGCCGCCAGCTGGAGGCGCTCATCGCGACCGCCGTCGGCGTGCACCTGATGTCCGTGACGGGCACGGTCGGCGGGGAGATCCCGCTGCTGTCGGACCTGGGGGCCGCTGGCCCCGGCTTCAACGAGGCGCTGCTGGTCGCCTTCGCGACCCCAGCGGTCTCGACGGGCGCGCTGCTCGCAGGCCTCACCGCGGCGATCATCGTGGGGTGGGCTCGCTCGCGCCACCGCTGAGAGGCGCGGCGGGCGCGCTGACACGGGTGCGTGTCACGAGTTGCGGCGCGTGAGCGCGCCGCAGCGGTCAGCGTGAGACGGGGGTGACGCCCAGCGACTTCCCGGCCAGCCCGCGCTTGCGCGCCCCGAGCGTGCGTGCCATGCCGATGAGTGCCTGCGATGCCACCGACTCGGGGTCTGAGATGACCACGGGGACGCCGCTGTCGCCGGCCTCCCGGGCGATCATGTCGAGCGGGACCTGACCCAGCAGCGGCACGGACGTGCCCAGGGTCTTCGAGAGGCGATCCGCGACGATCTGGCCGCCGCCTTCACCGAACAGGTGGAGCCGTGATCCGTCGGGCTGCTCGAGCCACGACATGTTCTCGATGACGCCCACCACGTTCTGCGAGGTCTGGGTCGCGATCGACCCGGCACGCTCGGCGACTCCGGACGCGGCTGACTGCGGGGTGGTGACCACCACGAGCTCGGCGTGGGGGAGAAGCTGCGCGACGGAGATCGCGATGTCGCCGGTGCCCGGCGGGAGGTCGAGCAGCAGCACGTCGAGGTCGCCCCAGTAGACGTCCGCGAGGAACTGCTCGATCGCCCGGTGCAGCATGGGCCCGCGCCACACGACGGGCTGGCCTTCAGGCACGAACATGCCGATCGACACGGCCTTGACCTCGTGCGCGATGGGCGGCAGCAGCATGTCGTCGAGGCGAGTGGGCTGGCCTTCGACGCCGAGCATGCCCGGGATCGAGAAGCCGAAGATGTCCGCGTCCAGCACGCCCACCTTGAGCCCGTCGGCAGCCATGGCGGCCGCGAGGTTCGCGGTCACCGTGGACTTGCCGACCCCGCCCTTGCCCGAGGCGATCGCGTAGATGCGCGTCATGTTGCCGGGCTTCGTGAACTGGATCACCGGCTCGGGCTTGCCGCCGCGCAGCTTGGAGCGCAGCTCCAGGCGCTGCTCCTCGCTCATCACGCCCAGCTCGATGCGCACCTCGGTGACCCCGGAGACCTTGGCGGCGGCGCCCTTGACGTCGTCCGTGATGCGCTCCTTCATGGGGCACCCGGCGGTGGTGAGGTCGATGCCGATCAGGGCGATGCTGCCGTCGAGGTCGACCGAGCGCACCATGCCGATCTCAGTGATCGGACGGCGAATCTCGGGGTCGATCACCTTCGAGAGGGCGTCGCGGAGCTGGGTCTCGGTAGGCATTGCTCCATCGTAGGCGCTGTGTGCGAAGGCTCGGCACGGCCGATGCGCGGGAACCGGCCCACTCGGACCGTTCACAGGGCTTGTGGGGCGCGGGCAGCACGTGCCACGCTGGGCGCGTCATCGGTGGCACCGCTGACGGGAGGGCCTGATGGCCGACAACTCGACGTACTACCCCGATGGCGCGCATGCCGCGCCGCGACGGGAATCGGCACTGCCGGAGTGGCTGAGGCTCGCCGGCGCACTCGACCCGGTCGCCCCGGGCGCCGAGGGCTTCGCCTCGACCGCGCTCGCCGACGATCGTGACTCTGCCCACGCATCGGCCGGGGGCCGGCATCGGGCGAGACGCATGGCCGCAGTCGTCGTCGTGCTGGCGCTGTGCGCCCTGGTGGGCGTGATCGCGGGCACGGGTGCGTTCGTGATGGCGGTCGCGCTCGGTGCGGCCATCGCCACCGCGTGGTGGGCGGCCATCGCGATCCGGGTCCACCGCCGCTGACGCCGCCGGGTCACGCGAACGAGGCCGCAGTCGGCCTCAGCGTCGCCGTTCGTCCCCTGCGTTCCTGTCGAGATCCTGAAGATCCTCGAGCAGCGACCGCAGCTCGGAACGGACGAAGTCGCGGGTGGCAGTCTCGTTGATCGCCTGCCGCAGCGAGGCGACTTCGCGCGCCAGGTACTCGGTGTCCGCGAGCGAGCGCTCGGCGCGCTGGCGGTCCTGCTCGGCCGAGACACGGTCCCGGTCGTCCTGCCGGTTCTGCGCCAACAGAATCAGCGGCGCCGCGTAGGAGGCCTGGAGAGACAGCATCAGCGTGAGCGCGGTGTAGCCGTTGGCGGCGTTGTCGAAGCGCAGCCCCTCGGGCGCCCACGTGTTCCAGATGAGCCAGACGATGACGAACACCGTGAGGTACACCAGGAATCTGGGCGTGCCCAGGAACCGGGCGATGCCCTCGGAGATCGCTCCGAACCTGTCGGACTTGCGCGGGCGGCGCAGCCCGAACCGATGGTTCTCGGCCTTGGGGCGGTCGAGACGGTCGGCCACTTACGCCACCCCCGGCTTCTCTGACTCGTCGAGGTGCTCGTCCACGTGCTCGCGCCAGTCGCGGGGCAGCAGGTGGTCGAGCACGTCGTCGATCGAGATGGCGCCCAGGAGGCGGTGGTCCTCGTCGACGACGGGCAGGGCGAGGATGTCGTACGCGGCCATGCGTCGCGACACCTCCGCCAGGGAGTCCTGCGCTCCGAGCGGCTCGATCGCGGGGTCCACGTACGAGCCGATGAGCTCGTGCGGCGCCTCGCGCAGCAGACGCTGAAGATGCACCAGGCCGATGTACCGGCCCGTCGGAGTCTCGAGGGGTGGCCTCACCACGAACACCATGGACGCGAGCGCGGGCGGCATCTCCTGCTTGCGCACCAGCGACAGGCAGCTGGCGACCGAGGTCTCGGGGCCCACGATCACCGGCTCGGTGGTCATCAGTCCGCCAGCGGTGTCGTCCTCGTAGCCGAGCAGCTGACGCACCTGCTCGGCGTCCTCCGGCTCCATGAGCTGGAGCAGCGCCTGTGCCTGCGCGGCGGGCAGGTCGCCCAAAAGGTCGGCGGCGTCGTCGCGGTCCATGGCCTCGAGGACGTCCGCGGCGCGGTCGGACTGCAGCGTGCCGAGCAGCGCGATCTGCTCGTCCTCCGGCAGCTCCTCCAGCACGTCGGCCAGGCGCTCGTCATCGAGCGCGGCCGCGATCTCGGCGGAGCGTTCGGGGGACATCTCCATCAGCGCGGCCGCCAGGTCGGCAGGCTTGTGGTCGGCGAACGTCTGGATCACGAGGTGCGCGCCCTGGACCTCGTCGCGTCGCATCAGCCCGGTGACCTCGTCGATCTCGACCACGACGGCCTCGCCGCGCCGGGAGAACCCGAGCACGCCCTTGCGCCTCGCGGCCTTGCGCACATAGAGCTTCGACACCGCCCAGGTGCCGCCGCGCATCGGCTCGATGGCGACATCCTCGATGAGGGCCTTGTCTCCGCCGTCCTTGAGCGTGACGGACCGTTCGAACAGCTCCGCGATGGCGAGGGTCTCCGACGCGCGCGCCTTGAACCGGCGCAGGTTCAGCACGCCGGTGCAGATCACCTGGCCCGGCACGATCGACGTCACGCGCGTGAGGGGCAGGAACACGCGGCGCCGCCCTGGAACCTCGACCACCAGACCCACGGCCACCGGCGCGGCGCTCCTGCGCAGCAGGATCACGACGTCGCGCACCCGGCCCACGGCATCGCCGATGGGGTCGAAGACGGTCGTGCCCGCGAGGCGCGCGACGTAGACCCGCTCGGCTGAGGTGCTCATGGCCACAGCCTAATGGCGTGCATGCCCGCCCGAGGCGAGCCCGGGCGGGCGCCGCGACGTCAGCGGCGGACCGCTCGCCAGCACCTCAGCATCGCCGCGGCAGCGGCCTCCACATCGTCGCGCGTGGTCGCCGCGTCGGAGACCGAGATGCGCATCGCGGAGCGGCCCTTCCAGACCGAGGATCCCGCCCAGGTGGTGCCGTCCTCCTGAAGTGCGGCGATCACCGCCGCCGTCTCGCGCTCGTCGCCGAAGGCCACCAGCACCTGGTTGAGCGCGACCGGAGCGAGCAGCTCCGCGCCGCCAGCCGTCAGCAGCGAGGCGAAGCGCTGGGCATGCGCGCACGAGCCTTCGATGAGCTCGGCGAGCCCGTCGCGGCCGTGCGACGCGAGCATCGCCCAGGTCTCGACCGCGCGGGCGCGTTGAGACATCTGGATGCCGCGGTGCATCGGTGCGTCGTCGGCGGCGCTCAGGTACGCGGCCGTGCCGGCCATGGCGCGCTCGAGGTCGCGCGGATCCCGCACCGCGACGAAGCCCGAGTCGTACGGCACATTGAGCCACTTATGGGCGTCGGTCGCCCACGAGTCGGCCAGCTCGACCCCGCGCACCTGCTCCCGCAGCCGGGGCGACGCCGCCGCCCACAGTCCGAATGCGCCGTCGACGTGGACCCACCCGCCGCGCTCGCGGACGCCCGGGATGATCTCGTGGAAGGGGTCGGAGGCGCCGGTGTTGACGTTGCCCGCCTGGAGCAGCACGAGGGTCGACGCGTCCGTGTCGGTGGGAAACTCCTCGGCGATGATGGCGCCGGTGCGGTCGGTGGGAACGCGCTCGATCTGCGCCTCGCCGAATCCCGCGAGCCGCAGCGCCTTGAGCGCGGACGCGTGCACCTCCTCCCCGACGATGATGCGCAGGGCCGGGGCGCCGGCGAGACCGTCTCTCCCGACGTCCCGGCCCTGGCGTGCGTAGAGCGCGTCGCGAGCGGCGATGATGCCGGTGAGGTTCGCGACGGTTGCTCCCGCGTTGAACGCGCCGGCGGCCGTGGAGGGCAGGCCCAGCGCGTCGATCACCCAACCGCGCGCGACCTCATCGAGGACGGCGGCGGCGGGCGACATGATGGTGCCTCCCACGTTCTGGTCCCACGCCCCGGCAAGGATCGACGCGGCGTGAGCGGCGGGATCGGTGCCGCCGTTCACGAAGCCGAAGTACCTGCCGTGAGTGGAGACGACGGTGGCGGGCGAGCCGAAGGCGTCGAGCTCCGCGAGCACCTCGCGGGCCGGAATCGGCGCATCTTGCAATGGTCGACGGAAGGCGTCGAGCGCTGCGACCGCCTCGGCGGCCGGATACACCGGGCGGTGCGTCGCGCTGGCGACGTACGACCCGGCGCGCCTGGCGGCCTCGGTGATGAGGCCGATGCGCTCGCGAGAGCGAGCGAGGGACAGCGGGTTCGTGTGCACCCGAATGAGGGGGTCGGTGGTGGTCATAGCGTCAGCCTGGCCTCACTGGACCCTCGATGAAAGAGCCAGTGTGGGCTCGAGTGGCTCTTGTCATGAGGTGCCAGTTTGGAGTGCAATGGCTCCATGCGCACCACAGCCGATCAGCTCCGCGACGTTCTCGACCACTGGCAGTCCGGGACCGGACCGCTCTATGCCCAACTGGCCGATGCGATCGTGTCGCTCGCGGAGGCCGGGTCCCTCGACTACGGGACCAAGCTCCCATCGGAGCGCGCGCTCGCGACGAGCCTGCACCTGTCGCGCAACACGGTGACCGCGGCATACCAGCGCCTGCGTGACGAGGAATGGCTCGAGGTGCGCGCCGGCGCCGCTCCCACACTCGGATCGCGCGCCCGGGGACTGGATGCGATGAGCGACGAGGATCGTTTCGCCAAGATCCTTCCCACGGGACGTGCACCGCTCGTGAGTCTCAGCTCCGCGTGCCCGCCACCGGCGCCCATCGTCACGGAGGCGCTGCGGGACCCCGGTGCGATGCTCGACGGCGTGCCCGCGCTGGGGACCGGCTATGCGGCGCTCGGCGACCCCGAGCTGGTGTCCGCGATCGTCGACCACCTCCGTTCGCGCGGCATCCCCGCGGAGCCGGACGAGGTGGTGGTCACCGCAGGCGGGCAGCAGGCGGTCTGGCTCGCGATCACCGCAGTCGCGGGGCCGCAGTGCCCGGTGGCGCTCGAGTCCGTGACCTATCCGGGGGTGTTCGACGCCATCTCCGCCGCCGGGTCCCGGCCGCTCGCCCTGCCCATGACCCCGGCCGGGCTCGACGTGACGGCCTCCGCGAAGCTGCTGCGGGCCGCTCGGCCCGACGTCGCCTACGTCACCACCTTCCACAACCCCACCGGCACCGCCATGGCGGAGGAGGACGCTGCGCGACTGGTCGCCGCCGCATCGGCCGTGGGCACCACCGTCATCGACGACCGCATCACCGGAGACCTCGCCCTCGACGGGCAGGTGCGGCGGCCGCTCGCGACTCATGAGGGCGGGGAGAACGTCATCACCATCGGGGGCTTGAGCAAGGTGTTCTGGGGCGGCATGCGCATCGGCTGGCTGCACACCAACGCGACGCTGGCCGCGCAGCTCCGACACCGCAAGGCCGCGATGGACCTCGGCAGCCCGGCGCTGTTCCAGCGTCTCGCGTACCGGTTCCTGACCGAGCACTACGAGGAGACCGTGCGATGGCGCATCGAGTCCATGCGCGAGTCGCTCGCGGCGACCGTCGAGGCGATCGACGAGCACGGACTCGACTGGCGCTTCACGCAGCCGCAAGGGGGGCCGTGCCTGTGGGTCGAGCTGCCTGACGGCGGGGTCGAGCGCTTCGCGTCCCGCGCGGCCGATGCGGGAGTCCCGGTCGCCCCGGCATCGGCCTTCGAGGTCGTGCCCGGCGCGGCGGGCGCGCACTTCCGGCTGCCGTTCTACCTGCCCCCGGAGGAGATGCGCCTGGGCGTCAAGGTGCTGGCCCAGCGCGCCGCGTAGCCCCCGACCCCATAGCAACAGATTGCCTAGTGACACCACGGGGCCGCATTGCTACTTTGCGTGGCATGAACACCATGCTGAGGATCCTTGCCCCTGTGACCGCCGCCAGCCTCGTGCTCGCAGGATGCGGTGCCGCTGACAATCTGGTCGAGAGCGCCATGGAAGAGGCGGTCGAGAAAGGCGTCGAGGGCGCGACCGGCGCGGACGTCGAGGCCGGGGAGGACGGCTTCAGCGTCACGACCGAAGACGGGGAGTTCACCGTGGGCGGCGACGGCTCGCTGCCGGAGGGCTTCCCCGAGGCAGAGGTCCCGCTGGTCGACGGCGAGATCGGGCAGACGGCCAGGGTCAACGACGGGGACGCCGACGCGTTCGCCGTGTCCATCAACGCGACGGGCTCCGTCGAGGAGGTTCACGCTGAGGCGCTCGGTCTCCTCGAGTCTGCCGGCTTCACCGTGAGTGCCGAGGTCGACATGGGGGGAATGAAGTCCGCGACCCTCGAGAGCGAGGGCAGCGTCGACGCGGTCACGTTGGGCGTGCTGGAAGGCTCCGATGAGAGCATGTCCACGGTCAACTACACCGTGGTGATGGCGAGGGAGTAGTGGCTCGCCTGGGCTAGGCCCGTGCCGTGAGTCGCACCGACTCCACTCGTGCATCGGCGCTCATCGCGCTGTGCGCCACGATGACCTCGTCCGCGCCCACCTCGCTGGCGAAGTCGTCGAGCCACGTGTTCACCTCGTCGCCGGTGCCGATGGCGGTGTAGCGCATCATGTCCGCCAGCTGCTGGCCCTGAGGCGTCGCCAGGAACGCGTCGATCTCTTCGTCCGAGTACTCGCGCGCCTGAGTGCCACGCTGGATCATGCCGCGCACGCGCCAGCGGCGCGCGTGCGCGAACTGCTCGCGCGCATCGGCCTCGTCGGAGCCGGCGAAGGCGTTGGCGCCGGCGATCACGTACGGCTGCGCCAGCTGATCCGACGGCTGGAAGCCCGCGCGGTACGCGGCGACCGCATCGTGCAGCGCGGCCGGGGCGAAGTGGGACGCGAACGCGTAGGGCAGGCCCAGCTGTGCCGCGAGCTGCGCGCCGAAGAGAGACGATCCGAGGATGTACAGCGGCACGTGGGTGCCCTTGCCGGGCGTGGCGACGACACCGTGCACGCGTGACTCGTCGCTCAGGTATCCCTGGAGTTCGACGACGTCCTGCGGGAACCGGTCCGATGCGGCGGGGTCGCGGCGCAGCGCGCCGAACACGGCGCGGTCGCCGCCGGGCGCGCGGCCGAGCCCGAGGTCGATGCGGCCGGGGTGGAGCTCGGCGAGGGTGCCGAACTGCTCGGCGATGGCCAGCGGAGAGTGGTTGGGCAGCATGACGCCGCCCGCGCCCAGTCGGATCGACTCGGTGTGCGCCGCGATGTGGGCGATCAGCACGCTCGTGGCCGACGACGCGATGCGCTCCATGTTGTGGTGCTCGGCGTACCAGACGCGCTCGTACCCGGCGGCCTCTGCGGCCTGGGCAAGCGCCACGGAGTGACGGAACGAATCGGCGGGGGTCTCACCCGGCGCGATGGGCGCGAGGTCGAGAACGGACAGACGTGCGGACATGAGTCTCCTGCGAAGCGGCTGAGGGGTGCTCAGGTGCCAACGCCGAACCCCCGCCGGGTATGCCCGGCCTGCGGGCGCATCGGCCGCCGCTCCGTTGAGCGCGCGGGAAGTGCAGGGGTGCACGCTGCCGGCCCACACGTGCGCCCGTGCACTGCTGGGAGACGGCGCGTGGCGCGTTCAGCGCGGCGCGGAGCCGCTTACGGGTTCGGACTCGGGCTCGGGCGTCGCTGCGGGCTCGCGCGCACGCATCACCCGCGAGGTGATCAGGTGGATCGCCGTCGCCAGCGCGAAGGCCCCCGCGAACAGCAGGAGCGCCATCACCGGGTTCTCCATGAGCGTGGGGTCGACCACCATGACGGCCGCGAGCACCAGCATCGTGACGCCCGCGAACAGCTTGAGGAGCTCGCCGTGCTTGTCCTGGAGCTTGGTGGCACGCATGGTCGCGACCGCGATGCCGAAGATGATCAGCTCGTCGAGCAGGAACGGGACCATGTAGGCGACGAACAGCCCGGCGGTCTCCGCGACTCCCACGCCGTTGGCGTGCAGCATGCCCGTCCACAGCACGGGGAAGCCCGCAGTGCAGGGGGTCTCGAGCAGCGACACCCCGACGGCCAGCACGACCGTCGCGCCCAGCGCCGGGACCAGCGCCTTGGTGCCAGCGGCCTCGCGCATGCGCTTGTAGATGCCGGGCTTGTCCTCCTTGCGGATCGTGAAGGACAGGCCCTTGCCGAACGCGAAGTAGTCCTTGACCGACACGATGCCGAACGTGCCCGCGATGATCGCGACCGCGATCTGGATCCACCCCATGAAGCCCACGACCGCGAGGGCCGAGTAGAACGCGGCCATGTACAGCGCGTACATGATTGCGGTGACCGTGAGGAACGTGGTGCCGATCGCGAGCACGCGGCGACGCGACCGGGTGCGCAGCACGATCGCCAGCAGGATCGACAGCACCCACAGGGAGCACGGGTTGATGCCGTCCACGAAGCCGATCACGATGGTAGAGAACAGCAGCGAGTCGGCACCGACCGAGACGTCGCCGACGAGCGGCACGTCGATCGTGGTCTCGGGGGGCTCGGAGCTGCACAGCCCCTCGTCCTCCGAGCAGGTGCCTGCGCCGGCCGTGCCGAAGACTCCGGGCTGCGGGGCGCGGCCGTTCTCCACGGCGGCGATCGCTCCCGCCATGTCCTGCTCGATCTGGTCCGTCCAGCCGATCCACACGCGCTCGCCGATGATCGTCGTGGGCACCGAGCCGGCCTCGAATCCGAGTCGTTCGGCCTCCTGGGCGAACAGCTCCTGGTTGGCCGGGTCGTTCCACACCTCGTACTGCGCGATGGTCAGGTCCGGGTGCTGCACCTCGACCTCCTCGAGCCACCCGCGCTCGGCCTCGCAGTTGGGGCAGCCGTCGCCCCAGAACAGCACCAGGTCCGCGTCGGGGTCCACGCCCGACGCGGGGGCCTCACGGGTCTCGGCGGTCACCCGGGCATCGGCGACGAGGAGATCGGGGCCCGATGCGGTCACCGTGGGAGCGGAGTCGTCACCTGCGCCGATGAGCGCGGCGATGGCGTTGCCGCCGGAGAGCGCGAGCAGGGCCAGGGCGAGCAGCGCACCGCACAGGATCGCGAGTGCGCGCTGGGCGCGCGTGGCGGGGACGGCGGGCATCGGCGCTCCTTGCCTGAGTGCGATGGATCGATGACGGGTGCCGCCAGGCTACGAGCGAGAAGAGCGTGAGCGACGGGCCCTAGGTCCCGCCGGGGTGACAGTGTGCACGAGGCTCGGATCGCCCGAGTGCGAGCGACGCCGTCCCCGTTCACGAGGGATTCGGTGGCTCAGTTGATCCGGTCCAGGTGTACGCGGAGGCGCCGCTCAGTACTCGATGCCCGTCGCGAGCCCAGCGAGAGAGGCGTAGGAGGTCTCGCATCGGCCGCCGTCGTCGCCGTCCGAGCACGCGCCGACTATGCCGACCGGGCAGAACAGCACGCCGGCGACGAGCGCGACCCAGCCCCAGCGCCAGAGCGCCCGCCGTCGCTCGCTCCACCCGCGCATCAGACCCGCCGGTGCGTCCGCATCCACGCCTCGACCGCATCGGGCTCGCGGGGGAGAGCCGCGGAGAGGTTCTCGACCCCGTCCTCGGTCACCAGCACATCGTCCTCGATCCGGATCCCGATGCCGCGCAACTCGGCAGGCACCGCCAGGTCGTCGGCCTTGAAGTACAGCCCCGGCTCGATCGTGAACACCATGCCGGGCACCAGAGGCCCGTCCATGTACAGCTCACGCTTGGCGGCCGCGCAGTCGTGCACATCGAGCCCCAGGTGGTGCGACGTCGAGTGCACCATCCAGCGGCGGAACAGCTTGGACTCGGGATTCTCGGCTTCGGGCACGATGCCCCACTCGGTGAGGTGACGCTCGATGACGTCCATCGCCGCCTCGTGAACGTCGCGGAAGCTCACGCCCGGCCGCGCGGCAGCGAAGGCCGCATCGGCCGCCTCGAGAACCACCTCGTAGACGCGCCGCTGCACAGCGGTGAACTCGCCATTGACGGGCATCGTGCGGGTGAGGTCCGCCGTGTAGAGGCTCTCGACCTCGACGCCCGCGTCGAGCAGCAGCAGGTCGCCGTCGCGGACCTGGCCGTGGTTGGTGATCCAGTGCAGCGTGGTCGCGTGAGGGCCAGACGCCGCGATGGTCTCGTAGCCCACCGTGTTGCCCTCCTCGCGCGCGTGGCCGTCGAATGTCGCCTCGACCACGCGCTCGCCGCGCTTGTGGGCGATCGCCCGTGGCAGCTCGCCCACCACGCGCTCGAATCCCGCAACGGTGGCGTCGACAGCGTCGCGCAGCTGCTGGACCTCGTACTCGTCCTTGACCAGGCGCATCTCGGCCAGCGCGCGCTTGACCGGCTGATGCGGGTGGGAAGCCAGGCGGATGTCGCGGGGCAGCTCGGAGAGTGGCGCGGTCGCGATCCCGGTCATGGCGGCGAACTCCTCCAGTCCGGGCCTGCGCCCGATCCAGAACTCGCCCGAGCGGGGGTCCGAGTAGAAGCCCTCGTCATCCCGGCCCGCGGGAGGGGTGAGGTAGAGCGTGGAGGTGTGGCCCGCATCGGCCGGCTCCATGACGAGCACCGCGCCGGGTTCGCGGTCGGTGCCGAGACCGGTGAGGTACGCGAAGTCGCGGTCGGGGGTGAAGCGGTAGTCGGTGTCATTCGAGCGCACCTTGAGGTCTCCTGCGGGAGCGACGATGCGGCGGCCGGGAAAGCGCTCGGAGAGGCGGCGGCGGCGCTCGGCCGCAAACGGCGCGGAGGCCATCGCGGTGGTCTCGAGGTCCTCCGGCTCGGCCCACTCGGAGCCGATCCACGCCTTGAACTCCTCGTTGTCGGGCCGGAGCGCCCGCGCCTTGTTGGTCTTGTCTGGCTGCTCGTCGTTCACGCGACTATGGTCGCACGGCGCGCGGCAGCTCCGGCCTCATTCCGCGCCCCGGTGGCAGCGCCGCTCTAGGTAGCAGCACGGGGGCGCTCGGGCGGGACGGCTGCCAGCAGGTCGCGGGTGTACTCGGCCTGGGGGCCGGCGAAGAGCTCGGGCGTGGGACGGTACTCCACGGCTTCGCCATGGCGCAGCACGAGGACGTCGTGGCTCATCTCGTGCACGATCGCGAGGTCGTGGGCGATGAACACGAACGTGAGCCCCAGCTCATCCTGGAGCCGGCGCAGCAGTTGCAGCACCGTCGCCTGGATCGAGACATCCAGCGACGCCGTCGCCTCGTCGAGGATGATGACGTCGGGCTCGAGAGACAGCGCCCGTGCGATGGACACCCGCTGACGCTGGCCGCCCGAGAGCTCATGCGGGTAGCGCGAGGCGAACTCCTCCGGGAGGCCCACCTGATCCAACAGCTCGACGATGCGCGCTCGCCGTGGCTCTCCCGGTGGGGTGAGGCGGTGCACCGACAGCGGCTCGTCGATCGCATCGGACACCCGCCGGCGCGCATTGAGCGACGAGAACGGGTCCTGGAAGACCATCGCCACCCGCCGACGGGTCGCGCCACTGCCGCGACCGTGCACCGAGAGCAGATCGATGGGATCGTCCTCGGCCCGGCCGGGAGAGTGCAGCATCGCCGTCCCGGCCTGCGCCTCCACCAGCCCGGTCAGGGCGCCCGCGATCGTGGACTTGCCTGAGCCCGACTCGCCCACGATGCCGAGCGTCTGGCCGCGCCGCACCTGGAAGCTGACGTCCTTGACCGCGTGCACGTGCGAGCGTCCGGTGGGCGTGGTCACGGGATAGGAGACGTCGAGGTTCCGGACGTCCAGGACGACGGGCGAGTCGGCCTCCGGGGCGAGGGGAACGGACCGTGACAGCAGTGGACGTGCCGCGAGGAGCCTCTGGGTGTAGTCGTGGCGCGGGTCATCGAACACGTCGACGACGGGACGGTGCTCGATCATGTCGCCTGCGCTCAGTACGGCGACGTCATCCGCCACCTGGCCGATGACGCCGAGGTCGTGGCTGATCCACACCACGGCGGTGCCACGCTCATGCTGCAGGTCGCGGACGAGGTCGATGATCTGCGCCTCGGTCGTGACGTCCAGCGCGGTGGTGGGCTCGTCGGCCACCAGCAGCTCGGGATCGCACGCGAGCGCCACGGCGATCATCACGCGCTGACGCTGCCCGCCGGACAGCTGGTGGGGGTAGGAGCGCAGCCGGTTCTGGGGGTCCGGGATGCCCACGGCCTCGAGCAGCTCGGCGGCCCTAGTCGCTGCCTGTCTGCGCGTCATCCGCCGATGCGCCTGGAGCGGTTCGGTGATCTGGCGTTCCAGCGTGAGCAGGGGGTTGAGGGACGTGGACGGGTCCTGGAACACGAAGCCGACCTTGCTGCCGTGCACGGAGCGCAGGGTGCGTGCCGAGGCGGACACCATGTCGAGATCGCCCAGTCGGCTCGTGCCCCGCACTCGGGAGGCCGGGGCGTCGAGCAGACCCGTCGCCGCGAGCACCGTCATCGACTTCCCCGAGCCTGATTCGCCGACGATGCCCAGAGTGCCGCCTGGCTCCACCTGGAAGCTGATGTCCCGCACGATCGAACGACGGCCGATGTCCACCGCAAGATCCGAGACGGTGAGGACGGGATCCGTGCGCGTGGCTCTGCTCCGAGAGGTGGTCATCGGCGGGCCCTCGCTTCCATGATCGTGCGCTGGCGCGGGTCCAGGACGTCCCGCAGCCCGTCGCCCACCAGGTTGAAGGCGAGGACCGTGACGAGGATCGCGAGACCCGGGAACACCCCGAGCCACCATGCGCTCTCCAGGAACGGCCGCGCGTCGGACAGCATGCCTCCCCACGACGGGGCGGGCGGCTGCACCCCCAGGCCGAGGAACGACAGCGAGGCCTCGGACAGGATCGCGAACGCGAGCGACAGCGACGTCTGCACGATGATCGGCCCGGTGATGTTCGGGAGCACGTGGCGAGACAGGATGTAACCGCGGCCGGTGCCCATGGTGTGAGACACCTGGACGAACGGCTGCACGCTCACGGAGAGCGCCGATGCCCTCGCCACGCGCGCGAAGATGGGGGTGTAGACGATGCCGATCGCGAGCATCGTCGTGGCCATCCCGGGACCGAGCACGGCGATGATCGCGAGGGCGAGCAGGATGACCGGGAACGCGAACATGACGTCGACGCCGCGCATCAGCACCGCGTCGAGCTTTCCGCCGATGAAGCCCGACACGATGCCCAGGGTGACGCCGAGCACGAAGGCGAAGGCGACCGATGCCAGCGCGACGATGAGTGACACTCGCGTCGCCATGAGGACGCGCGAGAACACGTCTCTGCCCAGATCGTCGGTGCCGAACCAGTGCTCGGCGGACGGCGCCTGCAGGGCGCCGGGGACATTGATGACGTTCACGCCGTGGGGAGCGATCAGCGGCGCGAACGCGGCGATCAGCACGACGAGGATGAGGACGATCGAGGACGCGACCGTGACCGGATTGCGCAGCAGCAGGCGCCACGACGCGAGGCGCGCACCGGTCTCGGCGGTCGGCGCGGACGAGGGTTCGGGGATGGCGGTCATGACAGCCGGATCCGTGGGTCGACGACCGCGTAGAGCAGGTCGACGAGCAGGTTGACGGCGAGGAAGATCACGGCGATGAGCAGCACCGCGCCTTGGATCACCGGGTAGTCGCGCACGCCCACGGCGTTGTAGACGAGGCTCCCGAGCCCCGGCCACGCGAAGACGACCTCGACCACGATGACTCCTCCCAGGATGGTGGCGAACTGGATTCCTGCGATCGTCAGCACCGGGATCAGGGCGTTGCGGCCGATGTGGCGTGCGATGACCACGCGCGGCGCGATGCCCTTGGACTTCGCGGTGCGCACGTAGGGCATGGACGCTACCTCGAGAACAGCGGCCCGGATGTACCGCGTCATGATGGCTCCGGCCACGAGGCCGACGGCGGTGGCCGGCAGGATCACGTGCGACAGCCACGGTCCCAGGCCCTGGGACAGCGGCACATAGCCGGAGCTCGGAAGCAGGCCGAACGTCGCCGAGAAGATCATGATGAGGAGCAGCCCCATCCAGAAGTCGGGAATCGAGACGCCGAACTGGCTGCCGACCCGCACGATCATGTCCGACACGCGGCCCTCGTGCAGGGCCGCCCACGTACCGGCGACGACGGCGATCACCAACCCGATGAGGATTCCGGTGAACGCGAGCGAGAACGTGGCGGGCAGTCGGTCGGTCAGCAGCGCCGTCACCGGCTGGCCCGAGCGGAAGCTCACGCCCAGGTCGCCGGTGACGGCACTGCCGAGGTAGTTGACGAACTGCAGGAGCAGGGGACGGTCCAGTCCGGAGGCCTCGCGCAGCACGGCGTAGGCCTCGGGCGTGTAGCGGGTGCCGAGCGCGATGCGCACAGGGTCGCCCGGCACCAGCTGCACCAACGAGAACACCACAACCATGACGCCGAACAGCACGACTGCGGACTGTGCCAGCCGTCGCAGCAGGAATCGCAGCGTCGGGCTCGTGAGGACCGCCCCCACCGTCCTAACCCGTCAGTTCCACCGAGCGGAACCGGATGGCTCCGTCGGACCGGACCGTGTAGCCGGACAGCTCCGGCGACCAGGCCTGGATGACGGCGGGGTTGTAGAGGTAGATGTACGACGCGTCGTCGGCGATCATGGTCGCCGCCTCAGCGTAGAGATCACGGCGCGCGTCGGCGTCGGTCTCGGTGCGTCCCGCCTCGAGTAGAGCGTCCACGTCCGGGTTCGAGTAGCCCTGGAAGTTGAAGCCGCCCTCGGAGTGGTGCTGCGCGTAGTAGAAGTCGTCGGGATCGAGGTTGCCGAGCCACGACAGCATGAACATGTCGAAGTTGCCCTCACCCTGCTCGGCGAGCCACGTCGCGAAGTCGACCGTGCGGATCTCGACGTCGATGCCGTACGGCTCGAGGTTGTCGGCCAGGATCTGCGCCGTGAGCTCGGTCTCCGAGTACTCGCTCGTCGCCAGGAAGTCGATGGTTCCTCCGGTGAAGCCCGCTTCGTCGAACAGCTCCTGAGCGCGCTCCGGGTCGTACGAGTACTCGTCGTACTCGGTGAACCACGCCGACTGCTCGGGGATGGCGAGCTGGTTGAGCACGCCGGTGCCGTACGTCGTGGCCTGCAGGATCGCCTCGCGGTCGATCGCGTACGCGACCGCCTGGCGCGCGCGCACGTCGTCCCACGGCGCGTTGTTCTGGTTCAGCGCCAGGTACCAGTAGTCGGTGCTGGGCTCGATGGCGAGCTCGCTGTCGCCGCCGGAGAGGGCCTCGACCTGCTGCACCGGCACGGAGTCGGTCCAATCGATCTCGCCGTTCTCCAGTGCGGTGATGGCGGTTGAGCCCTCGGAGATGAAGCGGAACTCGACCCCAGGCACGCTCGGTGCATCGCCCCAGTAGTCGGGGTTCGCGGTGAGGGTGATGTGGTCGCCACTGACGTAGTCGGCGAACGAGAACGGGCCGGTCCCGACCGGGGCGCTGACGATGTCGCCGGAGGTCACGTTGTCCTCGCTGACGATCGCCATGCCCTTGTAGCCGCCGATGAGGGCGAGAAGGTTGGGCGTCGGCTGTGCCACCGTGATCTCCACGGTGGAGTCGTCAGGCGCGGTCACCGACTCGATCGCGGCGAACCGCCACGAGGGTGTGAGCTCCTCATCGATGATGCGCGTGTACGAGTAGACCACGTCGTCGGCGGTGAACGCGGAGCCGTCGTGGAACGTCACGTCGTCGCGCAGGTCGAAGGTCCAGGTGAGCTGGTCGTCGCTGATCTCCCACGATTCTGCGAGCGCCGGCTGCATCTCGAGGCTGTCGTCGGGCTCGACGAGGGTGTCGAACACGTTCTCGAGCACCTGGAACGAGAAGTACGCGGACGTCACATGCGGGTCGAGCTGGTCTGGCTCACCGGCGATCGCGGCGACCAGCGCGTCGGAGCTCGGCTCGACCTGTCCGTCGGCGGTCGACCCGTCGCCGTCCAGATCGACAGCGTCGCCGCCGCCGGAGCACGCAGACAGGGCGAGCACTCCTGCGGCCATGGCCGCTATAGCTGTACGTGTAGTTCTCACGGTCTTCTCCTCACCATCACTTTGCTGATATTTGAATCAGTATGTGGCACCATAGTGCTCATCACAAGGCGGGGAAGGTCACGAAACAACAAATTTACAATCCCACGTGGTCGCCGGACATGCGCTCCCTCCCTCGCTCACCCGGGAGCGCACGGCACCGAAGCGTTTCGCACTGGAGGGGCATGACCTACAGCATTCTCGCGGTCGATCGCGCGCACCGTGCGATCGGGATCGCGACCGCGACGTTCTCCCTGGCGGTCGGCAATTCGGTGCCGGCCATCGACCCCGCCGCGGGCGCGGTGGCGAGCCAGGCCTGGCCCAACCGCGACCTCCGCCACCTCGCCCTCGAAGCGCTGAGGGACGGAGCGCAGCCCGCCTCCGCCCTCGCATCGGCCCTCCGCACGGATGGCGGAGCGGCCTACCGGCAGCTCGCGGTGATGGGACTCGACGGCGCGTGGGAGGTCCACACCGGCGAGAGCTGCACTCCGTGGGCGGGTCACCGTGCGGTCGACGGGATGGTCATCGCCGGCAACTATCTGGCTGGCTCGCATGTGCTCGACGCCGCGGCCGACGCCTGGGGCGCGACCCCCGATCTTCATGCTGATGTCCCACCGGACGAGGTCGTCGACACGGCAGGTCGCCGCGCCCAGCGCGCCGTTCCGCAGGCGTCAGTGGCGCTCGCGAAGCGGCTCGTCGCCGCACTCCTCGCTGCGGAGGACGCGGGTGGCGACGCTCGAGGAAGGCAGAGCGCATCGCTGATCGTGTCGTCACGCGGAGAACGCGTGCAGTGGCCGCCAGCGACCGACATCGACCTCAGAGTCGATGACGATGACCGCGGTCCCTACGCGTTGGCGGCGCTGCTCGACCACCGCCTCGGGACCCGCGCGGCGGACTGAGCCGTCAGTCCTCGAAGGGTTCAGTCCTCGAAGGGGCTGACGGCCCCGAGCACGATCGTGGGCTCGTCCGCACCGTTGGCCCACCAGTGCGACGTCGAGCAGCGGTACGACACCGTGTCGCCTGGGGCGAGCTCCATGCGCCGCTCGCCGTGCTGCACCACCAGCAGCCCCTGCTCCACCACCACCGCCTCGGTGCCCGCGTGCCGGAAGGGCGAGGCTTCGTTGGAGAATCCGATGGGCAGCGTGGACCGGATCAGCTGCAGGTTCGAGCGGCTGCGGGGGGTGAGCAGCTCCCGCCTCACCTGACGTGCGAGGTCCGACCCGCCGTATACCGGGAGCAGGTGGCGCGCATCCGCCCTCACCACCATCGAGTCGCCATCAGGGGCGTCGAGCAGCCTGGAGATGGGCACCTCGAGTGCCGCGGCGAGGCGCGTGAGCGAGTTCACCGAGGGGTTCCCCAGGCCGCGCTCGAGCTCGCTGATGGATCCGAAGCTCACGCCCGCACGCGTGCTGAGTGCTTGCAGGCTCAGGTGGAGCCGCTTGCGCTCCCTGCGGAGGTTGTGTCCGATCGCGACCACCACAGCCGCCGCGTCGTCGAGACGCGGCGCGGGGTCAGAATCGTGCATAGTGCGCCAGCGTACCGCTCACGCGGGCGCGCGCTCGTGCCGCGTACGCTGGCGGCATGCGGATCGACCTCCACACCCACTCGACTGTCTCCGACGGCACGGGTGCGCCCTCGCAGGTGATGCGGGAGGCGGCGGAGGCAGGGCTCCACATCGTGGCGCTCACGGACCACGACGCCATCGACGGCTGGGAGGAGGCCGCGGCCACGGCGGCCGATGCGGGGCTCGGCTTCGTGCCCGGCATCGAGGTCTCGTGCCGGCACCACGGCATTTCGATCCATCTGCTCAGCTACTGGCACCGCGCCGATGACGCCGATGCGATCGCGATGCTCGCCCGCACGAGGGACGCGCGCGTGCATCGTGCCCGAGAGATCGTCGAGAAGGTGGGCGTCGACTATCCCGTCACGTGGGAAGCGGTGGCGGAGCTGGCGGGGGACGCGGCCACGGTCGGCCGGCCCCACATCGCCGATGCGCTCGTCGCGCAGGGTGTCGTGCCCACCCGGGACGAGGCCTTCGAGCACATTCTGGCCGGCAACTCCCGCTACTACGTGCCGCACTACGCGCCCGAGGTGACCGACGCGGTGCGGACGATGCGCGCCGCCGGCGGGGTCACGGTGTTCGCACACCCGGGGGCCGATGCGCGCGGCCGGATCGTCACCACGTCCGTCATCGAGTCGATGGCGAAGGCCGGGCTGGTGGGACTCGAGATCGATCACCGCGACCACGACGAGCGTCAGCGGGAGCGCTTGGCGCGCATCGCGTCACGCCTGGGCCTGGTGCGCACCGGTGCGAGCGATTATCACGGCACGGGCAAGCGCAACGCGCTGGGGGAGAACCTCACGGACCCGAGGTCGTTCCTCGCACTCGAGAGGGCACGGGTGAGCCGGGACCGCTGAGCGGTCTCGCGGCGAGCTCGCCGCCGGGACGGAGGGCTGGGCCATGACGGCCCAGCCCTGTCACGTCAGTCCTGCGACTGCGACGGCTGTCCGCCCTGGCCGCCGCTGCGGCGACGGCGGCGGTTGCGCTTGCGCGGCTGACCGCCTTCACCGTCACGGCTGGGCTGAGCTGACGAGTGGTCCGCGCCGGACTGGGGGCGGTCCGAGCCGCCGCCTTCGGCGCCCGAGCGCTCCTGGCGTCGACCGCCCTCACCGCGTCCGCCACTGTCGCGGCTCCCGCCGTCACGACCACGTCCACGGCCCTCGCCGCGTCCGCCGCCATCGCGGCTGCCACCGTCGCGGCTGCCACCGTCGCGGCTGCCACCGTCGCGGCCACGGCCTTCGCCGCGTCCGCCACCGGGGCCGCCGCGTCCACGCCCGCCGTCACGTCCACCGCGGTCGCCGCCGGGCTTCTTGCCGGTCTCGCCGAGGTCCTCGAGCGTCTCGCCCTCGAGGCCTTCGAGCTTGCGCTCGCTGCGGGGCAGGCGGCCCTTGGTTCCCACGGGGATGTTCAGCTGCTCGTACAGGTGCGGGGAGTTCGAGTACGTCTCCTCGGGGTCCGGGTAGCCGAGGTCGAGCGACTTGTCGATCATGGACCAGCGGGGAAGGTCATCCCAGTCCACGAACGTCACGGCGACACCCGTCTTGCCGGCACGGCCCGTACGGCCGATGCGGTGCAGGTACGTCTTCTCGTCCTCGGGGCACTGGTAGTTCACGACGTGCGTGACGTCGTCGACGTCGATGCCGCGTGCGGCCACGTCCGTCGCCACGAGCACATCGATCTTGGTGTGGCGGAAGGCGCGGAGCGCCTGTTCACGGGCGCCCTGCCCCAGGTCGCCGTGCAGCGCGCCGGCGGCGAATCCGCGGTCGCGCAGCTCGTCGGACACCTTGGCCGCGGTGCGCTTGGTGCGCGCGAACACGATGGTCCGGCCACGGCCCTCGGCCTGCAGGATCCGCGCGAGCACCTCGACCTTGTCCATGGCGTGGGCCCGGTAGAGGAACTGCGTGGTGGCCTTGACGGTGGCGCCGTCGTCATCCGGGTCGGCGGCGCGGATGTGCGTGGGCTGGAGCATGTAGCGGCGGGCCAGCTGCACCACGGGACCGGGCATGGTCGCGGAGAAGAGCATCGTGTGGCGCGAGGCGGGCGTCGCGGCGAGCAGGCGCTCCACGTCGGGCAGGAACCCGAGGTCGAGCATCTCGTCGGCCTCGTCGAGCACCACCGTGCGGACGTAGCGCAGGTCCAGGTGTCCCTGGTTGAGCAGGTCGATCATGCGGCCGGGGGTGCCGACCACGACCTCGACGCCCTTGTTGAGCATGTCGATCTGGGGCTCGTAGGCACGGCCGCCGTAGATCTGGGCGATCCGGGTGGAGCGCTTCTTGGACGCCGTCTGGAGGTCGCCTGCCACCTGCACCGCGAGCTCGCGGGTAGGGGCGACGACCAGTGCCTGCGGCTTTCCGGGTGCATCGAGCTCGTCATACCCGGGCTCGCCGGGGGAGACGGTGCGGTGCAGGAGCGGCACGCCGAAGCCGAGCGTCTTGCCCGTTCCGGTCTTGGCCTGGCCGATGATGTCGTGGCCGCCGAGCGCGACCGGGAGGGTCATCGCCTGGATCGGGAACGGGTTCACGATGCCGCCCTCGGCGAGGGCCTCGGCGATCAGTGGGTTGATCTTGAAGTCCGCGAAGCTCTGGTCCGCGGTATGCACACTGGCGTGCGTCTGAGTGGTCTCAGTCATGGTGGTGAAGATCCTTGGGGTGATTCGCGGGCGCGAGGTGTCGCGTCCTGTCGGCGGGCAGCCGATCGCGAATCATTGTCCTTGCGGCCTTCGCTATCTCCAGCGGCGCCGCGCTTCCATGACGACCGGTCAGCCCCGGGTCGCGTTCATTCTAGCCCCCGCGGCGACTCGCGGCCAGGAACCCCGTCTACGCTGTCGCACATGCGCGTGGTGGTGATGGGTGTGACAGGGTGCGGAAAGTCGACCGTAGGGATGCGACTCGCGCACGAGCTCAAGGCTCAGTTCTGCGATGGTGACGACCTGCATTCGGCGACGGCCATCGCGAAGATGGCCGCGGGCATCGCGCTGACGGACGAGGACCGGTGGCCGTGGCTCGACGCCGTGGCCACCTGGCTGGAGGGGCAGGACCGCGGCATCGTCGCGTGCTCGGCGCTCAAGCGCGTCTACCGCGACTGCATCCGCGACGTCGCGGGCGACTCAGTGGTCTTCGTCCACCTCGCCGCTCCGCAGAGCGTGCTCGAGCCTCGGGTCCGCAGGCGTGCCGAGCACGACGGACACTTCGCGCCCGCCGGGCTGCTGGACTCTCAGTACGCCGTGCTCGAGCCCCTCGAGGCCGATGAGCTGGGCGGCAAGGTGCCGGTGCATCGGCACTCTCCCGAAGGAGCGACGCTCGTCGCACGCGCGATCGTCGAATCTGCGCGCCGGTAGCGCGCTGGCCGTGGCGCCTCAGGCGTTGAAGCCCACGCGCCGCTTGGTCTCCTCGCCGATCTCCACATAGCCCAAGGAACCGGACGGGACGACGACCCGGCGACCCTTGTCGTCGGTGAGGTCGAGAGTGGCTCCCGCCACCGCTGCGGACACCGCCTCGGCCACCGCATCGGCCGTCATGTCGGACTCGATCACGATCTCACGGGAGACGTTCTGAACGCCGATCCTGACTTCCACGCTGACCTCCTGGGGTCTGTTCACTGCTGGCTACTGATTATCGTAGGGGGGTGAGTGATGGTGGCAGACGCGTGTTCGCGGGCAGGGGAATCTCCCTGCCCACCCTGGGATCGATCGCCCTCGTCGTGGTCGTCGCCTTCGCGGCGGGCATCGGCGTGGGCTGGGGTACGGGTCTCGTCGCCGACCGTCTCGCCGCCCCGGAGCCCAGCGTCTCCGCGACGCCGAGCGCCTCGGCCACCCCCACCGTGGCGGTGAGCATCCCGCCACTCGATCCGATCGACCGCGACGTCGACGAGGCGGACGCGCTCGCGGGAATCGCCTTGCTCGACGTCGTGCGCGAGGGCGATGGCAGCTTCGCCACGGTCACCACCGACGGCGAGCCCTCCGGGGGCGGCGCGTCGGTGCGGTGGGTCCGCGTCGAGTACGAGGAGGGGCTGAACATGAACGGCAGCGCCCTCGGGCAGTTCGTGCTCGACACCCTCAATGATCCGCGTGGCTGGGGAGCCAGGGGACGCTTCGAGTTCGTGCCCACCGGTGGGGCCCCCGACCTCCGCATCGTGCTTGCGAGTCCGTACACGGCCGCCGCGACCTGCCCCGATCCTCATGCGACCGCGCCGGCGGGAGCGCTCGTCGACCCGTCGGCGACGCCCGAGCCGGCGGTGGACCCCTCCACCGCCGCATCGGCCGATCCCGATGCCTCGGCCGAGGCGACCAGCTGTGCGGACCAGGGGCTCGTGATGCTCAACCACTACGACTGGCTCCGGGGACTCGACGCCTACGGAGACGACCGGTCGGGCGCTCGGGCCTACCTGATCAACCATTTCGTGGGCCACGCCCTGGGCGATGAGGACGTCGAGTGCACGTCCGGTCGAGCGCTGGTCATGGCCGATCAGAGCGACCTCGCCGGGGACTGTGATCCGAACCCCTGGCCGTGGCCCGACGAGCCCGTGCCAGAGCCGAGCCCGTCGGCCGATGCCACGGCCGCCACGCGCGACGACGAGGGGTAGGGCGCACCGCCAGGGGTGGCACGGCGCGCGGCGTCGGTAGACTCCCCGGCATGCCCGACCTCGCTC
Source organism: Demequina muriae (assembly GCF_030418295.1). Classification (NCBI taxonomy): domain Bacteria; kingdom Bacillati; phylum Actinomycetota; class Actinomycetes; order Micrococcales; family Demequinaceae; genus Demequina; species Demequina muriae. The sequence goes on from NZ_JAUHQA010000001.1 coordinate 1,823,473, forward strand.
CCGCCGACCACGCCGCGCCCAGCCGACGGCGACGCCTCGGCACCGCCGGGCTCAACGTGCTGCGCGGTGGTGTGATCGGAGCCGTCGAGGTCGTCCCCGGGGTCTCGGGCGGGACCTTGGCGCTCGTCGTGGGCGTCTATGAGACCCTCATCACGTCCGCAGGCGAGCTCGTGCGAGGGGTCGTCACTGGGGCCACGGGACTGCTGCGCCGCACCGGCCTGGAGCGGTCGCGTGCACACTTCGCTCGCGTCCGCTGGGGCGTGATCCTCCCGGTGGGCGTGGGCATGCTCACGGCGATCGTGCTCGTGTCCGCGACGCTGGCGCCGCTCATCGAGGATCACCCGGTGCAGACGCGGGCGCTCTTCGCGGGTCTCATCGTTGCGTCGCTCATCGTTCCCACGCGCATGGTGGGCCGGTGGGGAGCGCGCGAGGTCGCCGTCGCCGTCGCGGGTGCCGTGGCCGCGTTCCTGCTGACCGGACTGACGGGCGTCGAGCGCGCGGATCCGTCGTTGTGGCTCGTCATGGGGGCGGCGTCACTCGCGGTCTGTGCGCTCGTGCTGCCGGGCGTGTCCGGGTCCTTCCTGCTGCTGGTGCTCGGGATGTACGCGTCGACGCTGGCGGCCGTCAACGACCGCAACCTGGCCTATCTCGGAGTCTTCGCCGCGGGCGCCGTCATGGGCCTCGCGGTGTTCGTCACCGGGCTGCAGTGGATGCTCGCGCACCACCATGCGCTGACGCTCGCCACCATGACCGGCCTGATGCTGGGATCGCTCCGGGCGCTGTGGCCGTGGCAGGGCGACGACGCGTCACTGCAGGCGCCGTCGGGTGACCTCGGGCCCGTCATCGCCCTGTTCGTGGTGGGGATCGCGGCCGTGGGCGCGCTGCTCGTGCTCGAGCATGTCGCGTCCCGCCGCACCGATGCAGCCGTGCCGACCACCGGTGCCACCGCGGACCGCTGACCCCGTGCCCCCGTGCCCCCGTGCCGGCATGTCGGAACCGTGTGGTGAGGTGATGCCATGACCCGGATCCGACTCGTCGCCCCCGGACCCTCGCCCATCGGCCCTCCCCTGGATGAGGGACAACGGTCGGCAGTGAGCGCCGTCGTCGCCGGCCCGGAGCACGTGGTGGTCACCGGCGCACCCGGCACCGGAAAGACCACCGCCGCGCTCGCGGCGACCGTGTCCGCGGTCGACGCTGGGATGCGGCCCGAGCGCGTGCTGGCGATCGCCCCGACACGGAGGGCCGCGGCGGACCTCCGGGACCGTGTGAGCGTCGCGATGGGCCGGCCCACCGGAGTCCCGATGGTGCGCACGTCGGCCTCAGCGGCGCACATGGTGCTCACGGCACAGGCGCATTCCCTGGATCGTCCTCCTCCGGCGCTCATCACGGGGGCGGAACAGGATTCGATCCTGCGCGAGCTGCTCGCGGGCCATGCTCGCGGCGAGGGCGCGCGCGTCGACTGGACGGGAGTGGTGCCTCCCGAGTCCACCGCGCTGCCAGGCTTCCGTGGCGAGCTGCGCGACCTGCTGATGCGCGCCGCCGAGTCGGGCCGCACCGCAGGCGAGCTGCGCGAGCTCGGCGAGCGAGCCGAGCGCCCGGAATGGGTCGCTGCCGCCGCAGTCATGGACGAGTACGAGCTCGTCACTGCGCTCCGCACCATGCCGGCGGACCAGGGCGAGCGGCACGACCCCGCGACCGTGGCCGCTCAGGCGGCGTGGGTGCTGGAGCATTGGCATGACGTCGCCGATGGTCCCGTTCCCACCTGGGACGTCGTGATCGTCGACGATCACCAGGACTCGACCGCCGCCACCACGGCGCTGCTGCACGCGATGGCGATGCGGGGCGCCCGTCTGATGCTGCTCGGGAACGCGGATGAGGCGGTGCAGGGCTATCGTGGCGCTCGGCCGCACGGCCTCGCCGAGGCGGTGGGTGGTGCGCTGGGTCCCGCGCGGCATGTCGAGCTCACCGAGGCCCACCGTCAGGCGCCCGCACTGACCAGGGTCGCCGCCGCCGTCGCCGAGCGCATCGGCGTGAAGGGGGTGGGGTCGGCCCGCGCCGCTCACCGCCTGGTGCCCCCCGCGGAACCGGCGGTGACGGTGCTCACTGCCGCCCACGCGTTCGGCCAGTCGCGCGCCATCGCCGCGGCGCTCCGGCGGGCTCGCCACGGCCTTGACGGGCCGTCCACCCCATGGGGACGCATGGCGGTCATCGCGCGGTCGAGCGCGCAGCTGCGCGCGTTGCGGTCGGACCTGCTCGGCGCCGACATCCCCTGCGAGGCGCTCGGCGACGGCACGGCGCTCCACCGCGAGCCATCCGTGGCGCCTCTCCTCGACATCGTGCGCATCGGCCTGGGGGACGAATGGGACGAGGACCGCGCCCTCGACGTGCTCGGCTCCAGGCTCATCGGCCTCGATGCCGTCGCGCTGCGTCGACTGCGGCGTGCCCTGGTACGGGAGGAGCGGTCCGGCGGTGGCGGTCGGTCCAGCGCAGAGCTGCTCGTCGAGGCCATGGCCGACCCCGCCCGGTGGGCGTCGCTGGACGTGCCCGAGGCCCGGCACGCCGCGCGCGCATCGCGGGCGGTGGCCGCCGTGCAGGCGCGGTCGCGTGAGCCGGGCGCGACTCCCGGCGCGGTCCTGTGGGCGGCGTGGGACGCGGTGGGCGTCGCCGACTCGTGGCGAGAGTCGGCGATTGCGGGATCCGCGAGAGACGACGCGGACCTCGATGCCGTGATCGCGCTCATGCGCGCGGCCCAGACCTACTCGGAACGGTTGCCGCAGGCCGACGCCACGGCCTTTCTCGCTCATCTCGAGGGCCAGGACTTCGCTGCCGATTCGCTGGGAGCCCGGGGCCAATCGACCGATGTGGTGTCGTTCTGCACCCCCGCCTCCGCGGCCGGGCGGGAGTGGGACGTCGTGGCCGTGGCGGGGGTCGAGGAGGGGGCATGGCCGGACCTCCGTCTACGTGACTCGGTGCTGGGTGCGCAGGCCTTCGCGGAGCTCGTCGCGGACGGGCCGGTCACGAACGACCAGGTCGCAAGCGCTCGCGGCCCGCGGGACCTCCACGGCGCGCGCCGCGCAGTGCTCGACGACGAGACTCGGGCGCTGCTCGTGGCCGTCTCCCGGGCGCGCCACCGGCTGATCGTCACCGCGGTCGACGACGGCGAAGCCCGGCCGTCTCGCTACCTGCCGCTGATCGAGGACGCCGCGGGAGTGGCGAGGTCGGACGCCTCTGCCGCCCGGGGCGTCGCCGACCTGCGTGGCGCGGTCGCCAGGCTCCGCATCGACGGACTCGAGGCCACACGGCGGCTCGACGACGACCCCGCGGACGGCGGGGCGGCCGCCACGCTCGAGGGTGCGTCGGCTCAGTTGGCCCGACTGATCGACGCCGGAGTGCCGGGAGCAGACCCGGCCGAGTGGCACGGGGTCGCGGAGATCACGACGACCGAGGGCTTCTGGGATGAGGACGCGGAAGTGCGAGTCTCCCCCTCGCGCCTCGACGCCGTGCGCGCGTGCGCCCTGAAGTGGGCTCTCGAGACTGCCGGCGGGACGATCGAGAGCAGCGATGCGCAGCACGTGGGCCTGCTCGTCCACGAGATCGCCGCAGAGTTCCCCGACGGTGGCGAGGACACGATGCTCGCGGAGCTCGAGCGTCGCTGGAAGGAGATCGGCGGCACGGACACCTGGCTCGAGCGGCTCCAGCTGGACAGCGCACGGGACATGGTGCGCCGGCTTGCGCGCTATCTCGAGGGGGTGACCGCGGATCGCGTGATGGTCGAGCAGGGCTTCGGAGTGGTGTTCGGCAAGGCCCGGGTGTCCGGCATCGCCGATCGGGTGGAGATCGTGGGCGACGTGGCACGCGTCGTGGACCTCAAGACCGGTCGCAAGATCACCGCGGCGGAGGCGGCTGACCATGGTCAGTTGATGCTCTACCAGCTCGTGGCGAACCACGGCGCGTTCGAGGGCGTCTCCCGCGCGACCGATGCTGCGCTGGTGTTCGTCGGCGACGGTGCGGCGCGCAAGGGCTCGGTCGTTCCGCAGGCCGCGATCGATGAGACCGAGGCCCGCGCTGAGCTCGACTCCGCGGTGGGCGCCATGCGCGCCCAGACGTTCCTCGCCACGCCCAACCCCATGTGCGCGCACTGCCCCATCCGGCGATCATGCCCGGCGCACGCCGTCGGGGGTCAGGTGAGTGACTCGTGACCGACGACGGCATCGTCAAGGGCCAGGGACGGCGCGTCGAGGCGCTCGCGGAGCTGATCGCCCCCGGCCGGCCACCCACCGCGGAGCAGGCCGCCATCATCGGTGCCGGCACGGAGCCGATGCTCGTCGTGGCCGGAGCGGGCTCCGGCAAGACGGAGACGCTGTCGATGCGCATCGTCTACCTGCTGGACCATGCCCAAGAGCTGTTCGGCACCGACATCGCTCCCGACGAGATCCTGTGCCTGACCTTCACCAGGAAGGCGGCCGCCGAGATCGCCGAACGCGCCGACGAGCGCATCTCCCGCGTGTGGGACGCGGTCGAGACCGGCCCGGACGGTCGCGAGCGTCGGCGCCGCGATCCCGAGCGGCCCGCGCCGACGGTCGCCACCTACAACGCCTATGCCGCGGCGCTGGCCTCCGAGCATGGCCTGCGGGTCGGCGTGGACCCAGACTCGACCGTCGTGACGGACGCCGCCCTGTGGCAGCTCGCGGCACGTGCTCTGGAGGAGTGGACTGCGGCGCTCGAGACGGACGCGGCTCCCGGCACGGTGCGCGGGTCGCTGCCGCGGCTCGCGGCGCAGATGCGCGAGCACGGGGTCAGTCCCGCAGCGATGCGGGAGTGGCTGGCGGACACGCTGTCGTTCGTCGAGGGCCTCCCCAAGAAGGTCGGCGACGGCATCCCCGGAACCATGACCGCGACGCTTGCGGGCCGAATCGGCAAGCTGCGCACCCTGCTCGGGATGACCGATCTCGTCGAGGACTTCCAGAGGCGCAAGCACGAGGGCGCGCTGCTCGACTTCTCCGACCAGGTGGCCGTCGCCGTCGACCTGGCTGGCCTGCCGGCCGTCCAGCAGATCGAGCGGTCGCGGTACCGGGCGGTGCTGCTCGACGAGTTCCAGGACACGTCCCCTGCCCAGCTGCGGCTGTTCGGAGAGATGTTCGGCGCGGAGCACCCGGTGATGGCGGTCGGGGACCCCAACCAGGCCATCTACGGATTCCGAGGGGCGTCCGCGGCCGCGCTGGAGGACTTCGTGACGCTGTTCGGGGGTCCTGAGTGCGTCCGACAGGCGAGCCTGTCCGTCTCGTGGCGCAACGAGGGCGCGATCCTGGACGTGGCCAATGCGTCCGCTGAGCCGCTGCGCGAGGCCACCAGCGTTCCCGTCGAGCGGCTCGTGTCACGAGCGGCGCTCCAAGGAAGGCCAGAGCCGACGCGGGACGCCCCTGGGGTCGAGGCCCACATGGCGGCCACCGAGGAGGACGAGGCCACCGTCGTCGTCGACTACCTGCTCGCACGCCGAGAGGCGCTGGGTCATGGGCGGCCGTGGCGCGGCTCCGACGGCGCATTCGTCACGGACGGTGCCGGTCGAGCCACGCCCCGCATCGTCGAGGCAGCGGTGCTCTGCCGCCGTCGCGCGACCATCCCTCTCGTGGTCGACGAGCTCGAGCGCCGGGGCGTCGACTACGAGGTCGTGGGACTGGGCGGGCTGCTCGACACGCCCGACGTGGCCGACCTCGTGGCGCTGCTCGAGGTGGCGCACGATCCGTCCCGCGGTGACGCGCTGATGCGGCTGCTCACGTCCGAGCGCGTCAACTTGGGCCCGCGTGACCTGATGGCGTTGCGCGACCGTGCCGAGGTGATCGCGGGTGGCCGGGCGGAGCGCGAGGGCGCGCCCAGCATCGTCGATGCGCTCGAAGACCTCCCGCCCGTCGGATGGGTCTCGTACGAGGACCGGGCCCTGACCAGCGAGGCACGATCCCGCCTCGAGCGCCTGCGGCGGGCGATCAGGCAGCTGCGCGAGCACACGTACCTGCCGCTGACCGAGCTCATCGCGTTCGCCGAGCGGGTGTGGTGTCTGGACATCGAGGCTGAGGTCGCGCGGCCCGACGGGCGCGTGCGCCGCAACGTGGACGCGTTCCTGGACGCGGCCCGCACCTTCGCGCAGGGCGCCGAGCACGCGACGCTCGGCTCCTTCCTGCACTGGCTGGACGCCGCGCGCAGCGAGGAGCGCGGACTCGACGCCCCCGTCAAGGATCCCGAGCCGGGGGCGGTGCAAGTGCTCACCGTCCACTCCGCCAAGGGGCTCGAGTGGGACGTGGTGGCCGTGCCCGGAGCCACCGATGGCCGCTTCCCGATGTTCATGCACTTCCATGGCAAGCACGAGGACGGCGCGTGGCTGAGCGGGGACCCTGAAGTGCCGTGGGCCCTCCGCATGGACGCCCGCAGCCTCCCGGACTGGCATGTGCACCGCGCGGTCGACCACGCGAGCCTGGGCGACACCATCACCAATTTCCGTACGGCGGCTGGCCTGCACCGGCTCGATGAGGAACGACGTCTGTTCTACGTCGCTCTCACCCGCGCGCGAAGCCACGTGCTGGTGTCCGGCTCCTGGTATGCGGGCGGTCGGACGGTGCGAAGGCCGTCACCATTCGTGACGGAGCTCGTTGACGCAGGGCTCCTCAGCGACGCTGACTGGGCGCCGGAGCCCGAGGACGACGCCGAGCCGCCGGAGCCACCGCTGCACGTGGGCGCCTGGCCGCGGCCCGATTCACCTGCGCGTGCGCGTCGACGCTCGCTGGCCGCTGCCGTGCGCCGCGGCGCACCCGACGGGGTGGAGCCCGCGCACCTGCCGCTGGCGGCCGAGATCGCGGCCATGCTGGACGAGCGCGAGCGCCGGATGAGCGGACCGCCCGAGGTTCCGCTGCCTGCGCACCTGTCGGCATCGGCGCTCGTCGCGATGCGTCGCGACCGGGACGCCTTCGCGATCCAGCTGCGCAGGCCGGTGCCGCAGGAGCCGTCGCTGGCCGCCCAGCGCGGCTCCGCCCTCCACGCGTGGATCGAGACTCAGTACGGCCATGTGCCCCTTCTCGCGCCCGAGGACCTGGACCCGGACGGCGACGTGTCGGCGGACGTCGCAGGGCTCAGGGCGACCTTCGCGGCCTCGGAGTGGGCGAGCAGGCAGCCGAGTGATGTCGAGGTGGACGTCGAGGTTCCGCTCGCCGGGGTGACGATACGCTCGCGCATCGACGCAGTGTTCCCGGCCGGCGGGGGACTGGACCGCGTGACCGTGGTCGACTGGAAGTCCGGCCGTCCGCCGCGCGATCCGGACGAGCGTGCCGCCCGCGAGGTGCAGCTGGCGGTGTACCGGCTGGCGTGGTCGGAGTGGAAGGGCATCGCGCTCGACGAGGTGGATGCGGCGTTCTACTACGTGGCCGACGACGTCACGGTGAAGCCTCGCGCACTCCTGTCGCGCGAAGAGATCATCGCGCTCATCTCCGGCGACGAGTGATCAGCCCTCGTCGTCGAACAGCAGGGCCTCGAGGTCGGCGAGCATGCCGGCGCCGTCCGAGATGACGTCGTCGTTCTCGGTCCGCACGCCGTACATCATCCACTGCAGGAGCGCGAGCTCCGACGACAGTCGGGCGCGGTCGAGCAGGTGCGGGTCACGGGTCTCGCGCCGAGCCATGCGATAGGCCTCGACCACGGACTCGAGCGAGTCCTCCGGGGCGGCGGCGACCAGCCATGCGAGGTCGTCGGCCGGATCCGCCACCCGGGCGTCCATCCAGTCGACGATTCCGGAGACGCGGTCGCCGGTCACCATGATCTGGTGCTCGCCGAGGTCGCCATGCACCACGGTGGGTTCGAATCGCCACCACGCCACGTTCTCGAGCTGGTGCTCCCACCGATCTGCCAGCCGAGGAGGAACCTGACCCGTCTGAATGCCGGCGTCGAGCTCCGCCATGCGCCGCGCGCGATACTCCTCGGCGGAGTAGGCGGGCAGGCCGGCGTCCTCGACCAGCGACGGCGACAGCTCGTGGACCTGCGCAAGAGCGCGTCCCACCGCGGCCGAGAGGCCTGGCCCGGGCTCGAGCCGCGACAGCACGAGCGCGCTGCCGCTGACCTCCGAGTAGACGACGGCACGCCCGCCCTCCGCCTCCGGTAGGGACGCGGTGCCGCGCGGCCGCGGCACGTCGAACGAGAGCAGTCCTGTGTCATGGGCGCGCGCCAGAGCGTCGAGGAGGCCTCGTTCCGCCTCGAGAGCCGCACCGGCAGCAGGGCGTTTGGGTGCCCGGACGATCCATCGCGTGCCGGTCGCGTCCTTCACGACCACCACATCGAAGTCTGCATCGGTGTGGGGGCTCCGCAGCACGTCGTACACATCGAGTCCAGGGACGGCGACAGACGCGAGAGCGGCGAGGGCGAGCGGCGAACGTGGCACGCCCTCACGATAGGACCTCGCCCGACCGTATGCCACAGTCCACGCCGCCCGCCCGTGCGACCCGTCCGGCCGCCCGTCTGCGGCGCCGTCACTCGCGTCGAGCCGTGTCGGGGTTCGTGAGCGCCGCGAGTGGGACTGACTGTGGCCGGTGGCGTAGCGTGATCGCGTGAATCGCCATCTGCTGCTCGACCAGCCCCTGATCATCGACCGGGGAAGCGAGCGCCGCGAGCTCGTGGACACGACCCACGCCCACGCCGTGGTGGTGCGCGATGGCGCGGTGCTGGCGATCGACGGCGACGTCGTCGAACTGCCGCCGTCCGAGCGCCCTGCGCACGGGCTCGAGATCTACCTGGGACGCGACGGCGAGCATGAGCTCGTCGCGGTCGTGCCCGATGGCCCGCTCGACATCGGCGGCCCCGGTGCGCGCATGACCCCCCTGCGGGAGCTGCTCGGCATGTTCGCGGCGCGTGGCGCGGACGGAGCGCGCGACCGCGAGCTCGCGACCACCGCGGTGGCGATCTCCGCCTGGCACGCGTCACACCCGCGCTGTGCGCTGTGCGGGAGCGCGACCGAGCCGCGCATGGGCGGCTGGGTGCGCCGGTGCCCGACCGACCAGAGGGACCACTACCCGCGGACCGACCCCGCCGTGATCGTCGCGATCACGGACGGCGAGGACCGCATGCTCATGGCACACGCGAGTCACTGGTCCGCGAATCGCTTCTCTCACCTTGCGGGCTACGTCGAGCCGGGGGAGAGCCTCGAGCAGGCCGCGCATCGCGAGGTCGCCGAGGAGTCCGGACTGGTGCTGCACGACCTCACGTACGCGGGGTCGCAGCCGTGGCCGTTCCCCGCCTCCGTGATGGTCGGGTTCCGGGCGCGTGTCGATGACCCCGCGTTCGTCCTCGACGATGACGAGATCTCCGAGGCGATGTGGGTCTCGCGCGCCGAGCTCGACGCGCGAGTCGCGGATGGCACGCTGGTGCTCGCACCCCCCGGCTCGATCGCCCGCCGCCTGCTCGAGGAGTGGTACGGCTCGACCCTGCCGTGACGGGCGCCGTCCGTCGCCCGGTGTCACCGCGGCCTGACACAATGCCGGTGATGTCAGCCGACCAGATCCTCGACGCGCTCGACCCCGAGCAGCGCGACGTCGCCACCGCCCTTCACGGGCCCGTGTGCGTGCTCGCGGGTGCGGGCACGGGCAAGACGCGCGCGATCACGCATCGGATCGCGTACGGGGTCCGCGTGAACGCCTACAACCCGCAGTCGGTGCTGGCGGTGACGTTCACCGCGCGCGCGGCCGGCGAGATGCGTGAGCGGTTGCGGGCGCTCGGGGCGCAGGGCGTCCAGGCGCGCACCTTCCACGCGGCTGCGCTGCGCCAGCTCAGCTACTTCTGGCCGCAGGTGGTCGGCGGCCAGATCCCGCAGCTGGTCGAGCAGAAGGCCTCTCTCGTGGGCCGCGCCGCCCGGCAGGTGGGACTCAGCCCGGACCGGCTCACCGTGCGCGACCTCGCAAGCGAGATCGAATGGGCGAAGGTCTCGCTGGTCGGCGCGGAGGACTACCCCCAGGTGACGGCCGATGCCGGACGCCCCGCGCCCGCAGGCGTCGAGCGACGCCAGGTGGCCGACGTCATGCGCGCCTACGAGGAGGCGAAGACCGAGGCGGTGGTCCTCGACTTCGAGGACATCCTCCTGCTGCTCGCGGACATGATCGGGCGCCATGGCGAGGTGGGCGAGCAGATCCGCCGTCAGTACCGGCACTTCGTCGTCGACGAATACCAGGATGTCTCGCCACTTCAGCAGTTCCTGCTGGATCAGTGGCTGGGAGGCCGCGAGGAGCTGTGCGTCGTGGGCGATCCGGCCCAGACCATCTACTCGTTCGCCGGGGCATCGCCGCGGCACCTGCTCGACTTCCCGCGCACCCACCCGGACGCGACGGTGGTGCGGCTGGTGCGCGACTACCGGTCGACCCCGCAGGTGGTGAACCTTGCGAACGGACTGATGGCGGCTCGTGGGTCGGCCCGCACGGGGGTCGAGCTGGTCGCACAGCGACCCTCGGGCCCGGACCCCTCGTTCACGGCGTACGACGACGACTCCTCCGAGGCGGCTGCCGTGGCGGAACGGATCGAGCGGCTCATCGCCTCCGGAATCTCCGCCTCCGAGATCGCCGTGCTGTACCGCACCAACAGCCAATCGGAGGAGCTGGAGGACGCCCTCGCCCACCGCGGCATCGGCTATCTGATCCGAGGCGGCCGCCGGTTCTTCGACCGTGAGGAGGTCCGCAAGGCGATGGTGCTGCTGCGTGGCGCAGCCGTGAGCGCGACCGAGGCGCCGCTCGGTGAGCAGGTGCGCGACGCGATCGCCGATGCGGGATGGAGCGAGCAGGCGCCTTCGGCCAGAGGAGCGGTGAGGGAACGCTGGGAGTCGCTGCAGGCTCTCGTGCAGCTCGCGGATGATTTCGACGCGGACGGGGGAGGGAGCGCGACGGTGCGGGAGTTCGTCGAACACCTCGGCGAGCGCGCGCAGGCGCAGCACGCGCCCGCCGTCGAAGGAGTGACGCTCACGACCATGCACGCGGCCAAGGGCCTCGAATGGGACGCGGTGTTCATCGTGGGATGCTCGGAAGGCCTGATGCCGATCTCCCTCGCTGAGGCGCCTGAGGCCGTGGAAGAGGAGCGGCGTCTGCTCTACGTCGCCGTCACCCGAGCACGCGAGCACCTCATGCTGAGCTTCGCGCGGTCGCGGAAGGCCGGCGGGCGCGCCAGCCGCAAGCGCACGCGGTTCCTGGAGCGCTGGTGGCCGGAGGCGGGGCGCACCCCCACGCGCCGAGCCAAGGCCGCAGGAAAGGTCGCCGATCTCGATGCCGACCAGGCGCACCTCTTCGAGGCGCTGCGCGCCTGGCGCCTGGACCTTGCGAGCGAGTCCTCGAAGCCGGCCTATACGGTGCTGACCGACGCCTCGCTGGTCGAGATCGCTCAGCAGCGCCCCTCGACCATCGGTGCCCTGGCGAGCGTCCGCGGCGTGGGCGCGTCCAAGCTGGACCAGTTCGGCGCACAGATCCTGAGGGTCGTCGCCGACAACTGACGGGGGTCAGACGCCGGCAGGTGCGTCCCGGGTGATGGCGTGCACCGCGTCGTCCGTGCAGCGACAGTCGGGATGCGGGGCCGTCGGTGCGAGCGTGGTCACGCCCCCGGTGCTCACGCGCCACGTCGTGGCGGCGCGGCCCGCCAGAAAGGCGATGACCTCGTGGGCGGCCAGTGCTCCCGCGATCGTGGCCGCCACCGGATCGACACGCGGACGTCTGGAATCGCTCTGCAGCGCCAGCACTGGCCAGTCGCCACGAGACTCGGTCTCCGTCAGTCCCAGGCAGGTGGCGCACGCGGTGGTCCCCGGCACCACCAGTGGACCCACGCGCACCGACGCCTCGCTGCACTCGACGAGCAGATGCGGCTGGTTGGCGGACAGCAGCGCCCGCGCCCTGGCGACGGCCGGGCCCGATGAGATGAGGACATCGAGCGCCGCATCCGCGTGTGCCCCCCGCAGCTGTGCCGTCGGCACGGCCTCTCGCACGCGCGCGTGCGCCACGGCACCGCAGTCGGGGTCCGGCAGATGAGGCGCGGCGCCGGCCCTGGCACGATCCTGGTCCACCACCGTCAGCGCCAGCCCCGCACGCGCGACCGCCACCGCGGCCTCGGTGCCGAGCGCACCCGCGCCGTGAATGCGCACACACGGAGAGTCCGGGCGCGGCTCATCGTCGTTCGCCAGGAGGCCGTGGGCGGCCAGTCGCCGCAGCAGGTCGGCATGCTTGCGTCGCTCGGCCGCGCCGACGCGCCTGCCGCCCTCGAGCGAGCGGAGGAACCGAGCCTCGCCAGGGGTCGTGGTGGTCAGCACGAGGGGCGCGTCCCAGCCCACCTGCAGTCCGGTGCCGGGCAGCGCGAGCACGGGAGCCGCAGGGTTGAGGTGCATCTGGTCAGCGTGGCAGGGGAGCCGGCACGCCGCGCGTTATCCACAGGGACACCGCGGTGGGCGCCCCCGGACCCGACGGGACCCCAGACAGCAGAAAGCGGGCCGCCCCGGTGGGGCGGCCCGCTTTCAACGATGCGGTGGGGCGGAGGTTACGCCTTGCCGAGGATGCGGTTGAGCTTGGTGCCACAGACGGGGCACACGGCCTTCGCCATGCGGCGGCCGTTCTCCGAGACGACGACGTTGCCCTCGGTCTCGCGCTTCTCCTTGCACTTCACGCAGTAGAACTCGCCCTTGTAAGTTTCGTCAGCCATGAGGCATCTCCTTCGCTTGCTCGCCGGGCGCGTTGCGCACCCGGCTCCGGTGGCCCCTGCGGGCCGATCACCACAAGCGTAGACGGACACCACGACAATGCGGGACAAGCGCGCGCGTGCCGTGTCGTCCGGTGGCGAGAGTCAACGGCGCGGAGAGCCGCCGTCCGGGGCGCCCCCGGGAGTTCCGGACGCTCCCGGATCCTGCTCGCCATCATCCGGATCAGACGCTGGCGACCCGTCGCCGAGTCCCTCGGCCAGCAGCGCCTCCAGGGCACGGTCGACATCGTCCTCCTCGGCGCCACCGAGCCACTGCGCGACCCACGCCTGCGGATCGTCCAGCGCCGCCGCGCCCGGAAGCACGTCAGGGTGCGCCCATACGCGGTCGCGCTCCTCGGGCCCCGCCTCGAGGCTCAGTCGTGCCCACAGAGCAGCGGCGTCACGCAGGCGGCGGGGCCGCAACTCGAGACCGAGGAGCGTCGCGAAGGCGTCCTCGGCCGGGCCGCCCGTGGCGCGTCGGCGCTGCATCATCTCGCGGAGCGCGCCGATGGAGGGCAGGTGCGGAGCAGCGGCGCGCACCGTGACCTCCTGCACCCACCCTTCGATGAGGGCGAGCAGCGTCTCGATGGACGCGAGCGTCTCGCGCTGCTCGTCGCTGTGGTGGGAGGCGAAGATGCCCTGAGTGAGAGCCTCCTGCATCTTCGCGGGCTCCTCGAAGCCGACGTCGCGCACAGCCTCGTCGAGCGCCTCCACGTCGATGCTGATGCCGGCGGCGTACTTCTCGATGAGCGTGTGGAGGTGGCCGGGAAGCCAGGGGACCGCAGAGAACAGACGCACGTGCGCCGCTTCGCGCAGGGCGATGTACGCGCGCACCTCGTCCTCCGGCACGCCCAGGCCCCCGGCGAAAGCGTCGATCGCGCTGGGCACCAGCACGACGCGAGGCTCGGCGAGCAGCGGGAATCCCAGGTCGGTCGCGCCGAAGGCGTCGCGGGCCATCTCGCCAGCCGCCTGCCCCACGTGCATGCCGCAGACGGTGGGGCTCACCGAGCCGACGAGTGCGGAGGACTCGGCGCCGAGGCCGGTGCCGCCGCCCTCTGCTCCGAGGATGCCGCTGAGCGCCTTCGAGACGCTGGTGGCGACAGGCCCCGCGAGGACGCGCCACGTCGGCATGGTCGCCTCGATCCACTCGGCGCGGCTCCACACCCGGGGCTCGCGTCCCGAGGGATCGAAGTCGGTGGCGGCATCGAGCCACAGCTCGGCGCGGGACACGGCCGCACGGTGCTCCGAGGCGACGTGAGCCGTCACTGTGGGGTCGCCGCCCTGTGCCGCCACGCCGCGAGCGACGTCGTGAGCGAGCTGCCAGTTCACGTCCTCGCCCTGCGACTGCGCCACCAGGGACCGGATCTGCCCGAGGACGTGGTCGAGCATGGCCGGGTTGGACAGCATGCCGCTCGCCTGAGCGAGAGCAGCGGGATCCATGCCCATGCGTTCGAGCTCCTCGAGCGCTGCCTCCGCGTCGTCTCCGAACAGTTCGCGCAGCAGGCGCATCCACGGGGTCTGGTCGTCGGTCACTGAGGGCTCCTGGAGTTCGCGGCGGGCGCCTGGCGCGCACGTCTGTCCAAGGTAACGAACAGCTCGGCCATTTGGGCACGTCGTTCGCTATGAGCAATGATGGTGCGCGTGAGCGCCGCACCCCCACCGCCGCCCGTCCTGCTCGACGGCGCTGGCGGAGACACCATCACCGACGTCTCCGGCGACCCCTTGGATCGCCGCTCCTTCGTGCTGGCCGCGACCGGACTCGGCGCGTCGCTGCTGATCGCCGTGCTGTCCATCCTCCCCGCGCCGTTCGCCATCGGAGGACCCGGCCCCACCTTCGACACGCTATCGGAGGTGGAGGGCGTGCCCTTGGTGGAGATCGAGGGTGCACCGACCTTCCCCGCGTCAGGCGAGCTGCGCCTCACCACCGTCTCTGTCGCGCGCGGAAGCTCCTCTGCCTTCACGCTGGGCCGTGTGCTGCGCGGCTGGGCCGACGAGGCCCGCTACGTCGTGCCTGAGGAGGAGGTCTTCGGGACGCCGGACGAGGAGGAAGTCTTCGAGGAGCAGTCGGCCCAAGCGTGGATCACATCTCAGGAATCGGCGACGGTCGCCGCTCTCGAGGCGCTCGATCAGCCGGTGCCGGCCGAGCTGGAGGTCGCCGAGGTCATCCCCACCTCGCTCGCCACCGGACTGCTGGAGCCAGGCGACGTGATCGTGGCGCTGAATGGTCAGGACGTGCCCACGTTCTCTGCGCTGGCGGACGTGCTCGCCGACGTCACCCCCGGAGATGACGTGAGCGTGTCCTATGTGCGCGGCGGCCAGACCGCGGAGGTCGCATTCGCGACCTTGGACGACGGCGCCGGCGGGGCGCTCATGGGGCTCGGCATCGATCCCGGCTTCGAGCTCCCCATCGACGTCTCGGTCCAGATCGACTCGGTGGGCGGACCCAGCGCAGGGCTGATGTTCTCGCTCGCGATCATGGACATGCTCACCGAGGCGGATGAGCTCGCCGATGCGCGTGTGGCCGGCACGGGCACGATCGACGCGTCGGGGGATGTCGGCGCGATCGGCGGCATCGCCATGAAGATGCACGGTGCCGTGGACGCCGGCGCGGACTACTTCCTCGCTCCTGCGGACAACTGCGGGGAGGTCATCGGGAACGTCCCAGCCGGTCTCGACGTCTATTCAGTGGAGACCTTGGACGATGCCTATGCCGCGATCATCGGCATTGGCAGCGGCGACACCGACAGCCTGCAGTCGTGCCGCTCGCCCTGAACTACCCTTGAACTGAATCAACCCCAAAGAAGGACACCTCTGTGACGTTCGACGACGACCGCCGTTCGACCCCGCCGCGCCCGATGCAGGCGCCCAGGCGCCGCTCTCCGATGCTTGTGACCGGGATCGTGGTGGCCGTCCTCGTGGTGCTCACCATCATCGCCGCGCAGGTGTGGACCGAGATCGCGTGGTACCGACAGCTCGGCTTCGCCGAGGTGCTCACGACCCAGTGGATCACCCGTGCGGTCCTCTTCTTCGGATTCGGTCTGATCGCCGCCCTCGCCGTCTGGATCACGCTCTGGGTGGCGCGTCGCGTGCGACCCGCGGTCACGGGCAAGCGCACCACGCTCGACCAGTACCGCGAGCAGATTCAGCCCCTCGAGAAGATCGCCATGGTGGCGCTTCCCGCGTTCGTGGGACTCATCGCCGGCCTCGCGATGTCCGCGCGCTGGGTGGACTTCCTCGCGTGGCTGAACCACGAGGAGTTCGGGGTCGCGGATCCCGAGTTCGGTCTCGATGCGTCGTACTACGTGTTCACTCTGCCGGTGCTGCAGACGCTCTCCGGCTTCGTGCTCACCATCGCGATCCTGTGCACCATCCTCGCGGCATTCGTCCACCTGCTGTACGGCGGCATCGGTGGCGGGCGAGGCTTCGTCGCCTCGGGGGGCGCGCGCATTCAGCTGGCGATCTCCGGTCTGATCGTCATGCTCGGCATCGCCGCCAACTACTGGCTGGACCGGTTCGCTCTGCTGAACTCCGAGGAGGAGCGCTTCTACGGGGCGTCCTACACCGATGTCAACGCCATCCTTCCGGGCCGCACCATCCTCGTGGGCATCGCCGTCCTGGTGGGCCTGCTATTCCTCGCAGTGATCTGGCGCGGCGACTGGCGGATCCCCGCGGTCGGCGTCTCGCTCATGGTGCTGTCCGCCCTCGTGATCGGCGGCATCTACCCCGCAGTGGTGCAGCGCTTCCAGGTGGAGCCGAACGCGCAGTCGCTCCAGGAGCCGTTCATCCAGCGCAACATCGACGCCACTCAGTACGCCTATGGCCTCGACAACATCGAGACGATGCAGTACGAGGCGGCGACCGAGGCGGAGGCTGACGCGCTGCGCGCGAACGCGGAGACCACCACGCAGATCCGACTGCTCGACCCCACCATCGTGGGTCCGGCGTTCCAGCAGCTGCAGCAGAACAAGCAGTACTACAACTTCGGCGATGAGCTCGCGGTCGACCGCTACACGATCGATGGCGAGTCGCGCGACACCGTGATCGCAGTGCGCGAGCTCGACCTCAACGGCCTGTCCAACGAGAACCGCAGCTGGGTGAACGACCACACCGTGTTCACGCACGGGTTCGGCGTCGTCGCTGCGTACGGCAATCGCACCACGGTCGACGGTCAGCCCGCCTTCTACGAGGGCAACATCCCGTCGAACGGCGGTCTGGGCCCGTACGAGCCGCGCATCTACTTCGGCCAGACTCTGCCCGACTACTCGATCGTGGGAGCGCCCGCGGACACCAACCCCTGGGAGCTCGACTACCCGGACGACGACTCGCCCAACGGGCAGATCAACACGACGTACGAGGGCGAGGGCGGACCGAGCATCGGCACGTTCGTGGAGAAGGTGCTCTACGCGATCAAGTTCGGCGAGGAGCAGATCCTCTTCTCCGACCGCGTCACGAGCGAGTCCCAGATCCTCTACAACCGCGACCCCCTGGAGCGCGTCGCGAAGGTGGCGCCGTACCTCGAGCTCGACCAGACCACGTATCCCGCCGTGGTCGACGAGGAGGTCGTCTGGGTCGTCGACGGCTACACGACCACCGGATCGTTCCCGTACTCCGCGCCGGTGCAGGCGACCGGCGTCTTCGCGGGCTCGGCCACCTCTCAGTTCCCGACCTCGCTCAACTACGTGCGCAACTCGGTCAAGGCCACCGTCAATGCTTACGACGGCTCGGTCACCCTGTACGCATGGGATGAGGAGGACCCGATCCTCCAGACGTGGCAGAACATCTTCCCGAACGCGATCGAGCCGATGTCGGAGATCAGCAGCGACCTGATGAGCCACCTGCGCTACCCCGAGGACCTGTTCTCGATCCAGCGCCACCAGCTCCAGCGCTACCACGTGACGGACGCATCGGCCTTCTACTCCGGCCAGGACATCTGGTCGACCCCGGCCGACCCTGTGCAGGCCGGCGAGGGATTGCAGCCGCCGTACTACCTGTCGCTCCAGATGCCCGGGCAGGACGAGCCGTCCTTCTCGCTGACCAGCAACTTCATCCCTGGCGGCAACACGGACCGCAACATCCTGACCGGCTATCTCGCGGTGGACTCCGAGACGGGGTCGACCGCGGGCGAGGTCGCCGAGGGCTTCGGCACGCTGCGGCTCCTCGAGCTGCCGCGTGACACGACGATCCCCGGTCCGGGCCAGGTCCAGAACAACTTCAACTCGAACTCGGACGCGCAGACCACGCTGAACCTGCTCCGCCAGGGCGAGACCGACGTGGTCAACGGCAACCTGCTCACGCTTCCCGTGGGCGGCGGACTGCTCTACGTGCAGCCGGTATACGTCCAGTCCAGCGAGGGCACCCGGGTGCCTCTCCTGCGCAAGGTCTTCGTCTCCTTCGGTGACGAGGTGGGCTTCGCGGACACCCTTCAGGAGGCGCTCGACCAGGTCTTCGGCGAGGGTGCGGCGGACGGTGCGGTCGAGGACCCGCGACCGCCGACGGAGGACGGAGAAGCCGTGGCGCCTGGAGAGGCGGGCGACGAGCCCGTCGACGGTGAGGAGCCGGCGGACGCCGAGGAGCCTGCAGAAGGCGACGAGGCCCCGATCGACCCGGGCACGCTGACCGATCTCGAGGCCGCCCAGGCGGACCTGCGCGATGCGCTCGAGCGGGCTCAGCAGGCGATCGCCGACGGACAGACCGCGCTGCAGGCCAGCGACTTCACTGCCTACGGCACCGCGCAGGACGAGCTCGCTGCGGCGCTGGAGGACGCGGTCGTGGCCGATGAGCGCATCGCTGCCATCCAGAGCGAGGCCGCTGGCGAGTCGAACGCCTCGCCCTCACCCGAGCCCACCCCCTGACGTGACGTCGCGACCCCGCTCCGGCGGGGTCGCGCGACAGGCGGGCCGTGAGACTCGGCCCGCCTGGGTCACAGCCTCGGGTGGTGTTCGCTGCCGTAGACGCGGATGTAGTCGACCAGCATCTCCGCGGGGAACACGGAGGGGTCCGCTGGGTCGGACGCCCATGAGCCGCCCACGGCGAGGTTGACGAGGATGTGCTGGGGCTCGTCGAAGCTCCACCGCTGGTCCTCGGCAAGGTCGTCAGGGGTGATCCGGTAGTAGACCTCGCCGTCGACTGAGAACTCGATGGACTCTGGCTCCCACTCGACACGGTAGACGTGCCACTCGTCCGCCCAGCCGCCCTCCGCATCGCGCGTGCCGCCCTGCTGCCAGTGACCGTCGATGCGCGTGGCGCCGTGCACGGTGCCATGCACTAGATCCGCCTCGTCCACGAGCTCGACGATGTCGATCTCGCCTGCACCCGGCCAGGTCTCGCCGTCGACCTCATAGCGGCCCAGCATCCAGAACGCCGAGAGCGTGCCGAGACCGGCGGTGGCCTTGACCCGTCCCTCGATGCTTCCGTACCGGAACGCGTCGACGGTCTCGATGCGACCGGAGGTGTAGTCGGTCTCAGTGCCGTAGGGGTCCTCCCAGTCCTCCTCACGCGCGGTGATGCGCAGGGCGCCGTCACCGGTGAGCGAGACGTTCTCGGGGCGCGCGGTCCACGACGTCAGTGACTGACTGGGGTGGGAGGCGTAGTCGTTGACCAGCCACGTCTCCGGGTCGAGCAGGCTGCCGGCGGGACCGTCGAACTCCTGCGACCACACGAGAACGTCGGGCTCAGCGCGCTCCGTGCCTCGGAACGGCAGGGGCGCGGGGCGAGAGGGGGAAGAAGACGGCGAGGGGCTCGCGCGCTCGATCAGCCGGGGCGTGGCGCTGCCGTCAGCCGAGTCGTCCGGCGGCCCGGCGCAGCCCGCGAGGATGATCACGGGGACCACCGCGAGTCGAAGAGCGCTGCGAGGGGTCACGCTCCGACTATAGGTCGGCCGTCCCACTCGCGATAGGGGTGCTGCGACGGGGATTTGGTGACGTGGCAACCGTCCGGTAGAGTGAGTGATTGCCGACGCGGGGTGGAGCAGTTCGGTAGCTCGCCGGGCTCATAACCCGGAGGTCGCAGGTTCAAATCCTGTCCCCGCTACTACAGCACACGAGAGCCCGGACCAGATGGTCCGGGCTTTCGTGCGTTCCGGGCGCGTGCGTCGTGCCCCGGGGGCGGCGTCCACCCCTATGCTGTCGCCGTGACGAACCCCCGGCGGCTGGGACTCGTGGGTGCCACCGGCATCGGCGTCGGCTCGATGCTGGGCGCGGGGGTGTTCTCCGGCATGTGGGCGGACGTCCACGGCGCCGGCTCGTGGTATCTCGCGGCGCTCGCGATCGCCGCACTCGTCGCGACAGCGAACGCGCTGTCGACCGCCCAGCTCGCCGCCCGACATCCCGTGGCGGGGGGAGCCTACGCATACGGTCGCGCCGAGCTCGGCGACTTCGCGGGTCGCCTCGCGGGCACCGCGTTCATCGTGGGCAAGACGGCATCGGTGGGAGTGGGCGCGGCGGTGCTCGGGACATACGTGCTCCCGGGCCACCCGCAGGTCGTGGCGACGGGCGCGATCGTGCTGTGCTGGGCCCTCAATGCGCGCGGGATCACCCGTACCGCTGCGGGCGCCACCGCCATCGCCGTGATCGTGAGCGCAGTGCTCGCCACGCTGATCGTGCTCGGCGCGACGGTGGAGTACACGGACGGATCCTTCGACGCACTGCCCTTCACCGCAAGCCCGGCCGATGCGGCAACGGGCCTGCCCGCAGTGCTCGCCGGCGCATCGGCCGCCTTCTTCGCATTCGCGGGGTACGCGCGCATCGCGACGCTGGGGGAGGAGGTGGTGAGCCCCGCCCGGACGATCCCTCGTGCGATCGGCCTCGCGCTCGCGTGGGTGCTTGCGCTGTACGTCGGGCTCGCGGTGGTGCTCAGGGGCGTGTTCGATGGCGGCGCGGTGGTGGGCGAGGCCGGAGTGGGCTCGACGGTCACCTTCACCGTCACCGAGACCGCGTCGGTCGCCGAGGCGCCGATCGCCGCCCTAGGGAGCGTCGTCGGTGCGCCGGTGGGTCTCGTGACTGTCACAGCGGCGTTGGCCGTCGGCGGCGCGATGCTCGCGGTGATGGCAGGTGCGGGTCGCACCGCGATGGCGATGGCACGGGAAGGAGACCTCCCCCGGGTTCTCGCCCATCAGGGCGCGCAGGGAGCGCCGGTGCGGGCTGAGGCCATCATCGCGGTCGGTGCCGTGGCGTTGGTGTGGGTGCCTGGCATCGATCTGCTGCTCGTGTCGGTGGCGACGATCCTCACGTACTACTCCGTGGCGAACATCGCGGCGATGGCGCAGCGCCGGAGTGGCAGCATCGCCGCGCTGAGAGTGCCGATCGCCGTCTCCGCCGCTGGCCTGCTCGGGTCGCTCGTGCTCGGCGCGGTCGCGCTGGTGGGATCGTCGGCGACCGCCTGGCCTGCACTGGTGGTGGCCGTCATCGTCGTGGGATGGCCGATCGTGCTGCGCGTGCGCAGCGGTGGCCCCCGTCCCGGGCGCACGCTGACGTAGCCGCGCCATCGGCGTCGCAGACGGGCGGGTGTCAGACGAGCGGGCCTCAGACGAGCGCCAGCCCTACCGCCCAGCCGAGCGCCGCCGCTCCGAGGCCGGTCGCGAGGGTGGCCGTGACGTATGTGAGCAGCGCGCGCCTGCGCCCCTCTCGCCACAGGATCACCGCATCGACGGCGAGCGTGGAGAAGGTGCTCAGGCCGCCTGCGACGCCGCCGCCGAGCACGAGCAGCCACCCCACGCCCGCACCGCCATCGATGACCGCCGCCGCGACGCAGCCCAGCAGCGCGGAGCCCGCGGTGTTGGACACGATCGTCGGCCACGGGAACCGGCCGTGACGGTCGAGCCGGCTGATGGCGTACCGCAGCGTCGCACCCGTTCCGCAGCCGAGCGCCGCGATGAGGAACAGCGCGGGCGTCATGACGACTCCTCCGCGCGGCGCTCCTGAGCGAGCGCAATCCTGACACCGATCGGCCAACCGGCCGCCGCGACGGCCACGGAGGCCACGAGGGTCGCGCACAGCAGGCCTACGGCGAGGAGGGCTCCGGCCTCAGCGATCCAGGGCAGCGCGGCCAGCGCGGAGAACGTCGTAAACGCCCCGAGAGCGCCGGTGCCCACGAGCGGCACCCACCAGCGCGCGCCCTGGACCAGCACCCACGCAGCAAGGATGCCCAGGCAGAACGCACCGATGAGGTTGATGGCGACGATGTCCAGCGGCAGGCCGGAGGCGGTCGACGGCACCCATTCATCGATGCCGAGTCGGAGGGCTCCCCCGAGACAGCCGCCCGCGAACACCGCGAGGGGCGCGCGCGCCGACGTCACCGGCGCGAGAGCCACTCGTCAGCGACCGTCAGCTCCTCGCGCAGCGCCTTCACGACGGCGCTGGCCACCGCCTTCTCGATCATGGGTCCGACCAGCGGAATCCTCACGGACACAGTGCCGTCGGCCGTGAAGCGCGTGCCGTCGCCTTCGGGGTCGAGTCGCAGCGATCCCGCGGCGTGGCCGGGTGTGCCCACGATCTCCACGGCGAACGTGCCGGTGCGGGCGTCTCCGGTCGCCGGGTCCCACACCTCGGTGTATCGCACGTTGAGCTGCGATCCGACGAATGAGCGGAACTCGGCGGGGATCGACGAGGCGGGAACGGATTGGCGGATCGACACCGAGAATCCGGTCGCGGGGGTGCCGTCCACGATCGCGTCGGCATGGGCGGCGCCCGCCGCGTCGCTGCGAGCGCTCGCGAACGAGGGATCGGCGAGGAGAGCGGAGATGGCGTCCGGGGCGGCGGCGAAGACGTGGCTGTGTGAGATGTCCATGATGTTCCTTACGAGGTGGGATCAGCGTATCGCGCCTCTGATTGCCTAGGGTGGTCCCTGTGGCAGCACTTCGAGAGACAGCAGAACGATTCGGACCGTTGACGGATGCGGAGGCAGACAGGCTCGCATTGCTCGCGGGAGATTGGCAGATCATCGCCGATCTGTCCTTCGCCGACCTCGTGATGTGGCGTCAGGTGCCGGAGGGGTTCGTCGCGATCGCCCAGTGCCGTCCGTCCACCGGCCCGACCGTCCACCAGGACGATGTGGTGGGCACCCGCGCGGCAGCGGGACGAGTCGCCCACCTCCAGCGCGCTCTCGACGAGGGCGGCATCATCGCGTCTCGTGAACCCCGCTGGGACGAGACGTATGCCGTACGCGAGGACGCGCTGCCCGTGGTGATGAACGGGAAGGCGATCGCGGTCCTCACGCGTGAGGTGTCGCAGGCGGTGTCGCGCTCCTCAAGCCGTCTCGAGCTCAACTACAAGGGCGCGGCCGACGATCTGCTTCACATGATCACGCGGGGAGAGTTCCCGGTGCAGACGTCGGTGACGGGCCCGCGGCGCGGCGCGCCGCGCGTGGGGGATGGCGTGCTGAGGCTCGATGCCGCAGGGCACGTGACGTACGCGAGCCCCAACGCCCTCTCGTGCTTCCACCGCCTCGGCGTGACCGGGTCGCTCATGAACCGCTCTCTGCCGCGGGTGACGAGCGAGGTCGTGCTCGACAAGGGGCACATCGACGAGACGCTGGCGATGGTCGTGATGGGGCGGGCAGCCTGGCGCACCGATCTCGAGGCGAACGGGGCGTGCCTGTCGCTGCGAGCCATTCCGGTGACCGAGCAGGGCGAGCGCACGGGGGCGGTGCTGCTGTGCCGCGACGTCAGCGAGCTGCGACGTCGCGAGCGTGAGCTCATCACCAAGGACGCGACGATCCGCGAGATCCACCACCGCGTGAAGAACAACCTGCAGACGGTCGCCGCGCTGCTGCGACTGCAGTCTCGTCGTGTCGAGGCCCCTGAGGCGAAGGAAGCGCTCGCCGAGGCGATGCGACGCGTGTCGACGATCGCGCTCGTGCACGAGACGCTGTCGGGGACGTTGGACGAGCTCGTGAACTTCGACGATCTGGCTCAGCGGTCCATGCGGATGGCCGCCGACGTCGCCTCGCCGGGCGTGCAGGTGAAGATCGTCCGCGACGGTGACTTCGGCCTGGTGCCGGCGCAGTTCGCGTCGTCACTGGCGCTCGTCATCACGGAATTGGTCACCAACGCCGTCGAGCACGGTTTCGAGGGACGAGAGTTCGGCACCATCACGGTCGCGGCTGCGCGCGAGAACGACCGCCTTCACGTCTCGATCAAGGACGACGGCGTGGGGCTCGCGGGCGAGCCGTCGGGCCTGGGGTCGCAGATCGTCCGCACGCTGATCGAGAACGAGCTCTCGGGCTCGATCACGTGGACGCGCCTCGACGGTGGTTCCGTCGTCGAGCTCGACGCCCTGGTGGGCGACGAGCGCTGACGCGCGGAGGCGTCGAGGCGTGGGGCGGTGTTCGCCCCGACGTCCCTACTTCGCGGCGCGGCGCGCGCGGGCAGCGCGGCGCTTGAGCGAGCGGCGCTCGTCCTCAGACAGGCCGCCCCAGACCCCGGAGTCCTGGTTGTGCTCCATCGCCCACTGCAGGCACATGTCGCGCACCTCGCAGGTGTTGCAGACGGCCTTGGCCTTCTCGATCTGCACGAGCGCCGGCCCGGTGTTGCCGACGGGGAAGAACAGCTCGGGGTCGTCAACATCTAGACAGGCTGCGTTGTTACGCCAATCCATGGTTCCTCCTGGGTTCGGAGGCGCAGCAAAGCCCTCAAGTGTGGTGGGGGGATGCCGCTGCCATCGCGGAATTCACTGGTCCAAGGTTCTCATTGTTAACAACAGATGACAAGGGGGTGTCGGTGTGTCATGTTCCACAGTTCCCCAACAGTTACCGTGTCGTCCATGAGCACAACGATCGGGACAACCCTGCCGTTGCGCCGGCTCGCGGCAGTGCTGGTGGCGGCCGAGGGCGTCACTCTGGTCGCCGTCGCCGCCTGGATCGGCGCGAGGGCGGTGGCAGGCGAGGATGCCACGGCGATGGCTGCGGCGATTGCGGCGCTGGCGCTGGGAGCCGGCATCGCGCTGGTGTGGGCGAGCCGGTCGCTGTGGCGTGGAGCGGCATGGCCCCGCGGTCTCGCGATCACGTGGCAGGTGCTGCAGGCTGCGGCCGGCGTGACCGTGCTCGAGTGGTCGGTGGCCGTCGGTGCGGTCGTCATCGCGACGGCCATCCTGGCAGCGGCCGCTCTGCTCGCAGACGCGCGGCGTGAGATCCGCGCGACTCCCGACGATGCGCCGACCAGCCCCGAGCCTCCCGCCGCGTGACGCTCTCGCAGTCATTCGCGCGGGATCTGCACGGCTGCCGCTGAGCCGTCGCGGACCAGCACGATGCGCCCAGGCACCTGGTGCGGCTCGGTGACCCCTCGCCACGCATGCGGGGCGCATTGGCGCACAGCGCGCGGGGTCGGCTCGACGAGCACGACCGTCGGGCAGCCGGGTGCGACCAGGCCGGGCATCTCCACGGTCGTGATCGCTGCGCCCTCGAGGCGGGCGAGCACCGCATCGCGCGTGGGGCCAGGCGTGCCCACGACGGTGACCGGTCCGGTGGGGGCCGTCACCGGCGCGGCATCGTCGCCGCCGATGCCGAGAGACGCTCCCAGGCGCGGCCCGTCGACCTCGAGCGGAAGTGGCCGAACGAGGCGGGTCGACGCGCCCTCCTCGCCCGAGGCGAGCTGCGCGGCGTCCCATGACCCGCGGTGGCGAATGTGCGCGCGGCCGGGGGTCGGAGGCCCGGTGTGCTCGATCAGTGCCCGGGGCACGCCCCACTGTGATGCGACGCTCGGCTCGACGCCGGTCAGGACAGCCAGCACGAACGCCCCCGTCGCGAGACGGAACGGCATCGCCGGGCTGCCCGCCATCGCGGTCGGCAGTCGCAGCGCGGCCCTCTGAGCCAGGTCCTCGAGCGCTGCGCCGTCGTCGACCATGGCGAGTCGCGCGGCGGTCGCTTCGACGTCATCGATGAGGACCAGGACGTCCGCGCGAGCCGACGCGATCGCAAGCGTCCGCGAGGCGAGGCGTGGATCCGTGGGGAGCACCACCGGTGTGAGCCCGGCCGCCTGTGCCTGGTCGGCGATCGCGTGGAGCGCGCTGGTGCGACCCGATCCGGGCGGTCCGATGATGATCGCCGGCCCCTGCTCCGGCGCCCAGTCCGCGACCTCCTGAGTGCGGGTGGCCGGCCGATCGACGAGTGCGACGGCGATCCCGGCCGATGCGTGGCGAGGGGGCTTCCAGCGGTGAGGGAGAGACGGAAGCCACAGGGGAGCCGCACGGCCGCTGCCGTCCCACCGCGCGGCGGCATCGCGGGCGAGTGGCGCACCCGGAGGGCTCGCCACTCCCGCTCGCCTGACGCGCGGCGACGGCTCGGCGCTCGGTACGGCGATCTGCACCTCGCGATGATCCCTGCCCCGAGCCACGATCGCGCGCCCGGGCGTGGAGGCGGGGATGGCGGCGGCGTCCGCCGTGCCCAGCAGGTCGCGTGACTCCGCTGCCGACGCGACACGCAGGGCGACGGTGGTGGAGACGTTCGCCCTCACCTCGGGCGTCACCGCCCCCGCCGGGCGCTGGGTCGCCAGCACCAGGTGCAGCCCCAGCGATCGGCCCTGGGCCGCGATCCGGGCGAGGTCGGGCAGGAACGACGCGTGGCTCGCGACGATCTCCTGGTACTCATCGATCACCACCAGGAGCCGGGGCGGCGCACCGCCGGCGCGCTCCCACTCGCTCATCGAAGCAAGGCGTCGGTGGTTCAGCGCGGTCTTGCGTGCGTGGAGCTCGTGCGCCAGCCCGGCGAGCGCGCGGCGCGCGAGCGCCCCGTCAAGGTCCGTGAGCGTTGCGGCGACGTGCGGCAGCGCCATGCAGCCGCGCAGTCCGGCCCCACCCTTGAAGTCGACGAGCGCGAGCGTGAGGTCGCTGGGAGGGTGCGCGTACGCCAGCGCCGTGACCAGCGTCTCGAGCGCCACGGACTTGCCGGATCCTGTGGTGCCGGCCACCAGCAGGTGCGGTCCGTCGGCATCGAGGTCGAGGACGAACGGGCCATCGCGGGTCGCACCGAACGCGGCACGCAGGCGTCGCGCTCCGCCGTCTGCGGGGCGATCGTCCACGGCGTCGGCCACGTCCGCCCACCGCAGTTCGTGGGGGAGAGGGTCCTCCTCTCGGCCCGCGACACGTCTCCGAGCGACGAGCTCGGCCGTGCTCGCCGTGACCGCGAGCGGCAGCAGTGCGAGCGGTCCGGTGCCGTGGTCTTCGACGCGCGCGTCGCGAGCGACGTCGACGCGGACCGCCGCCCACGACGGCCAGGCCGCCGCGGGCTCGACGGTCACCATGCGCTCGCGGTCACGTGGCGGGTCCAGCCAGCGCATCCACGGTTCCTCCCACGCCGCATCCATGGGCCTCGCCCCACTCGCGAGCGCTCTCGCGCGCATGTAGCCCCTGACGGCCTCGGTCGTGCCGCGCACGGCTATTGCTCCTGTGACGTCGGCATCGGGAGCGGGTGCGGCAGTCGAGCCGCGGCGGCGCGCGACGACCTGGTTCAACCACGGCACGGCGGCGGGCACGATGCCGACGAGTCCGAGCTGCCACCGGCCCGTCATCGCGGCCAGCACGACGCCGGAGGCGAGTCCGCCTGCCAGCGCGCCCCATCGCCGCGCGCCATCGCCCGGATGCGGCGGAGGGAGGGGCGCGTCGGCCCCGGCGGCCCGTGCGTCGCCCGGGTCGACCAGCACGATGCGCGAGCGCCCGACGGTGACGTGATCGCCTGGGCGCAGCCGACCTCGCCATGGCGAGGCGGTGCCATTGGACGACCCCAGGTCGCGCGCTCTGACGCGTGGGGGTCCAGTGACGACAGCGTGCTCAGTACTGATGGCGGGATCGTCAAGACGCAGGTCCGCGCCTTCTCCCCGGCCGATGATCACCGGGCGGTCGAGGGCGATCGTGTGGCCCGCATCGGGCCCCTCCACGACGCGCAGGTGGAGGCCAGCGTGCGGCAGGCAGGACGGAGCCGGCGCCGAGGTGATCCGGGCGCCGTGCACCAGCGGGGCGACGCCGGCCGGATGGTCCGGGTCGAGCTCAACCGAGCCACACCAGCCGCGGTCGAGACCTGCGAACGCGCAGACCTCGGCGGCTGTCGTGCCCGGGTGC
Source organism: Demequina muriae (assembly GCF_030418295.1). NCBI lineage: Bacteria > Bacillati > Actinomycetota > Actinomycetes > Micrococcales > Demequinaceae > Demequina > Demequina muriae. The sequence goes on from NZ_JAUHQA010000001.1 coordinate 1,851,243, forward strand.
ACGTCGAGGTCGAGGTCGCCCGGTGCCGTGATGCGCATCTGGTCAGGGTGGCGCCGCACAACCGTGCGCCGTCGGAGTTCGGCGTGTCCCTGTGGAGAACGGCGAGGACCGCCGGGGCTGGGGGCGGCGGGCGCGTCAGGGCGTGGTGAGGGTCTCGCCGACGTGGACGGGGCGGACCTCGCCCGTGTCGTCGACCACGCCTGCGTACCAGCTGTATGAGCGCTCGACGAAGGTGCGCGGAATCCGTTGAAGCGAGTAGCCCGAGTGAGTGACCCGCGACTCGACCACCACGAGCGGGTCGCTGGACCACGGCACGTCGTCGACCTCCCGCGTGAGGACCAGCGGAGCACGCTCCCACGCCGTCGCCATCTCAGCGAGATCCTCCGCGGAGGGAGACGAGAGCATGAGGACCACCGGCACATCGCACATCACGCGAAGGGACCCGAAGTGCGAGCTCGTGCCGACGAGGACGATGGGCCGCCCGGGGTCGATCGCGCAGAGGCGGTCGAGCTGCGTGCGTGCGCCGATCATCTCTCGTGACGTGACGTTCACCGCCCCCGACAGCGGGTACTCCTCCGCAGGCGCGATCGACAGCCAGGTGGACAGCGGCATCACGATCATCAGCGCGGCTGCGACTCGTCGCAGCGCTGCTCGCGCGGCCGGCGTCCGAGCGAGCCCGGTGAGCGCCCACGCCGCCGCGGCCGCCGCGAGCACGAACCCCGGCAGGGTGGCGGGCTCGAAGCGTCGGATCGCCCACAAGTGGTCCGGCACGATCGCCGGGCGCCACAGGTAGACCAGCGTGGGTGCCATCACCGCGCCCATGAAGACCGCCCAGCCGCCGTGGCGCCTGACCATCCGATACGTGGCGATTCCCAGTCCGATGATGCCGAGCACCACCAGTGGCCACGTGAGGTAGTACGACAGCCAGGTCACGGTGGACTCCGCGTAGGTGCGCGTGGGCTCGATCGGGAGTCCCTGCGCTGCCTGGAATCCCTCGACGACCCCATTGGTGAACCGATCGCGCTCCGCCTCAGTGCCGCGATGCACCGTGGTCCACAACGGTCGCGACGCGAGCACCGCCATGCCGGTCACCACGATCGCTCCCGCGGCGATGGCGCCGCGTCGGCCCAGAGCGTCGGCCCACGCGGGCAGCCACAGGTCGACGTGGAGGCGAGGCGACCACAGCAGGACCCACACGCCCACGAGCCCCGCGACCGCTCCGTAGGCGAACAGCAGGGCGTAGGCCTCATCGGCGAGTCGCTCGAGGTACTCGGTGCTCCACCGGGCCAACGCGACGTAGCCGAGCGTGAGGACGGTCGCCTGAGCTGCGAGGAACACCACCGCGGCCTTGCGGCGCCACGCCCGGTCCGCGTCCACCAGCGCCAACGCGACCGCGACTCCTGCGAGAGCCCCGATGGCCGATGCCGCGCCGTCGATCCGAATGAACGTGGTGGCGCCGGAGGCGATCGCGCCCGCTGCGATCAACGCCAGGGAGCGCTGCTCCACGCCACGCCAGGCCCACAGGATCCCTGCGATCACGAGGAGCAGCGTGAGGGGCTCGGAGTAGGCCGCCCGCGACAGGCCGATGTGCGACACCGTCAGTGCAAGGGCGCCGGCGGGGGCGAGCGCCGCCGCCGGGCCGAGGAAGCGGCGCGCGACGGCATAGACCGCGAGGATGCCGAGTGCGCCGATGACGACGTTCGCGGCCAGCACGCCGGTGTCGCCTGCGACCCAGCCGCCGATCGCGATGGTGGCCGGCAGCATCTTCGCTCCCTGCGGCTGGATCACGTCGCCGGCAAGGTTCCACGCCTCCGAGGCGTCAGGGAGCGCTGAGGCATGAGCGGCGGCGGCCTCTACGGCGCCCGCTGCGGGGATGTCCGTGTGGGGATGATCCGCGAGCCACAGCCCGGACAAGGTGAGGAAGCCGGGGTCGCGCACCACGATCACGTACTCGGCGGCGAGCGCGATGTTGACCACTGTCCAGACCACGGTGCCGCCGACGGCGATCGCGCCCGCCCGCGCATCGGCCGCCGTGGCGGCTGCCCGAGGCCCGAGCGGCCGCCAGGCGAGGACGGTGATCGCCGCTGCTGCGGGCAGCACCGTCCACCAGTAGTGGATGCCCAGCGAGACCGCACCCCCGGCGGCGAGCGCAAGTGCGACGCCGATCAGCACGAGCCTCTCGGGCGCGCTGGCGAATGCGCGGAGCGCGGGGGAGAGGACGGGCGCGGGGGCGGCGTCGTGAGCGGTGGCGGTCACGAGGCACCAGGCTAGTCGTGGGACCCAGGGAGCGGGCCCGCGCCGTCCGGCGACGCGCGTTCACCCGCGTTGCAAACGTCGCGCTCGCGGGTAGTGTTGCCCCATGACGCGAATTGTCTTGGTCGAAGATGACCCGACCATTTCAGAACCCTTGACCCGTGCTTTGAGTAGAGAAGGCTACGACGTGGCGTGGCACGGGAACGGCATGGGGGGCGTGGGAGCCGCCGACGAGGCGGATCTGGTCATCCTCGACCTCGGCCTTCCCGACATCGACGGCGTGGACGTCGCCCGCAGGATCCGTGACAAGGGACTGCAGGTGCCCATTCTGATGCTCACTGCCCGCGCGGACGAGGTGGACCTGGTGGTCGGTCTCGATGCGGGTGCCGATGACTACGTCACCAAGCCGTTCCGGCTCGCTGAGCTGCTGGCGCGCGTGCGTGCGCTCCTGCGCCGTCGCCTCACCGCGGACGATGCCCAGGACCTCTCCGTGCGTGGCGTCCGTGTCGATGTCGCGGGCCACCGCGCGTTCCTCGACGACCGCGAGCTGCAGCTGAGCGGCAAGGAGTTCGACCTGCTCCACCTCCTCGTCGCCAACGCGGGCTCGGTGGTGTCGCGCGACACCCTGATGCGCGAGGTGTGGGAGGCGGACCCCGGCGCCCCGTCCAAGACGCTCGACATGCACGTCTCCTGGCTGCGCCGGAAGCTCGGCGACGACGCCTCCGACCCTTCGTACATCACCACCGTGCGGGGCATGGGCTTCCGGTTCGAGAACGACGAGTAGGAGCCCCCGTGCGGCGCCGCGTGCTGCAGGCCACCATCTCGGCACTGGCCGTCGCAGTGATTCTGCTGGGGATCCCGCTCGGGTTCTTCTCCGCACAGCTCGTGCGAGACGATGCGCTGCGGGACCTGGAGCTGCGGACCGTGACCGCCGCCCGCGCGCTCGACGTGCGTCAGCAGGCGGGCGAGACCATCACCCAGGACAACCTGTCCTCCTACGTGTCGAGCGCCCCGGGCGCTGGCTCGTACATCTACGTCCAGCTCCCTGACGGCACCGAGCTGACGGCGGGCGAGGAGCCACAGTCGGCATTCGCTGACTCCTACGTCACCGAGTCAGGCATCGTCGTCGTGATGTCCGTCGCCTGGTGGGACGTGTTCTGGCAGGCCGCGCGCTACGTCGGACTGGTCCTGGTGCTCGGCGTGATCGCCGTGGTGGCAGGCGTGTCGATCTCGATCTGGCTTGCCAATCGACTCGTCGCGCCGCTGCTCTACCTGGCCGCCAGCGCCGAGCAGCTCGGCTCAGGGCAGGTGCGCCCGCGCCTGGAGCGCACCGGCGTCGAGGAGATCGATCAGGTCGCGGAGGAGCTGTCCCGCAGCGCCGATCGCATGGCCGCGCGGCTTGCGGCCGAGCGCCAGTTCGCGTCCGATGCCTCGCATCAGCTGCGCACGCCGCTCACGGCCCTCACGATGCGTCTCGAAGAGATCGCCGCGACCACGTCGCAGGACGAGGTGCGAGAGGAGGCGGAGAAGTCGCTCGAGCAGGTGGAGCGACTGGTGGGCGTGGTGGACGACCTGCTGGGCCGTTCGCGCCGCGCGCTCGGCTCTGGAACCGAACTGGTCGTGCTTCAGGACGTGCTCGAGCAGCAGCGCGAGGAGTGGACGCAGCCGTTCCGGTCCGCCGGACGGCAGCTCGACATCCAGGACTCGGCTGCGACGGTCTTCGCAACGCCGGGGGGCCTCGCACAGGTCATTGCGACGCTGATCGAGAACTCTCTCCACCACGGCGGCGGCACCACCACGGTCGCGGTGCGCGAGTCAGGGGCGAGCCGCGCGATCGTGATCGAGGTGCGTGACGAGGGCGACGGGGTGCCAGAGGACCTCGCCCCGCGCATCTTCGAGCGCGAGGTGACCGGGGGCCGGGGGACGGGACTGGGGCTGGCGCTCGCGCGCGACCTCGTCACTGCCGACGGTGGGCGCCTCGAGCTGGCGCAGCGGGTGCCCGCGGCGTTCGCGGTGTTCCTGCAGGGCGTCCCGCAGATGGTCGATCTGGAGACGGTGGTGCCACACGGGCTGTCGGTCAGGGCGCGTCGGCACCGGTGACCGGCTCGGCCTCGTCGGAGGGGGACTCCTCTGCCTCCGCGTGGAACACGAACAGCGCGTAGCCGGTGTACCGCGCCACCGTCGCGATGCCGATGCCGATGAGCGACGCGATGTTGTTGGCGACGAGGGACGTGAACCCCAGGCCGTGATGACTGATGGCCACCACTCCCGCCTCCAGCACGAGCGCCACCGCGTTGACCGCAGCGAACAGCGCCATCTCGCGCGACGGGCCGTGACGTCGTCCGCCCCTGAACGTCCAGCCCCGATGAGCCCACCAAGCGAAGGCGATCGACAGCAGGGTGGCGATGACCTTGGCGGTCACCACGCGGTCCTCATCGCCGGCCACCTCGGCATCCGAGGCGAGCGGGCCGAGGCGCAGCAGGTTGAACGCGACGAGGTTCACGGCGACTCCCGTGACGCCCACCGCGGCGAAGCGGGACAGCTGTCCCGCGCGCCTGCGCACCCACGTGGTCACCCTCACGAGCAGGAGCCTAGTCGCCGGTAGGTTGGGCCCATGAACTCACCCATCGTCGCCGTCGTCGGCGGGGGCCAGCTCGCGCGCATGATGGCGCCCGCGGCGACCGCCCTCGGCATCACCCTCAGAGTCCTGGTCGAGTCCGACGAGGCCTCCGCAGCGGACGCCGCGCACGAGACCGTCGTCGGGCTGCCGACCGACCCCGACGCGATCAGGCGCCTGCTGGCGGCGCCCCACCCCGACGTCGTCACTTGGGAGCACGAGCACATCCCTTCCGAGGTCTTCGCCGCGTGCGAGGACGCCGGCATCGCGGCGAGGCCCGGCGCGGAGGCGCTGCGCTTCGCGCAGGACAAGATCGAGATGCGGGCGCGGATGGACGAGCTGGGGCTGCCGAATCCGCCATGGCACACCGTGGAGACCGAGCACGAGGTGGAGCAGTTCCTCGCCGCGCACGGCGGCGAGGCAGTCCTCAAGACCGCCAGGGGAGGCTACGACGGCAAGGGCGTGCGGGTGATCCGCGCAGCGTCCGAGGCGCATGACTGGCTTGCTGCCGCGGCCAAGGGCGGCCCTCGCCTGCTGATCGAGGCGAAGGTCGACTTTCGCCGTGAGCTCGCGGTCCAGGTCGCTCGACGTCCCGGTGGCGGCAGCGCTGTGTGGCCCGTGGTGGAGTCGATTCAGCGCGAGGGGGTGTGCTCCGAGGTCACCGCTCCTGCTCCCGAGCTCGCCGCGGATCTCGCGGAGCGGGCACGGGAGATCGCGCTCGCGGTGGCAGAGGCGCTCGACGTCACCGGCGTGCTCGCCGTGGAACTGTTTGAAGTCGAGGGCGCACTGGTCATCAACGAGCTCGCGATGCGGCCGCACAATTCGGGGCACTGGACCATCGACGGCTCCGTCACGAGCCAGTTCGAGCAGCACCTGCGAGCGGTGCTCGATCTGCCGCTGGGGGATACCGTCGCGATGTCACCGTGGACGGTGATGGCCAACGTGCTGGGCGGCGCCAGGGGGGACCTTGCGAGCGCGCTCGCCGACGTGAGCGACCCCGGCGCGAAGATCCACCTTTACGGCAAGCGGGTGCGGCCGGGCCGCAAGGTCGGACACGTCACGACCACGGGTCCCGACCGCACCGAGACCTACCGCAGGGCTGTGGACGCGGCCGCTATCGTGAGGGACGGAGGTGCGGCATGAGTGATGCTCCCGTGGTGGGAATCGTGATGGGGTCCGACTCGGACTGGCCGGTGATGAAGGCCGCAGGAGCCGCGCTCCGCGAGTTCGACATCGCGTATGAGAAGGACGTGGTCTCGGCGCACCGCATGCCCGACGAGATGATCGCGTATGGTCGCGAGGCCGAGGAGCGCGGGCTCAAGGTGATCATCGCCGGTGCTGGCGGGGCAGCGCATCTGCCGGGCATGCTCGCGTCGGTGACGAACCTGCCGGTCATCGGTGTGCCGGTGCCGCTCGCGCACCTGGACGGCATGGACGCGCTGCTCAGCATCGTCCAGATGCCCGCCGGCGTCCCCGTGGCGACGGTGTCGATCGGTGGCGCACGCAACGCGGGGCTGCTGGCCGCTCGCATGCTCGGCGCGGGCGATGGTGATGAGGCGGCGCGCATCCGCGAGCGCATGACCGAGTTCCGCGACCAGCTGCGCCAGGCTGCGTACGCCAAGGGCGAGGCCCTCCGCGCCGCCGAGTGAAGGCATCGCCGTCAGGCGACCGGGTCACTGCGACACGGGGTCATGGTGACACGGGGTCACTTCGACAACGTGCGCTGTGCGTGAGGCGCTGCTCAGCTCTCGGGAATCGCGCAGCTGTCGAGGATGTCCTCCTGCGTCTCGCGCACGGGCGAGGCAGTCGGCGCTGGTGTCGCCTCCGGAGTCGGGGACGTCGTCGGGCCGCTCGACGCGGTCGGTGAGGGCTCGGTGCTGGACTCGATCTCATCGTCGGGAAGCACGATCGGCTCGTCGTCCACGAGTGACTGCCACATGGCGGCGGCCTCCGCCTCGCGCCACAGCACGTCACCCGAGCCGTCTCCTGCGTACTGCCACGGCACGGTGGCGAACACGAGGTTGTCGGTGTCGAAGTTCCTCAGCGAGTAGGCCAGGCCGACGATGTTGTTGAGGCTGCCGAGCTCGTTGTCGACCGTGAGGGACTCGGCCGCGGACCTCACGAACTGGGTGAGCTCGGGCACGTCGGTCAGGAGGTTCGAGCCGAACACCTGGCGGGCTGTGTTGGTGAGCAGCTCCTGCTGACGGTCGATGCGCATCAGGTCCGTGCCGTCTCCCAGCCCGGTGCCGGTGCGAGCACGAGCGTAGGCGAGCGCGGTCTCACCATCGAGCACCTGCGGCCCCGCCTCGAGGTCCAGCTTGGCCTTCGTGGAGTACATGTCCTGCGGGATGCACATCGGGATGCCGCCCAGCGAGTCGACCATGTTCTGGAAGCCGGAGAAGTCGACCATCATGAAGTGACCGTTGAAGTCCACCCCGGTCAGGTCGTTGATGGTGCGCATCACGCACGCGGCGGCCTCGCCGCGGTTGCCGTTCTGACCGCCGTTGGCAAGCGCGATGTTGAACTTTCCCGTCCAGCCGGTCACCGTGCTGCCGTCGAACATCTGGCAGTCGGAGACCCTCACGCGGGAGTCGCGCGGGATCGAGACGACCTCGATGCGGGAGCGGTCAGCCGAGATGTGCATGACCATCGTGGTGTCGCCGCGCATGCCGCCCAGTCCCTCGAGACCGCCGATGTCCCCGTTCTCGCCGTTGCGCTCGTCGGTGCCGATCAACGCGATGTTGATGGGCTCTCCCGGTGCGAAGTTCGTGGGGCCCTCCTCGACGGGCTCTGCGGTCGAGTCCGCGCCTGGACCGAGCAGCCCGGAGACGTCGTGCGTCTCCAGCGCGCCGACCGTCAGCTGGAGGTAGGTCGCGCCGCCGACTGCGGCGAAGCCGAGAATTGCCGCCGATGCCGCCGCGAGCGTGCCGAGAACGCGCCGGTGAACGGCGCGAGACGCGTGGCGCGGTCGGACGGGCCGGGTCGCTGCCGGCATGGGTTCCTCCAGGACGGGATGTGACGAACGTGACGTGTGGGCGCTGGGCAGGTAACGCGCCAGTGGAGGCGTCGGTTCCCGCTGCCGGTGGCAACAGGAACGCCCGCGCTCACGAGCCGCACGTATCCAGGATCTCGTCGATGTTATCGGGTGCGGCGCTGTTCGGGGAGTCTGGCTCGACCAATGGTGCGTCTGCGTCGGGCGATGTCGTCGGCTCCGGATCCCACTCGCTGGTTGAATCGCCCTCCGACATCACTGACAGCGGACGGTCGTGACGCATGTCGTCGAACATGAGTGGCGCGTCATCGGTCATCAGCACATTGAGGCGATCGTCGGTGTACTCCCAGGGCACGGTCGTGACCGTGAGCGCGTCGGCCGAGACGCCTCGGAGGCCGTAGGCGAGGCGGATCATGAAGCCCAGATCGCCGAGCTGCTCATCGGTGGTGAGCGACTCCGCCCCCGCCCGGATGAAACTGGTCAGCGCTCCCACGTCGGTGAAGAGGTTCTTCGCCAGAGCCGTCTCGAGGGTGCGCTCGAGCAGCTGCTGCTGGCGGGTGATCCGCTGTAGGTCGGAACCCGAGACGTCGCCGACCTCGGCCGTGCGCAGCCGCGCATACCCGAGCGCCTCCGCACCGTCGAGCAGCTGGCGCCCGGCGTCGAGCTCGAGGTCGGCATCCTGGGAGACGATGCGCTCGGGGATGCACATCGGGATGCCGCCGAGGGCGTTGACCATGCGGGTGAATCCGGCGAAGTCGATGACGGCCCAGTGGTCGATCGGGATGTCCGTGAGGTCGTGTACCGCGTTGATGGTGCACGCGGCGGCCTCCGCAGGGTCGCCGTGGCGCCCGCCATTGGAGAACGCGACGTTGAAGTCGCCGTATCCGCCAGGCACCGTCGTGCCGTCGAACAGCGTGCAGTCGGGAATCTCGACCTGCAGGTCGCGGGGGATGGACATGAGCTCCACGCGGGAGCGGTCCCCTGAGAGGTGCGCGACGACAGTCGCGTCGCTGCGCATGCCCTCGACGCCGTCCTTGACGATCTCCCCGTTCTCGTCGGAGCGAGCGTCAGAGCCGATGAGCAGGATCGTGAGCGGGTCGCCGGGGAGGTCCTCGACCGGTGACTCCGGCGTCTTCGTCACGAGGGGGTTGGCGTCCCGCGTGTCGATCCCGCCGCCGAACTGCATGGCGAGGGTCTGCACCCAGACGATCGCGAACCCGGCCGATGCGGCGAGAGCGATCGCGATCGTGCGGCCGAGAGCGTGCGAGCGGGTGCGGCGCGCGTGCCGGACGGTGCCGATCCGTCTCGTCACGCGCTGCTCCTCGTGGTCGTCATCCGTCTGCGTACGGTGGCGACAGCGGACGGCAGTGGCCGAAGGCGTGCAGGACCAGTGTTCCCCCTGGTGCCGCGGGCCGTCCGTGGCCCCGTGTACTTCTCGGATAGCCTACGTGTCGTGCCTGAACTGCCCGCTCTTGACGAACGCCCCGGCGTGTCGGTCGTGATGCCGGTGCGCAACGAATCGTCGGCGCTCGCCAGCTCTGTCGCCGCAGTCCTGGAGTCGGGGTACGGAGGCCAGCTCGAGGTGGTCGTCGCGGTCGGCCCCTCCGATGACGGCACCGAGGAGATCGCCCGCGGCCTCGCTCACACCGGCCAGGTGGTGGTCGTCGACAACCCCAGCGGGCGCACTCCCGACGGCCTCAACGCGGCGATTGCCGCCGCGAAGCATGACGTCATCGTGCGCATGGACGGTCACGCTCATATGCCTGTCGGCTACATCGACCTCGCGGTGGACGCGCTGCGTCGTACCGGCGCGGCCAACGTGGGCGGCCGGATGGTTCCCGATTCGCCAGGCCCATTCGGCCGGGCGGTGGCGGTGGCGATGGCCTCGCGTTGGGGACTCGGGGGCGCCAGTCATCGCCAGGGTGGCCGCGAGGAGGCCAGCGCCTCCGTCTATCTCGGGTCCTTCCGGCGGGAGGCGCTCGTCGAGGTCGGCGGGTATGACCCCCACTTCGTCCGCGCTCAGGACTGGGAGCTCAACCACCGGCTGCGTCGTGCCGGCTACGTGGTGTGGTTCGTGCCGGAGATGGCGGTGCCGTACACGCCTCGCGATGGCTGGGGACCGTTGCGCCAGCAGTTCTTCGCGTCCGGGCGGTGGCGCCGAGAGGTCGCCCGCAAGCACCCTGAGACGCGCACGCTTCGGTATGTCGCGGCGCCAGCGATGGTGGTGGTCAACGCATCCGCGATCGTGGCCGCCGGGCTCGGCGCGGCACTGGGTGCGCCGGCGCTCGGCTGGCTGCTCGTCGCCCCGGCTGCCTACCTCCTCGGGGTGCTCGGCGCGACCGCATCCCTCGCGAGCCGCACGGGTGCGCGGGCGGCGTTGGCGATGCCGGTGGTGCTCATTACCATGCATGTTGCCTGGGGCGTCGGATATCTGTGTGGTGTGCGCTACTCTCGACTTGACGCATAGGGATGACAACGGTGTAATTCCTACATGCAGGAACTCCTGCAGCGGCGAATCGGAGGACGGCCTATGTGGAATATCTACGAAGGCGCAGTGCCCTCGGACGCAGGAAAGCCCTCACCGACCCTCGCGTCGGTCGTGGACATCTTCGATGGGGCCGATGACGACGGTCCCCTGGGCTGGCAAGAACGCGCACTGTGCGCTCAGACCGATCCCGAGGCATTCTTCCCTGAGAAGGGCGGATCCACCCGCGAGGCCAAGAAGGTCTGCGCCTCGTGCGACGTCCGGTCCGAGTGCCTCGACTACGCGCTCGAGAACGACGAGCGCTTCGGCATCTGGGGCGGACTGTCGGAGCGCGAGCGGCGCAAACTCAAGCGCCGCGCTGTCTAGCCGGTCGGCCTGCGTGGGCATCTCATGAGCCCCGCGCGCCTCACGGTGCGCGCCGTCGTGGTCTCTGACGCGCGCGCGCCCCAACTCTTCGCGGCCCTTGACGCGATCCTCGCTCAGGACCCCGCTCCCGACGCGATCCATCTGCTGCTGACGGCTGACGTCGAGGCACCCGATCGGGGCTGGGATCCGCGCATCGACGTGCGGCGCGTCGACGCCGACACATGGGGAGAAGCCGTCGCCGGTCTCGTCGCGGATGTCCCAGCTGCCCCGCACGAGCTGCTGTGGCTGCTCCACGACGACATGGCGCCGCTCCCGGGCGCCCTCGCGGCGCTCACCGCCACCGCACGCAAGCGCCTGCGCGCGGGAGTGATCGGTGCCGCCCAGGTGCGGTGGGACGACGCGTCCAGGCTCGTCAATCTGGGCACCACCACCTCCCGCATCGGCGCGCGCCGGCTCGCGCTCGTCGAGGAGGAGGACGTCAACCAGGGGCAGTACGACGACCGCGACGACGTGCTCGCGGTCTCGTTGGGCGGCGCGCTGGTGCGGCGCGACGTGTGGGAGCGGCTGGGCGGCATCGACCCCGGATGCGACGGCTGGTCCGAGAGCCTCGACTTCTGCCGCCGCGCGTGGCGGTCCGGTCACGACGTCGTGGCGGTGCCCGCGGCCAAGGTGCGGCACAGCCAGGAACGGCTCTACGGCCGGCGCGGCGGTTCGGGCGGCGGACGTCGCTCGACGTATGCCCTGCGGCGCGCGTCGGAGTGGTACCACGCACTCAGTTACGCGCCGCTGTGGGCGGTTCCGCTGCTGCTCGTCTGGACCATGCTGTCCGCGGTGGCCCGCGCGGTGCTGCGGATCGCCCAGAACGAGCCTCGACTCCTCGTCGCGGATCTCGTCGTGCCGTGGCGAGTGCTGTCGCTCGTGCCTCAGCTCCCCGGGTCCCGTCGCCGCGTCCGCCACGCAGGGCGGGAGGGCCGCGCGGCGGAGAAGAGACTGCTGGCTGGCACGCGCCAGATCGCCCACCACGTCCGCGCCCTGGAATTCGGCGTGCGCGACCGCCGCAAGGCCGCAGCTGCGCCCACCGATGTCGTCAAGGCCGAGCTCCTGGCAGCGCGGCGGCGGCGCCGCATCGTCCTGGCGGCGGTGGCCGTGCTTCTCGCGGGGCTGTCGGTCGCCCTCCGACCGCAATGGCTCGCGGAGATCGTCAGCGGGGAGATGCTCTCCGGCACCGTGCTCGGCGTCACTGACCCAGGCATCGGCGCCCTCTGGGACCGCGCCCTCACCGGATGGTCGGCGCAGTCGCTCGGCGGGCCGGCGATCGATGCGGGACTGAGCGCGCTCCTGGTGCCGCTCGCGGCCGTGCCTGGTGGGCTTGCCGTGGGACTCGGTCTGCTCCTGGTCTTCACGCCGCTGGCCGCCGGACTCGCCATGTGGGCGGCGTCGGGCGCCTTCACCCGCTCCCTCGCGACGCGCGGGCTCGTGGCCGTCGTCTACGCACTGTGGCCCGCCGCACTGGTCGCAGTCGAGCAGGGCCGCGTCGGGGCCGTCATCGTCCACATCGTGCTGCCGTGGGTCGTCCTGGGCCTCGCGCGGGCGGGCGGATGGCAGCGCGGCGAGCGCATCGGCGACGGAGACGAGCACCCGGCCCGGCCGCCCTCCTCGAGCGCCGCGATGGGGGCCGCCGCGATGCTGGGCGTGGTGGTCATCGCCGCACCGGTGCTCCTCGCCCCTGCACTCGCGGTGGTGGCCGCGCTCGGCGTGTTCGCCGGCCGCCTGCGGTGGCGACTCTGGGGAGTCGCCATCCCCGCGCTCGTGCTGTCCGCGCCGGGCCTCATCGCTGCGTGGAATGCCGGGCCGTTCTCCCGCGACGCGCTGGCGATCCTGGTCCGTGAGCCCGGACCCAGCGGAACGGCCGCCGTCCAGTCATCGCTGGACCTCCTCACCGGTCTCGACCTCGACATCGTCGGCGTGCCGCAGATCGTGACGCTTGCGGCGAGGGGGCTCGCCGGCCTCGTCGTCGTCGCGGCGGTGGTCGCGGCGCTGATCGGCAGGCGCCGCGCGCTGTCGGCGCTCGCTGCCCTCACCGCGACCCTCGGACTGATGGTCGCGAACCTGGTCCAGGGGGTGACGCTGTCTCCCGATGCGGGTGCGGGCGGTGCCGCGCCTGCCGGCTTCTACGGACCCGGGATGTCCGTGGTGGCCGTCGCATTCCTGATCCTCGTGACCGCAGCCACCGCCGATGTGTGGTTCGCGGGCGCTGGCGCCGCGAGAGCGTGGCGGCGCGTGGGCGCGATCGCCGTCGGCGCGGTGCTGGTGGTGGCCACCGCCGGCGCCGCCACCGCCCAGGCGTGGCCCGCGCGCGAGTCCCACGGCGATGTCGACCCGGTCCCGCGTGACGTCCTCCCCTTGGTGGCTGCGATCGAGCAGGGCACGGGGGAGCGCCAGCGTGTGCTCACGCTCGCGGAGGCCGACGGCGCGGTCGAGTACGCGCTGCTGTTCACTGACGGACATGAGGTGCTCTCCTCCGCAGCGACCCTCACGTCGACGGGTGCTCCGGCGGCTCGCCGGGATGCTGCGCCCGTCGCGGGCGCGGCCGACTTGGGGGCGGCGGTCGCCGGTCTCGTGACCTCGAGTGACGACGCCGCCAGTGCGTTGGCGCAGTGGGGCGTCGGCGTCGTGGTGGCCGCGCCGGGATCAGAGGGAATCGCCGATGCGCTTGCGCAGACCCCCGGCCTCGCGCTCATGGGAGCGTCCGATCGCGGCACGTCCTGGCGCATCGGCACTCCGGAGGGAGAGGGCCGCGTGGCCCTCGGCTGGATGGAGACCAGCGACGGGGTGGCGGTCGCGCGCATGGGATATGCCTCAGGAACGGTCGACGCGGAGGGGCCCGGCACGCTGGTCGTGGGCGCCGCCGCCGACTCCGCATGGAGAGCGACGCTCGACGGTGCACCGGTGGTGGCGATCGACGACCCGCTCGGCCGGCAGGCCTTCGCGGTGTCAGGCCCGGGGGAGGTCGTTTTCTCGTATGACGACCGCGGGTACCGTGCGTGGTTCTGGGCGGCTGCGGCGACACTCGGCTGGGCCGTGATCGGGTCGATCCCCGCCCGTTCCCGCCGCGCGACCGAGGAGGACGAGAGATGATTCGCATCCTGGCCATCGTCGCCGCCCTGGCGGGGCTCGCCGCGGCGATCGCGCTCGACGCCCCGACCCCGGGAGGGTCCCCGGCCGCGTCCGCGACCTTCGCCTCCGACCCGCGCACGCTCCCCGCCGTGTGCCCTGGCGCGCAGACCATTCCCGTCGGCGACATCCAGTCCGGCGATGCGGAGCTCGACTCCGGTTCGGACGAGGTCGACTTCACGGTGCTGCCCGAGGGCGGTGAGGTCATCGACGGCGGCGCCTCGTTCGAGGGCGTCGGGATGTCGCTCGAGCGCATCGGCACGGGAGATATCGCGGGCCTCGCCGGCATGGCCTGCGCTCCCACGTCACGTGATCAGTGGCTCGTGGGCGGCTCGACGGAGCTCGGCGCGAGCGCCCGGCTGGTGCTCTCGAACCCGGCGGACACGTCGGTGCGCGCGGAGGTCGCCCTGCACACCCCGGTGGGCGCGGTGGAGGGCGTCACCTCGGTCGTGATCGGACCGGGATCCCAGCGCGTCGTGCTGCTCGAGGCGATCGAGCCCGAGATGCCGGCGGTCGCAGCCCACATCACCGCGGGGGGCCTGGGGGTGAGCGCGGCCATCCAGGACTCGCGGCTCGAGGGCTTCACCCCTGCGGGGTCCGACTGGGTGACCGCATCGGCGCTCGGTGAGGCCTTGGCGGTTCCGGTGCCTGCCGAGTCCGATGGTGACGGCGGTGCCACTCTGACGCTGATCGCGCCGGACGGCGCTCAGGTGGACCTCGCGATGGCGACGGACCAAGGCGAACTGACCTGGATCGGCGAATCGGCGCTCACGCTCGAACCAGGAGTCCTGACGGAGATCCCCGTCCCGCAGGCAGGCCCCGGCACCGTGCTCATCGATTCCAGCGCTCCGGTCGCCGCAGCCTCCCGCGTCCGCGTCGGGCGCGACGCGGCCGCCGCAGGAGAGGGCGTGCAGGCGTTCGACTTCGCGTGGAGCGGGTCCCAGGCGCGGGCCGATGCGCGCGAGCGGGCAGTGATCGTCCCGCCGGGCGAGGTCTCCCTTCAGGTTCACGCCGACGCCGCCGGCACCGTCGACTTCGACGCCGACGGCGAGGCCGTGACGGTGACCGTCGAGGAGGGCGGCAGCGCCATCGCGCCCCTCGACCTCGAGGCCGGCGTGCGCTTGTCGAGCACCGCGGAGGCGACGTGGTCGCTGGTCGTCACCGACGATCCCGGCTTCCTGACCAGCATCGAGCCCGTCTCGGTCGAGCTGTCGTCGGTGGACACCACCGTGACCGTCGGAGGCTAGCGCCCGACCGTCGCACCCAGACCCGGGAGTGGACGCGTACCGCCATCCGGTGCCGCTGCTCTTCAGTGCCACTGCTACTCGGTGCCGCTGCTAATCAGTGCCGCTGCTATTCGATGCCATAGTGCGGGTCGATCTCCTCCGGCGCGCGGCCCAGCACTGCGCCCACCTGCTCGGCGAGGACGTCACGGACGAGCGACGCCACGTCGTCTGAGTCCGCACGCAGCTCCATCGGCCGCCGGTACAGCACCACGCGCGTGGGCTGACCGAGGTCCGCCGGGAACACGCGACCCAAGGGCACGCCGTGCTCCCACGGCGTCGGGTCCGATGGCGGCACGTCCTCGGCGGCGAAGTCGATCCGCCCCCACCGCGATCCCCACCGGCTCTCGAGTCGCTCCGCGCCGTCTCTCACGCAGTCGTCGAACACGTCCGCGCGAGTGCGGTAGCCGGGCGCGTCGTAGGGCAGCAGGGGTGCGCGGAGACCGCGGTCGTGGCGATCCCGTCGTCCCATGGCGTCCACGCTACCCGCGCATCGGCGTGGCAGCCGGAAGCGGCGGGGCCGCGCGGGTAGCGTCCCAGGCGTGAAGTCCACTCGTCAGTGCTCCCGTACCTCCTGCTCCCGCCCCGCGGCGGCGACGCTGACGTACGTGTACGCCGATTCGACCGTGGTGGTGGGGCAGCTTGCTGCCGACGCCGAGCCTCACAGCTACGACCTGTGCTCTCACCACGCGGATCGGTTCTCGGCGCCGCGCGGCTGGGACGTGGTGCACATCCACCAGGACTTCGTGGACGCGGGGCCCACGCCGGACGATCTCGACGCCCTGGCGCGAGCCGTGCGGGAGGCAGGCCGGCCCCGTGCCCCGCAGCAGCCGCCGGCACCGCTGGCCTCTGAGCCGCGTCGCGGGCACCTTCGCGTGGTCTCCGGGGACGCCTGACCGCTAGCCTGGGCGCGTGACCTCGCGCCCTGACCTCAGCTCCCTCATCAAGTCCTACGACGTCCGCGGCATCGTGGGCGACACCCTCACGGTGGACGTCGCCCGTGCCATCGGCGCGGCCTTCGCCGATGCAGTGGTGCTGCCCGACGGTGAGAGCGAGGTGGTCATCGGCCGCGACATGCGCGACTCGGGACCCGGCCTCGTCGCGGCGGTGGGTGACGGTCTGCGTGACCGCGGCGTGGACGTGATCGACATCGGGCTGTGCTCCACGGACGGCCTCTACCACGCCTCCGGCGTCCTCGAGCGGCCGGGCGTGATGGTGACGGCCTCGCACAATCCCGCGGCCTACAACGGGATGAAGCTGTGCCGGAGCCTTGCGCGTGCGGTCGGGGAGAACACCGGGCTGGGCGACGTGCGATCGGTCGCCGCCGACTATCTCGCCGACGGCATTCCCCTCGCGCCGGTGAGAGGGCGCGCGGTCGAGCGTGACATGCTCGCCGACTACGCGGCGTTCCTGCGCTCGCTCGTCGACCTGAGCGCGAACCGCCCCCTGCGCGTGGTGGTCGACGCGGCCAATGCGATGGGGGGCTACACGGTGCCCGCGGTGCTCGGCACCGGTGCCGGGCTGCCCGAGCTGCCGCTCGAGATCATCCCGCTGTACTTCGAGCTCGATGGCACGTTCCCGAACCACGAGGCGAACCCCCTCGACCCGGCGAACCTCGTCGATCTCCAGGCGGCGGTGCGGGAGCACGGCGCCGACATCGGTCTCGCGTTCGATGGGGATGCGGACCGCTGCTTCGCGGTGGACGAGCGCGGTGAGGTGGTGCCCGCATCGGCCATCACCGCTCTTGTCGGGCTGCGAGAGAGCGCGCGCGAGTTGGACGCCGGCCGCACTCCCACGGTGATCCACAACCTGATCTCCTCCCGCGCCGTGCCCGAGCAGCTCTCCGCAGCCGGCGCGACGGCGGTCCGCTCGCGGGTGGGGCACAGCTACATCAAGGCCGAGATGGCGCGACTGAACGCCGTCTTCGGCGGCGAGCACTCCGCCCACTTCTACTTCCGCGACTTCTTCTTCGCCGACTCGGGCATGCTGGCCGCGATGCACGTGCTGGCGGCGCTTGGTTCGCAGGATCGCCCGCTCTCGGCGCTGCTCGAGTCCCACAGCCCGTACGCGGCGTCCGGCGAGATCAACTCGACGGTCGAGGACGTCGCGGCGGCCATCGCACGCGTGCGCACGGAGTTCGACCACGAGTCGATCGAGGTCGACGAGATGGACGGCGTCACGCTGTCGCACTGGCACGCGGAGCCGCGGTGGTGGATCAACATCCGCGCCTCGAACACCGAGCCCCTGCTGCGCCTCAACTGCGAAGCCGCCGAGCCTCACGAGATGGAGCGGGTGCGCGACGCGGCGCTCGCCGCGATCCGCAACGACTGACGTGTCGACCGACGGCGGGACCAAGGCGATCGTCGCGGCGCTGAGTGCGAACCTCGGCATCGGCGTCACGAAGTTCGCGGCGTGGGCGCTCACCGGCGCCTCGTCGATGCTCGCCGAGGCCATCCACTCGATGGCGGACTCCGGCAACCAGGTGCTGCTGCTCGTCGGCGGACGTCAGGCGCGCAAGGAGGCGACTCCCGAGCACCCGTTCGGCTACGGCCGCAGCAGGTACTACTACGCATTCCTCGTGGCAGTGGTGCTGTTCACGCTCGGCGGCCTGTTCGCGCTGTACGAGGCATGGCACAAGTTCCAGCACCCGGAGCCCATCGTGTCCTGGCACTGGGTGCCCGTGGTGGTCCTCGTGACCGCGATCGGGCTCGAGATCCTGAGCTTTCGCACCGCGATCCGCGAGTCGAACAAGGTGCGGGGGAATGCCGGCTGGCTGGCGTTCATCCGCAAGTCGCGCTCTCCCGAGCTGCCGGTGATCCTGCTCGAGGACTTCGGCGCGCTGGTCGGTCTGGTCTTCGCCCTGTTCGGAGTGTCGATGACGCTCGCCACCGGCAGCGGACTGTGGGACGCGGCTGGGACGGCGATGATCGGCGTGCTGCTGGTGGTCATCGCGTTCGTGCTCGCGCGAGAGACCAAGTCGATGCTGCTCGGCGAGTCCGCGACTCCGGAGCATGTCGCTGCGATCCGATCCGCGTTCCTCGACGCCGGCCTCGGCGACGTCATCCACCTGCGTACCATGCACCTGGGCCCGGACGACGTGCTCGTCGCGGCCAAGGTCGGGGTGGACTCCGGTGCGACCATGGAGGACATCGCGGCTCAGGTCGACGATGCCGAACGCCGGATCCGCACGGCAGTGCCGGCGGCGAGCATCATCTTCATCGAGCCAGACCTGCGTCGAGCCGCCCGCGTCCGTGCGGGCGAGATCGACCCGCAGCATCCAGCCGCCGAACCCATCGGCACCGCACCCACGAACGAGGAGCCCCACCCGTGACCCTGACCGACTACGTCATCGCCGATCTGTCCCTTGCGGAATCGGGCCGCCACCAGCTCCGTCTCGCGGAGCAGGAGATGCCGGGGCTGATGCAGCTCCGCGAGGAGTTCGGCGCCTCTCAGCCTCTTGCGGGCGCCCGCATCGCCGGGTCGCTCCACATGACCACGCAGACCGCGGTGCTGATCGAGACGCTGACCGCGCTCGGCGCTGACGTCCGCTGGGCGTCGTGCAACGTGTTCTCGACGCAGGACGACGCCGCCGCGGCCGTGGTGGTGGGCGCGGGAACGTACTCGGCGCCCGACGGCGTGCCGGTGTTCGCGGTCAAAGGCGAGTCGCTGCGCGAGTACTGGGAGTACACGGATCGGATCCTCACGTGGGAGGGCCACGACGGTCCCACGCTCATCCTGGACGACGGCGGCGACGCGACTCTGCTGGTGCACGAGGGCGTCAAGGCCGAGCGCTCCGGCTCGGTGCCGCCGCCGCTCGAGGAGGAGGACCCCGCCTACAACGCCGAGGTCGAGTCGATGCGCCACGTGCTGCGCCGCTCCCTCGAGGCCGACCCGCAGCGCTTCACGCGCATGGCCGCAGGCATCGTCGGCGTGTCGGAGGAGACCACCACCGGAGTGCACCGTCTTGACCAGATGCACGCCCGCGGCGAGCTGGCGTTCCCGGCGATCAACGTCAACGACTCGGTGACCAAGTCCAAGTTCGACAACCGCTACGGCATCCGCCACTCGCTGCCCGACGGCATCAACCGCGCCACCGACGTGCTGATGGGCGGCAAGGTGGCCTTCGTGGCCGGCTATGGCGACGTCGGCAAGGGCGCGGCAGAGGCGCTGCGCGGCCAGGGCGCGCGCGTCGTGGTGAGCGAGGTCGACCCCATCTGCGCGCTGCAGGCGGTCATGGACGGCTACGAGGTGGTCCGCATCGAGGACGTCGTGGGCCGCGCCGACTTCTTCATCACCACCACCGGCAACAAGGACATCATCCGCGTCGAGCACATGGCCGCGATGAAGGACAAGGCCATCGTCGGCAACGTGGGTCACTTCGACAATGAGATCGACATCGCGGGCCTCGCGCGCTCTGGCGCCAAGCACCAACCGATCAAGCCGCAGGTGGACGAGTGGACCTTCGCCGACGGCCACAGCGTCATCGTGCTGTCCGAGGGCCGTCTGCTCAACCTCGGGAACGCGACCGGTCACCCCAGCTTCGTGATGAGCACGTCGTTCGCCAACCAGGTGCTCGCCCAGATCGAGCTGTGGGTCAACCTCGAGGCCTACCCGCTCGGCGTGCACCGACTGCCGAAGGTGCTCGACGAGAAGGTCGCGCGTCTACACCTCGACGCCCTCGGCGTGCGGCTCACGGAGCTCACCGAGGATCAGGCCGACTACCTGGGTCTGCCGCAGCACGGCCCGTTCAAGTCGGAGCACTACAGGTATTGAGCACCGGGCGCTCCTCACTGGGGGCGGTGCCGACTGCAGGCGGCCGATGCGTGCGCGGCTGCGCGCGCATCGGCCCGCGGGTCAGTTGACGGCGTCCGGAACGTCGTAGGGGAGCGTGCTCACCCGGACGGATTCGCCGGCCGCGCGGGCGGCGCGCCGCGACTCGATGACGGTCTCACGTGAGCGACGCTCGGCGAGCACCGCCGCGATCATGTACTCCTGGTGCGTGCCCACCGGCGGCGCGGGAGCGACGTACTCTGCGAGGCGCGCGGACAGCGCGGTGGCGAGCCGGGCGCGCGAGCCCACGTGCAGGTCGTTCGCGCGTGCCAGGAACATCCGGCACGTGAGCGCCAGCCCGTCGGGGAGCCGGCGGATGTCCGCCGTCGACGCCCATGCCGCGAGGTGCGGCGGCATCTCGACAGGAGGGAGCGCGCGCTTGGCGCCGCGGACGCGCATCGCGTAGGTGCCCGCGAGCATGTCGCCCAGCCGCTTCGCGCGGGCGGACAGCACCGACACGGTCATCGCCAGCATCCCCAGCGTGCCGAACAGCTCGACGAGCCCCACCAGCGACCGCGTGAAGGCGTGACGGAACGAGACGGGCCCGCCGTCGTCCCGCACGACGCGGAGTCCGACGGCATAGCGGCCCGGTGAGCGACCACGCGTGAGCGTCTCGACCAGGGCGGGCACGATCACGAGCATCACGACCGCAGCGATGATCAGCAGCGCCCGGACGAGGGCCTCGTTGAGCGGGAGCACGGCACGCTCGACGGCCGAGATCGCGAGCAGGGCGGGGATTCCGTAGGCGGTGAGGTCGATGATTCCGGACAGCATGCGCATCGTCACGGAGGCCGCACCGGTGCTGAGCACCACGCCTTCGCCCGTGAGGATCTCGTCGTCGATCTCGTCCACTGCGTCCTCCCTCTCCGCCGCTCCTATGGCATCGTAGCGGCGTGGACATCGACGCTTTCTCCCAGGCTCGCGAGGCTCGCTGGGCTCGCCTGAAGAACCTCTCTGGCCGGCGCCGGCTCACCGGGGAGGAGGCCGATGAACTCACCCGCCTCTACCAGTCCACGTCAGGCGATCTGTCGGCGATCCGCTCCGCCGCGCCCGAACCGGGCCTGGTCACGCGCCTGTCGATCCTGCTCGCCGGAGCCCGCGTGTGGCTCACGGGTGCGCACGAGGTGTCGACCCACGGGGTCCGCCACTACCTGACGCTCGGTCTGGCCGCCGCCTTCTACCGGGTGCGGTGGTGGGGAGTCATCGTCTTCGCGGCCGTGGTGGCCATGGCCGCGTTGTCGGCGTGGTGGACCGTGACCCACCCCGAGGCGCTCGCGCTCATCGGGACGCCAGAGGAGCGGGCGGCCGTCGCCGAGCTCGAGTTCGCGAACTACTACTACGAGTACGACTCCTCGTCGTTCGCCGCGACGGTGTGGACCAACAACGGGCTCATCGCACTGCAGTGCATCGCGTTGGGCATCACGGGCTTCTTCCCGCTCATCCTGATGTACAACACGGTGATTCAGCTCGGGGTCGCCGCCGCCGTCATGGCCGAGGCCGGACTGCTCGACATCTTCTTCCAGCTGATCATCCCGCATGGTCTGCTCGAGCTGAGCGCGGTGTTCGTCGCGGCTGGCGCGGGCCTTCGGCTGTTCTGGACGATGCTCGTGCCCGGCGATCGCACCCGCGGCGAGGCGCTCGCGCAGGAGGGCCGCATCGCCGTGAGCGTCGGCATCGGACTCGTGGGCGTGCTGTTCCTGTCGGGACTCATCGAGGGCTTCGTGACCGGGTCGTACATGCCGTGGTCCGTGAAGATCGCGATCGGCTCGCTGGCGTTCGGGGCGTTCTGGCTCTACGTCTTCGTGATCGGTCGCCACGCGGTCGCCTCGCAGGTCACGGGGGACTCCGAGGGCGACTTCGCGACGGACACCGCCGCGGTCGTCGGCTAGGGCCGCCCGACGCGCTACAGCTTTCCCGAGGCCTTGAGGTCGAGGTAGCGGTCGGCCACGGCCGGCGCGAGATCGTCCGGCAGCGCCGTGAGCACGTCCGCGCCCAGTTCGCGCACCCGCGCCGCGACCGCGTCCTGCTCGAGTGCTCCCCGAGCGGCGGCACCCGCGGCGTACAGCTCGTGCATGTCGTCGCGACCGCGTTCCAGCGCGCGCACCTCTGGATCGTCGACGGAGGCGATCACGACGGCATGCGTGTGGGCGATCGCCGCGACGGCGTCGAGCATGCCGCCGTCGACCGCGGAGGCATCGAGGGTCGTCATGAGCACGACGAGCGCACGCTGGGACAGGCGGGACTGGACGAGCCGTGCCACGGCGGGCCAGTCAGGTTCCACGAGCGCGGGCTCGACGGTCGACAGCGCGTCTGCGAGGACAGGCATCATCGCGGGCCCTGAGACGCCCATCGCGCGCGCTCGCTCGACGCGGTCGAACGCGCTCACCTGGACGCGGTCGCCCGCCTTGGACGCGAGCGCGGACAGCAGCAGTGCTGCCTCGATGGAGGCGTCGAGGCGCGGAGCGTCCGCCACGCGGGCGGCGGAGAGCCGCGCGGTGTCGAGCACGATCATGACGCGCCGGTCGCGCTCGGGGCGGTAGGTCTTCACCAGCACCTCGGCACGCCGCGCGCTCGCGCGCCAGTCGATGGCGCGGACGTCATCGCCGATCACGTACTCGCGCAGGGAGTCGAATTCGGACCCCGCCCCCTTGAGCTGCACCGCCGTCTGACCGTCGATCTCGCGCAGGCGGGCGAGCCGGGAGGGCAGGTGCTTGCGCGAGGCGAACTCGGGGAGCACCCGCAGCGTGGCCGGTGCGTCGATCGAGCGCTGCCTGCCCGCGAGCCGCAGCGGTCCCGCCAGACGCACCGTGACGACGTCAGCCTTGCGGTCTCCGCGCCGTGTGGGACGCATCGGGGTGACGCACACCGTCGCCTCGCCGGGAGCCAGCCGGATGCGATGGCGATTGCCCGTGGCGCCGGCGGACGGCTGCCACGCGTCGCGTACGGCGCCCGACACGCGCCGGGCCCCCAGGTTCACCACCTCGAGCTCCACGGCCGTGGACTCGGTCAGACGGACGGCGCGGGGTGCGCTGCGCCTGAGGCCGAGGCTCCCGGGCTTGGGCGCGAGCGCCGCATCCAGGCACGCCAGCGCGATGACGCCGAGCACCCACACCCAGGCGAAGGTGCGCTCCTGCACCCACATCGCGGGCACGGCACCCAGCGCGCTGAGCGCCACTGTCCAACCGGTGATGTACATCGTCAGCGCGGCACCGGGACGCTCGCGAGCACGGAGGCCAGGACTGCGGCCGTCGTGACGCCTTCGAGTTCTGCTTCCGCGCGCATCTGGATCCGGTGGCTGAGCGCCCATTCGGCGAGCGCCTTGACGTCGTCGGGCGTGACGAAGGTGCCGCCGCGCATCCAGGCCCACGCCCGCGCGGTGCTCAGCAGGGCGGTCGCTCCACGGGGGGAGACGCCGAGCGCCACCGACGGCGCCTCTCGCGTCGCACGGCAGATGTCCACCACGTAGCCGGCGACCTCATCGGACACCGCGACCTGGGACACGGCCGCGCGGCCGGCCTCGAGATCCGCGATCGTGGCGACGGTGGTGACGCCGGCGGCCTCGAGGTTGCGGGGGTCGAAGCCGGCGGCGTGGCGGCGCAGCACATCGATCTCGTCGTGTCGCGCGGGCATGCGCACGGGCAGCTTGAGGAGGAACCGGTCCAGCTGGGCCTCGGGGAGCGGATACGTGCCCTCGTACTCGACGGGGTTCTGGGTCGCGATCACGAGGAACGGGTCCGGCAGCGGTCGCGCGGAGCCGTCGACGGTGACCTGACGCTCCTCCATGGACTCGAGCAGTGACGACTGGGTCTTGGGAGGGGTGCGATTGATCTCGTCCGCGAGCAGCAGGTTGGTGAACACCGGGCCCTCACGGAACGAGAACGCCGCCGTGCGCGCGTCGTAGACGAGAGACCCGGTGACGTCGCCCGGCATGAGGTCGGGCGTGAACTGGACCCGCTTGGAGTCCAGGCCGATCGTGCGCGCAAGGGTCCGCACCATCAGCGTCTTGGCCACGCCTGGCACGCCCTCGAGGAGCACATGTCCGCGGCACAGCAACGCGATGACCAGCCCGGTGACCACCTGGTCCTGGCCCACCACGGCCCGTCCCACCTCGGTGCGGATGCGGGACAGCGCCTCGCGTGCGCTGTCGGCTTCGGCGCTGGAGGGCGGCGTCTCTGAGGTCGGCTGCGGGGAGTCAGGGGTTTCGGTCACGGTCGGTGAACCTCACTTTCCAGGGTGTCGAGCTCGTGGATGATGCTCATCATGGTCAAGTCGTCGGTGGGCGGAGCGCCGTAGAGGATGCGTTCGACGTCGGTCGCGTCGCGGCCAGCGGCGCGGGCCACGGCGGGGACGAGGCCGGTCCGTCCCGCCGCGCGGGGCACTCCCAGCCGACGCGCCATGCGTGCGGCGGCGGTGGCGCGAAGAGCGGCGGTGGCCCGACCACTCGCTCGCGAGCGGCGGTACAGCCGTGCGCGTCCCCGTGTCGCCTCGGACGCGCGTACGACGACAGGCAGCGGCTCGCGCACCAGCGGGCCGAACCTGCGTGCGCGCCACCATGCGGCGACGAGCGCAGTGAGCGCGAGCAGGTAGATGGCGCTGCCGGTGCCGGGGGGAAGGAAGTCCGGGTTGGCCTCGATCTCGCTGGGCGGGACGGCGCCGTCAGCGCCAGCGCCCCCGTCCCCATCCCCGTCGCCGTCGCCGTCGTCGCCTGCGCTCCACGTCAGCGTCGACGGATCGAACAGGTCGCCGACGTACCAGGCCACCGACTCGTGCCGTCCGAGCGCGCGCAGCGCGAGCGCGGCGTTGCCGTCCTCCGCGAGGTGCTCGTTCGTGACCAGCGGCCACGACGCGATCAGCGTGACCCGGCGGTCGCCGTCGTCGACCACTGCGTACGCGTGGCTGCCGTAGTCGTTGGGGAAGCACAGCACTCCGTCCTCGCCGGCATCGCCGGCGAGGCCCTCGTCCGCGACCCGCACTCGCTCGGCGGCCACCGCATCCGGGTCCTCACAGTCGGCAGCCGTGGGCGCGGCGTCGAGGGAAGGCTCGACCGACAGGGCAGGGGCGATGCGGTCGACGACGCTCTGTGACGGGTCGATGACGACGATGTCTCCCGGATACTCGAAGAGCGCGTCGATCTGGTACTCGGCCAGGGGCTCGGTGCCTGCGATCGCGAGCGTGGTCGTCCCCGGGGATTCGATGCGGGCATCGGCCATGGTCGCGATCTGTCGCACGTCCACGCCTTGCGCACGCAGCACCTGGGCGAGCGCTCGGGTGCCGCTGGGAGTCGCGTTGTCGGTCGACAGGGGCGTGTAGTCCTCGGGCCGCGACGTCCAGATCAGCGTCACGATGAGCGCGACGAACAGGGCGGCCGCGATCAGCACCACTGGGCGCTTGCGAGCGCGGGTCACCAGCCCGGCGCTGTCGTCGGCTCGGCTGTAGCCAGCCGAGGCGGGCGTGGGGCGCGTGCGCGCGCTGTCCAGGTGCGTCGTGCTGTCGACGTGTGAGGCGCTCACGCGGGCGCCTCCGCCCGTGCACCGGGACGCGCGTGGACGAGCGAGTCGTACGTCGCGCGCGCATGATCCGCATCGGTCTTGGTGAGCCCGCCCGAGCCGTACCGTGCGACGTCGAAGCTCTCGGCATCGACCGCGACGTCACCCGCGAGGTCCGGCACCGCAGTCTCGATCCGCACGGCGGCCTCGCGGGCGGTGGCGCCGGGGGAGTCGACGATCAGGCGCCGTTCCTCCATCAGGCGCACGGCGGCGCGGAACCACTCCATGGCCGCGAGGTCCCACTGGGCCTCGTCCCCGGCCGTCGCGGCCGCGTCATGGATCTGCTGGGACGAGCGCCCGTCGTCGTCGAAGACTGCGCCCGCGGCGGCGGCACGACGGGAGCGCCTGAGCGGCCCGAGCACGAGCCACACGATGATGCCCACGGCCGCGACGGCGAGCACCACGAGGAGGATCGTGCCGAGTGGCCCGATCGCGCCACCGAGAGAGCCGACGCCGTCGAACAGCTCCTGCAACCACTGGAGGAAGCTCTCGAACCAGGTGGTGCCCTGGTCGATGTACTCGGCCTTCGCCAGCTCCTCGCGCGCCCATTCGCGCGCAGTGTCGGCGTCAGGTGTGACGGGAATGTCGACGCGCATGTGTCAGCGCCGTGCCCGTTCCTCGGCGGCGCGGGCCAGGTCGAGGTCGAAGCCCTCGTGACGCATGCGCAGGTCGATGTAGAGGAGCGCGAACATCGAGCCGAGGTAGGAGTACACCAGCACCAGCGAGATCACATAGGACAGCCCGTAGACAACGAAGAAGGCGACCATCAGGACGACCATGTTCTCGGGTGCCACGAGAGAGACGAGGATCGCGCCGAACTGCCCCGCGTATTGCAGCACGCTCGACACGATGTTGATCAGGATCGCGGTGACGAAGAGGATGAGGATGCTCCACCAGAAGCGACCTCGGATGAGGCGCGTCAGGCGCTTGAGCGCCGCCACCATCGAGATGCCCTCGAGGACGATCATGGAGCGCGCGATGCCCTGGCCGAGCGTCAGGACGAAGCCCGCAGGAATCATCACCAGGAGGAACAGCACCACGGTGAGGGCGATCGCGACACCGCTGGGGTCTCCCGCGGCGAGCGACACCAGCAGCGGCGAGAACGCCACGAGCAGCAGCACGGTGTACGCCGCAGAGCTGGCGACGTAGAGCAGCAGCAGGGAGCCCAGGCGGCGCCGCACCTGGCGCCACGCGAGAGGGATGCCGATGCGCTCCCCGAGCACGGCGCGCGCGACCCCGGGGGCGATGATTGAGCTGGAGAACACGTCGGCCAGCAGCATCATCAGCACCGACACCACGATCATCGCGATGGTGCGCGACGAGATGCCCGAGAAGGTCGGCGTGGTGTTCAGCAGGCCGAGCTGGGGGTCGGTGAACACCATCCACAGTGCGACGAGCATGAGAATCGTGGAAACGAGCGTGAACAGCAGCGGTGCGCCCAGGATGACCGTCCGGTTGAACCGCATCGCCTTGAACGGCACGGTGAGGAAGTCGCCGAAGCTGAGTGGGCGAAGCGGGATGATTCCTGGCTGCCACGACCGGAACGACGGCGCCGCGCCCATCGGATGGGGGGCGGGTCCCCTGCCTGTGCCCGGGGCGCCGTAGGCCGCTGTGCCGGGACTGGTGGAGCCGGGACTGGTGGAGCCCGGAGCTGCACCTGCGACCGGGGCGGGGGGCGACGCCGGGTGCACCGGCGGAGCTGGCGGCGCGCCGCCGGGCGCGCTCCACTCCTGGGCCGCTTCCGCATCGGCCGGTGTGCCGGGCGACGGCCAGTGCAGCGCCGCCGCGTCGGCGGATGCCTCCGTGTCGCGGCGATCGTCGTTGGTCATCGAGCCCCCTTCGTTGACTCGGACTATCCTGCCATGCGGCGCACGCGGGAAGCGGACCCTTCCCCGCCTGCCGCGGCCAGCGTGGCAAGATGGCGTCATGACGGCACGCATCCTGGTGGTCGACGACGACCCCGCTGTAGCGGAGATGATCGGAATCGTCCTGCGCGGGGACGGTTTCGACCCTGTCTTCTGCGACCATGGCGACCGCGCGGTCCAGGCATTCCGTGACGAGAATCCCGACGTGATCCTGCTCGACCTGATGCTGCCGGGCAAGAGCGGCATCGACATCTGCCGGGAGATCCGCGCGGAGTCGGGCGTTCCGGTGATCATGCTCACTGCGAAGTCCGACACCGTCGACGTGGTGCTCGGCCTCGAGTCAGGCGCGGACGACTACATTCCCAAGCCGTTCAAGCCCCGCGAGCTCATCGCCCGCGTGCGGGCGCGGCTGCGCCGCAACGACAATGCGGTCCCGGCCGTGGTGCGCATCGGCGACCTCGAGATCGATGTCACGGGCCACCGCGTGACGCGGGCAGGCGACGTCATTCCGCTCACGCCGCTCGAGTTCGACGTGCTCGTCACGCTGGCGCGAGCGCCGGGTCAGGTCTTCACCCGCGAGATCCTGCTCGAAGACGTGTGGGGCTACCGGCACGCCGCCGACACCCGCCTGGTGAACGTCCACATCCAGCGTCTGCGCGCGAAGATCGAGCACGACCCGGAGAATCCCGAGATCATTCAGACGGTGCGCGGCGTCGGCTACAAGGCGGGCGCCCACCAGCCGTGACGGCGTGGGTCTGAGGTCCACCCCCATGACGAGCATCGCACGGTCCGTCGGCTCGGCTCTCGCCGCCCCGGTGCGCTACGCGACCCGGCGCTGGACCCGTTCGATGTCGCTGCGCGTCGTCGTATCGACCCTCGTGATGGGCATCGGCACCGTCGCCCTGCTCGGCGCCTACGTCACCACTCAGATTCGCGACGGCCTGGTCGACAACCGGGTGGACCGCGTGCTCGCGGAGAGCGCGCGCGACGCCGCCACCGCTCAGGAGCGGGCCGAGACGTCGACGGCCGCCAACCCCCAGGATCTTCAGCAGTTCGTCTACGAGCTGCAGACGGAGCTGCGGGCGCTGGGAGGCGAGAGCCGCGGGTTGGTCATGCTGCGCAGCCCCGACAACACGTCGTCGGTGCCGCTGACCATCGGTGAGTCGACCACAGGCCTGCGCCAGGCCGTCTCTCCCGACATGCGCGACGCCGTGGCCGACGGGGTCGCCCAGCCGTGGCAGTTCGTCACCCTGCCCGGAACCGAGGACCCGGGGGTCGTGGTGGGGTCGCAGTTCGACATTCCCGTCGCCGGCCCGTACGAGCTGTACTTCGTGTACTCGCTCGCCGACGAGCAGTCCACCCTCGCGCTCATCCAGCAGGTGCTCGCCCTCGGCGCGGGGGTGCTGGTGGCGCTCGTGGTCGCGATGACGTGGTTCGTGACGTCGCAGGCGGTGCGCCCGGTGCGGCAGGCCGCGCGCGTCGCGTCGCGCCTCGCCGAAGGGCGGCTCTCGGAGCGCATGACCGTGCGCGGCCACGACGAGATGGCGACGCTCGCGCAGACCTTCAACGAGATGGCCGAGTCGCTCCAGCGCCAGATCACGCGCATGGAGCACCTGTCGCGCCTGCAGCGTCGGTTCGTCTCGGACGTCTCGCATGAGCTGCGCACCCCGCTCACCACGGTGCGCATGGCCTCCGACGTGCTCCACGACGCCCGGGAGGGGTTCCCGCCGCACGTGTCGCGGTCGGCCGAGCTGCTGAGCGCCCAGCTGGACCGGTTCGAGGCGCTGCTGAGCGACCTGCTGGAGATCTCGCGCATCGACGCCGGCGCCGCGCCCCTGGAGTTCGAAGAGGTCGACCTCGCCGATGTGGTGCGGGATGAGGTCGAGGCCATGCTGCCCATCGCAGCCGACATGGGCGTCGAGATCAGGCTCCACGTGTCGGCGGGCGGCCACACGGCCTCGATCGACCGGCCGCGGGTGGGGCGCATCGTCCGCAATCTGCTCTCGAACGCCATCGAACACTGTCAGGAGGGCGCCGTCGACGTCGCGGTGGGCGCCGACAGGCGCGGCGTCGCCGTCGTGGTGCGCGACTACGGCCTCGGGCTCACCACGCACCAGGTCGAGCGGGTCTTCGACCGGTTCTGGCGCGCGGATGCCGCCCGGGCCCGCACGATGGGCGGCACCGGGCTGGGGCTGTCGATCGCGCGTGAGGACGCAGTGCTCCACGATGGCCGACTCGAGGCATGGGGACAGCCGGGCAAGGGCGCCAGCTTCCGGCTGCTGCTGCCGCGCACGTCTGAGGGCCTCGGATCGAACGCCCCGCTCCCGCTCGTCATGCGCGAGAAGGACTTCGAGGTCGCTGGGCCCCGCGTGGAGTTCAGTCCCACGCTCGTGAGCCCCAGCGCCGAGGGAGGCTACCTGTGAGGACCCGACACCTGGCCGCAACGGTCGCGCTCGCCGCGATGACGCTCGTGGGCTGCGCCGCGATCCCGCACAGCGGCGTGGTCGAAGAGGGCGACGCCGACGTGCTGCCCGTCGAGCCGTTGCAGCCCATCCAGGAGGGCCCCGGTCCCTCCGATGAGCCCGCGGCGATCATCGTGGGCTTCCTCAACGCCTCCGCCGCGGGCGTCGCCTCCGACTTCGCGGTGGCCAGAGAGTTCCTCACGGACGATGCGGCGGCGGGGTGGAATCCCGGAGCGCAGACGCTCGTCTACCGCTCGGGCGCCGTCACTCCCGCCTGGGATGAGGAATCTCGCACGGTCGCCTATGAGGTCCCGCTCTCGTCGACCGTCGACTCGTCGGGCCGGCGAGTCGACTCTCCCGACGGCACCGTCGCCGAGCTCGCGTTCACGCTCACGCAGGACGCCGAGGGGCGGTGGCGCATCTCCGAGCTTCCCGATGGGGTGCTGATGAACCAGGCGAACTTCACCCGGTTCTTCCGTCAGGTCGACCTGGTGTTCGCCACCCCCGATCTGACGACCGCCGTCCCCGAGGTGCGCTGGCTCCCGGACAACAATGTCGTGACCGCTGCCGCACGCGAACTGGTCGAGGGCCCCTCGACATGGTTGGCGGATGCAGTCGTCACGGGGTTCCCCGCGACGGCGGCCCTCGCCGTGGAGTCGGTCGTCGTCACCGGCGGCGTCGCGACCGTCGATCTCACGCCTCAGTCCGCCGGCACGCCAGAGCAGCGTGCGCTGGCAGCGGAGCAGATGCGCGCGACGCTGGGAGCGATGCCGAGCGTCACGGACGTCGCCGTGCGCATCGGCGGCCTGCCGATCGCCACCGATGAGCCCGTCGAACTCACGGCTCCGCCGGTGCCAGAACCCCAGGCGGCTGTGCTCGCGGCAGGCCGCCTCGGCACATGGGACGGCGAGACTCTGCTGATGACCGCCGATGACGCGGGTGGCGTGGGCGAGGACGTGGAGGGCCTGGCGCGGTCCTACGACGGCGAGCGCGTGGCGTACGTGGACGGCGACGCGATCATGACCAGCACCGTGCTCGCGGAGGACGGTGCGTCGTTCGCCGCCTTCGAGCCGGACATGCCGGCGCCGACGGGCGCTGTGGCAGCCTCCGAGGTGTATTCCGGCGGCGACTTGGTGGCGCCGAGCTTCGACCGGCATGGGTATCTGTGGACCGCCCGCGGCGTCGACGGCGAGGGACTCATCGCGATCAGCCCGAGCGGGGACAGCGTGGTCCTCGAGAGTGCCTGGCTGCAGACGCGATCGACGATCGCCCTGTCCGTGTCCCGCGACGGCAGTATGGTCGCCACGCTGTCGCGTTCCGGCGGGCAGCCGGTGGTCGAGGTCGCTGCCGTGGTGCGCGACGGCGCAGGCGTGCCGCTGGGGATCGGGGAGCCGGTCGCGATCGGGACTGGGGTCGGCGCCGGCGTCGACCTTGCGTGGCTCGACGACTCGACGGTCGCGGTGCTCGGAGAGGACGTCGAGGGTGCGTCGTCGCCGCTGTGGCTGGTGACGGTCGGTGGTGGCACTTCCGTGGTGACCACTCTGCAGGATGCGGTCGACCTGTCGGTCCGCGTCGGCGAGGCGTCGCTCGTGGTGGTGGGCGCGGACGGCCGTGTCGAGGAGCGCTCCGGCTCGGCGTGGGCGGCCGTGCTCGAAGGCGTGTCCGAGATCGCATACTCGGGCTAGATCGCACACTCCGGCCAGAGCCGTCCCCACCAGGGCGAGGCCCCTGCGCCCTGCACCGTGCGACGGTCCTGGCACGGCCTCTGAGCGTCCCTGCGGTCATCCTGGCCCGGTGGACTGGAAACGGACGGTGCGCACCGCAGCGACGGACCTGGCGCGTCTGGTGGTGCCTGTCGAGTGTGCGGGGTGTGGCGTCGTCGACGTGAGGCTGTGCGAGGACTGCGCCTCCCTCTGGTGGGAGTGGCCGGTGCGCGTGGACTCGGGCGCCCCGCGGCTCGATATCGAGGGACGCGCACCCTTGCCGGTATGGGCGGTCGCCAGCCTCGACGGATCGCCCGAGTCGGTGGTGCGCGCATGGAAGGACGGCGCGCGCCGGGATCTCGACCGGTGGATGGCGGGCGCCGTGCGCCTGGCCGCGCGGCGCATCGGCCCTGAGTTCGCACCGGCGCCGGTCCTCGACGCCAGGGCCGCGCCGACCTCCGTGACGTCCCTCACGGTGGTCCCCGCGCCGGCACGCTCCACCAGCACGCGGCGGCGCGGGGTCGACCTGCCGGTGGTGCTCGCGCAGGGCGTCGCAGCCGGCCTGCTCGAGGCCGGCATCGAGGCGTCGGTCGCCAGGGCGCTGTGGATCGGACGAGGGGAGTCACGAGGTCGATCGGCACGCGCCCGCTGGCGAGGCGCGCGCGGGTCCGTCACGGTGCGACGTGCGGTCGTCGGGCCGGTGGTGATGGTCGACGACGTGCTCACCACAGGAGCGACCCTGGCGGCCTGCGCCGATGCGCTCGAGGCGGCCGGCGCGATCGTGATCGGCGCGTTCGTCGCCGCGTCCGCCGGTGATGCTCGCTCGCGCACCCGGGTGGGGCTAGGGTGGGATTCAGACAGAGATTCGTCGACACCTTCAAGGTTCGAGGAGGTGATGCCGCAGGCGCAGAAGGCGCCGCCGTCACCATGACTCGGCCACGTGGCCGCTAACGCTGACCCGGAGGAGTTTCACCATGGACATTGCGATCGTCGGACGCCACACGAAGGTCTCCGAAGACACGCGCCTGAAGATCTTCGAGAAGATGGAGAAGGTCGAGTCGCTCGCCCCCAGAGCCACGCGCGCAGAGATCAACGTGGTGCACGAACGGAACCCCCGGCTGTCCGGAGAGCGCGAGCGCGTGGAGATCACGCTTCACGATCACGGCGTGATCCGGGCCGAGGCCGCCGCCGACGACCGGATGGTCGCGCTGGACCTTGCGACCGCGCGCATCGTGGAGCAGTTGCGCCGGCAGCACGAGCGCCGCGCCAACCGTCACAAGGGCAAGCCGTCGCTCCACGCGGTGGTCGCTCAGGACATGGCAGCCGCCGAGCAGGCCGGCACCACCACCGAGCACGGCGCCCCGCAGGACGGCGAGCGAGTCGAGAGCGTCGAGTCGTGGGAGGGCGCGCCCGAGGGATCGACGGTGGAGGTGCCGATCGACGGCACGCCGATCGTGATCCGCTCCAAGACTCACAGCGCGACGCGCATGTCCGTGGCCGACGCCATCGATCAGATGGAGCTCGTCGGGCACGACTTCTACCTGTTCCTCGACTCCGAGTCCGGACTCGCCTCCGCGGTGTACCGCCGGCGGGGCTGGACGTACGGCGTGATCCGCCTCGAGGAGACCTCCGACGACGAGGACGCTCAGCGCGAGACCGCCTGACCGCCTGACGACGCGGAACCGTCGCGGGTGCGCGCGCTGGAGCATCGGGGCCTCCCGGTAGTCTCCGAGCGTGCGCACCCGCGACTTCCTGCTCGTCCTCCTCGCCGCAGCACTGTGGGGGACGGGAGGGGTGCTCGGGACGCTGCTGGCCGATGACGGCCAGGTGCCGCCGGCCTCGGTGGCGATGTGGCGCATGCTCGTCGCCGGCAGTGCGCTGTCGCTGTGGCTCGTCGCGCGCGGCGCGCTGCGACTGCGCTCGCTCACCGCGCCGATGCTCCGCCGACTCCTCGCCACGGGAGCGCTGATCGCCGCCTTCGAGGTGCTGTACTTCACGAGCATCGCACTCGCGGGGGTGGGCCTCGCGACGCTCGTGGCGATCGGCAGCGCGCCCGCCTGGGTGGTGCTGTGGGACTGGGTCAGGCGCGGTGATCGGCCAGACGCGCGCCGCACGCTCGCGCTGGTGGTCGCGCTCGCCGGACTCGTGGCGCTGCTCGGCTCCTCCTTGGATGCGGGTGACGGCGCCCTCGCCGGCGTGGCACTGTCGATCGCCACCGGCGCCGTCTTCGCCGGGGTGACGGTGGTGAATCGCGTCGCGGTCCCTGGACTCGGCGCGGCCCGGCTCACAGCGCTCGCCTTCAGCGCAGGCGGGCTGATGCTGGTGCCGGTCGCTGTCCTGCTCGGCTGGGGAGCGCCCGCGGGAGTCGTGTCGTGGGGATACGCACTGGCGCTCGGCATCGGGTCCACTGCGCTCGCGTATCTCGCGTACCTCACCGGACTCCAGACGGTGCCGCCGTTCGTCGCGACCGTGGTCGCGCTGGTCGAGCCGCTCGTCGCCGCCGTGCTCGGCGCGCTGATCTTCGTCGAGCGCATCGGCCCCGGGGGGCTGCTCGGAGGAGCGGCCCTCGCATCGGCCGTCGTGCTGTTGCGCCCACAGCGAGACGAACCGGCGACCCTGCACTGACGCCCTACGATGGATGACGGATCCGAACCGCTAGGAGAGCTACGTGTCAATTCTCGATCGTGTCGTCCGCATGGGCGAGGGCCGCGTACTGCGACGTCTCGGCAGGATCGTCACCTTGACGAACGCCATGGAGGACGCCTACCAGGAGCTCTCGGACGACGAGCTGAAGAGCCTCACCCCGGAGTTCCGCACCCGATTCGAGGGCGGCGAGAGCCTCGACTCGATCATGCCCGAGGCGTTCGCGGCGGTGCGCGAGGCATCGCGCCGGACTCTTGGCCTGCGGCACTTCGACGTTCAGATCATGGGCGGCGCGGCGCTGCACTTCGGAGACATCGCCGAGATGAAGACCGGTGAGGGCAAGACCCTCGTCGCGACGCTGCCGGCGTACCTCAACGCGATCACGGGCAACGGCGTCCACGTCGTGACGGTCAACGACTACCTCGCGAGCTACCAGTCCGAGCTCATGGGCCGCGTGTTCCGCTTCCTCGGGATGGAGACCGGCTGCATCATGTCGGGGATGTCGCCGCAGGACCGCAAGGCCCAGTACGCCGCCGACATCACGTATGGCACCAACAACGAGTTCGGCTTCGACCACCTGCGCGACAACATGGCGCTGGACCCCAATGCGCTGGTGCACCGTGGCTATCACTTCGCGATCGTCGACGAGGTCGACTCGATCCTCATCGACGAGGCGCGCACGCCGCTCATCATCTCCGGACCCTCGCAGGGCGACAATCTCAAGTGGTACACCGAGTTCACCCGCATCGCGAAGTCGCTCGTCATCGACGAGGACTACGAGGTCGAGGAGAAGAAGAAGGCCGTCGGCATGCTCGAGCCGGGCATCGACAAAGTCGAGAAGGCCCTGGGCATCGAGAACCTCTACGACCCCGCCAACACCCCGCTGATCGGCTTCCTCAACAACGCCGTGAAGGCCAAGGAGCTGTTCCGCCGCGACCGCGACTACGTGGTCCAGAACGGCGAGGTCGACATCGTCGACGAGCACACCGGCCGGCTGCTGCGCGGCCGCCGCTACTCGGAGGGTCTCCACCAGGCCATCGAGGCCAAGGAGGGCGTCGAGGTCAAGGCCGAGAACCAGACCTACGCGTCCATCACCCTGCAGAACTACTTCCGTCAGTACGACAAGCTCGCCGGCATGACCGGTACGGCCCAGACCGAGGCGTCCGAGCTCAACGCGACGTATGGCATGGGCGTGGTGCCCATCCCCACCAACATGCCGATGATCCGCGAGGACAAGGCAGACCTGCTGTACAAGACCGAGCAGGCCAAGTTCGATGCCGTGATCGAGGACATCCTCGAGCGCCACGAGAAGGGCCAGCCGGTGCTGGTCGGCACGGTCTCCGTCGAGAAGTCCGAGCGCCTGAGCGCCGAGCTGCGCAAGCACGGGATCCAGCACTCGGTCCTGAACGCCAAGCAGCACGAGCGCGAGGCGGCCATCGTCGCCGAGGCGGGCCGCAAGGGCGCCGTGACCGTCGCCACGAACATGGCCGGTCGCGGCACCGATATCATGCTGGGCGGCAACCCCGAGTTCCGGGCCGTGCAGGAGATGTCGGACCGCGACCTCGATCCGCAGGAGCAGCCCGAGGAGTACGAGCGCGTGTGGGACGGCGTGTTCGAACAGGCACAGGCCGCCGTCGCCACCGAGCACGAGGAGGTGCTCGCCGCCGGCGGACTCTACGTGCTGGGCACCGAGCGCCACGAGTCGCGCCGCATCGACAACCAGCTGCGAGGCCGCTCCGGCCGCCAGGGCGACCCCGGCGAGTCCCGGTTCTATCTGTCGCTCGAGGACGACCTCATGCGCATGTTCCAGTCGGGACTGGCCGCCACGATGATGAACTCGTCGGCGCTGCCCGACGACATGCCCATCGAATCGAAGGTGCTGACGCGCGGCGTGCGCTCGGCGCAGGCGCAACTCGAGGGCCGCAATGCGGAGATCCGCAAGAACATCCTGAAGTACGACGACGTGATGAGCTCGCAGCGCAGCGTCATCTACTCGGAGCGCCGCCGCGTGCTCGACGGCGAGAACTTCCGCGATCAGGTCATGACGTTCATCGACGACATCGTCGGCGCCTACGTGCGCGCAGCGACCGTGGTGGGCAGTCCCGAGGACTGGGACCTCGACGCGCTCTGGAAGGACCTGCGCACCATCTACCCGGTCTCGTTGACCACCGACGAGCTCGTCGAGGAGGCCGGAGGCGTCAGCCTGCTCTCCGCCGCATTCCTCACGCGAGAGCTGGTCGCCGATGCGAAGGTCCAGTACGAGGCCGTGGAGGAGCGCCTGGGCGCCGACCTCACGCGCACGGTCGAGCGTCAGGTCGTCATGCAGGTGCTCGATGCCAAGTGGCGTGAGCACCTGTACGAGATGGACTACCTCAAGGAGGGCATCGGTCTGCGGGCCATGGGCCAGCGCGATCCCCTCACTGAGTACCAGCGCGAGGGCTTCCAGCTCTTCGAGGCCATGACGGACTCGATCAAGGAGCAGTCGCTGCAGGTGCTCTACCGGGTCGAGAAGCGCGTCAAGGAGCCGGCGGCGGGCGAGGTCACGGCCGAATCGGCTGCGGCGACCGCCGCGGGCGCCCCGAACGTCGCGCAGGCGACGGCGGGCGCGCAGGCCGCCGGGTCGAAGTCCGGCCAGCGCCGGGGCGCTTCCTCGGCCACGCCCGGTGCCATGATGCAGTCCAACATGGGCGCCCTCACGTACTCGGGGCCCTCGGACGATGGCACGGGCGAGGTCAAGAAGTCGGGGCCCAAGGCCGGCGACAAGCCGTCCGACGACGGCGCGACGTTCCCGGGCACCGCGAAGAACGCACCGTGCCCGTGCGGGTCAGGCAAGAAGTACAAGATGTGTCACGGCAAGAACGAGGCCTGATCCTCAGCCCACGTGCATCTCGGTGACGAGCCACCTGCCCGTCACGTCCTCGAGCCGCATCGCGATGGCGCGGCAGTGGTCCCCATCGTCGACGACGATCGAGACCTCGGCCGCGTCCCGCGACACCCGGAACACCCGTGCGCGACGCACGCCGACGGGCCGTGATCGAGAGAGCCCAGCGCGCCGCGCGAGTGACCGCTGCCGGGCCACCTGCGCGAACACCGCAGGCTCGATCCATCGTGCATACGAGTCCAGCGCCGGGCCGCCCAGCAGCGCCTCCATGACCGCCTTGGCGACGGTGCAGGCCAGCGGCGTCGGGTCTCCGAGCACCCGGCGCTCCCGGGCGTAGGGAACGGGGGCCGCAGGCCTCGGCTGCCGGTGCGGCGCCGCGGCAAGCCTCGGCGCACCCGACTGACCCCGGGAGGTGGGGAGGCTCGCGGCGCTCATCGCCCCCACCCCTCGGGAATCGCGAACTCCTGACCGGGATGGATCAGCGAGGGGTCCGGGCCGACGACGCCACGGTTCGCGTCGTACAGTTCCGGCCACCCCTCCGCGATCGCTTCCGCGTCGAGGCTGACGGCGCCGTCGCGGAGGCCCCCCTCGCGTGCATCGGCCGTGATGCTCCACAACGAGTCGCCCGCAGTCACGACATAGAGCGCGTCTGCGGATCGGTCTGGGGGTGCCGTCTGCGACGGCGCCTCCGCTGTGGTGGACCCAGAGCCCGCGGGAGGCGGCAGGACCGGGGAGGACGGGGGTGACTCGACGACGCTGGCCTCATGGGCGATCGGCTCCGGGACCCACCCGGCGTCCGAGTCGCCAGGGGCCGCCACCGCAGGCAGCGCGAGTCCTGCGGAGGCCACCCCGGTCGCGGCGACGGCGACCACGCGCCGCCACGTCGGTGGGGTGAAGCGGTGTGCGGCCCGTCGCACGCGCGAGCGCTGGGGCGTCGCGACGAGCGCCAACGACATGGCGCTGAGGTGCGCCGCGACCGCTGCGCCCCCCGCGCCCGCGACGACGGCCAGGGCCTCGCCGAGCGCCACAGGGGCGAGAGCAAGCGACGGCGCCTGTGACAGGTCGTGTGCAATCGCGGCACCGGACTCCCACGTGGCGACGGCGAGCATCCAGGCGAGGACCGGCATGGCCACGAGCACGGTCAGGGCCGCAGTCCTCGTCGCCGCTGTCTTCACTGCCGCAGCGCTCAACGCCGGTGTCTTCACTGCCGCGGAGCGCGCGGCAGGCGTGCCCCGGTTGTCGGTCCGCCGCCCACTTGTTCCGATCTCCATGTCACACCTCTTCGATAGCGTTTGATGCATGTTGATGACGTTAGATATACAACGATGCGGCTCTGGCGTCCACCGGAAGTGTCCGCTGGCTGTGGACAGCGGTCACCCCGTAGCGTGTGCACATGCGCTGGGAAGCCCTGTTCACCGACCTCGAGGGACAGATGGCCGCCGCACACGATGACGACTGGCGCGCGGAGGTCGCCGAGCGGACCCGCGGGGAGCGCACCGGGATCGACCTGCCGTCCAGGATCGCGGCGGCTCAGGGTGCGAGCCTGTCGATCGTGCTGAGTGACGGCACCGTCCTCGCGGGGGTCGTGACCGACTCCGCTCATGCGTGGCTGCTGCTGGTCGACGCGGGCGGTCGTGAGCATCTGGTGCCGATGGCCGCCGTCGCCTCCGTCGACGGACTGAGCGGCGCGGCGCATCACGTCACCGAGGTGGAGCGCAGGCTCGGCATCTCCCACGCGCTGCGGGCCCTCAGCCGTGATCGCGCCAGGGTTCAGGTGCGGACGCGGGGGAGCGAGACGCACGGCGTCATCGCGGCGGTGTTCGGGGACCACATCGATCTGGTGACCGACGCGCCGCACCGGCACCGCGTGGCGGTCCCGACCGCCGCCATCATCGAGGTGGCGTCCTCTTAGGACTCCGTCGCCGAGCGGGGGTGACTCGTCTTCTCGCGCGTCGCGGCGTACTGGCGTTCGATGTACGACTCGAGCTCGCTCGCCTCGATGCGCCAGATGCCACGCCCGCCCACCTGGATGGCGGGCAGATCGCCGGAGCGCACGAGGGCGTAGGCCTGCTGCGAGGAGACGTTCAGGATCTCCTGCACGTCCTCGATCTTGAGGAAACGGGGCGCCATGGCGACATTGTGGCACGGTGCCGGCGTTCGTTCGGGCCTTTCCACAGGGCCTTGTGGGATGCGTCGCGACGGGGCAGGCTATGCCCAAAGCCGTGTACCAGGGGGGAAAGGCTATGGACGAACGGGTACCTGTCGCGGGCCGACTGCGGCGCCCGGGCTGGAAGGATCCGCGCCTGCTCATTGGGCTGCTGCTGATCGCCGTGGCGATCGTCGGCGTGTCTGGGATCGTGGGCGCTGCGGACCGCACGACGCCGCACTACGTCGCCCATGCGACGCTCACACCCGGGATGGTCCTCGAGG
Source organism: Demequina muriae (assembly GCF_030418295.1). Taxonomy (NCBI): domain Bacteria; kingdom Bacillati; phylum Actinomycetota; class Actinomycetes; order Micrococcales; family Demequinaceae; genus Demequina; species Demequina muriae. The sequence continues at coordinate 1,890,773 of NZ_JAUHQA010000001.1, forward strand.
CCGATGACCTCGTCGTCGCGCATGTGCGGGTGGGCGAAGGGCCGTACCTGCCCGCCGAGGGGGCCGATGTCGTCGAGCCCTGGGGCCAGGTGGTGACCAGGGTCGTCGATGAGGGCGAACTGGTCCCGGCAGCAGCGCTGGCCAGCCCGGACGACTTCGACGGGCGCCCCGTGGCCGTGGTTACGACGTCGCCGGTGGCGGCCGACGTGCGTCGCGGCTCGCTCGTGGATGTCTGGGTGACGCAGGCGAAGGGCGACTCCGAGGCTCAGAGCAGTCTCGTCGGCGAGGGGCTCGTGGTGGCGGACGTCGAGCGCGACGAGGGCGCATTCGGTGCTGGCGGCGGCGAGACGGTCTACGTGGTCGTGCCGCGGACCGGGCTCGAGACCTTCCTCGAGGCGCTCGCGGCAGACGGCGAGGTGTCCGTGGTGGGGCTCGCCGGAGGCCAGTGATGGCGGCCCCAGGCGTGATCATCGCCGTCGCGGGCCAGGTGGAGGCGCGCGTGGCCCAGGCGCTCGACGGAGCCGCGGGCCTCCGGGTCGTGCGCCGATGCGCGGACCTGGCGGAGGCGGCGGCCGCCGCCAACGCGGGTGTGGGCTCCGTCGTGGTGCTCTCGGACCAGCCCCACCTGACGCGCACCGTGCTCACCGAGCTCTCGCGGCACGGCGTTGCCGTCGTGGGCGTGCCGACGACGCCCGAGGCGGCCGAGCAGCTGTCCCTCATCGGCATCAGCGAGGTGGTGGCGCCTCACGCGACCGACGACGCACTCGTCACGGCGGCCCAGCGTGCGCTGCGTGCGCTTGCTCCACGGACGCCGCAGTCGGGTGCTCACGTCCCGTCAGGTGCCAGCGGCCCCGATCACGAGCACGAGGGCGTCGTGATCGCGGTGTGGGGCCCCGCCGGTGCTCCGGGGCGCACCACCGTCGCCGTGAACCTCGCAAGTGAGTTCGCGCGTCACGGCACGGCGACGCTTCTCGTGGATGTCGACACATACGGCGGAGCCGTCGCGCAGGCGTGCGGCCTCATGGATGAGGCTCCCGGGCTGGCGGCCGTCGCGCGAGCCGCACAGCACGGCGGGGTCGATCGCTCGACGATCGATCACTACGCGCTCGAGGTCGCCCCCGGGCTGCGGGTCCTGACCGGTGTCACCCGTGCCGAGCGGTGGCCAGAACTGCCGGGGCCCGCTCTCGACGAGGTGTGGCGCGCCGCCCGCTCCTCTGCGGCGATCACGGTCATCGACTGCGGGTTCAACCTGGAGATCGACGAGGAGCTCTCGTACGACACGCGTGCTCCTCAACGCAACGCGGCGACGCTGAGCGCTCTCGGGGCCGCGCAGACGGTCGTCGCGGTCGGGACGGCGGAACCGCTGGGAATCCAGCGACTGGTGCACGGCCTGGGCACTCTCCGCAGCCTCATCGGCGGCGAGCCCGTCGTGGTGGTCAACAGGGTGCGGGCCGAGGTCGCCGGCACCCGGCCAGAGGAGGCGGTCGCTGACGCCCTGCTTCGTTTCGGACAGGTCCCGCACACGTGGACCGTGCCGTGGGACCCGCGCGCGTGCGATGCAGCCGCGCTGGCGGGCCAACTCCTTGCCGAGCGTGCTCCACGGTCTCAGGCGCGGCGTGCCATCGCCTCCCTCGCCGCAAGCCTCCATGCCCCGGCCGATGCGGTCGCCGCGCCGCGTCGTCCGCGCGCCGCGAGCGCCGGGGTGGGACACTGAACCTATGCGCGTCTACGTGCCCATCGCCGTCGAGGACCTGGGTCAGTGTCTGTCCGGAGCGTGGGAACCCCGCACCGGATACGCGCTGACCCCCACGCTCCTCGACATCTCGGCCTCCGACGATGACGAGCTGCTGGCCGAGCAGGTGCGCGACGCCGCGGCCGCCGATGCGGTGCTCGAACTGGGGGCCCCCCGTCGCGCCGTGATCGCCGTCGACTACCCGCGCGCCGATGTCGAGCAGGTGGTCGGCGAGCACCCGGCCGCCGTGACGCTCACTGGACGGGTGAGGGCCGATGCGGTGGCGTGTGCCTTCGTCGACGAGCCCGATGCGGAGGTCGACGGCCGCGCGGCCGCCCAAGGCGACTCCGACGCGCTCGCGAGGCTCGAGGAGCGCGACCTGCTCTGGTACGACGTGAGCGAGATCGCAGACCTCGCCACCTCCTAGGGCTGGAGCCGGGCCGCGATCTGGGCGTGCAGCAGCCCATTGGTGGCGAGGGCGTCCCCGCCGAACGGCCCTGGCTCGCCGGCGAGCGAGGTGAACTGCCCACCTGCCTCCGTCACGATGGGCACCAGCGCCGCCATGTCGTACAGCTCGAGCTCGGGCTCCATCGCGGCATCGACCACGCCCTCGGCCACCAGCATGTAGCTCCAGAAGTCGCCATAGGCTCGGGTGCGCCACGCGTCGTCCGCCAGCCCGAGGAAGGCCGGCAGCAGCCCGCGCTCGTCCCACCCGGACAGCGACGAGTACGAGAGGCTCGCCTCGGTGAGGTCGTCCACCGTGGAGACGCCGATGCGCTCGGCGGAGTCCACGGTCCGTCCTCTCCACGCGCCGTCCCCGGCGGCGGCGAACCACCGACGTGCGAGCGCGGGCGCGCTCACGACGCCCATGACTGGGACGCCGTCGTCGATCAGGGCGATGAGCGTCGCCCACACGGGCACGCCGCGGACGAAGTTCTTGGTGCCGTCGATGGGATCGACGACCCACTGGCGTGCGCCCCCCGAGGTGGAGCCGTACTCCTCGCCCACGAACGCATCGGCCGGTCGCTCGCTGGCGACCCGCGCGCGGATGATGCGCTCCGCCTCCCGGTCGATCGCGGTGACGGGGGAGTCGTCCGCCTTGAGCTCGACCTCGAAGTGGCCTGTCGAGGCGGGAAGGGTGAGGGCGTCGACCTCGTCCGCGATGCTGAGAGCGAGCGCGAGGTCGGCGGCGTAGGGTCCGGCGGGCTGCATGGCTCCAGGCTAGCGGGAGCGTGCTCGCCCGCTGGTCCGTGCGGTCACCCCGGAGTGGTCACCCCGCGGTGGTCACCCCGCGGTGGTCACCGCGCAGTGATCACCATGCGTCGCCCTCGGCCCGCGACGCGAGCAGCCGGCGGATCGATACCACGCGCGCGCGCTGATCGGGCGTGGACGCCCACGCGTCGAGCGCGCATCCGGCCTCCTCCGACTCGTGCGTGCAGCCCCGGGGGCAGCCCTCCGCCGCCGCCTCGGCCACGTCGGGGAAGGCGGCGATGAAGTGCTCGGGGTTGACGTGCGCGAGGCCGAAGGACCGGATCCCGGGGGTGTCGATGATGCGCCCGCCACCGGGCAGATCGAAAGCGATCGCGGAGGTCGAGGTGTGCCGGCCCCGGCCCGTGACGTCGTTCACGATGCCCGTGGTGCGGTGCGCCTCGGGCACGATCGCGTTCACCAGGGTCGACTTGCCCACCCCGGAGTAGCCCACGAGGACCGTCGATCGCCCCTGGAGGCGCTCACGCAGCTCGTCGAGGCCGGTGAAGGTGCGGTCCTCGCCCACCGTGGTCATCGTGGTGGTGAGCAGCGCGACGCCGAGCGGGTCGTAGGAGTCCCGGAGCGCATCGGCCGATGCGAGGTCGCCCTTGGTGAGCACGAGCAGGGCGTCCATGCCCGCGTCGAACGCCGCGACGAGGCAGCGGTCGATCATGCGGGGGTTGGGCTCGGGGTCCGCGAGCGACGTGACGATCGCCAGCTGCTGGGCGTTCGCGACGACGACGCGCTCAGTGGGGTCGGTGTCGTCCGCGGTGCGGCGCAGCTCGGTCGCCCTGGGCTCGCGGCGCACGATGCGCGCGAGGGAGCCGTCCTGTCCGCTCGTGTCGCCGACCACCCCCACCCGGTCGCCCACGACCAGTCCGCGTCGACCGAGCTCCCTCGCCTTCACCGCCGTGAGGGAGACCCCGTCGTCCATGTGGACGGCGAGGCGGCCGCGGTCCACGCCGATGACGGTCCCGGGGACGGCGTCGAGGTGCGCCGGCCGGATCTTCGAACGAGGACGGGAGCCGCGCCGGCCGGGCCGCACGCGAGCGTCTGACTCGTCGTACTCGCGCCTCACGGGCGGAGCATCGCCTTCCACATGGCGGGGAACTCGGGCATGGTCTTGGCGGTGGTGCCGACGTTGAGCACCTGCGTGCCGTTCACGGCGAGCCCCACGATGGCGCCGAACGTCGCCATGCGGTGGTCCTCGTACGACTCGATGACGGCGGGGTGCAGTCCTCCTGCAGGCATGCCGCCGAAGGCGAGCCAGTCGTCGCCGGCCTCGCATTCGCCGCCGAGCCGCCTGACCTCATCCTGGATCGCCGCGAGGCGGTCCGTCTCGTGCCCGCGCAGGTGGCCGATGCCGGTGAGCCTCGACGGCCCCTCCGCGAGAGCGCACAGCGCCGCGATGGTGGGGGTGATCTCGCCAGCGGGGGACAGGTCGGCATCAATGCCACGGATGGTGCCGTCGCCGCGAACGGTCATGACGTCACCCTCGAGGGAGCACGAGCCGCCCATCCGCGCGAGCAGCTCGGGGTACAGCGCGCCCGGCTGCGTGGTGCTGGCGGGCCAGCCCGGGATGCGCACCTCGCCACCCGCGACGAGGGCGGCGGCCATGAACGGTCCGGCATTCGACAGGTCAGGCTCGACTCGGACGTCGCGCAGACGCACCGGGCCCGGGTGCACCACCCACGTGGTGGCATCGGGCTGGTCGATCTGGACGCCCGCCTCGCGCAGCGTCGCGCAGGTCATGTCGATGTGCGGCAGGCTCGGAAGGCGCGCGCCCACCTGGCGGATGGTGAGCCCGTGGGGGAGGCGCGGTGCGACCAGGAGCAGGGCCGTCACGAACTGCGACGATGTCGAGGCATCGACCTCGACCTCCGACGCCACCGCATCGGGCGGCGTCACGGTGCACGGAAGGGAGCCCCGGCCGTCGTCGTCGACGGGTGCCCCCAGTGCGCGCAGCGCGTCGAACAGCGGAGCCATGGGACGGACACGGGCGGCCTCGTCACCGTCGAACGTCACGGGACCGTCAGCGAGCAGGACCATGGGCGGCACGAAGCGCATGACCGTGCCGGCGAGGCCGCAGAAGACGTCGCCGCCTCCACGCAGCGGGCCCGGCGTGATGGTCCAGGCGTCGCCAGTGTCGTCGACCGAGGCGCCTAGGCTGCGGAGCGCGGCGATCATGAGCGCGCTGTCGCGTGAGCGCAGGCCGCCACGGAGGTGGACGGGCGTCTCTGACAGGGCGGCCAGCACGAGGTAGCGCGCCGTGAGGGACTTGGAGCCAGGAACCTCGACCCGTGCGTCGAGCGGTTCGCTCGCGGCAGGGGCAGTCCACGCCTCGCCCGGGCCGGTGCCGACGGGGAGGGTCTCGCCGACGCTCACTTCTTCTTGGCCGTGACCGATGCTCCGCCGAGCACGTCCTTCTTCGCCTTGAGCTTCGCCTTCTTGGCCTTGGCCCGCTTGACCTTGCGCGGGCTGTGGCCGACCGTGGCGGCGAGCAGGGTGCCGCCGAACAGCGACACGTTCTTGAGGAACAGTTCGAGCTGCTCCTCCCTGCGCTGCTCGTCGGTCTCCAGCCAGAACGGGCGACCGACCGCGACGGTGGCGGCGGTGAGCCCGGCGAGGACCAGACCGGCGGTGCGGGGGGTGCGTGACAGCGCGAGCACCGATGCGGCAGCGATGGTCGCCATGCCGTGCGCCTTGACGAGGTCGGTGGTGCTGACGTCGTCGAGACCCACCTCCTTGAGGGCGGGTTCGAGCACCGGGGCGGAGCGCGCGGCTCGCCGCTCGGGCTCGAGAACTGACTGGACGCCTCCGTAGACGAACCACGTGGCGAGCAAGGGCCGTGCTAGCACTCGGAACATGACACCTACGCTACCAACCTTCGCGCGAGGTGCACATGGTGAGCACCGGGGGAATGGAGCCGCGGGAACAAACGTTGCGACCACCATGACAGCCTCCTTGCTTCTCGAACGCGGTGCCGCTACCGGCAGCGTCGAAGCTGGAGTAGGCTCGCCCCTCATGAGTGAGACCGCGCTGGACTTCGAGACCGAGGCGCTGTCGTACATGGATCAGCTGTACGCCGCCGCCCTGCGCATGACGCGCAACGGTGCCGACGCAGAGGACCTGGTGCAGGAGACGTACGCGAAGGCGTTCGCCGCCCAGGACAAGTTCACGATGGGCACCAACCTCAAGGCGTGGCTGTACCGCATCCAGACGAACGCGTTCATCAACACGTACCGCAAGAAGCAGCGTCAGCCCAAGCTCTCCGATGCCGAGCAGGTCGAGGACTGGCAGATCGCCGCGGCGGCTGAGCACACCAGCTCCGGACTCGTGTCCGCTGAGCAGGAGGCGCTGGACCAGATCGGCGACGTCGAGGTCAAGCGCGCACTGTCGGAGCTGTCGGAGGACTTCAGGATGGCGGTCTACCTCTCGGACGTCGAGGGGTTCGCCTACAAGGAGATCGCGGAGATCATGGATACCCCCGTGGGCACGGTGATGTCTCGCCTGCACCGGGGGCGCAAGCTGCTCCGTGAGAAGTTGAGAGAATACGCGGCTGAGCGCGGCATCTACGACAAGCGCCCGGCCCCCAATGTGGACAGTGGGGAGGTGTGCCATGCCCGGAAGGGAGTGTGAGGAGGCCCTCGACCGCCTGTTCGAATACATCGACGATGAGCTCTCGGATGATGAGCTCCGCCGCATCGGCGCCCATCTGAAGACGTGCCCGCCGTGCGAGGCGGAGCACAAGATCAAAGAGAAGATCAAGAACCTGACGTCGCGCTCCGGCGGCGACGCCGCCCCGGAGGAACTGCGCGAGCGCATCCTCTCGTCGATCAGGTCCACGCGCGCCTGACCTGACTGGCCAGGCATGACGAAGGCCGCACCGGAACTGTCCGATGCGGCCTCGAGTCAGGTGGGATCAATCAGGCGTTGGGACGCTTGCCGTGATTGGCTCCGCCCTTGGCGCGCGCCTTGCGCTTGCGGCCTCGCTTGCTCATCGGGATCCCCCTTTCTTACGCGGACGTGACGAAATCGACTATCTATCTTCCCACACCGTGCTTCACGTCGGTGCCTCGGAGCCCTACCCTCGCTCAAGAGACCACCGACCCGTGCCGATGGAGTACCCGTGAGCGACCAGCCAGTATCCGTCATCCCCTTCCTGCACGCCCTCGCGTCCACGGGCGGTTCCGACCTCCACTGCAAGGTGGGCTCCGCTCCGCGGGTACGCGTGGATGGCCGGCTGCGCAAGCTGCAGGTGCCGCCGCTGACGCCCGCCGACACCCGCAACATGGTGGCCCAGGTGCTGCCGGAGGACCTCGTCGCCCAGTTCCGCGACACGCATGAGGCGGACTTCGCGTTCTCCCTGTCCGGCGTGGGTCGATTCCGCGTCAACGCCTATGTGGCGCGCGGCACGGACTGCCTCGTGTTCCGGCGCGTGGCGGTGGGAGCGACCCCGTTCGAGGACCTCGGCCTGCCGCCCGTGATCGCCGACCTCGCGCTCGAGCCGCGTGGGCTGGTGCTGGTCACCGGCCCTACCGGCTCCGGCAAGACCACCACGCTGGCGTCCATGGTCGACCTGATCAACACGTACCGCGAGGTCAACATCATCACCATCGAGGACCCGATCGAGGTCCTCCACAGCGACAAGAAGGCGATCATCTCGCAGCGCGAGATCCGCTCGGACACCCTCGACTTCACCGCGGCGCTGCGCGGAGCGATGCGCCAGGACCCCGACGTCATCATGGTCGGCGAGATGCGCGACATCGAGACCGTGCGCGCCGCGCTGTCGGCGGCCGAGACGGGCCACCTCGTGCTCGCCACCCTTCACACCGTCGATGCGCAGGACACCATCAACCGGATCATCGACTTCTTCACCCCGCACGAGCAGAGCCAGGTGCGCTCCACCCTCGCCCAGACGCTCCGCGGCATCGTGTCACAGCGCCTGGTGCGCAAGGGCGACGGCAGCGGCCGCACGCTCGCGGCGGAGATCATGGTCAACCACGGCCGCATCGCGGAGGCCATCGTGGAGCCGGCGAGCCAGCCGCCCATCACGGACCTCATCGCCGAGGGCGAGTACTACAAGATGCAGACGTTCGACCAGCACCTGTTCGAGCTGGTGCGGGACCGCGTGGTGTCCGTCGACGACGCCGTGGCGATCGCGACGCGTCCGCACGACCTTCAGGTGACCTTGCGGAACTCCGGCGTCATCGTCTGACACGGGACCTCTGTCCGGCACTGGTTGACCCCTACGGCAGGTATCGGCCTGCTGTCCGGCAGGACCTGGCAGTGAGTGCCGGACAGCACGTCACGAGCCGCCAGAGGGGTCAGTGAGTGCCGGACAGGAGTGCGGCGCGGTCCGAGGGAGAGGTCAGGCGGTGAGGGCCGACGACGGCACGCCCAGCCAGTCGTGCCACGTCGAGTGCAGCACGAGCCACGCCATGAGGCCGTACCCGGCCTGCAACGGCAGCTCGCCGCCGCTCATCGCCATGTCGGTCGCCCACTGCTCATGACGCGCGAGCGGGCCGTACATGTCGATGTAGGGCACGTCGCGGCGTGCCGCAGACTCCTCGCACAGCGCGGAGTACTCGGCGACCGCGCGACGGTCCTCGGCGGCGATGGGAGGAGGGCCCGCGATCATCGTGCGGAAGCCCAAGGCCGATGCGCGATCGAGGGTGTTCGCCAGGTGCAGTCTGGTCATGGTGGGGGAGACGCCGTGCGACAGGTCGTGGCGGCCGATGGCGAACAGCACGAAGTTGGTGGTGCCCGAGACGCCGTCGGGGCCGATGCGCCGCAGCGCCTCCTCGTCCCATCGGCTCGTGAGCTCGCCGGTGGTCTCACCCGGCACTGCGAGCGTGTGGAAGCGCAGGTGAGGCGCGAGCGGCAGCGTGCGCGCCGCGACGCGGCCCGCCCATCCCAGCGCCTTGGGGTCGCCGTGACCCGCGACCAGCTCGTCGCCCACGAAGAACACGTTGCTCATCGCGCGAATGCCCGGTCCACGAGATCGGCCTGCTCTTCCTGGTGCCGCGAGCTCAGGCCCGAGGCCGGCGAGGCGGCCGCCGCGCGAGTCACGCCCTTGACCGTGCGCTTCATCAGCGGCGGCAGCGTCATCGACAGGTAGCCCCAGGCTCCCTGGTTGCGCGGCTCCTCCTGGACCCACACGAGCGCAGCGTCGCCGTACGGGGCCAGGGCCGCCTCGAGGCTGTCGTGGTCGAGCGGGTAGAGCTGCTCGAGACGGACGATCGCGGTCGAGGTGTCACCCGACTTCTCACGCCGTGCGGCGAGGTCGTAGTACACCTTGCCGGCGCAGAGCAGCACCCGATCCACGCCCTCGGGGTCGACCGTGTCCGCAATGACGGGCTCGAACGTTCCGGACGTGAAGTCCTCGACCGCGGACTGCGCCGCCCGCAGCCGCAGCATCGACTTGGGGGTGAACACGATCAGGGGTCGGCGCGGCCTGTCGTACGCCTGGCGACGCAGGAGGTGGAAGTAACTGGCCGGCGTGGACGGCATGGCGGCGATCATGTTGTCCTCGGCACACAGCTGGAGGAAGCGCTCGACGCGGGCGGACGAGTGGTCCGGGCCCTGCCCCTCGAAGCCGTGCGGCAGCAGCAGCACGACGGACGAGGACTGACCCCACTTCTGCTCGGCAGAGGAGATGAACTCGTCGATGATCGTCTGGGCGCCGTTGACGAAGTCGCCGAACTGCGCCTCCCACAGCGTGAGCGCATCGGGCCGCTCGACGGAGTAGCCGTACTCGAATCCCACGACGGCGTACTCGCTGAGCGACGAGTCGAAGATGTGGAGCTTGGCCTGGTTCGAGCTCAGGTAGAGGAGCGGTGCCCACTCGGCGCCGGTCGCGCGGTCATGGAAGACGGCGTGGCGCTGCACGAAAGTGCCGCGGCGAGAGTCCTGTCCGGACAGCCGCACGGGCACGCCCTCCTGGAGCAGGGCGCCGAACGCCAGCAGTTCTCCGTAGCCCCAGTCGATGCCGCCTTCGCGGGTCATCAGTTCGCGGCGCTCGAGGAGCTTCGCGAGCTTGGGGTGGACGGAGAAGCCCTGCGGGGGGCGGGTGTGAGCGACGCCGATGCGTTCGACCTGGGCCGTGGTCGCGGCCGTCTGCCAGCCCACCATGACGCCGGCGTCGGACGACTGCGAGGAGGGCAGCTCGAGTCCCGAGATGGATTCGGACTCGGTGCCCTTGAAGCCCTCGCGGGTCTCGATGAACACGCGCTCGAGCTGCGCCAAGTAGTCCTGCGAGACCGACTCGGCCTCGTCCGTGGTGATGTCGCCGCGGCGGATCAGCGCCTCGGTGTACAGGTGACGCACGGACCGCTTGGCCTCGATGAGGTCGTACATGCGCGGCTGGGTCATCGACGGGTCGTCGCCCTCGTTGTGGCCGCGGCGACGGTAGCAGACCATGTCGATGATCACATCGCGACCGAATGCCTCGCGGTACTCGAAGGCCAGTCGCGCAGCGCGCACGCACGCCTCGGGGTCGTCGCCGTTCACGTGGAAGATCGGGATCTGGAAGCCCTTGGCGATGTCCGTGCAGTAGCGCGTGGACCGCGAGTCGCCCGGTCCCGTCGTGAAGCCCACCTGGTTGTTGATGATCACGTGGACCGTGCCGCCCGTGGTGAAGCCGCGCAGGCCCGCCATGTTCAGCGTCTCCATGACGACACCCTGGCCGGCGAAGGCGGCGTCGCCGTGGATGAGCACGGGGAGCACGGGGTAGCCATCGGTGGCGGGGTCGGCGCCCAGCTGGTCGAGCTTCGCGCGCACGATGCCCTCGAGCACCGGGTTGACCGCCTCGAGGTGGGAGGGGTTCGCGGCCAGGTACACGTTGGTGGTCTCGCCGGTCTCTGCGGTGAAGACGCCCTCGGTGCCGAGGTGGTACTTCACGTCTCCGGAGCCCTGGACAGAGCCGGGGATGGCGGTGCCGTCGAACTCGCTGAAGATCTGCGAGTACGACTTTCCCGCCAGGTTCGCGAGCACGTTGAGGCGCCCGCGGTGCGCCATACCGATGCACACCTCCTGGATGCCGGAGACGGCAGCCGCGGACATCATCGCGTCGAGCAACGGGATGAGGGACTCGCCGCCCTCGAGCGAGAATCGCTTCTGGCCCACGTACTTGGTCTGCAGGAACGCCTCGAACGCCTCCGCGGCGTTGAGGCGTCGCAGGACTCGCAGGTGCTCCTCGCGGGTGGGCTTGGTGTAGCCCTTCTCGAGCCGCTCCTGGAGCCACGCACGCTGGGCGCGATCGGCGATGTGCATGTACTCGACGCCCACGGTGCGGCAGTACGCGTCGCGCAGGCGGCCCAGGACCTCCCGCATCTTCCAGCGGTTCTTGCCGCCGAACCCGCCGGTCGCGTAGTGGCGGTCGAGGTCCCACAGCGTGAGGCCGTGGGTCTGCACGTCGAGGTCGGGGTGCTTGCGCAGGCGTGTGCTGAGCGGGTCGACGTCGGCCATCAGGTGGCCGCGCGAGCGGTACGCGTGGATCAGCTCGGCGATGCGCGCGGGCTTCGCCGCCTCTGCGTCGTCGTTGGTCGCGGAGTCCTGCACCCACCGCACGGGCTCGTACGGCACGCGCAGCGCCACGAACACGCGGTCCCAGAACCCGTCGAGTCCGAGCAGCTTCTTGTGCACCAATGACAGGAAGTCGCCGGACTGCGCGCCCTGAATGACGCGGTGGTCGTAGGTCGACGTCAGCGTGAGCACCTTCGAGACGCCGAGCCGTGCGACGGTCTCCTCCGACGCGCCCTGGTACTCGGCGGGGTAGTCCATCGCACCCACGCCGATGATCGCGCCCTGGCCCTGCATGAGTCGAGGCACCGAGTGCACGGTGCCGATCGTGCCGGGGTTCGTCAGCGTGATGGTGGTGCCCTGGAAGTCGTCGGCCTGGAGGGCCCCTGTGCGCGCCTTGCGGACGACGGCCTCATACGCGGCCCAGAACTTCGCGAAGTCCATGCTGTCGACGCCCTTGACGTTCGGCACGAGCAGCTGGCGCACGCCGTCGCCCTTGTCGAGGTCGATCGCGAGGCCGAAGTTGATGTGCTCGGGGGTGCGCACGGCGGGCTTGCCATCGTCCTCGGCGAACGAGACGTTCATCGCCGGCTGCTCGGAGAGCGCCTCGATGATCGCGTAGCCGATGAGGTGGGTGAAGCTCACCTTTCCGCCGCGCGTGCGGGCCAGGTGGTTGTTGATCACGACCCGGTTGTCCATCAGCAGCTTGGCGGGGATGGTGCGCACCGAGGTCGCGGTGGGGACCTCGAGGCTCGCCTCCATGTTCGAGACGACGCGCGCAGCGGGTCCGCGCAGCCGCTCGAGCCCGTGCTTCACGTCCTTGGCCGCGAGCATCTTGTGGTCGTGGCGCTGCAGGTAGGCGGCCGTGGGAGCCTGCGCCGTCGCGATCGGCTGCGTGGCGAGCTGCTCGACGTCGGCCGCCGGCTCGGGCGCCGATGCGGCCGATGCGGGGGAGTCCTTCCGCGCCACGGGCATCTCCTGCGTCGCTGGCTGGGGCACGGTGCGGCGCTCGGTGGCGGGCGCGGGTGTGGGCGTCGGCGCGGAGGGCTGGCCGCCCTCCTCGTGGCTTCCTGGCGATGGCGCCGGGCGTTCAGCACGCGCCGCGGGCTGCGCGGTGGGCTCGTCGCCCGGGCTCGCGGTGCCCGCATCCGACGCGGTGGCCGATGCGGGGGCGTCCGGGGCCGGATCGCCCGGAGGGGCGGATTCGGCGGTCGGGGCCGTGGCGTGGGGAGTCGAGTCGCCCTCGGCGGCGCTCGAGGCGCTGGGCGCGCTCGTGCCGAGGATGAGCGAGGCGACCGAGGGAGCCCCGGCGTCTCGTGCGACTGACGTGCGGTCAGTAGCTGTCGCGCTGGTGTCGGTGGACACGTCGGGGGCCGCTCACTTTCTTGGCGCGGATGCGTCTAACGAGGACGTCGATGTTCTTCAATAGTCCAGCCTAGACGCTCTGCGCGGGTGGACCGTCCCCGTGACTTGGGCAAATCGTTACGAGATGTCCTTGCGGAACGTGATCAGCCAACCGATGACGGCGGCGATGACCGCGTATCCCAGGAGAACGAGCAGTCCAGCCCATGGCGCGAGCAGATCGCCCACTCCCGCAGTGGAGTAGAAGCTGGCACCCGCGATCGCCTCGCCTGCCGCGCCCGGCATGAACTTCCCGGCTCCCGCAATCGGGTCGACGAAGGCGAGTCCGAAGCGCACGATGGGCTCGACCAGCTGGGTCCAGCCCAGCAGCGCCACGATCACGACCACCTGGTTGGTGAGCGCTGTGCCGAATCCCACGCCGACGAGGCCCCACGCGGTCAGCGCCACGACGCTCATGCCGAGCGTGCGCCACACCTCCGCGGAATCGAGGCCGGTCGGTTCTCCGCCGAGCATCAGCGCTCCGGCTCCGACGCCCACGCCGGTCGCGACACCGACGACCGCGTAGATCAGCGCGAACGGGATCACCGCGACGAACTTCGCACCGATCACCTTCGCCCGACTCGGCTCCAGCAGCAGCGTCGTGTCGATGGTGCGATGGCGGAACTCGGACGTGACTGCCAGGGCGCCCACGATGACGGGGAACACATACCCGAACGACACTGGCAACGTGTAGATGATGCGGGCCGTGGCGACCGGGTCCATGTCGGCGCCGCCGCCCTCCACTCCGGATCCGCCGATCTCCTCCGCGAAGGCGAAGGAGAAGCCGATCGTCGCGGTCATGAAGGCGACGCCCGCGACCATGCACAGCAACAGGATCCACCACAGCCGGGTGGACCGGATCTTGCGCAGCTCGGAGACGATCGCGGTGCTCATGCGGCCACCTCGGTCTCGGTCGTGGCGGGGGACTCGGTCAGTCGCAGGAACACGTCCTCGAGGCTCTCGCCCGTCTCGTCGAGCCCGTGGATCTCGAGTCCATCGGCGAACGCGTAGGCCCCGACCTCGGCGGCGCTCGCGCCCAGGATCCGGACCTGGCCCTCCCGCTCGATGGTCGCCGTGCCGGGGAATCGCGTGCGTGCGAAATCTGCCAGCGCATCGGCGCGGGGGCTCTTCAGCACGACACCCGGCTCGGCAAGCGCGCGCAGCTCCTCGAGGGAGGACTGATGGCGCAGGGCGCCGTTCGCGATCACCACCACATCGTCGACAGTCTGCTGAACCTCGCTCAGCAGGTGAGAGCTGAGCAGCACCGTGCCCCCCGCATCGGCGAACGATCGCAGGAACGACCGCAGCCACTTGATGCCCGCGGGGTCCAAGCCGTTGGCGGATTCGTCGAGGACCAGCACGTCGGGGCGTCCGAGCAGTGCGGTGGCGAGGCCCAGTCGCTGGCGCATGCCGAGCGAGAAGCCGCCCACCCGCCGGTGCGCGGCGTCCGTCATGCCGACCGAGGCGAGCGCCTCGTGGCAGCGGGCATCGTCGACATCCACGAGCGGTGCGTAGGCGCGGAGGTGCTGGAAGGCGGTGCGACCCGGGTGGAACGCACCCTCGAAATGCGCGCCCACGATGGTGCCGGGGCGGTGCTGCTTCGCGTAGCTCGCGCCTCCGATGTGGGCGGTGCCCGACGTCGCGGAGACGAGTCCCACCAGGATCCGCAGCGTGGTCGACTTGCCGGCCCCGTTGGGTCCGAGGAACCCGGTCACGCGACCCGGCTGCGCCGAGAAGCTCAGGTCGTCCACGGCGGTGATCGCGCCGTACCGCTTGGTGAGCGAGTCGACCTCGATGGTGCGCGACTGCATGAGACCTCCGTGAGTGTGGTGTGTTTCGATGCTAACGGGCTCCCGCGCTCGATGACCACGCGTCCAAGGCCTGGCAGGTCACCGCTTTCGGGCCGCGTGACCAATCAGACAGAGGTGAGGGGTGGCGCTCTCCGTTACCAATTGGTTACAATCGCACCCAGGCCGACGCTTCGACGTCGGCCGTACTCGTTCGATTCAGATGGCACCTGGAGGCTCGTGTGAGCACTGACGCGCATGCGTCGGCGCCCCAAGCGTCGCGCTCGTCGCGCCGCGAGCGACGGCTCCTGCAGACGCAGGAGATCCAGGTCCGTCAGACCCACCGCCGCCGCAAGGTGCTCACTCGCACCGGCGTCCTCGCGGGTTTCGTGCTCGCGATGGTCGTGTACCCGGTCATGGGCACGCTGACGCCGTACGCCGATGCAGTCGAGGCGGTGCCGGGAGCGGTGGCCGGCGAGAATCCCTCGACGGCCCGCGCGCTCCTCGGAGGCGGGCCTCAGCTCGTCGAGTCCGAGCTGCCGCTGCCCGAGGCAGACGCCTCCGCCGTGCTCGCGACCTCGGTCCAGATCGAGGTCAGCCAGCACCTTCCTGACTGCAACCCGCTCCAGGGCTGGGAGGGGTACAACGGCAAGCTCTCGGCAGACTCGCTGTGCGACGTCGGCCAGGGCGAGCAGCTCCGCAACGACGCCGCCGTCGCGTTCGCCGAGCTCAACAACCGCTTCGCCCAGGACTTCGGTCGAGACATCTGCCTCTCGGACGGGTACCGCACGCTCTCCAGCCAGTACGCCACGAAGCGTTCCCGCGGGTTCCTTGCGGCGACGCCGGGCACCTCGGTTCACGGCTGGGGCCTTGCCATCGACCTGTGCAGCAGCGATGCACGCGGCCCTGCGAAGGCGTGGCTGGAGGAGAACGGCGCCACGTGGGGCTGGGTCAACCCCAGCTGGGCCAAGACCAGCAAGTACGAGCCGTGGCACTTCGAGTACGAGCCCGGCACCGATGAGCTCGGCGTCTACGGCTCCTCCTACTGGGCCAATTCAGGCGCCTACCGCTCGTCGAACTGACCCATCGCCCCGTTCCGAGGCGCTAGAGCCAGCGGGACTCGATCGAGAACGTCGTGGCGACGGTGGCGATCTCCTCGCGCGTGAGGCCCTCCGCACGGCCGCCTGCCAGCAGGTCCATGTACTCGTAGCGCGCAGCCGTCTCCGCGTACTCGACGCGGTCGACCGCCCGGTAGACCGACACATCCGAGCGTGACATGGTGCCGTGCTTGGACCACAGCACGATCTCGTGCTCGCGGAGCCCCGCCACGTTCGCGGCGCCCATCTGCTCTGAGCCTGGGACGTAGAACGGCAGCACGCCGATCCCCTGGGAGAGCGAGACGATGGTCTCCGGCTCCCACCGGAGGATCGCGCGGTTCATGCGCTCGGTGTCCCGATACGCAGGGATGTGACTGAGGTAGGTCAGGTGCGGCGGTTGTGCGTGCACCACGGCTTGGAAGCCGATGCCGCGCCGCGCGACCTGGTCCTGGTGCACGGCCAGGTGCGAGTTGAGCTCCGAGGTGAGGCGCGCGAATCGGCGGGTGGTCGCGGTGTGAAGAGTGCCGGTGCGGCCGTCCTGGTGGATCCGCACCGCGCCCATGGCGGACAGCGGGTCGGCCTCGATCTGGCGCAGGCGCCGTCCCGATCCCGTCGCGAGCACGATGCCGCCGGCGAGGGCAGGAACCGGATCGGGAAGCGTGATCTGCTCCTCCTGGGGGAAGTGGTGGCTCACGTCGACGTCCCACCCCATGTAGACGGAGATGTTGCCCGCACCGGCCTCGGAGGCGTCGATGTCGCAGATGCGGGCGCCGGCCTCGCCTATCTGCGCGATGAGTTCGTCGAGGGAGGGGTGGGAGGGGGTGCTGCTCATGGCGTGCTCCTTGGCGTGAGGGGGACGGTGCGTTGAAACGATTCAAGCACGTGGGATGCGCGCCGGCCGTGTCCTAGGTCCTGGTGCGGTCGCCGGCGGGAGCGGAAGGCGATCGGGGCGAGCCGACCGACGTGTCGCCAGGCATCCCCGTACGCGCTGTAGCAGGCTAGGGGCCAGGAACCGGCCCTGACCCGTGGCCGCGACCGCACTCGCCGACGCCCGGTCCACCCGCACCGGGCGCGGCGCGAGACGAGGAGGCGCGATGCGCATCGGCATCCCCCGGGAGACCAAGAACCGCGAGACCCGTGTGGCACTGACGCCCGAGGGCGCTCGCGCGCTCGCGGACGACGGTCACGAGGTGCTCGTCGAACGGGGTGCGGGCGCGGCCGCGTTCCTGCCCGACGACGAGTACGAGGCCGCGGGGGCGAGCATCGTCTCCACCTCAGAGGCGTGGGGCGCGGACCTGGTGCTGAAGGTCAAGGAGCCGGTCGAAGGGGAGTACGGTCTGCTGCGCGCCAATGTGCTGTTCACGTTCCTTCACCTGGCGGCGAACGAACCCCTCGCAGCGGCGCTGGTCCAGGCGGGAACGACGGCCTTCTCGTACGACACGGTCCAGGTGGAGGACGGCAGCCTTCCGCTGCTCACGCCGATGAGCGTCATCGCCGGCCGGCTCGCAACGCTCGAGGGCGGCCATCACCTGTTGAGCTCGCAAGGCGGGCGCGGGGTGCTGATCTCTGGTGCCCCCGGCGTCGCAGGCGCCCGTGTGGTGGTCATCGGCGGCGGGGTGGCCGGCTCGCACGCGCTGGCACAGGCGGTCGGGATGGGCGCCGATGCGGTGGTGATCGACCTCGACGAGGCGCGCCTCGCGGCGCTCGCGCGCACCCACGGAGACCGGGTGCGCACGGTGGTCTCCACGCCCGCTGCCATCGAGCGTGAGGTGCTCGCTGCGGATCTTGTCATCGGCGCCGTGCTGGTTCCCGGTCACCGCGCACCGAAGGTCGTGAGCCGTGACACGGTGATGCGCATGCGGCCGGGGGCCGTGATGGTGGACATCGCCATCGATCAGGGCGGCTGCTTCGAGGTGTCGCGCCCCACCACTCATGACGACCCCGTGTTCACCGTGGGGGAGGTGCAGGTGTACTGCGTCGCCAACATGCCGGGAGCCGTGGGGGCGACGGCCACGGCGGCCCTGGCGCACGCCACCCTGCCCTACATCACAGCGCTCGCCGGCGGATGGGAGCGCGCAGTGGCGGCCGACGGCGCTCTCGCCCGCGGACTCAATACCGATGCAGGAACCGTGCGATACCCCGCAGTGGCCCAGGCATTTCCTCATCTTCCGGCGGATCCTCCGGCGGTTCGCGCGGTGGAGGCGGAGTGACCACCGGGTAGTCGGCGAGCACCGCCTCCGCCGCGCGACGGCCCTCCGTGACGAGCGCGGTCAGGTCGCGGGGCACCCATTGGGAGTGGGTGCCGACCACGGGCTGCACGAGCGTCACATCGGCCCGGATGGCCCACTCGTGCACCGAGAGCTCGGAGCCGCCCAGCCGCTCCCACTCGGGCGCCAGCCGGACTCCGATGACGTGCTCGGCGCCCATGTCGAAGGCCGTCTCGATCGGGAGGTTCTGCACCACGCCGCCGTCGATCAGCATGCGACCGCCGATGCTGACAGGCCGAAAGATCCCCGGCACGGCTATCGACGCGGCGATCGCGTCCGCGAGCGGCCCGCTCCTCAGAACGGTCGCGGTGCGAGTCTCGGCATCGGTGGCGACGGCCCCGTAGGTCACCGGCAGGTCCTCGATCGCCGCATCCCCGGCGACAGTCCGCACTGTCTCACGGAGCGCATCGGCCGTCAGCAGGCCCAGTCCGGGCCTGGGGGTGAAGGTGCCGAACGTGCTCCACGAGGCACGCACCACGTGATCCTCGAGGTCGTAGGGGTCGAGCCCGACGGCGTAGGCGGCGCCCACGACGGCACCGGCGGAGGTGCCCGCGACGATGCTGGGCGCGATGCCGCGCTCGCGGAGCACCTGCAGCACTCCCACGTGCGCCGCTCCGAGCGCCCCGCCGCCGCCGAGCGCGAGCCCGAGCCGCGGCATGCGGGTGAGGTCGTGCACGGCTGCCATGGCGTCATCGTAGGCTGGCAGGATGTCCGATGCGCCCGATGAACGCCCCCGCACCTGGCTTCCCCTGGCGGCCGCGGGCGTGGTCGGAGCGGTGGTGGTCGCGGCGGCGGTGGTGTCCTTCGCGCTCGGCGGAGGGCCGGACGAGACCGAGGCGGCGGTGATCGCCGCATGCGAGGCCGAGTACGAAGCCACCACCGGCCCCGCGATCGTTGCGGGCGAGATCTATGACCCGACTCGGTGGCGCGAGCACTACGCCGTCGTCGAGGAGCAGGCGGACGTCCCGGCGTCGTTGGATGACCTGTCCGACGATGACGTCGCCGCGTGGGACGCGCGGGCCGCGGCCTTCGAGGAGAGCGGCGCGGGCACCATGGTGATCGTGTGGCGGCTCGACGACGACGCCTACGCGCAGTGCGCCGTGCCTGTCGCGGACGGCACCGTCGACGCGGGGCTCGCGGTCGTGGGTCCCCTCGAGGTGGTGCGCGGGGGAGCTGACGCGTAGCGAGAACGCGGGAAGCGCGCGTGCGCGAGTTGCGTTGTCGGTCACAGCCGCTACGTTCGATTGTGGACCAGGACCTTCAGACACAGGGAGACGCATGGAGCAGCGCAAGCTCGGAGACCGCACCGTCGGCGCGATCGGCCTGGGCGGCATGCCCATGTCGATCGAAGGCCGGCCCGACGAGGCGAGGGCGATCGCCACGATCCACGCGGCCCTGGACGCCGGCGTCACCCTTATCGACACGGCCGACGCCTACCATCTCAACCCCGGCGAGACCGGGCACAACGAGGCGCTCATCGCGCGCGCCCTGATGGCCTATTCAGGCCCGGCCGACAAGACGGAGGTGCTCGTCGCCACCAAGTCGGGCTCGCTCCGCCCCGGTGATGGCACCTGGCACCAGAATGGCGACCCGGCCTACCTGAAGTCGGCTGCCAAGGCCTCGGTCCAGCGCCTGGGCGTCGAGGCCATCGGCCTGCATCAGTTCCACCGCCCCGATCCACGCGTGCCGTTCGCGGATTCGGTGGGCGCCTTCGCCGAGCTGCTCGATGAAGGCGTGATCCAGATGGCGGGCATCTCGAACGCCGACACCGCGCAGATCCGTGAGGCTCACGAGATCCTGGATGGCCGGCTCGTGAGCGTGCAGAACCAGTTCTCGCCGCGGTTCGTCTCGAGTTACCCGGAGCTCGAGCTGTGTGCCGAGCTCGGGATCGCGTTCCTTCCGTGGAGCCCACTCGGCGGCATCGGCCGCGCCGGGGACGTGGGCACGGAGCACGTGCCTTTCCAGGAGGTCGCCGACGCGCGGGGCATCTCCCCGCAGCAGGCAGTGCTGGCGTGGGAGCTTGCGCTGTCCGACGTCGTGATCCCCATCCCCGGGGCGTCGCGCCCGAGCTCGATCCTGGACTCGGCCGGAGCCGCGGAGATCGATCTGACCGAGGATGAGATGGCCGCGCTCGCGGTGGTCCTCGGAGACTGACACGAACGACATCTGGAGGACGTCATGAGTCGCAAGATCAGCGTGAGAATAGGTGAGACGGTCGGGATCGGTCTCATCGGCGACGGCGTGATCGGCTTGCTGCAGCCGGAGCAGCACATCGCGCGCTGGGAGTCCGGACCGGCGTGGTGGCAGCGGGCGCTCAAGCCGTTCGTGGGCAACGCGCGCAACACCCGCACGTTCGCCGCGGCCGAGGTGGTCGCGGGTGTCGCCATCGTGTGGCTCCTGCCGCCTGGCCGCAAGGACTAGCGGGGCGCAAGGACTAGCGGGGCGCAAGGACTAGCTGGTCGCGAGGACTAGCTAGTCGCGACGACGATGCGGCCGCAGGGAATGGGTGCCCCGCGGCCCGCGCCGCGGGTCATGCGCCCGCAGCGAGCGTGACCGCGAGGGCGAGCATCACCAGCGCGATCGCGGCGTCGAGCACGCGCCATGCGCCCGGCTTGGCGAGCACGCCGCTGAACAGCCGCGCTCCGTAGCCGAGCGCGGTGAACCACACGATCGACCCCACGATCGCGCCCGCGCCGAAGAGCCAGCGCGCATCGCCGTGGGATGACGCGATCGTGCCGAGCAGGAGCACGGTGTCCAAGTAGACGTGCGGGTTGAGCCAGGTGAGCGCGAGGCAGGTCACCGCAGTCGCGCTCATTGATGCGGTCCCGGGTGCGAGGGTGCGGACGGGGACGGCGCTTGCGTTCCCCTGGATCTGGTGTTCGGGTGCGGTCCCTCCCTCGGCCTCAAGGGCCGTGGCGCGCGGCCGCCATGCCCGCCGCGCGGCGAGCACCGCATAGCCGAGCAGGAAGATCGCGCCTCCCCATCGGATCGCCGTCACCAGAGCGGGAGCGGAGGAGAGTGCCGCTCCGACGCCCGCGACGCCAGCAGCGATGAGCAGCGCGTCGGATGCCGCGCAGATGGTGACGACCAGTCCCACGTGCTCGCGGCGCAGCCCCTGGCGCAGCACGAAGACGTTCTGGGCGCCGATGGCGATGATGAGGGAGAGCCCGAGGGCCATGCCGGCGAGGAAGGTCACGGGATCCACGCTAGGGCGAGTCCTGTAGAAGCGCCACTAAATTGTAGCGATGGGGCATTAGCATGGCTGATATGAAGGTGCCTCCAGACCTTGCCGCGACTCTTGCCGCGGCCGTCTCGGAGGGCTCGCTGGAAGGGGCGGCGCGTGCCCTTCACGTCTCGCAGCCCGCGGTCACGCAGCGCATCCAGGCCCTCGAGAAGACGGTGGGCCAGGTGCTGCTGGTGCGGTCACGTCCCGTGCGCGCCACGGCTGCCGGAGAAGCGGTGATCCGGTATGCGCGCCAGGTCGAACATCTCGAGCGCGACCTTGGGGAGGCGCTCGGGGTGGAGACGCAGCCGCGCCCCAGCGTCGCCATCGCCGTGAACGGGGACTCGCTCGCCACATGGTTCCTCGAGCCCCTCGCGGTGCTCGCCGACGAGCTGGGCGTCACCTTTCAGCTCCATCGTGAGGACGAGGGGCGCACGGCGGACCTGCTGTCCGACGGTACCGTCGCCGCTGCGGTCACAACCCGCTCCGCGCCCGTGCCGGGCTGCACGGTGACCCGCCTGGGAGACATGCGCTACGGGGCGTTCGCGTCGCAGGCCTTCGCGGCGCAGTGGTTCCCCGACGGGGTGTCAGCGCCTGCCCTCAGTTCCGCTCCGGTCGTGGACGTGGACGAGGACGACGCACTCCAGACGCGCTTTCTGCGCGCGCACGACGTCGATCCGCACCAGCCGCCTCGCCACCGCATCCCCGGATCCTCCGAAATGGTGCGTGCCATCGAGCTCGGCATGGGGTGGGCGGTGCTGCCACCCGCACTGGGGGCGCAGGCCGCCGGCCTGGTGGAGCTGGGCGGACCAATCGTGACGGTGCCGTTGCACTGGCAGCAGTGGCGGGTTCGGTCGGCACTGCTTGACCGCATCGCGGCGGAGGTGGCAGCGGCCGCGTCGACTGCCCTGGGCCGCTGACGGGCGGGCGGTCACCGCGGCACCAGATCGTGTTGCCGTCGTCGCGTCCATGCGACCCGGATGCGACAAAGCCGGAGGGACCCACGCCTTTCAGCGTGCCCTCCGGCTTCAGTGTCGCGAGCATGCGACGCGCCCTCGACAGGAATCGAACCTGCGACCTTCGGTACCGGAAACCGGTGCTCTATCCGCTGAGCTACGAGGGCAAGACGGGATCAACCCGCGAGGATCAAGGTTACCAGTGCGGGGACGGCTCAGGAGGCGTCCCCGCGCGGCACCAATTGCTGCAGTTGGGTGACGTGACCGGGGTTCAGGTCGGCCACCGACGCCACTCCCAGGAGCTTCATGGTGCGAATGGTCTCTGCGGTCAGGATCTCGATGGCCCGGTCCACCCCTTCGCGGCCGCCGGCCATCAGCCCGTACAGGTACGCGCGGCCCACGAGGGTGAAGTCCGCTCCCATCGCGAGTGCCGCCACGATGTCGGCGCCGGACATGATGCCGGTGTCGAGAATGATCTCTTTGCTCTCGCCCAGCTCGGCTCGCACCGCAGGCAGCAGGTGGAACGGCACCGGTGCACGGTCGAGCTGCCGCCCGCCGTGGTTGCTCAGCACGATGCCGTCGACTCCGAGGTCGGCGACCGCGCGAGCATCGGCGACGGTCTGGATGCCTTTGACGACCACCTTCCCGGGCCACTGATCGCGGACCCACGCCAGGTCCTCGAAGTCCATGGTGGGGTCGAAGAGGGTATCGAGGAGCTCGCCGATAGTGCCCTGCCACTCGGACAGCGAGGCGAAGGTCAGTGGCTCCGTGGTGAGGAAGTTCCACCACCACTCGGGGCGCGGGATCGCGTTCAGGATCGTCCGGGGCGTCAGCTGCGGTGGGATCGTGAACCCGTTGTAGCTGTCGCGCAGGCGGGCGCCCGCGACCGGCACGTCGACGGTCACGAGCAGGGTGTCGAAGCCCGCCTCTGCCGCCCGGGACACGAGGGACATGGACCGGTCGCGGTCCTTCTGCATGTACAGCTGGAACCAGTTGCGCCCCTCAGGATTCGCCGCCCGCACGTCCTCGGGAGACGTGGTGCCGACCGTGGACAGCGAGAACGGGATCCCCGCCGCTCCCGCGGCCGAGGCGCCAGCCCGCTCGCCCTCGGAGTGCATCATCCGGGTGAATCCCGTGGGGGCGATGCCGAAGGGCAGCGCCGAGCGCCCGCCCGCGATCTCGACCGACGTGTCGACCGCCGAGACGTCGCGCAGAATCGCGGGGTGGAATTCGATCTCGCGGAAGGCCCGACGCGCCCGGCCGAGCGACAGCTCCGCCTCGGCCGCCCCGTCGGCGTAGTCGAACGCGCCCTTCGGAGTCCGCCGCTTGGCGATCGCCCGCAGATCCGCGATGGTGTGTGCCTTCGCCAGCCGGCGCGTGCGGCCGTCGGTCTCGAAGCGCTTGAACCGCATCAGGGGAGCGAGTTCGCTCGGCCGCGGGATGTGCCGCTCTTGCTTCATGTCAGGCTCCGGTGGGCTCGAAGGTGCGGGGTGAGAACGTGCGGCGCACGAGATCGCGCATGGACTCCAGAGTGCCCCCGATCGCGCCCAGCGCGCGACCTTGGACCAGCACGTTGCCGAGCGCGGTCGCCTCGACGGGCCCCGCGACGACCGTGAGCCCCGACCTGTCCGCAGTGCGCTGGCACAGCAGCTCGTTCTGAGCGCCGCCGCCCACCAGATGGATGGTGTCGACTCGCTGTCCGGAGAGCGCCGATGCGCGGGTGACGGCATCGGCGAACGCGACGGCGAGGCTCTCGATGATTGACCGCGCGAACTCCGCTCGGGTCGTCGGGGTGCGCAGTCCCCGCCCTGCGCACCACTGAGCAATGCGCTCCGGCATGTCGCCCGGGGCCATGAAGACCGGGTCGTTCGCGTCGAAGACCGGCACGTCAGGCCCGATCGCCGTCGCTTCGGCGAGCAGTCGCTCGAGGGCCACCGGCTCGCCGTCGCGCTCCCAGGCCCTGACGGACTCGCTGAGCAGCCAGAGGCCCATGACGTTGTGAAGGAACCGCGTGCGGCCGTCGACGCCCCCCTCGTTGGTGAAGTTCGCCTCCCGGGCATCGTCCGACAGCACGGGGCGCTCGGTCTCGACGCCCACCAGGCCCCACGTCCCGCACGAGATGTATGCTCCGCCGGATTCGCGCATCGGCGTGGCCACGACGGCCGATGCGGTGTCGTGGCTGCCCACGGCGATTACGCGGGCATCCCGCAGTCCGGTGTGCTGCGCGGGTGCCGCGAGCAGGGGCCCGATCGCCTCGCCAGCGTCGACGAGTGCGGGCAGCAGTCCGGAGTCGATGCCCAGCGCATCGAGCAGCGAGAGATCCCAGTCTCGCGTCGCGACGTCCAGCAGGCCCGTGGTCGAGGCATTGGTGCGTTCTGTGACGGCGCGGCCCGTGAGCCAGAATCCGAGGAGGTCGGGCACGAGCAGCAGAGAATCGGCGACCCCCAGCACCGCCGGGTCCTCCGCAGCGAGCTGGTACACGGTGTTGAACGGCAGGAACTGAAGGCCGTTGCGCGCATAGAGGGCTTCGAACGGCACCTGGGAGTGCACCTTCTCGACCGCGGGCGCATTGCGCGCGTCCCGGTAGTGGAAGGGTTCGCCGAGCGTGCGGCCCCTGCGCAGCAGCGCGTAGTCCACGGCCCACGAGTCGATGCCGACGCTCGCGATGTCCTTCTCCCAGGACACCGCGTCCCGGAGGCCGTCCAGCGCGGCGCGATGCAGCCCTTGGGTGTTCCAGTGCAGTCCGTCGGGCAGTGCGACCGCGCCGTTGGGGAAACGGGCGACCTGGCGGATTCTCAGCGACTCCGAGCCGACGTGGCCCACGACCACGCGACCGCTGGTGGCCCCCAGGTCGATCGCGGCGACCGCGGCGGTCATCGCAGGAAGGCGGCCGCGACGCCGGCGTCCACGGGCACGTGCAGTCCCGTGGTGTGGGTCATGTCGGGCCCGGTCAGCACGATCGCGGCGTTGGCGACGTGCTCCGGGAGCACCTCGCGCTTCAGGATCGTGCGTTGCGCGTAGAACTCGCCCAGATTCTCCTCGTCGATGCCGTAGGTCTTGGCGCGGTTGGCGCCCCAGCCCCCGGCGAAGATGCCGGATCCTCGGACTACGCCGTCGGGGTTGATGCCGTTGACTTTGATGCCGTGCTCGCCCAGCTCGACGGCGAGCAGCCGCACCTGGTGGGCCTGGTCCGCTTTGGTGGCGGAATACGCGATGTTACTCGGGCCGGCGAAGACAGCGTTCTTGGAGGCGATGTAGAGGATGTCGCCGCCCATCTGCTGAGCGATCATGGCGCGCGCCGCGGCCTGGCTCACGAGGAACGAGCCCTTGGCCATGACGTCATGCTGGAGGTCCCAGTCCTTCTCGGTGGTCTCGAGCAGTGGCTTGGACAGCGACAGGCCCGCGTTGTTGACGACCAGGTCGACGCCCCCGAAGGCGAGGACCGCCTCATCGATCGCGGCGGCCACCGCATCGGGCTTCGACACGTCGACCTGCACTCCGACGGCGACGTCGGTCGAGCCCAGTTCTGCCGCCGCGTCGCGTGCCTTGTCGAGGTCGAGATCGGCGATCACCACGCATGCTCCCTCGGCCGCGAGGCGCGTGGCGATCGCGTTGCCGATGCCAGAGGCGGCGCCGGTCACGAAGGCCACGCGGGTGGCGTGGGACTTCGGTGCGGGCATGCGCTGGAGCTTGGCCTCCTCGAGCGCCCAGTACTCGATGCGGAACTTCTCGGCATCGGAGATGGGGGTATACGTGCTGAGGGACTCGGCTCCCCTCATCACGTTGATCGCGTTGACATAGAACTCGCCGGCGACGCGAGCGGTCTGCTTGTTCGCGCCGAACGAGAACATGCCCACGCCGGGCACGAGCACGATGAGCGGGTCGGCTCCGCGGATGGCGGGCGACTCATCGGTGGCGTGCGCGTCGTAGTAGGCCTGGTAGTCGGCTCGGTACTCCTCATGAAGCTCTTTGAGCCGCGTGATCGAGTCGTCGACTGAGGCGTCGGCGGGCAGATCGAGCACCATGGGCCTGACCTTGGTGCGCAGAAAGTGATCCGGGCACGAGGTGCCCAACGCGGCCAGGCGCGGGTGCTCGGCACGGGACAGGAAGTCCAGCACCACCTCGGAGTCGGTGAAGTGCCCCACCATGGGCCGGTCGGTGCTGGCGAGTCCGCGAATCGTGGGGGAGAGCGCGGCGGCCTTGGCGCGGCGAGCCGTGGCCTCGAGTGCCCCGTAGCCGGCGAGTTCGCCTCCGAAGGGGTCGGGCCGCCCGTGCTCCTGGATATAGGCCGCCGCGGTCTCGATGATCTCGAGGGACCGTGCCTCGCACTCCTCCGACGTGTCACCCCACGCGGTGATCCCGTGCCCGCCGAGGATGCAGCCAATGGCCTGCGGGTTCGCGGCCTTGATCGCCGCGATGTCCAGGCCGAGCTGGAAGCCGGGCCGGCGCCATGGCACCCACACCACCGTCTGTCCACCAGCACCGTCGCCGAAGATCTTCTGGGTGAGCTCCTCGCCGTCGGCGGCTGTCGCGATGGCGATGCCGGCGTCGGGGTGGAGGTGATCCACGTGCGCGGCGTCGACGAGTCCGTGCATCGCGGTGTCGATGCTGGGGGCCGCACCGCCCTTGCCGTGCAGGCAGTAGTCGAAGGCCGCGACCATCTCGTCCTCGCGCTCCACGCCGGGATAGACGTCGACGAGGGCGCGCATGCGGTCCAGCCGCAGCACCGCGAGACCCTTCTCCTGAAGCGTGCCGAGGTCGCCGCCGGAGCCCTTGACCCACATCAGCTCGACCGCGTCGCCGGTCACAGGATCCGTGTCCGCGCCCTTGGCGGACGTGTTGCCGCCGGCGTAGTTGGTGTTCTTGGGATCTGCGCCCAGGCGGTTCGAGCGTGAGATCAGGTCGGTGACGACGGGGTTCGTCATGAGAGTCCTTTCAGGGTGCGATGCGGTCAGGAGGCAGATGTGCGGCGCACGTCGGGGGACAGCGCCGCCAGTTGGGCCTCGAGGTTGAACACTTCGGTCAGGTGCGGGGCGCTCTGATCGGCACGTGCGCCGTCGAGCGAGACGAAGAACGGCGCCATGGTCGCCTCCCACTCAGCGGTGCGGGGGTCCTCCGCCAGGGCGCGAGACGAGGCCTCATCGTCGTCGGACTCGTAGCAGCCCACCAGCAGCCCGTCAGGACGCAGGAACAGGGAGTACTCACGGCGGCCGGCGTCGCGGATCGCGTCGAGCATCTCTGGCCACACCGTCCGATGCGCGTCGATGTACTCATCGAGGCGATCGCGATCGACCTGGAGCGTGAAGCACACGCGGGGCACGGCTCAGGCTCCCCAGCCGGCCTGGGCGCCACCGGTGCGCTCAGCGACGATGCGGTCCTTGTATCCGGAGGAGGCGAATGCCGCCATCGGGTCCGCAGGAAGGCCCTTCGCCGCGCGCCACTCGGCCAGCGCGGGTCGTACGTCCGTGTAGAAGGCGTCCATCAGAATGCCGTTGGCTGCCAGCACATCTCCCGCCGCCTGGGCCTTGTCCAGCGCATCGCGGTCCACGAGCAGCGCGCGTGCGGTCATCTCCTGGACGTTGAGGACGCTCCTGATCTGGCCGGGGATCTTGTCCTCGATGTTGTGGCACTGGTCGAGCATGAAGGCGGTGTCGCCGTCGTTGCCGTAGCCGCCGCCGCGGATCACCTCGACCAGGATCCGGAACAACTGGAAGGGGTCGGCTGCGCCCACGATGAGGTCATCGTCGGCATAGAAGCGAGAGTTGAAGTCGAAGGAGCCGAGTCGACCGAGTCGCAGTAGTTGCATCACGATGAACTCGATGTTGGTGCTGGGGGCGTGGTGGCCGGTGTCGAGGCACACGACGGCGCGCTCGCCGAGCGAGGCGCACTGGGCGTAGCTGGTGCCCCAGTCCGGAACGTCCATGTGATAGAACGCCGGCTCGAAGATCTTGTACTCGAGCACCAGCCGCTGGTGCTCTCCGATGCGGCCGTAGATCTCCTGGAGCGCCTCGTGCATGCGGTCCTGGCGTCCCCGCATGTCGTCCTGGCCGGGGTAGTTGGTGCCGTCGGCGAGCCAGATCTTGAGGTCGCGGGACCCCGTCTCGTCCATGATGTCGATGCATTCGAGGTGGTGGTCGATGGCCTTGCGGCGCACGCGCGCGTCGCGGTGGGCGAGCGAGCCGAGCTTGTAGTCGTCGTCCTGGAACGTGTTCGAGTTGATGGTGCCCAGTGAGACGCCCTCCGACTCCGCGTGTGCGCGGAGCTTCCCGTAGTCGTCCACCTTGTCCCACGGGATATGAAGCGCGACGGACGGCGAGAGCCCCGTGTGGCGGTGAACTTGGGCGGCGTCGGAGACCTTCTCGAACGGATCCCGCGGCACTCCAGGCTGGCCGAAGACGCGAAAGCGCGTACCCGAGTTGCCGAAGGCCCAGGACGGAAGCTCGATGGCCTGCTCATCGAGGCGGCCTGCGATGGTGTCGAACTGTGGCATGACGTCGTTGTCCTTCCAGAATTGAAACGATTCACCTCCGAGCCTAGGCAGGTCGTTCGTCGCTGTCAACGAGGGCGAGGGTGGGATTTCACCACGCGTGTGCAGTCCCCGTCCGTCAGGCTCTCAGGACTGAGCGCGGATCTTGGCGTTGAGTCGGATCTGCCAGGCGCGCTGCTCCCACATGGGGTGATGCGGTGCAGCGTTCGAGCACAGCACCATTCCCCAGGCTCCCTCCGCGAGAGCGGTCTCCACGCCAGCTTCCACGAGTGCCCTGCCGCCCGGCCCTTCTTCGAACGTGCCATGGAGGGGCGTGTAGCCCACCCAGCCTTCGCCGATCACCGCCGGTACGCCCCGCCAGTGCGCTGCGCGCGCGATCGCCTTGGTGCGCGAGGTGATCTCGCGGATCATCATCGCCCGGTACTCCCCGTAGTGCGAGTAGAGCCACGTGTCCCACGCATCGGCGTCGAGCCAGTCGTAGCCGTAGATCATGCGATCGGTCACGACCGTCGCGTTCATCTTCCAGGCGATCGGGGCGCCGTACGCCTGAGGGCTGGGGGAGTCCTTCACCAGCATCGCGGCCAGCGCGTCACCGGGATAGTTCTCCATTCCTGTCCCTCGGATGTCCAGTTCGTCCTGGAGAGCGTCGAGAACGCCATAGCTGTACACGTGGCACTGGATCGCGCCCATTGACTCAGGCAGCCTGTACATCTCGAGGTGGGGTGGCTTGCCGTAGCTGGCCGTGACCACCAGGTCGGAGTGGTGCGCTCTCAACTCCGTCAGAGCGTCTGCCATGTTCTCCATGGGGGGGAGCATCGAGAAGTCCACCTCGTTATGAAGCTCGACCATGGCGATGCGGTCGCGGTGGCCTCGTGCGTCGAGCCAGCGGATCAGCCCATCCCACGCGGTCGCGAGCGCGCGGGGCCGCTTCTCGAGCGGGACCGAGTCGATCGCCTCCCACCACCGTGAGGAGGCGGCGAATGCCGTCGCCTGCTGGTACTCCCAGCTGGCGAGCATGATCACCATTCCGTGACGACGAGCGGCCGCGAAGAGTGCCTCGAGCCGCTCATAGAGGTTGATCGAATATCCGCCCGGCGCGTCGTACCATCGCGTCCGCTGGCCGTAGTAGCCGCCGGTGTTCGCGCGCCCCAGGCCTTCGATCCGGAGGTCCCGCGCGAGGTCCTCGACGCCGAGACCACCGAACATCAGCATCGGTGCGGCGCAGATGCGGATCGCGTTGTAGCCGAGGCTCGCGGCGTCCGCGACGGCGGCGTCGATGTCCTCATACGGCTCCCCTTGGCCGCACCGCGTGTACCAGGAGAAGTCCCACAACGTGATGGCGAGGCGTGTGGGCAGGTGGTCAGGTACGCCCGCGGCAGTCGGATACGTGTGCGACACGGTCATTCCTCCCTTCGGCGCCCGCGTTCGGCGAGCGCGCGCAACTGTGCCACGTGCAGGGCACGATGTGGTGCAGTGTCGGTATCGAACACGAGAAGCTCCGGGAGCGACGTCGCGAAGTAGTCTGGAGCGTCCCCTGCTGCGTCGAGCGCATCGGCCCGTTCCTCGAGCGCCCGCCAGACGCCATCGGCGGACGCAGGGTCGTTCCCACGCAGGTGAGCGACGCCACGCCAGAAGTCACGCTCGGACGCGGGGGTCGGATCGACGGCGAAGGGGTCCGATGCGCGGGCCGCCTCCCACGCCGCACGTGCTCCGTCCTCATCGCCGGCGCGTGCCCGCAGGTCTCCCAAGAGCACCAGGCGTTCGGTGGGGCGCGTCTGCGGGTGGCGTCCCTCGCCGAGCGTCTGTGGCACCGTGAAGCCGTCGTCGAGGAGGGCGATCGCCGCGTCCACGTCCGTCTCGCTGAGCTGTCGAGCTCGCGCGCACAGTGCGCGATCGAATGCGTCGATGAGCCGGCCCTCGCCGCCCTCGAACGGTCGGAACCGCCGCGTCGAGACGATCTGCCACGCCTCCTGCTCACGGCCATCGTCGAGTAGCAGCTCGACGTAGACCAGGGCGAGGTCGTCGCGTTCCTCGACGAGCCGTCGGTGAGGCTCCATGAGGTCGAGCCTATGGCGCGGCGCGAGCCCGCGGGCTCGCGCCAGGGCGTCGCGTTCGAGGACGAGGCGTGCGATGGGCGAGGCCTTCAGCGCACGCTCGAGTAGCGCGTCGGCCTCCACGGGGTCGCCGTCGGAGCGCATGAGTGCCACAGCGAGATTGCGGAGCGTGACGGCGTCATCGGGCCCGTTGGCGATTGCACTTCGGAGAATGCGCACGGCGTCCGCAGCCCTGCCCGCATCGATCAGCCACATCCCGAGCAGCGAGAGCGCGCGCGCATCTGTGGGGTCTGCTGTGATCGCGGCGACCAGAGCGTCGTGCTGGTCGAGTCCCGCCGGGAAGGCCAGCGAGTGGTCGGCGGCGGCCGCCGCGGCACGATCGGCCTGCGCGCTGGCGGGGCGGCCGATGCGCTCCCACCACGAAGCGCGGAGGTAGAGGCGCATGGGCTCGGGATTGCCGAACGCGCGGGGTTCTGCTGGCTCGGAGGCTTCGGTAGCGGCCAGCGCCTCGTCCCAACCCCCTGCGCGAGCGAGTTCGGCGGCGGCGTCGAGCCGTGCGCGTGGGTCCGTGCCTGCTGGGCGGCGCGCAAGCGCGCGGGTCACGGGGTCCAGCGGGTCCTCGTCGAGCAACCGCGTGAGACTGGCATCCGCAGTCTCACGGAGACCGAGCGCACGCTGAGCGAGCACGATGAGGCGACGTGCCTCCGGAACATGGGCCGCGGCTTGCGCCATCGTGGCTGCATCGGAGGGGCGCCCTGTGCGGAGCGCGATCCGGGCACGCGCCAAGGATGATGGCGCCCGCCAGGCGGACAGCCATGCAGCGCGCGCGAAGGCGGCATCGGCTTCGTCGTCCCGACCGGCACGCTCCAGCGCCAAGCCGAGCAGATAGTGCGGCTCTCCGTCGCGAGTGTTGAGGTTGCGTTTCTGTAGACGTGCCACAGCACGCTCCAAATGGTGAATCGCTTCCACGTATCGTCCCTGCTCGAGCCGAATGGCGCCGATATGGGTGTGGGCGCGCGTATCTGCGGCATCGCGGTTCAGTGCCTCGCTCAGGTACGGCTCCGCCGCCCGAGACGGATGCCGGTACTGCTCAAGATGGGTCGCGGTCACGATGAGTTCGTCGTTGGAGTCGATCTCTGCTGGCAGCGGCGGCGCCTCTGCCACCCACGGCTCGTCGACCGTCGCATCCTGGGCGTCCCATTGCACGAGCAGGTGATCTCCCGCAGCGACGCGAACGGCCAAGGCAGCGCCGGCATCGATCGAGACCTCGGCGCGGAAGGGTCGGTCAGGGCCGATGGTCGCCGTCCACCTGGCCACTTCGGTTCCGTCGGCGACGACGGTGACGAGACACTCCGGTCGCGCGGATGTGGTGATCACCGCGACCCTGGCCGTCGTGTCGTCGACGGTGACGGAGACTGCGGCATCGGGCGTTGCCTGGCGCGCGGGACCGATCCGGTGGATCGGATACCAGTACTGGCTGAAGGACTTGGTCTCGCCGGGTGCGAGCCAGGCGAAGTCGGGCTGGTTGTCGGTATAGACGCCGGCCATGAGCTCGACGTATGGCCCGTCGTCGTCGGTCAGCTGAGCGTCCCACGCGCGCCCGATGGCCCCGTCTCCCCACGTCCATTGCTTCTTTCCCGGCGCGATCGAAGGATCTGCCCAATGCACGAACCCCGCGTCAGCCGCGTGGTCGTAGCCTCCGAAGAACGCGTGCGCCGTGTCGGTGATCATGTATGAGGTGGGCACGGGGAGGTTTGCGTAGTAGTCGATGCGGTCGGCGTCGACGCGGGAGGCCGCCAGCGCCGGATAGTCGACGCCGTAGTAGGGGCGGTCGGCGGCAGGGAACGAGGTGATGGCTCGTCGTGCGTGGTCGGCGACGTACCGGACGTCGTCGGGGAAGAACGACTGGTACTGGTCATGCACGCGGGCGGCGACGTTCGCCCACCACAGGAACGTCTGAACCGTGTCGCGGCGGTTATGCGCATGCACCTCGGCCTCGACCAGCGATGAGCCGGGTCGCAGCCGGACGCCGTGCTGTGCGCGCATCCTTTGCAGGGGGTCGAGGTCGCTGTGCCACACGACGACGGAGCCGTCGTCCTCCCGCTCGATGCGCCAATCGACGGGCAAGAACGTCCCGGGCCGGTGGTGTTGGGGCCAGTTGAACTCGACTCCGCCGGAGATCCATGGCCCCGCGAGCCCCACGAGAGCGGGCTTGATGACGTTGTTGCGGTAGAAGAAGTCGTAGCCTGCGACCTTGTCGTACCCGATGTGGATCCTGCCGCCGATCTCTGGCAGGAGCAGCAGGCGCACATAGGCGTTCTCGAGGTGCACGGCCTGCCACTCTCGGGGAGCCTTCTCGTGGTCGATGGAGTCGACGATCGGCATGGGGTAGACGCGCCCGCTCGACCCCTGGTAGACGCGACGCTCGAGGAACAAGGGGTACGGATCGGGTGCCCCAGGCGCGTATGTGTCGATCGTGACGGGCTCGCTCCAACAGGCCACTCCACCGTCGGCGAGTATGGCCTCCTGGTCGGCCGGAGCGGGCGGGAGTACGAGGGTGCTGGGGACGGCGTCATTGCGGGTCACAGGACGAAACTACGGCGATTGCCGGAGCGCGACCATGGGCGTTCCTTCGAAAGACCTAGACGATTTGATGGAGCACGTGGGCCTTAGGATGCGACCATGGAGAAGAGGGAGGGCTTCGAGCATCAGCGTCTGATGGTCGTGCCGCGACCCATGGTCGTCGAGGCGTTGTCGCAGCCGATCACGCGGCGCATGGTGGTGACCGATGCGGGCTACTTTCCGCGGGCGACCGACCACGCCCGGCGCCGGGCGCAGGGCGTCCCGGAGACCATCGTGATCGTCTGCGTTTCGGGCAGGGGGTGGGTCGAATCCGAAGGGCGCCGGTCGGGCGTCGGAGCGGCGACCGCGATCGTGATTCCTCCTCACGTGCCTCACGCGTACGGCGCGAGCGAGGATGATCCATGGACGATCTGGTGGTGCCACATGCGGGGAAGCGACATCCCCGATTTCCTCGGCGAACTGGGCGCCGGACCGCGCCGGTTGACCTTTCCACTGCGAGCAGTGGACCGCGTCACTGCTCACCTGGATGAGATCGCCGTCGCGATCGAGCGGCGACTCACTCCTGCGTCACTGGTGGCAACGGCCGGCATCGCCTGGCGAATGTGGAGCCAGTTGGCGGTGGATCGCGTGGTCTCGGAGGACGGCACTCCTGTCGAGCGGGCCTTGCGCTACCTCGCGGAGCGCATCGATGGGCGCGTCACGGTTCCGGAGCTTGCGGCGCTCGTCGGGATCTCGCCTTCGCATCTGTCGACGCTCGTGCGGGAGGTCACGGGTGGTGGGGTCCTCGCCTACCACCGGTCGCTGAAGATGGCGCGGGCCCGCGAACTGTTGGATACGACCGAGTTGCCGGTGGGTGAGATCGCCAAGGCCGTGGGAATGGAGGATCCGTTCTACTTCTCCCGCCAGTTCCGTCAGGTGCATGGGCTGAGCCCGTCGCAGTACCGTGCCACCCGCAAGGGCTGATCAGCCCTTAGTGGAGCCTGCGGTGAGGTCGGCTCGCCAGAAGCGCTGAAGCCCCACCATCAGAGCGACGAGCACGATGGCCGAGACGGCCGAGCCCCCGATCACGAGTTCGTAGAACATCGGGTCGCGCTGGGTCTGCGAGTTCCACAGCGTCAGGCCGAGCGTCACGGGGAACGTTGCCGTCTCATTGAGCATCACCAGCGGCAGCAGGTAGTTGTTCCAGATCGTCACGAACTGGAAGAGGAAGATCGTCACGAGCGCGGGCACCATGATGCGGGCCGCGATGGAGGCGAAGATGCGGACCTCACCAGCGCCGTCCAGACGCGCGGCCTCGATGACCTCGTCTGGAACGCTCGCATTGGCGTGGATGCGTGCCAGGTAGACGCCGAAGGGACTCACCATGCTGGGAAGCAACACCGACCAGTAGGTGCCCGTCAGGTTCACGTTGTTGAGCAAGAAGTACAGCGGCAGCGCGATGACCGTGGCGGGAACGAGGACGCCTCCGAGGATCACGGAGAAGAGCGCTTCTCTGCCGCGGAAGGAGTACTTGGCGATGGCATACCCGCACATGGCGGAGATGATCATCGCGACGAACGCGCCGACACCGGAGTAGAGGAGCGAGTTCCCGAGCCACTGCGCGTACACACCGCCGTCCTGAGCGAACAGCTGACGGAGGTTGTCCCAGGCCTGCGGCGAGTCCGAGAACCAGAGCCCGAACGAGCCGAAGACGTCCCCGGTGGACTTGGTGGCTGCGATCGCGACCCATACCAGGGGGATCACGAAGTAGATGGCCGCGACTCCGAGGACGATGCTGACCGCGACCGTGCTCACGGCGGGCTTCGAGCGACGTTTCTGCGTCACCATGCGCGGTTCCCCTTACGGTTGACGGCTCGCAGGAACCCGAACGAGAACACCATGCCGAGCAGCGCCACGATGACGGCCATGGCTGCGGCGAGGTTGGGGTTGCCGAGTGCGAACGCTTGGTTGTAGGCCGCGAGATTGGGCGTGAAGTTGGAGTCGATCGCCGTGGTCAGCGGGAGGAGCACCAGGGGCTCGACGAACAGCTGCAGCGTCCCGATGATCGTGAAGACCGTCACGAGAATGATGGAGGATCGCACGAGTGGCAGTTTGATGTGCCAGATGAGACCCCACGCAGACGCCCCGTCCATCCGAGCGGCTTCGTAGAGTTCGGCTGGAACGGCATCGAGCGCGGACAGCAGGATGATCATGTTGTAGCCGGCGAAGACCCAGAGCGCGATGTTCGCGATGGCGAACAGCACGCCGCCGCTGGAGAGCGGCTCGATCTCGATGCCGATCGTGGACAGCATCTCGAGAACAGGGCTCGTGGCGGGGATGTACAGGAATCCCCACAGCAGCGTCGCGACCACGCCGGGGATCCCGTAGGGAGCGAAGTACAAGACGCGGAAGAATCGCGGCCACAGTGCGCGGCCTGAGTCGAGGAGAAGGGCGAGAGTCAAGGACGTCACGACCATCAGCGGCACGAGGATCGCCGCGAACTGGACCAAGCGCACGAGGCTCTCGCGGAATGCCTCGTCGCTCATGGCCCGGCTGTAGTTGTCGAACCAGACGAACACCGTCTCTGGCGGCCCGAAGCCGAGCGCCGAACCCTTCTCCGCGAAGATGCTCTGCACGATCGCGTAGACGATCGGAGCTGCGAAGAACAGCCCGAACATCACCATGAAGGGGGTGATGAATATCCAGCGGGCTGCGCGAGTGCGGCTCTGCTGCCTCATTGTCGTCACTGTCACTCGTCTCTCGATACCTGCGTGGGTGGGAGGCGGTTGACCACGCCTCCCACCCACGGGCGTCACTCGTTGACTGAGATGCCGCGCTGCTCGAGCGCGTCCACCATGTCCGTCTCGGTCTGGGCGTAGGCGTCGGCGATCGGCTCACCGGCGTCCACGGCCGCCTTGACGTTGTCCGTCAGCGACGAGAACAGGGTCGACGAGAGCGGCGGCCACGTCCACGACGTGTCGACGTTGGCGTCTGACTCCGCGAACACGTCCCAGATGTCCTGCCCGCCGTAGAAGTCGAAGACCTCTGGGTCTTCCTGCAGCGACTCGATCTGGGAAGTATCCGCGATGGCCGGCCAGCCCGCGCCCACGCTGGTGAGGATGCTCACGCTCTCGGGGTCAGAGTTGAGCCAGAGGGCGAACTCCGCCGCCTCCTCGGGGTTCTCTGACCCCTTGAGGACCACGCTCGCGGAGCCTCCACCCCACGTGGCGGACACCGACTCGCCAGCGTCCCACTGCGGCATGGCCCCGACGGCCCAGGACCCGGCCGTGTCGGGCGCCGTGCCCCGCAGAATGGCGTCCGCCCACGAGCCCGAGATCCAGGTGACGATGTCGCCGTTCTGGATGTCTGCGTTCCACTCATTCGAGAAGTCGGCGACGATCTTCACCAGGTCCTCGTCGATGAGTCGTTGCCAGAAGTCCGCCATCTTCGCCGTCTCGGCGCTGTCGATGTCGACGTTCCAGGCTTCGCCCTCGATCGAGAACCAACTCGCTCCGGCCTGTTCCGCAAGACCGATCATCCACGGTGCCTGGTTGAACGCGAAGGCCGCGATGTAGCGGTCGGAGTCGGACTCACGGATGGCCTTGGCGGCCTCGTAGTAGTCGTCCCAGGTCTCGGGGTACGCGAGGCCCAGTTCGTCGAAGATGTCCTTGCGATAGAACTGGCCGAGGGGGCCAGACGCCTGAGGCACCGCGTAGACGCGATCCCCGAAGACCCCGGTCTGCCATTGCCAGTCGGCGAACACGTCGGCAGAGTCGCCCACGTAGTCGGTGATGTCTTCGAGGGCGTCGTTGATGAGGAAGTCAGGAATGGCGTCATAGCCCACCTGGGCGACGTCGGCCGGGTTGCCGGCCTGGACGGCCGACTGCATCGTGGCGTAGCCGCCGTCGGGACCCGCAGTGACGGTCTCCAGCGTGACGTTGACGTCGTCGTGTGCGGCGTTGAAGGCATCGACGGCCTGGTCGATGTTCGGAACCCAGGACTGGAAGGTCAGCTCGACGACCTCGCCGCTCGAGCCCTCCGTCCCGTCGGCGCTCGAGTCTGGACTGGTGTCGTCGTCATCGGCGCTGCTGCACGCCGTGAGCATGAGGCTCAGGGAAAGTACAGATGCCGCAGCGGCGCCTACTCGGCGACGCGGGGACGTGGGGGATGACATATGTGCTCCTTTGCGCTTGTCGTGTCGGGGCCGGTGGGCGGGGTCTCCCGTCAGTTGGCTCCTGCTTCGAAACTACGTCGCCGCGGACAGCCGGGCCATGGGTGATTCCGCAGTCCGCATGGACGATTCGCCGATTCCTGGTGCTCGCGCGCCGGTGAGTAGTATCCCCGCATTCGGCGACCTCGCCACCGCCCGTGAGAGTCCTGCGGTGACCGCTGGGCCCTCACTCGCAGTGCGCCTCGCCACCTGGGCGTCGGTCTCCGATCACCTTCTCATGGCGGTCGATCGACGAGGGCGTCTTCTCGATTCGCGGGAGATGCTTGACGTCTGCGCTGGTCGCGTGAAAGCGGTTTCTCCCCTAAACTGCCGCTGAGTCCACCGACGCTGGAGGGAGCAAGGCCGTGCCCGTCATCGAGCGTCGTGCGCCCTCCCGCGGCTGGCTCCTCGACACCTCCCCGCTCCGCGAATCTCCGGCGTTCCGGCGCTTCTGGGTGAGTGGAGTCGCGAGTGGCATCGGTCATCAGCTCACTGCTGTCGCCATCGCCATCCATGTCTATGAACTCAGCGGCTCGACCGCCGCCGTCGCACTGGTGGGAGGCTTCGCCCTCGCGCCGATGGCGATCATGGGGATCGTCGGCGGCAGCATCGTCGACGCGTTCGATCGCAGGCGGGTGCTGCTGGCCGCGTCGTTCATCTCCTTCATCGCCCCGGTGGGCATAGCAGCGCTCGCGTGGACGCACGTGGAAGTCCTGTGGCCGTACTACGTCTTCACCACCCTGTCCTCCACCGTGGGGTCGCTCGTCGGAGCGGCGCGGTTCGCGATCCATCCGCGGCTGGTGCGCCGCGACCAGCTGCCGGCTGTGGCGGCTCTCAGCGGCGTGAGCGCTGGACTGCAGACCGCGGTCGGTCCGGCTCTGGCGGGCCTGCTCGTGGCGGCCTTCGGCTTCGCATGGACGTACACCATCGACGTCGCACTCTTCATGGTGGGCTTCTGGGGAGTCGTCTCCCTCCCCCCGATCGCTCCGGAGCGTGCGACGCGCGTGGGCCTCACGTCCCTGCGTGAGGGAGCCCGGTTCC
Organism: Demequina muriae; assembly: GCF_030418295.1. Taxonomy (NCBI): domain Bacteria; kingdom Bacillati; phylum Actinomycetota; class Actinomycetes; order Micrococcales; family Demequinaceae; genus Demequina; species Demequina muriae. Next base: position 1,929,361 of record NZ_JAUHQA010000001.1, read on the forward strand.
TTCGTGGCGCCGCCAATCTGCGCGCCGCCTTCGTCCTCCAGATCGCGACCCTGACGTTCGGTCGTCCCTACGCGATCCTGCCGGCGGTCGGCGCGGTCCTGATCGGCGGCGGTCCACTCACGGTGGGTCTGCTCACCGCATCGGCCGCCGTGGGCGTCATCCTCAGCGGTCTCGTGTCCGGTCGCCTCGGGGGCATGCACGCGCACGGCCGTGGCATCGCGCGTGCCACCGTCGGGTTCGCGGCGGCGGTGGCCATCTTCGGCGCGCTGCTGCTGGTGCTCGAACTCCGTGGCGGCGCACCCGCTGACGGACGGATGAACGTGGCCGCCCTTGCGGCAGTGGCCGCGGCGCTCGTCCTCGCGGGCGTTGCCGAGAACATCGCAAGCATCTTCCGCACCACGATGATGCAGTCCGCGACGCCGGACGAGGTGCGCGGCCGCCTCCAAGGCATGTTCACGCTGGTGCTGACAGCGGGGCCGAGGTCGGGCGACGTGTACGCGGGGTTCCTCGCCGCGGCGGCGCTGCTGTGGTGGCCCCCGCTGCTCGGCGCCGTGCTGATCGTGGCGGTGGTCGGTGCCGTGCGCGTGGCGCGCCCTCAGTTCTGGCAGTACGACGGAAGGACCCCCGTGCCATGACCTCGCCGACGGATCGGCCCGCCAAGATCGCCCGCATTCAGGCGACCCTCCACGCGCACGGTGCGACCGCGATGACGGTGACGTCACCGGAGAACCTCGCGTGGCTGCTCGATGGCGCGCGCGTGACAGTGCCGTACTCGGGGCCGCCTGTGGTGTCGGCCAGGGTCAGCCTGGACGGCGACCTCACCGTCACCGCACTCGCGAACGAGGCGCAGCGTATGCGTCACGAGGAACTCGACGCCGTCGACATCCGTTCGGTCCCGTGGCACGACGATGTGGCGCCGTTCGAGGCGGGAGCGCTGCGTGACACCGAGGTGCCGGGGGTGATGCGCGCCGCGCGCGCGTCACTCCTTCCCGTCGAGCGGCGTCGCTATGCACAGTTCTGCGCCGAGGCCGCGGCCCGCGTCGGGGCGGTCGCGCGAGCGGTGGCACGCCACGACAGCGAGCGCGATGTCGCGGCCCGCCTCGTCGCCGAGGTGGCTCGTCTGGGTGCGGATCCCATCGTGGTGCTCGTCGGTGGGGAGACCCGCACCGGAGTACAGCATCCCCTGCCCACCACTGCGCGCATCGGCCGCCGTGTCGTCATCGCAGTCGGAGCGCGCCGACACGGCATGATCGCCAATCTCACGCGGGTCGTGTCGCTGGGCGCGGCCGCACACGCGGGGGAGTCGGCGCTGCGCGAGGTGGAGGCCGATGCGTGGGCCGCCACGCGACCTGGACGTCCGCTGGGAGAGGTGCTGTCCGACATCGCCATCGCCTACCAGCGCCACGGTCTCGGGGCCGATGCGTGGCTGGCCCATCACCAGGGCGGACCCACGGGGTATGTGGGCCGAGACCCCAAGGTGATGCCAGGCGAGACTGCCGTGGTGCACGCGGGCCAGGCATTCGCCTGGAACCCCTGGGTGCAAGGCGCGAAGGCCGAGGACACCGTGATCGTGGACCGCGACGGAACGCAGGTGCTGACGGTGGACCCCGACTGGCCGACGCAGAACGTACGAGGAGTGCCGCGCCCCGCGACACTGGAACTGGAATGAGAGGAATCACCATGGCACTGGATTGGATCCGCGTCGACGGCACGAGGCTCGTGGACGAGTCAGGCACGACGGTCACGTTGTCCGGCGTGGGGCTGGGGGGCTGGATGAACATGGAGAACTTCATCACCGGCTACCCAGGCAATGAGGAGAACATCCGCCGCGTCATGCTCGACCGTATGGGGCGCGAGGCGTACGACGCGTTCTTCGACGAGTTCCTGGTCGCGTTCTTCGACGAGGCGGACGCGGCTCACCTCGCCTCACTCGGCATCAATTCCGTGCGCATCCCCTTCAACTACCGCCACTTCGAGGACGACGCCGCTCCGTTCGAGCTCAAGCAGAGCGGCTTCGCTCAGCTCGATCGTGTGGTCACCCTGCTCGCTCGTCACGGCATCTACTCGATCCTCGACCTGCACGCGTTGCCGGGACGGCAGAACCAGCACTGGCACTCGGATAACCCCACCCACATCGCCGACTTCTGGACGCATCGGCATTTCCAGGATCGCGTGGTGCACCTCTGGGAGGCGCTCGCGGAGCACTTCAAGGACCGGCCCGAAGTCGCCGGGTACAACCCGATGAACGAGCCGTCGGACCCGACTGGCGCCGTCCTGCCGGTGTTCTACGAGCGGCTCGAGAAGGCGATCCGGGCGATCGACAATCGCCACGTGCTGTTTCTGGATGGCAACAAGTACTCGACCGACTTCTCGTTCCTCGACGGTCGCGCCGAGCCGCTGCCCAACACGGTCTACACCGCACACGACTACGCGCTCCCGGGCATCACAAGCGCGACCGCCTATCCAGGCGTCACCAGGGGAGAGCACTTTGACCGTGGCGTCGTGGAACAGACGTTCCTGCGCCGCACCGAATATATGCGCCGCACGGGCACTCCGATCTGGATCGGCGAGTTCGGTCCGGTGTATTCCGACGATCGCTCTCAGGACTCGTGGCGATACCAGTTGCTGCGCGACCAGCTTGAGATCTACCGCGATCACGGCGCCAGCTGGGCGCTCTGGACCTACAAGGACATCGGGCTTCAGGGGCTGGTGTGCGCGCGCCCCGACAGCCCGTATGTGGAGTTGATCGCGGACCTGGTCGAGCGCAAGAAGCGACTGGGAGTCGACTCATGGGGCGGCTCCGATGTGGGGGTGCGGGACATCCTCGACCCCATCGACGCGGCCTTCGACGCGGAGTTCCCTGACTTCGCGCCGTGGCCCTGGGGTCGCCAGCCGCACATCGCGACGCTGGTGCGCCACATCCTGCTCGCGGAGCCGCTCGCCGAGCAGTTCGGTGATCGCTTCGCAGGGGTGGACCCCGCACAGGCGCGGGCACTCGCGGCCAGCTTCCGCTTCGACGAGACCGTCGAGCGCTCGGGTCTGTCAGACGTGCTGCGCAGCCACCTGACCGCATGACTCCGGGCGGCGGGGCCGCTACGAGCGCGGCGTGATCACGCCGATGCTCGTGCGGCCCCCGCGCGTTCCTCCGTGCACCGCGACGCGGTCATTGCCAGCGAGCGTGAGCGACAGCACGTCCGGTCCGATCGTGAGGTCGCCCGACACGGGTGCGGGGGACAGGCCCACGACCGTGTCGAGGTCGCCTGCTGCGTCGAGGACGATGCGCCAGCCGCGGGGGAAGGTCAGCCAGAGGTCGCCGTCGCGCCACAACTGAGCGACGTGGTCGTCCATCGCCAACTCGTACGCGACCCCCGCATGCGTGCGGGCGTACGCGACCGCATCGGCCGCCGTGCCGTGGCCCATGCGGGTCGGCGCGAGCGCGCTGCACCAGAGCTCGCCGTCGGGCTGGGGGAGGATTCCGCAGTGGCGCTCGATCGCATCGAGGAACCACAGGATCGCGGGTGAGTAGACCTCGGTGAAGCCCGCGTCGCCGCTCCACGGGTCGAAGCACTGCGGGAAGCGGTCCGCGGCGGCGAGGGCCTCGATCATCGGTGTGCTCAGCATGCCGAGCTCTGCCACACGACCCTGATGCTCGAAGGCGGCAGGGGTGCGAAGCATGGTGAGAGCATTCGTCGGCCCGCCCCACGAGTTCCGGGAGAAGTCGCGGTCGAACCGGGGATCGTCCAGTGCGATCGAGGTGAGGCCGTAGCCCGCCAGGAACTTGGTGCGGTTCATCAGGTAGCGCTCGAGCGCGCGCGAGACCATGGCGCCGTCGCCGATCTCGCAAGCGAGCACCCGCAGCAGCACGTCCGACTGCAGCCGTCGGCGGGTGCCAGTCGCCTCCATGTCGTAGAAGAACTCGTCCTCCTCGTCGAAGCACTCGCGCCACAGGCTCGCCTCGCTCGTCCGGGCGCGCTCGCGCCAGGGCTCCCCGTCCTCCCCGAGCTCCTCGGCGATGAGAGCGAGGTAGGACCGCTGGCACGCGACGTTGGCGGTGAGGTCGGGCGCCACGAGCGGGAGCAGGGGGTCCGAGTCGTCCCAGCGCGTCGCGTCACCGTCAACGCACCGATCTGCGACTCCCCAGAAGCGGGGCGACAGATCATGGCCGGTGTCGAAGGTGCAGAAGGCCTCGACGCCGCCGGTGCCGCGCGTGTCGCGGTGGCGGGCGAGCCACGCATCCATCCGTGCCATCGCCTCGTACATGGTCCGCAGATGGTCGGGGGCTCCGCCGCAGAGCCGGTGGTGGTTCCATACGGCGCGCGCGAGCGGCGACACGATCTGGATCTGACTGAACCCTGGGCCGTCGGACGTGACCTTGTACGGCATGAGGCCGTCGTCGCGCATATGGGTGGCGAACAGTCGGTGGGTCGCCTCGGAGACCTCGGGGGCGAACCGAGTCAGCACCTCGGTGCTCGCCGTGCCCGTGCTCTCGATCCATGCGCCGTGATACACGCCCCCTTCGCTGACGACTGACGCACCTCCGGCGAACGGGCTGATACATTGCGCGAGCTCGCGGAGTGCCTGGTCCCATCGCGCTTCGAGAGTGCCGCCCACGGAGGAAAAGCGCACGCCAGCCTCGAGCAGCCCTGAGCTGAGCGGGTGGTCGGTGCTGAGACCTGCGCGCGCGGCGGCCGATGCGGCATGCAGTCGTGAGCGGGCGTCATCAAGCGAGTTCATGGTTCCATCCTGGTGGACGACAGCGACGGGCGGCCCCGACAGGGGACCGCCCGCCGCTGAGGTGGGTTGAGCCGGTGACTCAGTTCAAGTCGCCCGACAGCTGCTCGATCCAGATCTGCGCCGCCTCCTGCGGAGTGGCGTCGCCGAACAGGACCGCTGCCTCGGCGTCCTGGGTGTACTTGTTCATGTTCGCGCCGCCATCAGGCTGAGGCGGTGCGACGGTGCCGGAGTCGAGCACGGACTGCACATACTCGGCGGCCACCTGGCTCGGTCCCTCGAGCAGCGGTGCCACGACCTCGGCTGTGTCCGGGTTGAAGGGCACGCCGCGAGTGTCGAGGATGAGCTCAGCAGCGGCGGGCTCGTTCAGGAACCAGTCGACCAGCATGGCCGCCTCTTCCGGGTGTGCGGTCGCTGCGTTGATCGACCAGAAGGACGACGGCAGCAGGGCCACGCCAGTCTGGTCGGTGTTCGTCGGGGGCGTCAGCACCGTCGTGGTGCCACCCATCTCATAGGTGCCCACGAGGTTCGAGTATCCGAACGTGATTCCTGCCTGGCCCAGCGTGTACAGCTGCTGGTCCGGGGGCAGCGCCCACCCCGCGGTGATGATGCTCGGGTCCGGGAGTCCGCCGCCGTCGAGCATCTCGAGCTCGATCTCGTACCAGCTGGCGATGTCATCCGCTTCGACAGCGAGCTGGCCCTCCCAGTCGTAGATGCCGAGCTCCGTCTCCTGGGCCGCGTAGGTGCCGATGATGTCCTGCACTCGCAGGTCGAGGCCGTACACGGGCTCGCCGGCCTCGTTCGTGAGGCCGGCGCTGCCGATGGCGTTCGATGCCTCGATCACGTCGTCCCAGGTCCATGACTCGTCCGGGAGGTCCACGCCGGCCTCGGCGAAGATGTCCTCGTTGATGAACGCAGCGGTCGCGTTGCCGCCGGTGGGCAGGCCATACAGCGTGCCGTCCACAACGGCGCTCGTCGTGGAGAAGTCCGGATACTGGTCTGCCTGCACGATGTCGGCGACGGTGCCGATGTCGAGCAGTGCGCCAGCCGCGCCATACTCCTGCGGCTTGGCCCCGCCCAGCGCGAACACGTCCGGCGCGGTCTCGCCGCCGGTGCCGAAGTCCGTCGCGAGTCGGTTGAACAGGTCGTCGGGGCTTCCGACGGGAGTCTGGGTCACCGAGATGTTCGGGTGCTCCGCCTCGAACATCGTGATCACTTCATCGAACAACGCTGCGCGAGCATCGTCGCCCCACCAGGACATCTCCAGCGTGATCGCCTCGTCGGTGGAGCCGTTGTCGTCAGTGCTGCCGGAGCTCTCCGGGTCGGAGTCCGCAGAGCAGGCCGTGAGGACGAGCGCGGTGGCGAGAGCGGCGGTGGCCGCCGCGCCCTTCCGCGCCGGGAAACGGGGTGTACGCGTCATTGCGCCTCTTCTCCTCGTCGGTGGTATCCCACCGGTTGTGGTGCCATGGCCCCGAGGACGTCGCCCCCGGGGAAGAACGATTCATCAGACGCGCTCTCGCCTCTGAGAAACCGCTTTCTCGGAACGTACCATCGGTCGAAAACGCTGTCAACGGAGTGATTGAATCGTTACCGAATTGCGGGTCCGGTCGATGCTCGCACCTCGACGCGGGGTGCGTAGACCACGTTGTCGCCGGGTACGTCGCCAGCCAGCAGCGCGCTCATCCGGGCCCATGCCTCGACGCCGAGTTCGGCATGCCCGACTGAAGCGGTGGTCAGCGATGGGGCAGTGAAGCGGGCGAAGGGAATGTCGTCGAATCCGGTGACCGACACGTCGTCGGGCACCCGGACTCCCAGGTCGATCAGCCCGTTCAGCAGTCCCACCGCAACCAGGTCGTTGAAGGCGAGGGCCGCCGTGGCGCCCGAGTCGCGGACGGCGGTCCTGGCCGCGAAGCCGTCGTCCGACGTCACGCCGGCACGGACTCGATCGACCCGGACGCCGGGCACCGCCGCAGCGAAGTCATCGAGCCCGCGCAGTCGGTGGGCGTTCGAGGCGCTCTGGGGCGGACCCTCGAGGTAGACCAGGTGTCGGTGGCCCAGGTCGTAGACGTGCTGGGCGAGGTCGCGGATCCCGCTGCGGTAGTCGATCGAGAGCGTCGGGGTGTCGATCTCGGGGACGGCACGGTTGATCAGCACCAAGGGGCGCAACGACTCGCTGAGGGCCACCAGCTCGTCGTGCGGCATGCGCGGAGCACACAGCACGATCGCGTCGCACCGTCGCCTGATCTCCGTCGCCAGCAGCGGCTCATCGCTCGGCGACTCGGCGGAATCGGCGACCAGGACGCGGTACCCCTCCTTGCCGGCGGTCTTGCTCAGGCCGGTCAGTACGGCCTGGAACGCGGGGTTGGAGAGGTCGGGGACGACGAACGCCACGGCCTGCGTCTGGCCCAGGGCCAGGCTGCGAGCGGTGTGGTTCGGCATATAGGCGAGCGCCACGGCAGAGGCGCGCACCCTCTCGGCCACGGCCGGGTCGCCAAAGAACCTCCCGTTCATCACGCGGGACACCGTCGCCGGCGACACGTCGGCGTGCCTGGCGACCTCGGCGATGGTGGTCGCATGCCGTTCTCGAGTCACGCGAGCCTCCTCACTTCATCGTCTGGTGACACCATAGTGGCCGATGCGCGGGTCAGGTTTGACGTCCCGCCGCGGCTCGTGCCATGATGCCAGCACACAGCGTGAAACCGCTTTCTCGACCGTGAATGGCCGGGAGCACACAGTCGACAAGGAGGTTGGCGTGAGCAGTCTTGACGAACTCCGCACCATGGCGCGCACGGCGCGTGGGAGCGGAGCGCGGGTCAAGCACAAGGCCCCGGACAATCGCGCGGCATACCTGTTCCTCGCTCCGTGGCTGCTGGGCCTGATCGCCTTCACCGCGGGACCGATGGTGGCGTCGCTCTATCTGTCGTTCACGGACTACAACCTGCTGCAGTCTCCGATCGACAATCCGCCGGACTGGATCGGACTCGGCAACTACGCAGAGATGTTCAGCGACCCGGACTTCTGGAACTCCGTCAGGGTCACCTTGACGTACGTGCTGATCTCTGTGCCGCTGCAGCTGGTCTTGGCGCTCCTGCTGGCGCTGGCGCTCGACAAGGGTCTGCGCGGGCTCTCGATCTACCGGTCGATCTTCTACCTGCCGAGTCTGCTTGGCGGGTCGGTCGCGATCGCGATCCTGTGGCGTCAGGTGTTCGGCAAGGAGGGGCTCGTCAACGGGTTCCTGGCCTGGTTCGGCATCGACGGGCCCGGGTGGATCGGGCACCCGGACTATGCGCTGAGCACGATCATCGTGCTGCACATCTGGACGTTCGGCTCACCGATGGTGATCTTCCTTGCCGGTCTGCGTCAGATTCCTGCTCTCTACTACGAAGCGGCCGAGGTGGACGGTGCGGGTCCGGTGAGGCGGTTCTACTCCATCACCCTGCCGCTCCTGACGCCGATCATCTTCTTCAACCTGGTGCTGCAGATCATCTTCGCCTTCCAGAATTTCACCCAGGCCTATGTGGTCTCGGGAGGCACCGGCGGCCCGGCTGATTCGACGATGTTCTACACGCTGTTCCTCTATCGCGTCGGCTTCCTCGAGTACGACATGGGCCTCGCCTCCGCGATGGCCTGGTTCCTGGTGATCGTGATCGCGGCGTTCACTCTGATCAACTTCTGGCTCTCGAAGTATTGGGTGTTCTATGACGACTGACATCGACCGTCCTGTCCGCACGCGCACGCCCCGAGAGCGAGTGACGTCGTTCGCGAAGCACGCGTCGCTCGTCCTGTTCTCGGCGATTATGATCTACCCCTTGGTGTGGCTCGTGATCTCGAGCTTCAAGCCGAATGCGGACATCTTCCGGGACCTCAGCATCTTCACCACTGACCTCACGGTCGAGAACTACATCAACGGGTGGAACGACCTGCAGCACCCGTTCAGCGTCTTCCTGCTGAACTCCACGATCATCTCGGCCGCCTCGATCATCGGGAACCTGCTGTCCTGCTCGCTCGCCGCATATGCGTTCGCCCGGCTGCGGTTCCGCTTCCGCAACCTGCTGTTCGCGCTGATGCTGATGACGATCATGCTGCCGTTCCAGGTGACGCTCATTCCGCAGTTCACGATCTTCAAGGAACTGGGCTGGCTGAATACCTTCCTCCCACTCATCGTGCCCAAGTTCCTGGCAGTGGACGCATTCTTCATCTTCCTGATGGTGCAGTTCATCCGTGCGCTTCCACGGGAGATCTTCGAGGCCGCGCGCATCGACGGCGCTGGGCATCTGCGCACCTTCATCCAGGTCACGCTGCCGCTGATGATCCCGGCGTTGGCCACCACGGCCATCTTCACGTTCATCTGGACGTGGTCGGACTTCTTCGGGCCACTGATCTACCTCCGACTACCCGAGACATTCCCCGTCTCGGTCGCGCTCAAGGGGTTCCTCGACGTCCAGTCGAGCTCCGACTTCGGCTCGATGTTCGCGATGTCCGTCGTGTCGTTGCTGCCCCTGTTCGTCGTGTTCCTCGTCGGCCAGCGGTACCTCATCAAAGGCTTCGCCACCACCGGACTCAAGTAAGGGGTCTCCTTCGCATGACTACACGCACCAGGTACGCCCTCGTGGGCGCCGGCTCGCGCGCTCAGATGTTCCTCGATGCGATCGCCGGCCCGCACGCCGACGTCGCCGAGCTCGTCGCGTGGACCGACACCAATCCAGGTCGACTCGACTGGTCGCTCCGGCAGGAGGGCCGCGAGGCGCTCGGCGAGCCGGTACGGTTCGCGCCGGAAGGACTGGCGGCGGCGATCGTGAACGCGAACGTCGATCGGGTGATCGTCACGTCGCCCGACTTCACCCACGCGGAGATCATCGCCACCGCTCTCGAGGCAGGCGCCGACGTCGTCGTCGAGAAACCGCTCACGGTCTCGGAGGAGGGGGTGCGACGCATCGCCCAGGCGGTCGAGTCGACGGGTCGACAGGTCACCGTGACCTTCAACTATCGCTACTCGCCTCGCAACGCGGCGCTGAAGGAAGTCGTGGCCTCAGGAGCCATCGGGGATGTCACCTCGGTCCACTTCGAATGGGTCCTCGATACGGCCCATGGTGCGGACTACTTCCGGCGCTGGCACCGTGACAAGTCGAACTCGGGCGGCCTCTTGGTCCACAAGTCCTCTCATCACTTCGACCTGGTCAACTGGTGGCTGGCCGACGTGCCGGTGCGCGTGTTCGCCTCAGGAGGACTGCGCTTCTACGGAGCGGACAATGCGGCTCATCGGGGTCTGGGCCCGAGACCCGAGCGTGGCTCCGTCGACTCTGATCTGCGCGACGCGTTCAGCCTCGACCTGCGCCGCGACCGGGAACTGAAGGGGCTGTACTTCGATCAGGAGGCTCACGACGGCTACCTGCGTGATCGCGACGTCTTCGATGCTGGCATCACGATCGAGGACAACCTGTCCCTGGTGGTGGACTACGCGCGCGGCGCCTCCATGTCGTACAGCCTCAATGCCCATGCACCGTGGGAGGGCTACGCCGTCGCCGTCAACGGCACCGCCGGTCGCGCCGAGCTGACCGTGGTCGAGAGAGGTGCGGTGCTCGTCCGGGACGACGGGTCCGTCACGGTCGACCCCAGCATGCACCCCGATGGCGTGATCTCCGAGCGCACCCGACCGATCGGCGAACGGCTCGTGGTGCAGCGGCACTTCGAGCCCGCGGAGGAGGTCCCCATCCCGGAGGGCGAAGGTGGTCACGGCGGCGGCGATGCGCAGCTGTTGCGTGACGTCTTCGTCGGCGGCGACGAGGATCCATTGGGCAGAGCCTCCACATGGAACGACGGCGTGCGCAGCATGGCCGTCGGCCTCGCAGGGAACCGATCGCTCGAAGGAGACCGCGCGGTGCGCATCGCGGACGTCGACCTCGGCCGCGGAGCGGCATCGTTGACGGGGGACCCCTCGTGAAGGTCGTCGTGACGGGAGGGTCGGGCCGGCTCGGACGCTCGGTCGTCCGCGGGCTGGCGCACGCCGGGCACGCCGTGGTCGTGCTCGACCGCGATATCGATCCTGCGCTTCCTGCGCGCTCCGTCGCGGTTGACCTCGCCGACCGGGAGGCCACGGCATCCGCTCTCGCAGAGGCTGAGCCAGACGCGGTGATCCATCTGGCGGCGATCGCCGTCCCGTTCTCCGCCCCCGAGCATGAACTGCTCGCGATCAACACCGGCCTCGCCATGTCGGTGCTGGACGCCGTCCTCGCGTGCGGCTGCCCGCGGCTGCTCGTCGCGTCGAGCCCCACGGTGACGGGGTATGGCGCACCATGCGGGTGGGAGCCGACGTATCTCCCGATCGACGAGGATCACCCGGTGGCGCCATGGAACGCCTACGCGCTGTCGAAGGCGACGCTCGAGGCGATGATGGCGATGGCAGCCCGCCGCTACGGAGAGACGCTTCGCACGGGTGCGTTCCGGCCGTGCTACGTGATCTCTCCCGAGGAGTGGAGCGGCGCAGTGACTCAGCAGGGACATACCGTCACCGAACGGCTCGATGACCCGGCGCTGTCCGCAGTCGCGCTGTTCAACTATGTCGATGCTCGCGATGCCGCCGACTTCGTCCTGGCGTGGCTGACGCATGACGATGCTCCCAATGGTGCGACGTACATCGTGGGCGCCGTGGATTCGCTGGTGCGCGAACCGGTGGGAGAGGCGCTCGCGCGGCTCGTCCCCTCGGCCGCCGCCGCGTCGAGTGCCCTCGGCGACCGTGGGCCGGTGTTCTCGAGCGCGCGTGCGGAACGCGACCTGGGCTGGCGAGCCTCCCGCACCTGGCGGGACGAGCTCGTCGAGCCGCCCCGCGGGACCGAATCAGAACGGCAGGACTCCCATGCCTGACCTGACCTTTGGCGAGGGCGTCTACTTCTTCCCGGTCACCCCGTTCGACGACTCGGGTGAGGTCGACCTGGACCTTGCGGCAACGCTCATCCATGATGGCGTCGGCCACGGCGCGGGCGCCGTGTTTCCTGCCTGCGGCACCGGCGAGTTCCATGCGCTCTCGCTCGAGGAGCACCACGGCGTGGTGGAGACAGCGGTGCGAGCCGTGGCTGGTCGCGTGCCGGTGGTGGCTGGCGCGGGCGGGCCTCTGGGCCACGCCATCGCTGTCGCGCGCGGCGCGGAGCGGGCGGGGGCGGATGCCTTGCTCATCATGCCTCCGTACCTCGTGCAGGGTCCCCAGACAGGCGTCGTCGCCTATGTCGAGGCGGTCGTGGCGGCCACGGCGCTGCCGGCGATCGTCTATCACCGGGCGAATGCCCAGCTCACGAGGGAGTCGGCCGCGCGGCTCCTCCGGCACCCGCAAGTCGTGGGGCTCAAGGATGGCGTGGGAGATGTGGCGCTCGCGCAGCAGTTCGTGCTCGAGGCGCGTGCCGCAGGTCACGGCACGCTGTTCTTCAACGGGCTCCTCACGGCCGAGGCGAGCCAGGCCGCCTACCGGGCCATCGGGGTGCCCCTGTACTCCTCGGCCGCCTTCGCGATGGCGCCTGACGTGGCGACGGCATTTCATCATGCTCTCGAATCGGGAGATGACGAGGCACAGGCGCGACTGCTTGACGGCTTCTACACGCCACTGATCGAGCTGCGCGACGAGACGCCTGGCTTCGCCGTGTCGCTCATCAAGGCAGGCCTTCGCCTCGCGGGTCACCGTGTCGGGTCCGTGCGGCCTCCGCTGATGGATCCCTCCCGTGATCAGCTCGACCGGCTCCGTGCCATCCTCGAGCGCGGGAGGGATCTGGTCGCGTGACAGCCCCGGTAGCCCACGCCAGCGCCCGACGCCTACGCGTGCCGCTTTCGCGGCCCTGGGGTCCCGACGTCAGCGAGGTCAGTGTGATCGTCGTCGACGTGCAGGACTCCGACGGCGCGTCCGGGCAGGGCTTCGCCTGGACTCCATCGATCGGCGCGCGTGCCGTCCTCGCGATGATCGAGGACCACGTCCTGCCCCACGCCGTCGGTCGCCCCGCGTCGCCTGACGCGTGGACCGACGGATGGGAGCACGTGCACGAGGCGGGCGGGGGCGGGGTGACCACCATCGCCCTGGCCGGGCTGGACCTCGCACTGTGGGACCTGCGATGCCGCCGCGAGTCGATGCCGCTCGCGGATGCGCTGGGCCGTCGCCATGACACTCAGCCGGCGTACGGCAGCGGCGTCAACCTTCACTACAGCCTCCATGAACTGGTGTCCCAGGCGAAAAGGTGGGTCGAGGCGGGCTTCGGTGCAGTCAAGGTCAAGGTGGGGCGACCGACGCTCGCCGAGGATCTCGAGCGCCTGCGCGCCGTGCGCGACGTCATCGGCCCTGAGCGCTCGTTGATGGTGGACGCGAACCAGCGCTGGGATGTCGACACGGCCGCGGTCGCGGCGAATGCCATGGCGGAGGTCGGCATCGCGTGGCTCGAGGAGCCGCTGCGGGCAGACGACCTCGCGGGGCACGTCGCGCTCAAGGCCCGCACGTCGGTGCCGATCGCACTCGGCGAGAATCTGCACACCCTCCACCGCTTCCGCGACTTCATCGCGGCTGGCGCCGTGGACGTCGTCCAGCCGAATGTGATCCGGGTGGGTGGGATCACCCCGTTCCTCGACGTCGCGGCGCTGGCTCGTGATGCAGGCGTAGCCCTCGCCCCTCACCTGCTGCCTGAGATCTCGGCCCAGCTCGCGTTCGCGCTTCCTGAGCGCACGTGGGTGGAGGACGTCGAGGGCGCGGGCTTCTGGCAGTCGGGGGCGCTCAAGGCGCCGACGGGGGTCACGATCGCGGATGGCCGCGTGTCGGGGGGCCGCAGAGCAGGACTGGGTTTCGAGTTCAAGGAGGAGATCTCATGATCGACACGACTGACGACCAGGTGGACCGGATCGCCCGCCGGGCGCTCGACGCGTTCCACGTCACCGCGGAGACCGACGACGTGACGCGCGCGCGTTGGCTCGCAGCAGTCGCCGACGCTCTCGACCACCACGTGGAGCAGCTCGTCGCGGTCGCCGACCGTGAGACCCACCTGGGAGAGGCGCGCCTCCGCGGGGAGGTCGCGCGCACCACCGGTCAGCTCCGTCTGTTCGCGGACGTCCTGCGCGAAGGCTCCTACCTCGAGGCGACGATCGACCACGCGGTGGCGGACGCCACCCCACCCCGTCCCGACCTGCGGCGGCTGCTGCGGCCGCTCGGCCCCGTCGCGGTGTACTCGGCCTCGAACTTCCCCTTCGCGTTCTCCGTGGCGGGCGGCGACACTGCCTCTGCGCTCGCGGCGGGGTGTCCCGTGGTCGTCAAGGGACACTCGGGCCATCCCGAGCTCTCCGCCCTGACGGCGTCGATCGTGGTGGAGGCGCTCACCCGCGCGGGGGCGCCCGAGGGCACCCTCACCCTGGTGACGGGCCGTCAGGCGGGTATCGCACTTGTCGAGCATCCGGCGATCGCCGCAGCCAGCTTCACGGGCTCGCTCGGTGGCGGCAGAGCGCTGTTCGACCGTGCCGCGGCCCGACCCGTGCCGATACCGTTCTATGGCGAGCTCGCCTCGATCAACCCGGTGGTGGTGACGACGGCAGCCGACCGTGCGCGAGGGGAGGCGCTGGCCGCAGGCTTGGCAGGGTCGTTCGCGCTGGGACAGGGCCAGTTCTGCACCAAGCCGGGACTGGTGTTCGTCCCCACGGGCTCGTCGCTCGAGCGGGCGCTTCCGGACCATGTCGCCGCGAGTGGTCAGCCGATGCTCAACGATTCGATCCTGTCGAGCTTCGAGCACGGCATCGCCGAACTGGAGAGCATCCCCGGCGTGGAGCACGTGGCGGGCACGTCTGCGGTCGTCGACGGGGTTCCACAGCCGCGCGTGGTGGCGGTGTCCATCGCGACGCTGGAAGAGCACGCGGAACGGCTTCTCGACGAGGTGTTCGGCCCGGTGACCGTGCTGGTGCGAAGCGATGACCAGGCGCGCGTCAGAGCGGCCCTGACCCGGCTCGATGGCGCGCTCACGGGCACCATCCATGCAGAGCCGGGCGAGGACGTGGCCCCGCTCGTCAGCGTCCTCAGCGCCCGTGTGGGACGCGTGCTGTTCGATGGCTGGCCCACTGGCGTCGCGGTCACCTGGTCTCAGCAGCACGGTGGTCCCTATCCTGCGACGACCTCGATCCACACATCAGTCGGCGCGACCGCCGTGCGCCGGTTCCAGCGCCCCGTGGCCTATCAGGACGTGCCGTCATCGGCTCTCCCCGCGGCGCTGCGTGACGACAATCCGCTCGGCATCCCCCGCCGCGTGGACGGGGTGTTGACGCTGCCTGCGTCGCGCTGAGCGTCGCGCGCGGAGGGCACGGCGCACGTGCGCGATCACCGCACTGTGGCATCATCCGAGGATGATCGCGGGCGAGGAGTGGCCATGTCGGTGAGCGTGCGCGAGGTCGCCGCGCGCGCGGGCGTGTCCGTGGGCACCGTGTCGAATGTCCTCAATCGGCGCGATGCGGTGCGCCCCGCGACCGTCGAACGCGTCGAGCGTGCGATCGACGAGCTGGGGTACGTGCCCAACGACGCCGCGCGCCAGCTGCGGGCGGGGCAGTCGACGACGATCGCGCTGGTGGTGCTCGATATCGGCAACCCGTTCTTCACGGACGTGGCCAGGGGTGCGGAGGAGCGCGCCGTCGAATCCGGGTACACGCTGCTGCTCGCCAACAGCGACGATTCGGTCGAGCGCGAGTCTGCGCACCTCGACCAGTTCGAGCGCCAGCGCGTCGCCGGAGTGCTGGTGGTGCCAACCTCCTCGGCCCAGCCGCGCGTGAGCCAGTTGCGCGCCCACGGCGTCCCCGTCGTGCTCGTGGACCGTGGGACGGCCGATGCGACGCTGGCCTCGGTCGCGGTCGACGACGTCGAGGGCGGCCGGCTCGCCGCGGAGCACCTCCTGTCCCAGGGGCGGCGCCAGCTGGTCTTCGTGGGCGGGCCCGAGGATCTGCCGCAGGTCCAGGACCGATCGGCCGGCGCGCACTCCGCAGTGGGCGCCGTCGAGGGCGCGGGCATCCTCCACGTCCCGACCGCCGCGCTCACTCTGGACGACGGCATGTCAGCCGGCGCCGAGGTGCGTGCGCTGGTGCGTGCGGGCCGGTGCGACGCCGTGCTCGCGGCCAACGACCTGCTCGCGATCGGCGTGCAGCAGGCGTTGCTGTCGGGTCCCGACCCGGTGGGGATTCCGCGCGAGGTGGCGCTCGTGGGGTACGACGACATCAGCTTCGCGGCGGCCGCGGTGGTGCCGATCACCTCGGTGCGCCAGCCTCGCCGCGTCATGGGGGCGACGGCAGTGGACCTGCTGCTCCGCGAGGCGGGCCTCGCGCCGGCGGCCGCCCGCGAGCACGTGGTGTTCCAGCCGGAGCTCGTCGTGCGGGCCTCCAGCACCGTGCCGGCCCCGCCGGACGCCCCGGCATAGTCTGGAGTCATGGCCGCACGAGACATGTCCCAGCGCTTTCCCCGTCGCGTCTACGGCGTGGGCGACGAGCCGGACCCGCGGTTCAGCCTTGCGAATGAGCGCACCTACCTCGCATGGACGCGCACTGCGCTCGCGTTGTTCGCCGCCGGCGTCGCGCTCGAGGCGCTCGAGGTGCCCATCGACGGCGAGCTCCGTATGTGGGCTGCGGCGCTGTTCGTCGTGCTGGGCATTCTTGCGGCAGTCGAGGGGCTGCTGGGGTGGTTCCGCACGGAGAAGGCGATGCGGCTGCGCACGCCGCTGCGTGGTCCCTCGGTCGCTCCCATCCTGACCGTCGGCATGATCGTGGGGGTCGTGATGGTCGCGGTGGGGCTGCTCCGGTGACCGAGCACGGCCCCTTCGACGAGGGCCTCCAGGCCGAGCGCACGCTGCTCGCATGGCGACGCACCGCGCTGTCCTTCGCCGTCGCCTCGCTCATGGGCATCAAGGTGATGGCCGATGCGGGCGTGGCGGTCGTCGTGCTCGGTCTCGCGGGCGTCGCGTTGGGCGGCGTCGCGTACGTGGTCGCCTCGGCGCGCTATCGCACCGCGCATGCGCAACTGGTGACCTACGGCACCGCCCCGCGACCGGGCCTGGCGCTCGCGGCGATGTCGGCGAGCGTGCTGGTGCTCGGTGTCGCGTGCGCCGCCTACGTCTTCGCCGGGGCGCTGCCGTGATGAGGCGCCGTGCCGGCCTGGTGGTCGCCGCGGTGGCGTGCGGCGGAGCGCTTTCCGCGTGCGGATCCGGCACGGCGGCGCCCGAGCGCGCGGCCGATGCGGTGGGTGCGGCAGCGTCGATCGACAGCGACGCGGGCGGCGTGCGCGTGCACTTCGCGCACGATGCCGGATACGAGTACTTCGAGGGCACGATCTTCGTCCTCGACGACGACGTGACCGTGGTCGGGGCTGCGGCCGCGGCGAGTGACATCGCGGCCGGAGATCGCCTGCGCGTGTGGACGAGTGCGTGCGCGGAGTCCTTCCCGGTGCAATGCGAGGTCGAGGCCATCGAGGTGCTTGACTAACGCCATGACCGGCACCCCCCAGGCCACGCTCGTCGGTGGCCCCACCGTGGTCCTCGAATACGCGGGACTGACCTTCCTCACCGACCCCACCTTCGATCCGCCCGGGAAGGTGGGCAACCTCACCAAGCTCGAGGGGCCCGCGCTGTCGCACAGCGACATCGGCCACATCGATGTGGTGCTGCTGTCGCACGACGAGCACGAGGACAACCTCGACGTCTCCGGGCGCACAGTGCTTGACCTCGTGCCGCACGTGCTCACCACTCCCTCGGGTGGCACGCGCATCGGCCGCGCCCAGGGCATGCGGCGCTGGGATCAGGCGATCATCCCCGGCGGCGCGTCGCCGGTGACCATCACCGCGGTGCCGGCCCGCCACGGTCCGAGCGTCATCAAGCACCTCACTGGTCAGGTCACCGGATTCGTGCTCGAGGCCGAGGGCTGGCCCACCATCTACATCTCGGGCGACAACTCCTCAGTGAAGAAGGTCACGCGAGTGGCCGAGCGGTTCCCTGACGTCAGCATCGCCATCATCTTCGCCGGCGGGGCGCGGGTCGAACGACTGGGGGACATGCTGCTGACGGTCGACGCCGAGCGGGTGTCCCAGATCGCCGGGCTGTGGCCCGACGCCGCCGTGTATCCGGTGCACATCGACGACTGGGCCCACTTCGCGCAGCCGCGAGCCGACCTCGTCGCCTGGTTCGAGGACGCGGGCCAGCTCGACACGATCACGCTCCTCGAGCGCGGCGTGCGCACGCCCCTGCCCGCGGCGGTGGCGTCGGCCTCCTGACGCGCGCGTGTCGGAGGGCACGCCTAGCGTGAGTGACATGAGCGAACCCGCCGAGGTCCCTGACGTCGACCCGTGGATGATGGACGTGCTGTCCCGGCTGCCGGGCGCGCAGGTGGTGCCGTATCCCGCGTGGGGGTCGCAGACCTTTCAGGTGGGTGGCAAGCACTTCGGACGCCTCGGTCTCCACCCCAGCGGCGCGCGCATCATCACCGTGAAGGGCGACCCGGACGTCAACGCGGCGCTTGTGGCACAGTTCGAGGCCGTCACCCCCGGCTACTACGCGGACAAGCGGCGGTGGATCTCGATCGAGGTCGATGATCCCGCCATGCCGCGCGACGTCGCGATCGAGGCGCTGGAGACCGCCTACGCGTTGGTCAGGCAAGGACTGCCCAAGCGAGTGCAGGCCTCGCTCGGGTGACCTCGCGAGCGGCCCGGGCCCCTCGCATCGGCCGCGCGCCCGGGCGCTGTCGCGCCGATAGACTCGAGAAGTGACCCCTGACGAGCTCTCCCAGAAGATCCGCGACGCCCTGCTTCAAGGCATCGACGACAGCGACTTCCAACTGTCGCCGTTCGATGTGCCAGACGAGGTGCGTGTGGAGCGACCCCGCCAGCGCGAGCACGGCGACTGGTCGACCAACGTCGCGATGCAGTTGGCCAAGCAAGCGGGGACGAGTCCGCGCGAGTTCGCGCAGACCCTCGCCGAGCGGCTCGGAGAGCTGGACGGCATCGACAGCGCGGATGTCGCCGGACCCGGCTTCCTCAACATCCGCCTGGCCGCATCCGCCGCGGGCGAGCTGGCGCGCGGCATCGTCGAGTACGGCGCGGACTACGGCCGCGGGGAGTCGCTGACGGGGAAGACGGTCAACGTCGAGTTCGTCTCCGCGAACCCCACCGGACCGATCCACCTGGGCGGCACTCGCTGGGCCGCGGTCGGCGACTCGATCGCCCGACTGCTCGAGTTCCACGGTGCGCGGGTGGTGCGCGAGTACTACTTCAACGATCACGGCAGCCAGATCGACCGGTTCGCCGCATCGCTGTACGCCGTCGTGTCCGGAGAACCCGCTCCCGAGGACGGCTACAGCGGCCAGTACATCCAGGACATCGCGGATCAGGTGATGGTCGAGGCGATGGCCGCCGGGGACAAAGATCCCCTCGAGATGCCGCGCGAGCAGGCGCTCGAATTCTTCCGTGATCGTGGCGTCACGCTGATGTTCGGCGAGATCAAGCAGTCGCTGGCGGACTTCGGCGTCGAGTTCGACGTGTACTTCCACGAGGACTCGCTGCACCACTCGGGCAAGGTGGAGCGCGCGCTCGCCGAGCTCAAGGCCTCCGGTGCGCTGTACGAGTCGGACGGCGCGTGGTGGCTGCGCAGCTCCGAGTACGGTGACGAGAAGGACCGCGTGGTCATCAAGTCGGACGGGAATGCGGCGTACATCGCCGGTGACATCGCGTACATCCGCGACAAGGCCGAGCGTGGTGCGGACCTGTGCGTCTACCTGCTCGGCGCCGACCACCACGGATACATCGCACGGCTCAAGGCCGGTGCCGCCGCGCTCGGGTACGCCCCCGAGATCGTCGAGGTCATCATTGGCCAGATGGTCAACCTGGTGAAGGACGGCGAGCCGGTGCGGATGTCCAAGCGCGCGGGCAACGTGGTCACCATGGAGGACCTCGTGGAGGCCGTCGGCGTGGACGCCGCGCGCTACGCGCTCGCGCGCTCGAGTGCCGACCAGTCGATCGACATCGACCTCGACCTGCTGGCCTCGCAGTCCAACGCCAACCCCGTGTTCTACGTGCAGTACGCCCACGCGCGCACCTCCGGCGTCTCTCGCAACGCGGCGGAGTACGGCATCCGTCGCGAGGACGGCTTCGACGCCTCGCTGCTCGCGCACGAGTGGGAGGCGAAGCTGCTGGGCGTGCTCGGGGAGTTCCCCCGCGTGGTCGCCATGGCCGTCGACTATCGCGAACAGCACCGAGTGGCGCGCTACCTCGAGGAGCTCGCATCGGTGTATCACGGCTGGTACGACCGCACCCGCGTGACGCCTCAGGGCGACGAGGAGATCACGGACCTGAATCGCACCCGCCTGTGGCTCAACGACGCCACGCGGCAGGTGCTGGCGAACGGCCTGCACCTGCTCGGCGTGTCAGCGCCGGAGCGGATGTAGCCGTGTCGGTCTGGTCGAGCACCGTTCAGCGCGGTGAGGACGGAGCGCTGTCTGTGGGAGGCGTCGACGTGCGCGAGCTCGTCGGCGAGCACGGCACGCCGCTGTATGTGGTGGACGAGACCGACTTCCGTGCCCGTGCATCGGCCTTCCGGGACCACTTCGGAGAGGCGTTCGCCCGCCACGGCGCCGAGGTCGACATCTACTACGCGGGCAAGGCCTTCCTGTGCTCGCAGGTCTCGTCATGGATGCACGAGGAGGGGCTGCACCTCGACGTGGCGTCCCTCGGGGAGCTGGAGATCGCGCTGCGCGGGGGCATGCCTGCCGCGCGCATCGGCCTGCACGGCAACAACAAGGCGGACGACGAGCTGAGGCGCGCGCTCATCGCGGGCGTGGGCCGGATCATCGTCGACTCGTTCACTGAGATCGAGATCCTCGACGCCCTCGCGCGTGAGCTCGGTGTGGTGGCTCCCGTGATGGTGCGCGTCACGACCGGCGTGCACGCGGGCGGCCACGAGTACATCGCGACGGCTCACGAGGACCAGAAGTTCGGGCTGTCGCTCGCCTCGGGCGCCGCGATGCGCGCGCTCCTCGCGTGCCACGAGGCGCCCCACCTGAGACTGTCGGGCATCCACACGCATATCGGCAGCCAGATCATGTCGATCGACGCGTTCCGCGAGTCGGCGGAGCGCATGCTCGGCCTTCGTGCGGCGTTCACGGCGTCGACCGGCGACGAGCTGCCCGAGGTCGACCTCGGTGGCGGCTACGCCATTCGGTATACCGAGGACGCCGAGGCGCTCGACCCCGCGGAGGCCGCCTACGCGATCGCCGATGCGGTGGCGGCGGTGATGGAGACCGTCGGTGGCACCTGGCCGCGCTTCAGCATCGAGCCGGGACGCGCCATCGCCGGTCCGGCGGGGCTCACCTTGTACCGGGTGGGCGTGGTCAAGTCGGTGGACCTCGAGGACGGTGGTCGCCGCGCGTACATCGCGGTGGATGGCGGCATGAGCGACAACATGCGGCCCGTCACCTACGGCGCGAACTACACCGCGGCGATCGCGTCACGCGAGTCCTCAGCGGACCTGGTGGCGTCCCGAGTGGTCGGCAAGCACTGTGAGTCCGGCGACATCGTGGTGCGCGACGTGCGGCTTCCGCTCGATGTGGCCCGCGGCGATCTCGTGGCCGTGCCGGCCACTGGCGCGTACGGGCGCTCGATGGCGTCGAACTACAACGCGGCGCTGCGGCCTGCGGTGGTGTCGGTGCGCGATGGCCAGTCCCGCGTGCTGGTGCGGCGCGACACCATCGAGGACCTGCTGGCGCTCGACGTCGCACCTGAGTGAGCAGGGTCCGCCCGCCGCGAGGAGCGACGGGCGGACGTGAGAGCCGGCGATCAGATCGCGGCGCGCACCGCGGACTCGAGCGAGACGGGCGGGCGTCCGATCAGGCGCTCGAGGTCGGTCGACTCGGTGAAGAGGTCGCCCCTCGCGATAGACGCGTCCACGGAGGCCCAGAATCCGGCGGTGCCGGCGTCCATTCCTGCCGCCTCCTGCAGCGTCGATGAGAGCTCATCGACGCTGACGTCGCGGTGGGTGACGGTGGTGCCGGTGACGGCGGTGACCGTGCTCGCCAGCTCGTCGATGGTGAAGGCGACGCCGCCGATCTCGTAGGTGGCGCCTTCGTCATCCTGAATGGCGGCGACGGCCGCAGCATCGGCGAAGTCGGAGCGCGTGCCTGCGGTGAGCCGTGCGCCTCCAGTGGCTCCCAGCAGCGTGCCGGTCGCGACGTACTGGCCGATCTGGCCGGTGTAGTTCTCGAGGTACCAGGAATTGCGCAGCACGGTGGCAGGGATGGCCGATGCGCGCAGCGCCGCCTCGGTCTCGACATGCTCGGGGGCAAGGCCAAGGGTGGAGGTGTCCGCCTTCAGGATCGAGGTGTAGACGATGCGAGAGACCCCGGCACGCTCCGCTGCGTCGATCACGGCGGCGTGCTGAGCGCTGCGCTTGCCCACCTCGGAGGAGGAGACGAGCACGAGTCGTGTGACGCCGTCGAGGGCGGCGTCGAGTGAGGCGGCGTCTTTGTAGTCGCCGAACCGCACCTGAACGCCGCGCTCGGCGAGATCGCTCACTTTGGCTGTGGTGCGAGCGATGGCGACGATGTCAGCAGCGGCGACGCCGCGAGCGAGCATGCTTTCGACGATGAGGCGGCCCAGGTGTCCGCTGGTTCCGGTGACGGCGAAGGTGGTCATGAGGGGTGTCCTTTTCCTAGGGTCGATGAGGTGAGCATCGACGCTAACCAGGAGAAAGCACTATCCATTCCTCAGTGCCCCGAGATGTGCTGTCGAGGCTAGTCTGGGGCGGTGGCAGACAACGGTCCTGACGCGACGCTCGTGGTGAGCGTGTTCGCGCGTGAGTGCACCTCGCGCGCGCTCTTCGAGGACGTCACCGGCAAGTGGGCGTCGCTCGTGCTGCTCGCTCTCGACGACGGGCCTCGACGATTCGGGGAGCTCCGACGGCGGGTCGAGGGAGTGAGCGAGAAGATGCTCTCCCAAGCGCTCAAGACGCTCGAGAGCGGCGGCATGGTCGCCCGGACCGCCCACCCCCAGTCGCCGCCACGAGTGGACTACGAGCTCACCGAGCTCGGCGCGCAGGTGGCGACCCGGCTCCGCGGCCTGGCCGACCTGCTGGAGGGCACCGCCGCCGCACGCCTCCAGGATTGAGCCACTGCTCGTCCGCACTGCTAGACCGCCGATCTCGTGATGAGTGGAAGTGCTCAAGGGGAGGGATTGTTCTCCCCACCGGACGGCAAAGGGCCGTCCAGCGAAGGAAGGAGTGGAGTGATGCCAGACCCCACCGACCAGAGCAAGGAAGAGTTCCACGAGGGCACCGAGGCCCTGCAGAGCATCGCCGACGACGTCGAGGCCGAGCGCGAGCGCTCGGGCAGCGGGACCAACCTCCCGAACGACGACGACACGGCCGAGGGCGAGGCGGAGACGCGCGAGGACCACCTCGAGCCTGACGTGGCCACACCGCTCGATCACCGGCTCGACGAGCAGAAGTAGACCGACGCACATGCGAGGGACGGCATCGGCCGTACCTGTGAAAGGTCTGAGAACGCCGCGAGCGTTGTCCTAGGTGAGCGGGTGGCCCGAGCGTCGTCCGCTCCGGGGCACCAGGGCGGTGCCTGCAGTGGACGGAAGGAGACCATCATGGCGAAGTTCACTCACGAGGGCACCGAAGATCTGCAGCACCTCGCTGACGAGGTGGAGAAGGAGCGTCAGGCCAAGGGCCACACGCCCTTCGACGACGTCCCTGAGAACGAGGACGGCGAGACCACC
The DNA here is from genome assembly GCF_030418295.1 of Demequina muriae. Taxonomy (NCBI): domain Bacteria; kingdom Bacillati; phylum Actinomycetota; class Actinomycetes; order Micrococcales; family Demequinaceae; genus Demequina; species Demequina muriae. Next base: position 1,952,834 of record NZ_JAUHQA010000001.1, read on the forward strand.
CGCGAGGACCATGAAGGGGTGGACGAGGTTCTGGGCGACGCGAGCGACCCCGCCCGGGCTGGCATCGTCGGCGTGGCAGGCCGCGTGCAGCGACCCGGCATCTGATCCGCCCTCACCGTCGCGAATGCCCGGGTGCCGTCAGGCCCCCGGGCATTCGTTCGTCTCGCGTGAAGACTGCGGCCCCCTGAGCTGGGCGGTCAGCCGTCGGCCAGCCGCGCCCACGCGGTGATCGCCTCGAGGGACTCCACGATCTCGTCCATGACGCGGTCGTAGGTCTCCTGGTCGAGCGACCACGGGTCATCCAGGCTTCGCAGCTCCACGGGCTCGGCCACGCGGGCCATGTGCAGGGCCCCCGCGGTGTTCATGAGCCGCTCTCGTGGAGACGCGCCCATGGGTGGCTCCGCCTGCTCGGTGAGCGCATGCGCCTCCTTGATGCCGAAGGCATGCGCCGGCACACCGTTCCACTCCTCCTCGATCCACGTCGCGTGCTGCTGGGTGGCGACGAGCACCAGGTCCGCGTTCTCGATGATGCGGCGGTCGAGCTGCGTGGGGCGATGGCGCGGTATGTCCAGCCCGTGCCTGCGTGCGGACATGCGCATCGGCGTGGGGACGTCCATCCCGATCTCCGCGAAGATGCCGGCGCTCGTGACCTCCGCCGCGTCACCCCATTCGCGCTGTGCGAGGTAGTGCATCGCAGGGGAGCGACAGATGTTGCCGGTGCAGACCATGACGACTCGTGCGGGGCGTTGATCCATGTCATCGACCCTACGTGAGGCCTGGCGATGCCCGTCCCGGCGCCGCCCTGGGCGTCCGCCGCGCTCCGATAGAGTGGGGCCGTGTCTCCCACCTCCGCTCCCGTGAAGATCGCCGTGCTCGGATGCGGCACCGTCGGCACCCAGGTGGTGCGGCTGCTGCTCGAGCAGGCGAGTGACCTCGCCGCTCGCGTGGGCGCCCCCGTCGAACTCTCCGGCATCTACGTGCGCGACACGACCACGCCCCGCGACGCGGCCGTCCCAGTCGACGCGCTCACGTCCGATGCCCAGGCGCTGGTGGACTCCTCCGACGTCGTCGTCGAGGTGATGGGTGGCATCGAGCCCGCTCGCACGCTCATCCTCCGCGCACTCGAGCGGGGATCCGCCGTGGTGACCGCCAACAAGGCGCTCCTGGCTCAGGGTGGCGCGGAGCTGTACGAGGCGGCCGATGCGGCGGGCGCCGACCTCTACTACGAGGCGGCCGTCGCCGGCGCCATCCCCATCGTGCGCCCGGTGCGAGAGTCGCTTGCCGGCGACCGCGTGACGCGCATCCTGGGCGTCGTGAACGGCACCACCAACTACGTGCTCGACGAGATGACAACCAAGGGCCTGGACTACGACGCCGTGGTCGCCGAGGCGCAGCGTCTGGGCTACGCGGAAGCGGACCCCACCGCGGACGTGGGCGGCCACGACGCCGCCGCGAAGGCCGCCATTCTCGCGTCGCTCGCCTTCCACCAGCGCGTGGGAATCGACGACGTCTACTGCGAGGGCATCACTGCGGTCACGGCTGACGACATCGCTGCCGCGACCGAGACCGGCCGCGTCATCAAGCTGCTGGCCGTGGCCGAGCAGACGGACGCGGGCGTGTCGGTGCGCGTGCATCCCACCCTCGTGCCTCGCGATCACCCGCTCGCGGGCGTGCGCGGGGCCTTCAACGCCGTGTTCGTCGAGGCCGAGGCAGCCGGCGAGCTGATGTTCTACGGGCAGGGAGCGGGCGGCGTTCCCACCGCATCGGCCGTCCTGGGCGACATCGTGTCCGTCGCGCGCCACAAGGCGGGCGGCGGCAAGGGGCCGCGCGAATCCAACTACGCGCGCCTCGAGGTGCTGCCCATGTCGGCGGCCATGACGCGCTACGCGGTGCGCATGAGCGTCCCGGATCGCCCGGGAGTGCTCGCCGCCGTCGCGACGATCTTCGCGTCGCACGGCGTCGGCATCGAGTCGGTGCGCCAGATGCCAGGCAAGGGCCACGCCGGCCTGATCCTGTCGACGCACCGGGCACGGGAGTCCGCGCTGAGCGCGACCGTCGAGGATCTGCGGTCCACCGATGCCGTCAACGAGGTCTGGTCGGTGCTGCGTATCGAGGGAGAGCTGTAGTGGCGCACGTGTGGCGCGGCATCGTCCGCGAGTATCGGGACCGGCTTCCCTTCGACGAGTCCGATCAGGTGGTGACCCTGGGCGAGGGCGGGACCCCGCTGGTGTACGCCGGGTCGATCTCCTCCGAGGTGGGCGCCGAGGTCTTCGTCAAGGTCGAGGGGATGAACCCCACCGGCTCCTTCAAGGACCGCGGCATGACCGCGGCGATGACCCAGGTGGTCAAGAGCGGCGACCACACCGTGGTGTGCGCCTCGACGGGCAACACCTCCGCATCGGCCGCCGCCTACGCCGCGCATGCCGGACTCACCTGCGTAGTGATGATCCCGCAGGGCAAGATCGCGGCCGGCAAGATGGCGCAGGCCATCGTGCACGGTGCTCGCCTGGTGCAGGTGGACGGCAACTTCGACGAGTGCCTCGACATCGTGCGCGCGCTCAGCGAGGAGTACCCCGTCGCACTCGTGAACTCCGTCAACCCCTTCCGCCTGCAGGGCCAGAAGACCGCCGCCTTCGAGATCGTCGACCAGCTGGGGGACGCCCCCGACATCCACATGCTTCCGGTGGGCAACGCTGGCAACATCTCCGCGTACTGGATGGGTTTCCGTGAGTATGCGGAGTCGGGTCCGGCGACCCGGACGCCCCGCATCTGGGGCGTGCAGGCCGAGGGCGCCGCGCCGTTCGTGGCAGGGCACCCCATCAAGGATCCCGAGACGGTCGCCACCGCGATCCGCATCGGCAAGCCCGCGTCCTGGGACCTGGCGATCGCCGCGCGCGACGACTCCGGCGGGTGGATTCGTGCGGTGTCCGACACCGAGATCCTTGCGGCCCAGCAGCGCCTGGCCGCTGATGTGGGAGTGTTCGTGGAGCCCGCATCGGCCGCCCCCATCGCCGGGCTGCTCGCCGCAGCCGCGAAGGGCGAGGTGCCGCGGGGAGCGACCATCACCTGCACCGTGACCGGCAACGGCCTCAAGGACACGGCGACGGCGCTCGCGGGACACGAGGTCGAGCCCGTCGTCATCCCGGTGGACGTCGAGGCGGCCGCCCAGGCGCTGGGGCTCTAGGCATGAGGCTCGTCGCGGATCGCGTGCGGGTGCAGGTGCCCGCCACGGCCGGCAACCTCGGCCCGGGCTTCGACGCGCTCGGGCTCGCCCTCGGGGTGGCAGACGAGCTCGACGTGCGCGCCGTCGCGGCCGCAGACGTCGGCATCGAGATCGAGGGCGAAGGCGCCGATTCGCTTCCGCGCGACGACACGCATCTGGTGGTGCGCGCGCTGCGTGAGGCGCTCGATCACGTGGGCGCGTCCCAGGTGGGCCTCGCGATTCGTGCCACCAACCGCATTCCGCACGGACGTGGGCTGGGCTCGTCGGCCGCAGCGGTCGTCGCGGGCATCTGGGCCGCTCGCGGCCTGATCGCGGAGCCGGACGCGCTGTCGCCCGAGGTGGCGCTCGAGCTCGCGACCCGGTTCGAAGGACACCCCGACAACGCTGCACCCGCCATTCTGGGCGGCGCCACCGTGGCGTGGCAGGACGCGGATGGCGCACATGCGCGGCCGCTCGTCATGGCGGACGAGATCGAGACTGCGGTGCTGATTCCGCGATCGGTGCTGCCCACGACACAGGCCCGGTCCGTGTTGCCTGCTCAGGTGCCGCACGCTGACGCCGCCTTCAATGCTGGCCGCGCCGCGCTGCTGGTCAATGCGCTCGCGGGGCGCCCGGAAGATCTGTTCGCCGCCACCGAGGACCGTCTCCACCAGGGCTATCGCGCCGAGGTGATGGCAGCCGCGCCGGCCATGATCGCCCACCTGCGAGCGCAGGGCATCGCCGCCGTCGTCTCGGGGGCGGGGCCGTCGGTGCTGGTGCTCGGCACCGACCTGGCGTCCCACGGTCTGTCCACCGGGCACCTCGCCTGGGCGGAGGGAATCGGCGACGAGTCATGGCGCTGCGTCCACACCGTCGAACGCGTCCCCGGAGCGATGGTCGAGCGGCTGTAGCTGGCCCCCGCATCGGCCGCCTCGCCTGGGCGGACGAGCGGATAGTGTCTCGGCATGGGGATTCGGCCGGCGCTACCTGGCGATGAGCAGGCGATCGCGCGCATCTGCGTCCTGACGGGCGACCGCGGAGCCGATGCCTCGGGCATGTTCGGCGACGACCGGGCGATCGCGGATGTGTACGCGCTGCCGTACCTGTACGGACCGGGCTGCTTCGCGCTCGTGTGGGACGAAGGAGGCAGCGCCGTGGGATACGTCGTCGGCACCGATGACACGCGCGCGTTCCAGGACTGGTTCGTGGCCGACTGGTGGCCATCGCGTCCCACTCGCGAGGTTCAGACCGAGGCCGATCGCTGGCTGCTGCCCGCGGCTCTCGACCCCGAGCGCATGCTCACCGACCTGGTCGACGAGTACCCCGCGCACCTCCACATCGACCTTCTCCCGGAGGCGCAGGGCAGGGGAGCGGGTCGCGCGCTCATCGAGGCAGCTGTGGAAGGGCTGCGCGAGCGCGGAGTGCCGGGCGCCCACCTGGTCGCGGCGAAGGCGAACGCCGGAGCACAGGCGTTCTACCCTCGCGTCGGATTCGTCCCCGTCTCGGAGGACCACAGTTCCGTCACCTTCGCGCGCAGGACGAGCGGTGGCTGACGTCCACGGTGTGCGTCGGTGGGTGCCGCCGCGCCCCGCACTGGCCGTCGCCGCCTTCGTCGTCGGCATCGTGATGGTCATTGCTGCCACCGCGTGGATGGTCGGGGGAGAGGGCCTCGCGATGTCGAGCGCGCTCGGCGCCGTGTCCGTGATCGCGCTGGCGGCGCGGCGGCCCTCGTGGCCGCACCTGCTGTGGTTCGGGGTGGTGCTCGCCGGGTGTGGCGCGGGCGCGGTCGCGACGGAGGATCCGCGCGCGGTCGGGGCGCTGGTCGCCCTGTCCGTCCTGGCGGTGACCCCGATCGCGGTGCGGTACGGGCCCGTCGTGGCGATCGTCCCCGTCGTGATCGCCGACCTCGCCGTCGGAGCGGACCGCATCGACCCTGGCGCCGCCCTCGCGGGCGTGCTCGTGGGTGCGCTGGTGTGCGCGGCGGCGATGCGGGCGCTGCCGATGCCGGCGGCTCCCGCGGCAGGCCGCGCGCCCTCCGGAATGGGCGCGTACCTCGCCATCCTCGCCTTCCTCGCTGGCATCACCACCGGCATCATCGTCGCGTACGACCTTCCGCACGGGGTGTGGATCGTCATCGCGCTGGCGATGGTGTGGGTGCCCGATGCTGGCGAGACGATGCCCCGGGCGCGCGCGAGGATCGCAGGCACGGTGGTGGGCGCGGCGGCGGGCGCAGTGGCGGCCACGATGCTTCCCGTGCCGGCTGCGCTCGCCGGAGCAGGCGTGGCCCTGCTCCTCAGCGTGGCTCTCATGTTCGCGGGCCGACGCCGCGAGTTCGTCGCCAGCACGGCGTTCGCCGTGGTGGTCGTGGTGAGCGTGGGGGGCGGCGAAGGCGCGTGGGACGCGGGATTCTCCCGCGTGTGGCTGACGGCGCTCGGCGCCGCGGTGGCGGTCGGTGCCGGGGTGGTCGTGGCCCGACTCGAGGGGTCACGCCAGCGCCGAGCATGACCGTCTCCAGGTCCGAGCCTAGAGTTGCGGAGTGAGTGCTCACTCACTTACAGTGCTCGGGTGACTGCACCCTCGACCAGCGCGGCGACGCCCCGTCCTGGGCGCGCCCGTCCGATGGCCCCCGATGAGCGCCGCGCGATGATCGTGGACGCCGCGATTCCGCTCATTCTCGAGCACGGCGCCGAGGTCACCACGCGTCAGATCGCGGATGCTGCAGGCATCGCCGAGGGCACGGTCTTCCGTGCCTTTGCGGACAAGACCGAACTGATCGACGCCGCGATCGCGCGCGTCATGGACCCCGCCGCGGCGCTCGAGGCGCTCAGCTGCATCGACCCGGCTGACCCGCTGCCGGTCAAGCTCGACCTGATCGTGGCGATCCTTCACGACCGCGTCAGCCGCGCCGTCGCGTTCATGGGCGCACTCGGTCCGCGCGATCACGCCCGCCACCGCGCGGGCGATCACGCCCGCCATCGCCCCATGCTCGGAGAGGCCACCGAGGTGGTCGGCGCCCTGCTGGAGCCCGACCGCGATCGCATTCGCGTCCCCATCGACACCGCGATCGACTTCATTCGGGTCCTCGTCTTCGGCACGTCGATGCCCTTCCTCCGCGACGCGGACATCGACCCGGCCTCTCTGTCCGACTTCATCCTGCGCGGCATCGCCGCTGAAAGCGAGTGATCCCGTGCTCTGGTCCCTGCTCGTCACCTCGGTGCGGCCGTACTGGCGGCTGCTCGCGGCGGTGGTGGTCTTCCAGCTCGCCCAGTCCGTCGCGAACCTGTACCTGCCGGCCCTGAATGCCGACCTCATCGACAACGGGATCGCCACCGGCGACGTGGCCTACATCTGGCGCATCGGCGCCGTGATGCTCGTCCTGTCGTTCGTCCAGATCATCTGCGCGACCGTCGCGATCTACTTCGCCGCGAAGCTGGCGATGGCGGTGGGCCGGGATGTGCGCGCCCGCATCTTCCACCGCGTCGGCACGTTCTCCGAGAGCGAGGTCCAGCACTTCGGGGCGCCCAGCCTCATCACGCGCAACACCAACGACGTCCAGCAGGTGCAGATGCTCGTGCTGATGAGCTGCACGCTCCTGGTGAGCGCGCCGTTCATGGCGATCGGCGGCGTGCTGATGGCAGTGCAGCAGGACGTCGCGCTGTCCTCGATCCTCGTGGTCGCCGTGCCGCTGCTCCTCGTTGCGGTGACGCTGGTCATCTGGCGCATGGTGCCGCACTTCAGGCGCATGCAGACGCGCATCGATGCGATCAACCGCGTGCTGCGAGAGCAGCTCACCGGGATCCGCGTGGTCCGCGCATTCGTCCGGGAGGACGCCGAGCGCGCGCGGTTCGGCCAGGCCAACGAGAACGTCACTGAGTCCGCGCTCAAGGCGGGCCGCCTCATGGCCGCCATGTTCCCGATCGTCACGCTGATCCTCAACCTCTCGTCGGTGGCCGTGCTGTGGTTCGGCGCGGAGCGCGTCGACAACGGCGAGATGCAGGTCGGGGCGCTCACCGCCTTCCTGACGTATCTGATCCAGATCCTCATGGCCGTGATGATGGCGACCTTCATGTTCGTGATGGTGCCGCGCGCCGCCGTGTCGGCGGACCGCATCGGGGAGGTGCTCGACACGCGCACCACCGTCACTCCTCCCATCGACGGCGTGCGCGACATCGCCGATGCCGGGACCGTGGAGTTCGACGACGTGACCTTCGCGTACCCCGGGGCGGAGGAGCCCGTCCTGCGGCATGTGAGCTTCACGGCGGGACCGGGCACCACGACGGCGATCGTGGGCTCCACGGGCGCGGGCAAGTCGACGCTGATCAACCTGATCCCGCGGCTCTACGATGCGACGTCCGGGACGGTGCGGGTGGGCGGCGTCGACGTGCGCGACGTCGATCTCGAGGCGCTGTGGTCCCAGATGGGGCTCGTCCCCCAGCGGCCCTACCTGTTCTCGGGGACCGTGGGATCGAACCTGCGTTACGGCCGTCGCGATGCCACGGAGGACGAGATCTGGGAGGCGCTGCGGGTGTCCCAGGGCGACGACTTCGTGAGCGCGATGCCCACTGGCCTCGAGACGCCGATGGGGCAGGGCGGCACGACGGTCTCGGGCGGGCAGCGTCAGCGACTGGCCATCGCCCGCGCGCTCGTGCGCGAGCCGAAGGTGCTGATCTTCGACGACTCGTTCAGCGCGCTCGACACCGCGACTGATGCGCGCCTGCGAGGCGCGCTCGCCGAGGCGGCGGCCGATGCGACCGTCATCGTGGTGGCGCAGCGCGTCTCGAGCATCGTGGGGGCGGACCAGATCCTGGTCCTCGATGATGGCGAGGTGGTGGCGCGTGGCACTCACGCTCAACTCCTCGCGACGTCGGAGACGTACCAGGAGATCGTGAGCACGCAGCTGCGAGCGGAGGACGCGTCATGAGCGCCGAGAGCAGGACGGCACCGCCCCGGCCCCGGCCCCATGGCGGGCCGATGGGTGGTCCGCAACTGCCGGCCGAGAAGGCGTCGGACTTCACCGGATCACTGAAGAGGCTCGCCGGACGGCTGCGGCCGGAGCGCGCCCTCGTCGCCCTCGTGGTGCTGCTGGGCGCGGGCTCGGTGGCGCTGTCCGTGATCGGGCCCAAGATCCTGGGCGAGGCCACCACGGTGATCTACGAGGGCTTCATCACCGGCGAGGGCATCGACTTCGACCGCCTGCACCGCGTGCTGATCGCCGTGGCGGCCATCTACGTGGTGTCCTCCGTGCTCGCGCTGCTCCAGGGGTGGATCCTCAACGGCGTCACCCAGCGCACGGTGCTGCGCATGCGCACCGAGGTGGAGGAGAAGATCCATCGTCTGCCGCTGCGCTACTTCGACCACCATCAGCGCGGCGATCTGCTGAGCCGCGTCACGAACGACATCGACAACGTGTCGCAGACCCTCCAGCAGACCCTCAGCCAGATGTTCACGTCGCTCCTGACGGTGCTGGGCGTGGTGACGATGATGATCGTGATCTCGCCGCAGCTGGCGCTCGTGGCGCTGGTGTCGATCCCGCTCACGGTGGTGATCGTGACGCAGGTCGCCAAGCGCTCGCAGTCGCGCTTCGCCGACCAGTGGCGTCACACCGGCGAGCTCAATGGCCAGATCGAGGAGACCTACACCGGCCACGCCCTGGTCAAGGTGTTCGGCCGTCAACGCGAGACGCAGGCGGAGTTCGACCGCAAGAACGACGAGCTGTACGAGGCGAGCTTCGGCGCACAGTTCATCTCCGGGATCATCATGCCGGCGACCATGTTCGTGGGGAACCTCGTCTACGTCGCCATCGCAGTGCTGGGCGGCATCATGGTCGCGAACGGCTCGCTCCCGCTGGGCGACATCCAGGCCTTCATCCAGTACTCGCGCCAGTTCCAGCAGCCGCTCAGCCAGCTGGGGTCGATGGTGAACCTGCTGCAGTCCGGAACCGCGTCCGCCGAGCGCGTGTTCGAGTTCCTCGATGCGGAGGACCAGACGCCGGACCGGGATCCGGCGGAGACCCCGGAGGTGTTCCGCGGCAGGCTGGAGTTCCACGATGTGCGCTTCAGCTACGACCAGGAGTCGCCACTCATCACCGGGCTCTCGCTGACCGCGGACCCCGGAAAGACCATCGCCATCGTGGGGCCCACCGGGGCGGGCAAGACCACGCTGGTGAACCTCATCATGCGGTTCTACGAGCTCGACGGCGGGCGGATCACGCTCGACGGGACGGACATCGCCCACATGACCCGCGACGACCTCCGGTCCCGGACGGGCATGGTCCTGCAGGACGCGTGGCTGTTCGGCGGCACTATCCGCGACAACATCGCGTACGGCCGTCCCGGCGCCTCTGAGGAGGACATCCACGCTGCCGCGACGGCCGCGTACGTGGACCGGTTCGTGCACTCCCTGCCCGACGGCTACGACACCGTGCTCGACGACGACGCGACGAACGTCTCGGCGGGGGAGCGTCAGCTCATCACGATCGCGCGCGCCTTCGTGGCACAGCCCAGCGTGCTCATCCTCGACGAGGCTACGAGCTCCGTCGACACCCGCACCGAGCTGCTGGTGCAGCACGCGATGGCCGAGCTCCGCAAGGACCGCACCAGCTTCGTGATCGCGCATCGGCTCTCGACGATTCGCGACGCGGACGTGATCCTCGTGATGAAGGACGGCGACATCGTCGAGCAGGGCACTCACGACGAGCTCATCGCCGCCGACGGTGCCTACGCCCAGCTGTACGAGGCCCAGTTCGCGGCTCCCCTCGACGAGGTCGATCCGCACGTGGACCTGCCGGACGTGCCCGCATCGGCCGATGCGCCGGTCGCCTTCGAGCACCCCGCGGTGCCGCACCCGCTCGACGGAGACGACGCACCCGCACCTGAACGGGACTCGCGAGCCTAGGGCGCGCATCGGCCGTCCTGCACGCGCCCTCCACGAACAGCGACGGCCGCCGGCCCACGAAGGGGCGGCGGCCGTCGTCCGTGGCGGCGCGCGGGTCAACCCGAGGAGGAGGTCTCCCGATTCGCGAGCCGCTGCTGGAGCATGACCGCGATGACGATGATGACGCCCCTCGCGACCAGCTGCCACGAGCTGGACAGGTTGTTCTGGGTGAACACGTTCACGAGCACCGCGAACAGCATGACGCCCAGCACGGTGCCGCCGATGGTGCCGCGGCCGCCGGCCAGCAGAGTGCCACCCACGACGACGGCGGCGATCACGTCCAACTCGATGAGCTGACCGTGCGTCGACGTGCCCGCAGTGGTCCGCGACAGAATGATCAGCGAGGCGATGCCGGCGCACGCACCCGCGATCATGTAGAGGTACACCGTGTGACGCTTGACGTTGACACCCGCGAGGCGCGCGGCGGTCGGGTTGCCGCCGATGGCGACCGTCCGGCGTCCGAACGTGGTGCGGTTGAGCAGGAACCAGCCCGCGATCGCCACGATCACGAAGATCCACACGATCCAGTCGACGCCCAGGAAGTCGCCGCGGAAGAAGTTGAGGAAGCCCTGGTTGTTCACCACCTGGGTCGAGCGTCCCGAGATCAGCTCGGCGAGGCCTCGCGCGGCGACGAGCATCGCGAGCGTCGCGATGAACGCCACCACCTTGCCGTAGGCGATGATCAGTCCGTTCGTGAGGCCCGCGAGCACGCCCACGGCGATCGCGACGAACACCATCAGCGGCCAGAAGCCGCTGGCCGCCGTCTGGATGGCGCCCATGGTGGCGATCACCGACGAGAGTCCGAGGACCGATCCGACCGACAGGTCGATGCCGCCCGCGGTGATGACGAACGTCATGCCGATGGCCATCACGCCGATGACGGCGGCGTAGCGCACGATGACGAAGAAGTTGTTCATGTTCATGAAGTTGTCGCCCGCGGTGATGGCGCCCACGGCGATCAGCAGCAGCAGCGCGACGATCAGTCCAATGCTGCGCCCGGCCGGGCTCGCGAAGAACGTCTTCATGGGGTTGGGCTTCTCGGCGGCCGATGCGCGGGTGGAGTCGCCGCTCGTGGCGGTGGAGGAGGTCGGCTCGCTCACGCGGCACTTCCCTTCATGATCATGTCGAGCACTCCGTGCTCGTCGATTTCTTGGGTGGAACGCTCGTCGAGCACGCGGCCGTCGGCGATGACGTGCACGCGGTCCGCCAGCCCGAGGACCTCCTCGATCTCGGAGGAGACGATGAGAATGGCGGTGCCTTCGGCGGCCAGGCGCCGAATCAGGCGGTAGATCTCCATGCGCGCGCCCACGTCGACGCCTCGAGTGGGCTCATCGAGCAGCAGCACCTTGGTGCCGTGGATGAGCCAGCGCGCCAGCAGCACCTTCTGCTGGTTGCCCCCCGACAGCGTCCGGGTGATCCGCTTGGGCTCTGCTGGGCGGAGCTCGAGCGCCTTCATCTGCTCTTCCGTGGCACGGCGCTCGGCCGGCTCGTTGAGCCACGACGCCTTGGCGAACCGCGCGAACGTCGACAGCGTCGCATTGCGGTAGATGGGCTCCTCCATGAGCAGCCCTTGACTCTTGCGCTCCTCTGGAGACAGGCCCATGTCGGAGAAGACGGCATGGGAGACGGAGCCCGGCTTGAGCTTCTCGCCCATCACCCGCACCGTGCCCGCCGTGGCCTTGCGGTGCCCGTAGATGGTCTCGAGGATCTCTGAGCGGCCTGAGCCCACGAGGCCAGCGAGGCCCACGATCTCGCCGGCGCGCACCGTGAGGCTGACGTCGGAGAAGTGCTTGCCGAGCGACAGTCCCTCGACCTCGAGCACCACCGGTGCGTCCTCAGGAATCGGCACGTGCGCAGGGAACGCATGCTCCATGTCGGTGCCCGTCATGAGGGAGATCAGCTCGCGCGTGGAGGTGTCCTTGACGGGGAGGTTCGAGGCCTGGCTCGCGCCGTCCTTGAGCACGGAGATGCGATCGCCGATGCGGTCGATCTCCTCGAGCCGGTGGGAGATGTAGATCACTGCGATGCCCTGGTGAGTCAGCTCCTCGATGACCCGGAAGAGGTTGTCCACCTCGCCGGAGTCGAGAACGGCGCTCGGCTCGTCCATGATCATCAGTTTGATGTCGTGGGAGAGCGCGCGCGCCATCGACACGAGCTGCTGATTGGCAGGGGAGAGCGTGCCGACCTCGCGCGACGGCGAGAGGTCAGGGTGGCCGAGCCGCTTCATGAGTTCGCGCGTGCGCTGCGCGGCCTCCCGGCGGCTCAGCACACCTCCACGCGCGAGCTCGTGGCCAAGGAAGATGTTCTCCGCGATGGAAAGGCCGCCGACGACGTCGAGCTCCTGGTACATCGTGGCGATGCCGAGCTCGAGCGCCGCGACGGGGTCAGCGATGCTCACTGACTCGCCGTTCCAGCGAATCTCCCCTGCATCGGGCTGGTGTGCGCCCGAGAGGGTCTTGATCAGGGTCGACTTGCCGGCGCCATTCTGGCCGAGGACGCAATGGACCTCTCCCGCGCGCACGTCAAGGTCGACTCCTGTGAGCGCCTTCGCGCTCCCGAAACTCTTCGCGAGGCCCCGGACCTCGAGTAATGACACGGGGTGGTCGTCTTCGATCACGCGACGAACATAACACAGGCTCAGAGTGGCCGGAAGGAGGAGCGACAGACCGATGCGGAACCGCGTTTTCCGCACGAATCCCGTTCACGGGACAGCTCGCAGCGAAACTTTTCGTAGCCAAACTGTTATGACGGAGGGGCGACAAAAGATGCGCGCCTCACAGTCACTTCTGCTACGTTGGCCTGGTCAGTGTGGACAAGCAGCCGAGTCGCATCGCGATCCCCGGCAGGCGTGCCCCCTACTCGCTGGCAATGACGACAGTGACCTATAGAGGAGGAACCCCATGTACGCATTCCGCTCCAAGCGACTGCGGATGATGGCCACCACCGGGGCGGCGCTCGCGGGCGTGGCACTGCTGGCTGGCTGCAGCTCTGACGCCGACAACGGTGACACCGAAGACGAGGCAGGCGGCGACGAGACCGCAGCGGCAGAAGAGGGCGGATCCGGCGAGACCGTCGTGATCGGCTTCTCGGGCCCCGCCGCCGACCACGGCTGGCTTGGCGCCATCAACTCGGCCGCCATCGCGCAGGCCGACGGGTACGACGACGTCGAGCTCCGTGTGGCCGAGGGCACCAACGACGCCAACCTGCAGATCAGCCAGGTCGAGACCTTCGTCAACGAGGGCGTCGACGTGATCGTGCTGCTTCCCACGGATGGCGCGGCGCTCACCGAAGCCGCGATCAATGCGATGAACGCGGGTGTGCCGGTCGTCAACGTGGACCGCGAGTTCTCGTCCACCGACGCCGCCAGGGTCACCATCCTGGGAGACAACTACGGCATGGGCGTGAGCGCGGGCGAGTACATGTGCGAGCGTCTGGGCGACCAGCCCGACGCGATCATCGGCGAGATCGCCGGCATCGACTCGCTCCAGCTCACCACCGACCGGTCGCAGGGCTTCAGCGACGCACTCGCCGAGTGCGGCCTGAGCGTGGGACCGCGCGTGGCTGCAGAGTTCACGATCGACAGCGGCCAGGAGGTCACGGCTCAGCTGCTCTCGGCCAACCCCCAGATCGACGCGATCTGGAACCACGACGACGACCAGGGCATCGGCGTCCTCGCGGCGATCGATGAAGCCGGACGCGACGAGTTCTTCATGGTGGGTGGCGCTGGCTCGCTGAACGCGATGCAGGCGATCGAGTCCGGGGACACCGTCCTCGAGGCGACGGTCATCTACCCCTCCACGCAGGCGGCTGACGGCATTGCGCTCGCCCGTCTCCTGGGCCAGAACGCCAACCTCGGCGACCTGGCCTCGCCTGGAGTTCCGCGCCGCATCGTTCTCGATGCGCCGGTCGTGACGGCGGAGAACGTGGACCAGTACATGGAGATCGGGTTCGAGTCCTGATCGCCTGAGGTGCGGTGGCCGCCCTCCCCGGGGCGGCCACCATGCCGACCGTCTCCACCACCCACCTCACGAAAGAAAGCGAGAGCACAATGCCCGCGCCGATGCGCGTCGCCATGATCGGCAATGGATTCATGGGCGCCGCACACTCCCAGGGGTGGAGAACCGCCCCCCGCTTCTTCGACCTGCCGGTCGATCCCCAGATGACCGTCATGGTGGGCCGGGATCCCGACAAGAACGCCGCCCTCGCCCAGAAGTGGGGATGGGCGGAGGCGTCGCAGGACTTCGACGCCGTGCTCGCGCGTGACGACATCGACATCGTCGACATCGTCACGCCGGGACACCTGCACTGCGACATGGCGATCGCCGCCCTCGAGGCGGGAAAGCACGTGATCTGCGAGAAGCCCCTGGCCAACACCGTCGACGAGGCGCGTCGCATGGCCGACGCCGCCGCATCGGCCGCTGATCGTGGCGTGCTCGCTATGGTCGGCTTCACGTACCGCCGCGTCCCTGCGGCCAGCTTCGCTCGCGACCTGGTCGCACGCGGGGCCGTGGGTCAGGTGCGCCAGGTGCGCGCGCAGTACCTGCAGGACTGGCTCTCGGACCCCGAGGCACCGCTGACGTGGCGCATGGACAAGTCCAAGGCCGGATCGGGGGCGCTCGGGGACATCGGCGCGCACGCCGTGGACCTCGCGCAGTTCATCACCGGACTGAGCCTCACCGAGGTGTCCGGCGTGATGGAGACCTTCGTCAAGGAGCGCCCCGTCCTCGCACAGGGCCAAGGGCTGTCCGGCTCGGCCGGCACCGAGCGCGGACCCGTGACCGTCGACGACTACGCCGCCTTCTCCGGCCGCTTCGACTCAGGCGCCATGGGCTCGTTCGAGGCCACGCGCTTCGCCACCGGCCGCAAGAACGCGCTGCGGGTCGAGGTCGCGGGGGACAAGGGCGCGGTGCTGTTCGATCTCGAGGACATGAACGCGGTGCAGTACTACGACGCCACCGCTCCCGGGACCGAGCAGGGGTTCACCCGCATCTACGTGACCGAGGCGGATCACCCGTACATGGAGGCGTGGTGGCCCCCGGGCCACATGCTCGGCTACGAGCACGGATTCTCCCACCAGGTGAAAGACTTCGTGGAGGCGCTCGCGTCAGGCTCTCAGCCCACCCCGTCCTTTGCGGACGGCTATCAGGTCCAGCGGGTGCTGGGCGCAGTCGAGCGCAGCGCGAACGACGGCAGCGCATGGACCGCGACAGAGTAGTTGCGGGTCTTCGAGCGATGAAAGGACAATGACATGGCACGACCGATCAGCCTGTTCACCGGCCAGTGGGCCGACCTTCCCCTCGAGCAGGTCGCGGAGCTCGCGGCCGGCTGGGGCTACGACGGCCTCGAGCTGGCATGCTGGGGCGACCACGTCGACGTGAGCCGGTGGGACGACGCGGAGTACGTCCAGGGTCGGCTCGACCTGATGCAGCGCCACGGACTGCGCATCGTCGCGATCTCGAACCACCTCACCGGCCAGGCCGTGTGCGACGATCCGATCGATCGCCGCCACCAGGAGATCCTGTCTCCGCAGGTGTGGGGCGACGGGGATCCGGAGGGCGTGCGCCAGCGCGCCGCCGAGGCGATGAAGGACACGGCTCGCATGGCCTCGCGACTGGGCGTCAGCACCGTCGTGGGGTTCACGGGCTCGTCGATCTGGAAGACCGTCGCGATGTTCCCGCCCGTGCCGGCCGACATGGTGGAGGCCGGCTACCAGGACTTCGCCGACCGCTGGAACCCCATCATGGACGTGTTCGAGGAGGAGGGCGTGCGGTTCGCGCTCGAGGTCCACCCGAGCGAGATCGCCTACGACTACTGGACGGCCAAGCGCACTCTCGAGGCGATGGGTCACCGGGAGTCCTTCGGCCTCAACTGGGACCCGAGCCACATGGTGTGGCAGGACCTCGACCCGGTGAGCTTCCTCTGGGACTTCCAGGACCGCATCTATCACGTGCATTGCAAGGACACGAAGAAGCGGCTCAATGGCCGCAATGGTCGGCTGTCCTCGCACCTCGCGTGGGCCGACCCGCGCCGCGGATGGGACTTCATCTCCACCGGTCACGGCGACGTGCCGTGGGAGGACGCGTTCCGGATGCTCAACGCCATCGGCTACGACGGGCCGCTGTCGGTGGAGTGGGAGGACGCCGGCATGGACCGCCTGGTGGGCGCCCCCGAGGCGCTCGAGTTCGTGCGTCGCTTCGCCTTCGACGCTCCGGACGCCGCCTTCGACGCGGCATTCAGCTCGAAGGATTGACGACCCGCAGCAGTCTCAGCACGGCCCTCGCGCTCCGGCGCGGGGGCCGTCGCTGCGTCAACGGCGGGTGCGGCCGATGCGCGGGTGGCCCTGTTGTGCAAGTAGCCCTGTTGCGCGGGTGGCCCTGTTGCGGGGGTGCGTCGCAGGCTCAGCCGTGGGGCGCGCATCGGCCGGCTGGAACGTCCCGCCGCGCGCGGCGGGAGTCGCGTGGGTCAGCGGCCGCCGAGCATCGCGTCGACCCGCTCGGGCGACAGCGCGTGATGAATGGCGAGCATGCTCGCGCCCTGGATCGCGGCGTTCGCGCCTGACCGGGACTGCGCGATCTGCAGGTTGCCGGTCGCGAGCGGCATCGACCGCATGTAGATCACTTCGCGGGCGCCAGCGAGCAGGTGCTCCCCGGCATGGGCGATTGAGCCGCCGAGCACGATCACCGCGGGGTTGATGAGGCTGACGCAGGTGGTGAGGACCTCGCCGATGAGCCGACCGGCCGCTCGTACGGCCTGGATGGCGGTGGTGTTGCCGGCCTTGACGAGGGCTGCGACGTCGGCGCTGGTCTCGACGTCGAGGCCGCTCTCACGCAGCTGGCGCGCGATCGCGGGGCCCGCAGCGATCGCCTCGAGGCAGCCGAAGTTCCCGCATCGGCACACGACGTCCTTGCCGCTGGGAACGTAGACGTGGCCGATGTCTCCGGCGATGCCCTGGGCTCCGCGCTGGAGGTAGCCGCCCGAGATCACGCCCGAGCCGATGCCCGTGGCCACCTTCACGAAGATGAAGTGGTCGACGCCCGGCCACGACATGTCGCGTTCGCCGAGCGCCATGATGTTGACGTCGTTGTCCACGAGGACCGGCACGCCGAACCGTCGGCCCAGGTGCTCCGGCACGTCGTAGCGATCCCAGCCGGGCATGATCGGCGGGTCGATCGGCAGTCCGCTCGAGTGCTCGACGGGCCCTGGGAGACCCACGCCGATCGCGAGCAGGCCGTCGGCGGCGCCATGGGTGGCGAGGAGTTCGGTGGCGGCCGCCGTGACCCATCCGAGCACCGCCTCGGGCCCCTCGGCGACCTCCATGGCGACGGAGTCCTGACCGAGCAGCGCGCCGCTGAGGTCCGCGATCGCGATGCGTGCGTGCGAGGCGCCGATGTCGACGCCCAGGACGACGCGTCCGGAGGAGTTGATGGCGAACTGGCTCGACGGCCGTCCGCCCGTGGAGACGGCGTCGCCGACCGGCGACACGAGGCCGAGCTTGACGAGCGAGTCGACTCGTGCGGCGACCGTGGAGCGCGCCAGCCCCGTGATGCTCGCGAGTTCTGACCGCGTGCGTGCCCGCCCGTCGCGGAGGATCTGGAAGAGGTCCGTCGTGGGGGAGTCTCCCAACGAGTCCTGTGCCTTTACGTCGACCATGGCCTCATCTTATCGCCGCGCGACGGCATAAGAGTCCCGACTTTGGTCTCACGTCGTCGTTTCATCGCCACTTGTTTGCGAAGCGTGCCGAGACCGCCCATCCGCCGCGTCTACGAGGTATTTGAGGCGGAGCCCCTGCGGTGGTAGCGTGGGAGTCGCTTCCCCCGGACGGCAACCGGCCCCGGCGGACAGCGATCCCATATCATTCAGGCGTTTGCGAACGATGGCGTACGCGCATCTCCGCCGCATGGGAGTATCTCGCACTGTTCGAGAGCCAGATGGGCTCGTGCGAGGGAAGGAATCTTCAGTGACAGACACCACCGTGGCCAGCCCCGATCAGGGTGCGGCCCTCAGCGCCATGAAACTCCCTCAGTTGCAGGCACTCGCCTCCGAGCTCGGAGTCTCCGGCGTCAAGAAGATGCGAAAGAGCGACCTCGTCGAAGCGATCAACAACGGCGGAGTCGTGCCTCCCAAGGCCGACGCCCCCGCTTCCGACGCTCCGAAGGCCGACTCCGACCGCAGCAACGACCGCAGCAACGACCGCGCTCAGCAGGAGTCCTCGGCGACCGACGATGCGCCCGCCTCCGACTCGTCGTCCGACGGACAGCAGTCGGGCGGCGAGCAGCCGTCTGGTCAGCAGTCATCCGGTCAGCAGTCCTCCGGTCAGCGTCGTGGTCGTGGAGACCGCGGCTCGAAGAGCGAGACCGACGCGGAGCGCGATGAGCGCGCCCGTCGCGCCGCCGAGGCCGTGCAGTCCGCTGGCAGCGCTCGATCCGAGGGCGACTCTTCCAAGGGTGAGGGCCGCGGCGGTCGCACCAACGACCGCAGCAGCAACGATCGCAGTAGCAGTGACCGCGGGAACGACAACCGCAACAGCAACGATCGCAATAGCAGTGACCGCGGGAACGACAACCGCAACACCAATGACGACGACGACGAGCGCGGCGGCCGCAGGCGCCGTGGCCGTGGCCGTGGACGTGGCCGCAACCGCGACGAGCGCGGCGGCAGCACCACCGGCGCCGCCACCAACGAGCCCCAGGGCCGTTTCGACGAGGACGACGCCCGTGACGACGAGGAGCTGAGCCCCGTGGGCGGCATCGTCGACGTGCTCGACTCGTACGCCTTCATTCGCACCACGGGATATCTGGCCGGCAAGTCGGACGTCTACGTCTCCATGAACCAGGTCCGCAAGTACGGCCTGCGCAAGGGCGACGCCATGACGGGCACCGTCCGCCCTCCCCGTCCGGGAGAGCGCGGTCAGCGTCAGAAGTTCAACGCGCTCGCGACGGTCGACACGGTCAACGGTGTCAGCCCCGAGGAGGCCAAGACCCGCAGGGAGTTCGGCGACCTTACGCCGCTGTACCCCCAGGAGCGTCTGCACCTCGAGACCGAGACCCGCAACCTCACCAACCGGGTGATCGACATCGTCGCGCCCATCGGCAAGGGCCAGCGCGGTCTCATTGTGTCGCCGCCCAAGGCCGGCAAGACCCTCGTGATGCAGTCCATCGCGAACGCGATCAGCGCGAACAACCCCGAGGTCCACCTCATGGTGGTCCTGGTGGACGAGCGTCCCGAGGAGGTCACGGACTTCCAGCGGTCCGTCAAGGGAGAGGTCATCGCCTCGACCTTCGACCGCCCGGCGGTTGACCACACCCAGGTGGCGGAGCTCGCCATCGAGCGGGCCAAGCGCCTGGTCGAGCTGGGTCAGGACGTCGTGGTGCTGCTCGACGGCATCACCCGCCTGGGCCGCGCCTACAACCTGGCCGCTCCCGCATCGGGCCGCATCCTCTCCGGCGGTGTGGACAGCGCCGCGCTGTACCCGCCCAAGAAGTTCTTCGGCGCCGCGCGCAACATCGAGCACGGCGGCTCGCTGACCATCCTGGCGACCGCGCTCGTGGACACCGGTTCCAAGATGGACGAGGTGATCTTCGAGGAGTTCAAGGGCACCGGCAACATGGAGCTGCGCCTGTCGCGTCAGCTCGCCGACCGCCGCATCTTCCCGGCTGTGGACGTCAACTCGTCCGGCACGCGCCGCGAGGAGATCCTGGTCTCGACCGAGGAGCTCAAGGTCATGTGGAAGCTCCGCCGCGTTCTGTCCGGGCTGGAGTCCGTCGCCGCGACCGAGCTGCTGCTGGGTCGCCTGAGGGACCACAAGACCAACGCCGAGTTCCTGATGCAGGTCGCCAAGACCACGCCGGACAAGAACGGCGAGAACGAGCTCACCGTCAAGTAGCGGGTTCGTCCAGTACGAAGGCCCCGGCCCGCCGTCAGGTGGACCGGGGCCTTCTGCGTCCCCACCCCCGCATCGGCCGCTTGCCTGCCCCGTGCCCACCCCCACGTGCTGGAGGGACATGAGCGCACGATGTGTCCAAGATCCTGCGCTCATGTCCCTCCAGCACGGGAGAGTCGCCCCTCGATGACCGCCAGGACTCGTTGGCGACTGCGCGCAGGGCGCCGCACGATGTCGTCCCACCCGAGCCGGATGGTGACGTAGCCCGCCGCCGCTAGGTCGTTCTGGCGCTCCCGGTCATCATTTCGTGCCCCGCGCGTGGAGTGGTAGCGGTCGCCATCGAGTTCGACGATCACCATGGCCGACCGGTGGAGCATGTCTACGGTGACGCGGCGCGATCCCAGCCCCAGCTCGACCTGCCACTCGAAGTCGCCAAAGCGCGCATCGGCGAAGGTCTCGTACTTGGCGCGGACTTCGAGAGGCGAGGTCGCGCCCTCGGCAAACCATCCGAGCATTCGCTCAAGATCCCTACGTCCTGACACCCGCGTGGTCCGCTCCACCTCGCGCGCCAGCGCTTGCCACGTACAGACTCGCTCCCACAGTGCTTCGTAGACGATGTTGAGGCGGTCGGTCGGTGCCGCGTAACGCCAAGCGTCGAGCAGCGCTAGCTCAGGGACCGTACAGGCGACACCGCGCGGAAGGCTGCGCGCCCGCATCGGCCCCCCTTGGCGACACCGGGCCCACGCCGGAACGCGCGGACGAAAGCCATCGATGACGCGGATATCGGCGAGGCGGGGAGGGGGGAGCACATTCGAGTACAGGTGCAAAGCGAGTGGTCCGGTCACGAGTCCAGCGGGATGCCAGAGGTTGAGCGCCTCGCCCCGTACCGACGGCACCTTCAGATGTGCGGTCCCGCAGTACACCCCGGGCAAGATGCGACTCGCATGGCCTTCCGCAACGGCTCGTTCGAGTGACGTCCGGGTCCAACGCTCGAGAATGTCCGCTCTGCTGAACGCGTGGGCATTCGCGCCTAGGAAGGCGGTGAGGTCGTCGTCGAGTCGAACGAGAGCTGGAATAGGACGCATGTCGCCATCTGAGCGACAGTTGCCGCGGTGAGGAAAACGATGATGAGCAGTTCTGTGGATACTCCAAGCGCACTGGAGGGACATGGACGCCGGATCGCGGCCGGATCCTGCGCTCATGTCCCTTCAGCGCGCTGATGCATGGGGAGGGCGCGCAGCACAGCAAGCAAGCGGCCGATGCGGGGGACGGGTTGGCAGGGACGGGGACGGGCACGGAGGTTCGGCTCAGGGCGGACGGCGGGCGGGTGGCCGCCCACTCACGGACGTGGCAGAATAGATCGCTGGCCGTCCGGTTCACCGACCGCGAAGTACGCGCGAGGACCCGGAGGCATCTCAAAGGGAGATTCATGAAGAAGGATATTCACCCCGAGTACGTGGCCACCACTGTCACGTGCACCTGCGGTTCCACGTTCGAGACCATGTCCACCGTGAAGTCCGGCGCCATCAGCGTCGAGGTCTGCTCGGCGTGCCACCCGTTCTACACCGGCAAGCAGAAGATTCTCGACACCGGCGGCCGCGTGGCCCGCTTCGAGAAGCGCTACGGGAACAAGTAGTCCGACAAGCCTCGAGACGACGTGGCCGAAGCCTTCGCTGCCGTCCTGCCGCTGCTGGACGAGTACGCCGATATCGAGCATCAGCTCTCGCAACCTGACGTCCATGCGGACGCCGGGCGCGCGCGCAAACTCGGGCGTCGCTTTGCGGAGCTCGGCCGCGTCGTCGCTGCGCATCGGGCCTGGGAGTCCGCGCAGGAGGACCTCGAGGCCGCCCGCGGCATGGCCGATGCGGACCCTGAGTTCGCCGCGGAGGTGCCCGCGCTCGAGCAGGCAGCAGAGGACGCGACGGAGAAGCTCCGGCGCATCCTGATCCCGCGCGACCCCGACGACTCCCGCGATGTGATCCTCGAGATCAAGTCCGGCGAGGGCGGCGAGGAGTCGGCGCTGTTCGCGGGCGATCTGCTCAAGATGTACCTCAAGTTCGCGGAGTCCCGCGGCTGGCAGGCCGAGGTGCTCGAGGCCACGCCCACCGACATGGGCGGCTTCAAGGACATCTCCGTGGCCATCAAGTCCAAGGGCGCGGTCGACCCCGAGAACGGCGTGTGGGCACACCTCAAGTACGAGGGCGGCGTCCACCGCGTGCAGCGCGTGCCCGCCACCGAGTCGCAGGGCCGCATCCATACCTCGGCCGCGGGCGTGCTGGTCTACCCGGAGGTCGAAGAGGTCGCCGAGGTGGCGATCGACGCCAACGACCTGCGCATCGACGTGTACCGCTCCTCGGGCCCCGGCGGACAGTCGGTCAACACCACCGACTCCGCTGTCCGCATCACCCACCTGCCCACGGGCATCGTGGTGAGCTGCCAGAACGAGAAGAGCCAGCTCCAGAACAAGGAGTCCGCCATGCGCATCCTGCGCGCGAGGATCCTCGCCGCGCAGAAGGAGGCGGCCGATGCGGAGGCTCAGGACATTCGCAAGTCCCAGGTCCGCACGGTGGACCGCTCCGAGCGCATCCGCACCTACAACTACCCCGAGAACCGCATCGCGGATCACCGCACGGGGTACAAGGCCTACAACCTCGATCACGTGCTGTCCGGGGACCTCGGACCCGTCGTGCAGTCCGCGATCGACGCAGACGAGGCCGCCCGACTCGAAGCCCACGGAGACTGACTGATGCCCAGCGTTGGCGCGCGGTTGCGCGGAATTGCGTCGCGCCTTGCCGAGGCCGGAGTCCCGTCGCCTGAGGCCGATGCGGTCGCCCTGATGGCGCACACGTTCGGGTGGTCTCGCAGCGAGGTGCGCACTGCTGCGGCCCGCGACGACCACTGGCCAGAGGACCCGCTCGACTTCGACCTGCTCGAGGCGCGCGTCGAACGGCGCATGGGCCGCGAGCCCCTGCAGCACATCACGGGAGTCGCGTACTTCCGCGACCTCGAGCTGCAGGTCGGCGACGGCGTGTTCATCCCCCGGCCGGAGACAGAGACCGTCGCGCAGGCCGCGATCGACGCCGCCCGCGCGGCCAAGCCGAACCGCGATGGGCGCGTGCGCGTGACGGATCTGTGCGCAGGCTCGGGCGCGATCGGGCTGTCGATCGCCAGCGAGGTCGAGCACGCCGAGGTGACGATGCTCGAGGCGAGCGAGGGCGCGCTGGTGTATCTGCGGCTGAACGCCCGCTTCATGCCCGCCGACGTCCGTCCGCGGGTGCGCACGGTGCTCGGCGACGCACGCCGGTGTCTGCACCTGTTCGACGGCTGCGCCGACGTCGTCGTCGCGAACCCTCCGTACATCCCGCCGGATGGCGTCCCCCGTGACCCCGAGGTCCGCGACTATGACCCCCCGGAGGCGCTCTATGGGATGGGCACGGACGGCCTCGACCTGCCGCGCGCCATCATCGACGAGGCCGCACGACTGCTGCGCGTCGGCGGGACGCTCATCATGGAGCACGGGGACGAGCAGGGCCCCGCGCTGCGCGGGTTCGTCCAGCGCTCGGAGTTCTGGGCCGATGCTCGCACGGAGCAGGATCTGAACGGACGCGACCGGATGCTCATCGCTACCCGTGTGGGCGTCTGACACACTGAATCCCGTGATCTACCCCTGCTTCGACCCTGCCACCTGGGGACCGAGCCTGGACGCCGCCGTCGACGCGGTGCAGCGCGGTGCCGTCGTCGTGCTGCCGACGGACACGGTCTACGGCGTGGGGGCCGATGCGTTCCAGCCGACGGCAGTGGCGGCCGTTCTCGCGGCGAAGGGTCGCGGCCGCCAGATGCCCCCGCCCGTCCTCATCCCCGATGTGCGCACGGTCGACGGCCTCGCGCGCGACGTCCCGGCGCCGGCCCGCGCTCTCATGGAGCAGCTGTGGCCGGGAGCCCTCACGGTCATCGTCCACGCCCAGCCGTCGCTCGCCTGGGACCTGGGTGAGACCCACGGCACGGTGGCGCTGAGGCAGCCCGACCACGGGGCCGCTCTCGCGCTGCTCAGGCGGACCGGGCCGCTCGCCGTGACCAGCGCCAACCTCACGGGTCAGCCCGCCGCCACCACGGCGGAGGGCGCGCGAGACCAGCTCGGAGACGCCGTCGCGGTCTATCTCGACGGCGGCGACAGCCCGCTCGGCACGGCCTCGACCATCGTCGATGCGACGGATCCGGCCGGACTCAGGGTGGTGCGCGACGGGGGAGTGCCCCGTGCCCGGCTCATCGAGATCGCTGGCGCCGACGCGTTCGCGCCCGAGCCGCCTGCTGAAGGCGAGTCCGCAGGGTGAAGGTCTATCTCACCTTGATGGTGATCGCCGCGATCGTCGCATATGCAGCGACTCCGGCGATGCGCCATCTGGCGTTCCGCGTGGGCGCCGTGACCGCGGTCCGTGCGCGCGACGTCCACGCCACGCCCACCGCGAGGCTCGGGGGACTCGCGATCTTCCTCGGCGTGGCCGCCGGCGTGGTGATCGCCCAGAACATCCCGTTCCTCCAGCCGGTCTTCGAGGCATCGGGCGCCGCGTGGGGAGTGCTCGGGGGCGCCGCGCTGGTGTGCGCGCTCGGCATGGCCGACGACATCTGGGATCTCGACTGGATGGCCAAGCTCGCAGGTCAGGTGCTCGCGGCGCTGATCATGGCCTGGAGCGGCGTGCAGCTGGTGACGGTCCCGATCGCGGGTCTGACGATCGGCAGCTCGTACCTGTCCCTCGCGGCCACCGTGATCGTGGTGGTGGTCGCGATGAACGCCGTCAACTTCGTCGACGGCCTCGACGGACTGGCCGCGGGGATGGTCGCCATTGGCGGCGCCGCGTTCCTGACGTACACCTACGTGCTCGCGCGATCCGCCTCGCCGGGCGACTACTCGTCGCTCGCGACGCTGATCCTCGCCGTCCTCGTGGGCGCGTGCCTGGGCTTCCTGCCTCACAACCTCAACCCGGCTCGCATCTTCATGGGCGACTCCGGATCGATGGTGCTGGGGCTGACGATCGCCGCCGCCGCCATCGTGGTGACGGGCCAGATCGACCCGGAGGTGGTCTCGGAGCGCGAGCGCATCCCGGCCTTCATCCCCATCGTGCTGCCGCTGATGGTGATCGCGGTTCCGCTGGTGGACATGACGCTCGCGGTGATCAGGCGCCTGCTCCGCGGGCAGTCGCCGTTCATGCCGGACGCCCACCACCTTCACCATGTGCTGTTGCGCTCCGGCCATTCGCACCGGTGGGCCGTGAGCGTGCTGTACCTCTGGACAGCAGTGCTGTCCTTCGGCACCGTGTCGCTCGTGTTCCTTCCGGCGCGGGGCGCGTTCGTGCTGATCGGCACCGCGTTCATCCTGTCGAGCCTGCTCACCTTCTCGCCACCGCTGCGTCGCGCGCTGTCGCGAGTCTGGCGTGCGGCGGGAGAGCGTGCCAAGCCCCTTCAGCGGCTCACGCCCGAGGGGCAGCGGGACGCCCCTCACGACCCGCACCGCGACGGTGCCGAGGACGAGGAGCCCGCCCCCGCATCGGCCGTCCTCACCGCGGGCGACCAGGACGTCGCCCACCCGACCACCGACCGTCGCTCGACCCCGACGAGGGAGACCTAAGTGAACGAAGAGACTGCCACCTATCGCCGCGCCCTGCGCGCGACGGCCATCGCGATCGTCGCGCTCGCGATCATCGCCGTCCCCGTGGGCCTGTGGGTCGACGGGGGATCGGGAGTGCTGGCCGCCGAGGCCGGCGTGGCCGTCGCGGCGCTGTCGGGCATCACCACGCAGGTCGCGATGCTGCTGGGCCACCGCCAGGCGCCGCACATCATGGCGGCGTACATCGGTGGCTCGTGGCTCCTGAAGATGCTCCTGATCGTGATCGCTCTCGTCGCGCTCGGCAGCATCGAGGGCTTCCATCGGGGCCTGCTCGCCGGGTTCGCCCTCGCCGGGGTCGTCGCGACGCTCGCCATCGACATGTGGGCGATGCGAGCGGGGCGCATCCCGTATGTCGATCCGAGTTCGAATGCCGGGTGAGGATGCGTTAGGATTCTGGGGCATCACGGTCCCGGCTTACTCGGCGGCCAGCCCGCGCTTGCTTCACGACACCAGGAGATAATTCTGTGGCGAATCTAGCCCTGGATGCGGCCACGGAGGCCGCTTCCGAGCTCGCTGCCGACGAGCCCGGCTCCGCCAGCGGCTTCTTCGGATGGCTGTTCTACTCTGACGGCTTCCACGCCCCCACCGTGGGCGAGTTCTTCCCCCCGGCGCTCTTCGGCGAGGGAACCTTCTTCGAGTTCAACCGGATCATGCTGGCGCGCGTCATCGCCGCTGCCGTCCTGATCCTCATCTTCTGGCTCGTGGCCCGTCGCGCCACCGTGATCCCCACGCGCGGCCAGTCCCTCGTGGAGATGCTCCTCGACTTCGTGCGCGTGCAGATCGTCGAGCAGGTGATGAGCAAGGAGAACGCGAAGCGGTTCCTCCCGTTCCTCACGACGCTCTTCCTCGCGGTCTTCACGTTCAACATCACGGGTGTGATCCCGTTCATCAACATGCCAGGAACCGCGCTGATCGGGCTCCCGATCATCATGGCGCTGTGGGTCTACGTGCTGTACCTCGCCGTGGGCATCAAGCAGCACGGCTTCGGGGGGTACCTGAAGACCAGCCTGTTCCCCGCAGGCGTGCCCAAGCCCATCTACATCCTGCTGACGCCCATCGAGTTCCTGCAGGTGTTCATCCTGCGGCCGGCGACGCTGGCGCTGCGACTCGCGGCGAACATGATGGCCGGCCACCTGCTGCTGGTGCTGTGCTTCGCGGCCACCCAGTACCTGTTCTTCGAGGCGGCGCTGGCGCTCAAGGCCGTGGGCTCCGTCACGCTCATCGCCGGACTCGCCTTCACCCTGTTCGAAGTATTCGTCTCGGCCCTCCAGGCCTACGTCTTCGTCATGCTGTCCTCGGTGTACATCACCATGGCTGTCGAGGAAGAGCACTAACCCCATCACGACCTGCGGCGCCTCCAAGGCGTCGCTTCAACGGAAGGAAACACAGTGGACACCACCACTCTCGCCGAGGTCTCCGGCAACATCGCCACGGTCGGCTACGGCCTCGCGACGCTCGGCCCCGGCATCGGTCTGGGCATCCTGATCGGCAAGACGGTTGAGGGCATGGCTCGCCAGCCCGAGGTCGCCGGCCAGCTGCGCGCCACCATGTTCATCGGTGTCGCGTTCGTCGAGGTGCTCGCCCTGCTGGGCTTCGTCGCCGGATTCCTCTTCACGTAATGTCACCGGCCAGCGTGATCGTTGTTGCAGCGGGGGAGAGTGAGTACCCCAACCCGCTGATTCCCGCCGCCTACGACATCCTGTGGTCGTCGGTCATCTTCCTGGTCGTCGTCGGCGTCTTCATGGTGCTGCTGCTGCCCAAGCTTCAGCGGGTGCTCGACGAGCGCGCGGAGAAGATCGAGGGCGGGATCCTCAAGGCGGAGCAGGCACAGGCTGAGGCCGCTGCCGCTCTCGAGGAGTACACGGAGCAGCTGACCGAGGCACGCGCCGAGGCGGCGCGCATCCGTGAGGACGCGCGTTCCGAGGCAGGTCAGATCGTGGCCGAGACTCGTGAATCGGCCGCCGAGGACGCTCAGCGTCTGGTGCAGACCGCTCACAAGCAGATCGATGCGGAGCGTCAGCAGGCCATCGTGTCGCTGCGCAGCGAGGTGGGCGCGCTCGCGTCCGAGCTCGCGTCCCGCATCGTCGGCGAGTCTCTCGCCGACGACGCTCGTCAGCAGCGCATCATCGACTCCTTCCTCGACGACCTCGAGGCCCAGGTGTCGGACACCAGCAAGGCGAAGGGATAGCGCCGATGCGTGGAACCAGTCAGGCCTCGCGTGCGGCGGTGCTTCGGGAGTTCGAGCCCGTGGCCACTGCGGCGGGTGAGGACGGCATCCTCATCGCGGAGCAGCTCTTCGCGGTGGTCGACACGCTGGACCGGTCGGGCTCGCTGCGGCGTGCACTGACGGATCCGGCGCGCCCGGGTGCGGACAAGGCCACGCTGGTGAGGCGTCTGTTCGGCTCGCTCGATGAGCGGGCGGTGACCGTGGTCGCTGACTTCGCCAACGCGCGGTGGTCCAACGAGCACGACCTCGCGGAGTCGATCGACGACGCCGGCGAGGTCGCCGTGTTCTCCTACGCGGAGCACAAGGGCACCCTCGAGGCGGTCGAAGAGGAGCTGTTCCGAGTGGAGCGCGCGCTCACGGCAGAGCGCGAGCTGCTGGTCGCGATGAGCAACCGTTCCGCGACCAAGGCGCAGCGGCTCGCTCTCCTCGAGGGCACGCTGGGCGGCAAGCTGCGGCCCACCACGCAGGCGCTGCTGACCCGTGTGGTCGGCATGCCTCGCGGTCGGCGTCTGATCCCCGCGATCAACGCCCTGCTCGACATCGCCGCCGCACGGCGCGGCAGGTCCGTGGCGAACGTCACGGCCGCAGTCGAGCTGAGCGCGGCGCAGCGCACCCGGCTGGGTGACATCCTCAAGCAGGCGTACGGTCGCGACATGCAGATCAACGTCGCCGTAGACCCCGAGGTCTTGGGCGGCATGCGAGTTCAGGTTGGTTCCGAGGTGGTGGACGGCACTGTGCTCAGCCGCCTTGACGAGGCACGACGACGACTCGTCGGCTAGCGAAGACGAACACCGCGAACGCGGTAGTGACAGGAGAGATGAGACATGGCTGAGTTGACGATCAGTCCCGACGAGATCCGGGACGCGCTCGACAGCTACGTGAAGTCGTACGAGCCGACCGGCTTCGTGCGTGAAGAGGTGGGTCATGTGACCCTCGCCGGCGACGGCATCGCCCAGGTCGAGGGACTCCCCGGCTGCATGGCGAACGAGCTGCTGCGATTCGAGGACGGCACCCTCGGCCTTGCGCTCAACCTTGACGTCCGCGAGATCGGCGTCGTGGTCCTGGGCGAGTTCACGGGCATCGAGGAGGGCCAGGAGGTGCACCGCACCGGAGAGGTCCTGTCCGTCGCCGTGGGCGACGGCTACCTCGGCCGCGTGGTGGACCCGCTGGGCACGCCCATCGATGGCCTCGGCGATGTCGAGACCGACGGGCGTCGCGCCCTCGAGCTCCAGGCGCCGGGTGTCATGGCGCGCAAGTCGGTGCACGAGCCGCTGCAGACCGGGCTCAAGGCCATCGACGCGATGATCCCCATCGGCCGCGGACAGCGCCAGCTGATCATCGGCGACCGCCAGACCGGCAAGACCGCCATCGCGATCGACACGATCATCAACCAGAAGAAGAACTGGGAGACCGGCGACCCCACCAAACAGGTCCGCTGCGTGTATGTCGCGATCGGTCAGAAGGGTTCGACGATCGCCGCAGTGCGCGGCGCTCTCGAGGAGGCCGGTGCTCTCGAGTACACGACCATCATCGCGTCCCCCGCATCCGACCCCGCGGGCTTCAAGTACCTCGCCCCGTACACCGGCTCGGCCATCGGCCAGCACTGGATGTACCAGGGCAAGCACGTGCTGATCATCTTCGACGACCTGTCGAAGCAGGCCGAGGCCTACCGTGCCGTGTCGCTCCTGCTGCGCCGCCCGCCGGGCCGTGAGGCGTACCCGGGCGACGTGTTCTACCTGCACTCCCGTCTGCTGGAGCGTTGTGCGAAGCTCTCGGACGAGATGGGTGCGGGGTCCATGACCGGTCTGCCGGTCATCGAGACCAAGGCCAACGACGTCTCGGCGTACATCCCCACGAATGTCATCTCCATCACGGACGGCCAGATCTTCCTGCAGTCCGACCTCTTCAACGCCAACCAGCGCCCCGCGATCGATGTCGGCATCTCGGTGTCACGCGTCGGTGGCTCGGCGCAGATCAAGGCCATGAAGAAGGTCTCCGGCACGCTGAAGATCGACCTGGCGCAGTACCGCTCCCTCGAGGCGTTCGCGATGTTCGCGTCCGACCTCGATGCGGCATCGCGTCAGCAGCTGACCCGGGGTGCGCGCCTCATGGAGCTGCTGAAGCAGCCTCAGTACACGCCGTACCCGGTCGAGGACCAGGTCGTGTCGATCTGGGCCGGCACCAAGGGCAAGCTGGACAAGGTTCCGGTGGCGGACGTGCTGCGCTTCGAGCGCGAACTGATCGATCACCTCCGCCGGAACACCTCGGTGCTCACCGACATCGCGGAGTCCGGTCAGCTCAAGGAAGAGACCGAGACGGCCCTCGAGGCCGCCATCGACGACTACCTCTCGACGTTCCTCGCTTCCGAGGGCACCGAGCTCAGCACCGACTCCTCGACCCCCAGTGGCGAGGATGTCGATGTCGAGCAGGAGCAGATCGTCGCGAAGAAGAAGAAGTAGGGACCGATGGGCGGACAGCAGCGCGTCTACCGGCAGAAGATCCGGTCGACTCAGTCGCTGAAGAAGATCTTCCGTGCGATGGAGCTGATCGCGGCTTCACGCATCGGTAAGGCACGCGCCCGCGTGGCCGCCGCGACTCCGTACTCGCAGGCCATCACGCGGGCCATCAGCGCCGTCTCGATCCACTCCGACGTCGATCACCCGCTCACCAGCAAGCGCACTGACACCAACAAGGTGGCGGTGCTCGTGGTGAGCGCGGACCGCGGCATGGCAGGCGCCTACTCGGCGAACGCCATCCGCGCGGCCGAGCGGCTCCGACTGAACCTGGAGAGGGACGGCAAGGAGGTCGTGCAGTACGCCGCCGGCCGTCGCGCCGTCTCGTACTACTCGTTCCGTCACCGCGAGCTCGCGGGCAAGTGGACCGGGGCTTCGGACTCGCCGGTGGTCGAGACCGCCACGGAGATCGCCGATGCGCTCTACGAGGCCTTCACGGCGGCGGCCGAGGACGGCGGCGTCTCGGAGATCCAGATCGTCTACACGCACTTCACGTCGATGGTCACTCAGGAGCCGCGGGTCATCCGCCTGCTGCCCCTGGAGATCGTCGAGGGCGTGGCCGAGCCGGACGAGGAGGTCGAGCCGCTGTACGAGTTCGAGCCCTCTGCCGAGGAGGTGCTGGACACCCTGCTTCCGCGCTACATCCAGGCACGCATCTACAGCTGCCTGCTTCAGTCGGCCGCATCGGAGCTGGCGAGCCGACAGCGTGCGATGAACACCGCCGTGTCCAACGCCGAGGACATCATTCGTCAGTACACCCGGCTCGCCAACACGGCGCGCCAGTCCGAGATCACCCAGGAAATCAGCGAGATCGTCTCGGGCGCCGATGCGCTCGCGGCCTCGTGATCGGAAGCGAGACACCCATGACCCCCACCGCGAAGACCGCGAAGAAGCCGGCAGGCGACACGCCCGCCGAGACGAAGGACGCCCCCACGAAGGCCGTGACCGGTCGCGTGGCTCGGGTGATCGGCCCCGTGGTCGACATCGAGTTCCCGGCTGACTCCATTCCCGACATGTACCACGCGCTCACCACCGAGATCGATCTCACGGCGCAGGGCGAAGGCGAGGGCAACGGCACGCTGCACATGACCCTCGAGGTCGCGCAGCACCTGGGCGACAACATGGTGCGCGCGATCGCGCTGAAGCCCACCGACGGCCTCGTGCGCGGCGCCACGGTGGTCGACACCGGCGAGCCCATCTCGGTTCCCGTCGGCGACGTCACCAAGGGTCACGTCTTCAACGTGACCGGTGAGGTGCTGAACGCCAAGGAGGGCGAGGTCATCGAGGTGACGGAACGGTGGCCCATCCACCGCAAGCCGCCGGCCTTCGACCAGCTCGAGTCCAAGACGGAGATGTTCGAGACCGGCATCAAGTCGATCGACCTCCTGACCCCGTACGTGCAGGGTGGAAAGATCGGCCTGTTCGGCGGTGCCGGCGTGGGCAAGACCGTCCTCATCCAGGAGATGATCTACCGCGTCGCCAACAACCACAACGGTGTGTCGGTGTTCGCCGGAGTGGGCGAGCGCACCCGTGAGGGCAACGACCTCATCGAGGAGATGACCGAGTCCGGCGTCATCGAGCAGACCGCCCTGGTGTTCGGCCAGATGGATGAGCCCCCGGGCACGCGTCTGCGCGTGGCCCTGTCGGCGCTGACGATGGCCGAGTACTTCCGCGACGTGCAGTCGCAGGACGTGCTGCTGTTCATCGACAACATCTTCCGCTTCACGCAGGCCGGTTCCGAGGTGTCGACCCTGCTGGGCCGCATGCCGTCTGCCGTGGGCTACCAGCCCACCCTGGCGGACGAGATGGGTCAGCTGCAGGAGCGCATCACGTCGACCCGTGGCCACTCGATCACGTCGCTGCAGGCCATCTACGTGCCCGCTGACGACTACACCGACCCGGCCCCGGCGACCACGTTCGCCCACCTGGACGCCACCACGGAGCTGTCGCGTGAGATCGCCTCGCGTGGTCTGTACCCCGCGATCGACCCGTTGACCTCCACCTCTCGCATCCTCGACCCGCGCTACGTGGGCCAGAAGCACTACGAGACGGCGAACTCGGTCAAGTCGATCCTTCAGCGCAACAAGGAGCTGCAGGACATCATCGCGATCCTCGGTGTCGACGAGCTGTCCGAGGAGGACAAGATCATCGTCGCCCGTGCGCGCAAGATCCAGCAGTTCCTGTCGCAGAACACCTACATGGCGGAGCAGTTCACCGGCGTGGCGGGGTCGACCGTGCCGCTGACCGAGACCATCGAGGCGTTCGATGGGCTGGTCAACGGCAAGTACGACAACATCGCCGAGCAGGCCTTCTTCAACATCGGTGGCCTCGAGGACCTGGACAAGAACTGGGCCCGCATCCAGAAGGAGATCGGCTGACCATGGCCGGCCCCCTCACCGTCGACATCGTCGGCCCGGACCGCACGCTGTGGTCCGGGACGGCGGAGCGCGTCATCGCCCCCTCGGTCGAGGGGGAGATCGGTCTGCTCGCGAACCACGAGCCCATCCTGTCGCTGCTGCGCTCCGGCACGGTCCGGGTGCGCGGCGAGAGCGGGGACTGGAGCGAGTTCCCGATCAAGAGCGGCTTCGTCTCGTTCGACCACAACATCGTCAACATCGTCGCGGAGCCGGCCGAGCCTGACGAGGACTGATCCATGCGCGTCGTGATCGCGCGCTGTGCCGCCCGCTACTCCGGGCGGCTCAGCGCGCATCTGCCTCTCGCCACCCGGGCGATCATGCTCAAGGCCGACGGCTCCGTGCTGCTCCACTCCGATGGCGGCTCGTACAAGCCGCTCAACTGGATGAGCCCGCCGTGCACCACCCGTGAGATCGAGCCTGACGCGGCCCAAGCATCGGCCGGCGTGACGGCGGTATGGACCGTCCAGCACGACAAGACCGACGACCGGCTCGAGATCGAGATCCACGAGGTGCTGGCGGACACGCAGCACGAGCTCGGCGTCGACCCCGGCCTCATCAAGGACGGCGTCGAGGCGCACCTGCAGGAGCTCCTCGCCGCCCAGATCTCGGTGCTGGGAGACGGCCACACCCTCGTGCGCCGCGAGTACCCCACGGCGATCGGTCCCGTCGACATTCTGGCCCGCAGCTCCGCCGGAGCGGCCGTGGCCGTCGAGATCAAGCGCCGGGGAGACATCGATGGCGTCGAGCAGCTCACCCGCTACTTGGAGCTCCTCAACCGCGACCCCCTGCTGAGCCCCGTGGAAGGCGTCTTCGCCGCACAGGAGATCAAGCCCCAGGCACGCGTCCTGGCGCAGGACCGGGGCATCCGGTGCCTGGTGCTCGACTATGACGCGATGCGGGGCGTCGACGACTCCTCCACACGCCTGTTCTAGGGCGCGGCGCAGCGTCTGCACTGATCGAGTGCTGTGGTCTCCGTGCGGAAGGCGAGGGCGCAGCGTCCGCACTGGAGTCGGCCCACTTCGTCAGTGAGGAAGCCACGGCCCACCCGCGCGCCCTGCCTACCACTCGGTAGAAATTGTCGAAACGGTTCGTTAGACTGGTGCGCATGACAACGACGCCTCAGACCTTCCCCGACGACTTCCTGTTCGGAGCCGCGACTGCCTCGTACCAGATCGAGGGCGGCGCCAGAGAGGGTGGCCGCGGTCCGTCCATCTGGGACACCTTCTGCGCGACTCCAGGCAAGGTCGTGGGCGGCGACAGCGGTGACGTCGCATGCGACCACTTCCATCGCTGGGAAGAGGACATCGACATGATGGCCGAGCTCGGCCTGCAGGCGTATCGCTTCTCGATCGCGTGGCCGCGGGTGCAGCCGCTCGGCACCGGCGAGTTCAACGCGGAGGGCATCGCGTTCTACCGCGGCATCATCGACCGTCTCAAGTCCAAGGGCATCACGCCCATGGTGACCCTGTACCACTGGGACCTGCCGCAGGCGCTGGATGATCAGGGCGGCTGGCTGTCGCGCGGCACCGTCGACGCGTTCGCCGTCTACGCCCGTCGCATGGCGGAGGAGTTCGGGGCGGACGTGGACATGTGGGCCACCCTCAACGAGCCTTGGGTCGCCGCTTTCGTCGGCTACGGCGCCGGGGCCCACGCTCCTGGCCACGCGGACGATGCGGAAGCGCTGCAGGTCGCCCACCACCTCAACCTCGCTCACGCCCGCGCCTACCGCGCCATGAAGGAGGTCCGTGGCGACCTTCGCATCGGCCTGGTGAACAACTGCCACACGCCGCGACCGTGGGACCCCTCCAGCGAGGCCGACCGCGCCGCCGCCGACCACATCGACGCGCTCGCCAACACGATGTTCCACGACCCGTTCGTGACGGGCGAGTACCCGGCGGTGCTGCTGCCCAACACCGCGCACCTGACGGACTGGTCCTTCCTCCAGGATGGCGACCTCGAAGAGATGCATGGCCAGGTCGACTGGTTCGGCGTCAACTACTACGCGTCGCACGTGGTCCGTCACAACCCGAATAAGGGCCAGGAGACCACCAAGCTCGCCACCCTCGCGGACGGCCACAAGGCAGGCGCCAACTCGCCCTGGCCGGGCGACGAGGAGATCGAGTTCATGCCGCCCACCGGCAAGCTGACGGAGATGGGCTGGAATGTGGACCCCTCCGCCTTCCACGCTCACCTGATCAAGATTCACCGCGAGACCGGGAAGCCCATCTACGTGACCGAGAACGGCTCCGCGTGGAACGACCAGATCGACGAGGACGGGCGCGTGCGCGACACCGACCGCGTCGAGTACTTCCACGGCCACATCGGCGCGGTGCTGAAAGCGATCGGCGAGGGCGCGGACGTGCGCGGCTACATGGCGTGGTCGCTCATGGACAACTTCGAGTGGGCCCAGGGCTACGCCAAGCGATTCGGCATCGTGCACGTCGACTACGACTCCCTCGAGCGTCGCTGGAAGGACTCGGCGTACTGGTACCAGGAGGTCCTGCGCCAGCGCGCGGTCGTCCCCGTCGAGCAGGCGGATGCGCTCGCGGCCACGCCGCCGCGTACCTTCTGAGCAGCACAGGCGACACGAGCGTCCGGCCGATGCGCGCATCGGCCGGGCGCTTTTCGCTCCCCGCCTAGACTGGTGGCCATGCCCTCCAAGCGCCGCTCGTCCAAGCGCCCGTATGGAGAGCCGCACCCCGAGCTGGACGTCGACAGAGTCGCGAACGCGACCGGCGGGCGGCGCGAGCCGGGCCCCGGCGGCGAGGAGTACATCGTCGTGACGCCCCGGCCCACCGACAAGACCTACGTGTGCCCCGCGTGCCGCCAGGACATCCCGCCTCGCACCGCCCACCTCGTGGCCTGGGCGGCGGACGGACTGTTCGGCGCCGAGGAGGCCGCTGCGCAGCGCCGGCACTGGCACACGCACTGTTGGAACACCTTTGGGAGGAACCGTGGCTGACACCGACGAGGTCCAGGGCGACAGCGCCGAGATCCGGGCGATGACTGTGCTGCCTGCCATCCGCGAGGACATCGTGCTGCGCACCGACGACGGCCTCGAGCTGGTGGGCGAGCTCGCGCTGCCGGCCTCGGGCGAGGTCCGCGCCACGCTGATCACGCTGCACCCGCTGCCCACGCACGGTGGCTTCATGGACTCGCACGTGCTGCGCAAGGCCGCGTGGCGCCTGCCGCACCTGGCGGACGTCGCGGTGATCCGCTTCAACACCCGGGGGACCTCGTCGCCGCGGGGCACGAGTGAGGGCGAGTTCGATGAGGGGGACGGCGAGGCGGCGGACGTGCGCGCCGCGGTGGACTTCGCCGTCGCGCGGGGGCTGCCCCACCGGTGGCTCGTCGGCTGGAGCTTCGGGACGGAACTGGCGCTGATGCACGGAGCGGATCTGGACGTCGAGGGCGCGATCCTCCTCTCGCCCCCGCTGCGCCGCGCCGAGACCTCTCACCTCGAGCACTGGGCCGCCTCCGGCAAGCCCGTGACGGCCCTCGTGCCCGAGCACGACGACTTCCTCCAGCCCGCCGAGGCGCGCGAACGGTTCGCGCCCCTGACACAGCTCGACCTGGTCGCGGTCGATGAGGCCAAGCACCTGTGGGTGGG
Source organism: Demequina muriae (assembly GCF_030418295.1). Classification (NCBI taxonomy): domain Bacteria; kingdom Bacillati; phylum Actinomycetota; class Actinomycetes; order Micrococcales; family Demequinaceae; genus Demequina; species Demequina muriae. Next base: position 1,989,278 of record NZ_JAUHQA010000001.1, read on the forward strand.
GGAGACCTACGTCCGCATCGTGCTGGACGCGATCGTGGAGAAAGTGGCGCCGGACCGCGCGCCCCTCCCGACCGAGGTCGCCGCGGACATCGTGCAGTGACCGGGTGGGTCCATGACCATGGTGCGGCAGCCGTGGTGCAATAGGGGAGACCGCCCGCCCGTCACGAGGGAGCTTCCATGAGCCTGATCCCCGACGCCGCCCCGATCGTTCTCCTCAACGCGTTCCCGCTGGACCGCCAGCAATGGGAGCCTCTCATCACCGTGCTCGGCGACCGCGTGCGCGGCGACCTGATCACGTTCGACATGCCCGGAATCGGCGAGATGCCGCTCACGGACGAGGATCCCGGGCTGGACCTCATCGCCGATGCCGCGGTGCTCGCCATGCGCGAGGCCACGGGAGCGGACGCCGCCGTGTGGATCGGCTGCTCGATGGGCGGCTACGTCGCCCTGGCGGTCGCGCAGCGGTGGCCCGATGCCGTGGCGGGGTTGGGCCTGATCTGCACCAAGGCGACCGCGGACGGCGACGAGGCACGCGCCAAGCGCGAGCAGGTCGCGTTGGCAGCGGAGGGCGCGAACGGCCACCCCGACCCGCACGCCGCAGCAGAGAGCATGGTCGGGATGGAGGGCGCCGGTCGCGACGAGCTCGTGGAGTGGGTGGCGGCGAATGTCGCGCTTCAGCGGGGCGACGGCATCGCGTGGGGTCAGCGCGCGATGGCCGCGCGGCCCGATCGCACTGAGGTGCTGCGCGCGGTCGACGCGCCCGTCGTGGCCGTCATCGGTGGTGCTGACGGGATCGTGGACCGGGCCGATGCAGACGCGATGGCGGCGGCTGCCGGGGTTGAGCCCGTGGTGCTCGACGGGGTCGGTCATCTCGCGGCCCTCGAGGCGCCGGCGGCGACGGCCGATGCGCTCGAGCCCCTGCTGCGAGCCTGAGCCCGGGAGGAAGCGCACGGACGAAGCGCAGAGCCGAGTAGACCACGTCCGCGGAGGAGACCGCCCGCCGCAGCGCGGCGGAGACTCCTCAGCTCGGGGCGAGGCTCATGCCGCCCAGTCGTCGCCGCCGGCGAGCCGCTTCGCGAGCGCCTCGGTGAGCGGCATGGATTCGCCGTCGCGTGCCCCGCGGCCGAGCTCGAGCGGCGGCTCGCCCGGATCGAGCGTCACGCCTCTGACGAGGCCACGGAGGCTGCGCGGGGCCGACATCACGTAGAACTCGCCATCGGTGCCGACGGCGACGCTCCTGTCCCGCTTGAGGTACCAGCCCTCGTGAGTCGTGCGCAGACGGGACCTGCCATCGTAGGTGCGTGCGGTGAGCCGCTCGGGCGTCAGCCCGGCCGCAGCCGCGTCGGCAGCGAACTGGCGCACCAGCTCGGCGGCGCGGCGCGTCTCGCCCTGCCGCTGGCGCTCGAGCGCCTGTGCACGCCTGAGGTGCGGCGAGACGGGCGAGTCGTCGGTCATGGGTGGCGCGAGCCCTCGGGGGCCGTGCTCACCCGCGGTCCGCAGCGGGGGTGGATTCCGGCTCGGACGTCTCGTCTGCCGACGCGGCGGACGGTGCTGACGCGGCAGACGGCCCTGAGTCGTCCTTGGAGGCGGCGCCGGCGGCCTTCTTGAGGCTCGCCACGGGGTCCGCTCCGAGCAGCCCCCGCAGGTCGTCCAGGTACCCGGTGATCGATTCGCGCTGACGGTTGAGCTCGTCGACCTCGTGCGAGGCGGCGTTGCGCTCGCGCTCCGCGTCGGACACGGCCTCGGAGATGATCGACTCCGCGTGCTCGCGGGCGCCGGAGACGATCTCGTCCGCGTTGTTGCGGGCGTTGGTGAGCAGCGTCTGCGAGTGGACCTCGGCCTCCCGTCGCACCGTCTCCGCACGCTCCAGAGAGGCGCTGAGCCGCTCCTCGGCCTCATCTGCGCGTCGGCGTGCATCGGCGACCATCTCGGCCCCCTCAGCCTGTGCCTCCGCAAGGCGCCGGCTGAGATCCTGTTCGGCCTTCTCGCGGCGCTGCGCGATCTCGACCTGCAGGTCTTCGCGGGTGCGACGGGCCTCCTCGCGGGCGGCCTCGGCGTCGGCATGGGCCGCGGCACGCTCTTCCTCGCCGTCCTTGCGGGCGACCGTGAGGATCTGCTTGGCCTCGGCTTCGCCATCGGCGACGCGCTGCTCCGCCTGCGCTTCGCCCGCCGCGATCGTCTTGGCGGCGTCGCGGTCGGCGGCGTCGCGCGTCTGCTGTGCGTAGGCGTCCGCCTCCCGGCGGGTGGTCTCGGCGTAGACATCCGTCTCGTTGCGCAGGTGGGCGTCGTAGTTCTCGGCCTCTCGGCGCACACGCGCGGCGTGGTCGTCGGCCTCTCCGCGAGTGGTCTGGGCGTAGTCGTCCGCCGCCTTGCGCGTGGTGACGTCGTACCCGTCGGCGTCCTTCCGGACTCCTCGTGCGTACGTCTCGCCCGCCTCACGGGTGGACAGCGCGTACGCGTCGGCGCCCTGGCGGGTGTCGGTGTCGTACTGGTCCGCTGCCGCGCGGGTGGCGGCGGCATCGTCGTCGGCCGATGCGCGGGTGCCTTCCGCGTAGGTGTCGGCTGCGGCTCGGGTCTCGTCCCCGTACTGGTCGGCGTCCGCACGCGTCGCCTGGTCGTACTCGTCGGCAGCGGCGCGGGTGGCGGCGGCATCGCGATCCGCCGAGGCGAGGGTGTCGTCGCGGTACTGGTCGGCGTCCGTGCGCTTCGCCTGGTCGTACTGGTCGGCTGCCGCCCGGGTCGCGGCCGCATCGTCGTCGGCCGATGCGCGCGTGGCATCGGAGTAGCGGTCCGCGTCGGCGCGGGTCTCGGCGTCGTAGGCGTCCGCGTCGGACCGCAGCGCGGCGATGTCGGCGTCCGCCTGGGTGCGGATCTCCAGGGCCGCACGGTCGGCGTCGCCCACGGTCGTGTCGCGGTACGCGTCCGCCGCGGCGCGCGTGTCTGCGCGATAGCTGTCCGCCTCCCGGCGGCTTGCCGTCGCGTAGTCCTCGGCGTCGCCGCGAGTGAGGTCGTCGTACTCGTCGGTCTCGGCGCGCAGCGCATCGGCTTCGCGCTGTGCCTGCTGGCGGAGCTCGCGGGCTGCGATCTCGGCGTCCGCGCGGACGGCCTCGGCATCCCGGTTCGCCTGGGTCAGGAACGTCTGCGCCTCGTTGCGCATGCTGGCCGCCTGCGAATCGGCGGTGGTGCGAACGTCGGAGGCCTCCGCCTCAGCCGCGGCGAGGGCGTCGGCCGCTTCGGTCGCGATCGCCTTGGCCTCGTCACGCGCTGCCGCCAGAGCCGCGTCGGCCTCGCCGTGCAGTCGGTCGGCATCCTCCTGAGCGCCCTGGACGAGGGCATCGGCCTCGCCGCGCGCGTTGTCGAGCAGTTCCGTGGCCTCGCGCTGAGACGTGACACGCAGTTCCGTGGCCTCGCGCTCCGCGGTCGCACGCAGCGTGTGGGCCTCGCGATCGGCCGTCGCGCGCCGCTCGGCGGCCTCGGCCTCCATCGCGGACGACAGCCGCTCGGCCTCCCGCCGGGCCTTCTCCACGATCTCCGCGGCCTGGCGCGATGCGGCGTCGCGGACGTTGGTGGAGTCCGATTCGGCCGCGGTGCGGATCTCTTCCGCTTCGCGGCGGCTCTGCGCCAGGATCTCGGCGACCTCGTTGTCGGCGCGTGCGCGCAGCTGCTGAGCCGCGACGTTGGCACGCGCGACGGTGTCCTGCGCGTGGGTGTTCGCCCGCTGGACCACGTCGGACGACTGCTCCTCGGCGGAGCGCAGCAGCTGCTCCACTCGCGCGCCCAGTCCCTTGTAGGTGGGCTGTTCCGACTCCCGGAGACTGCGCTGTGCGTCGTCGAACTGAGCGCGGATCTGTGCCGCGTCGTGCTGTGCCTGCTGCGCGGTGGACTGGGCTTCTCTGACCGAGTCCTCCAGCCGCGCGATGTGCGCAGCGACGGCTTCGCGGTCGTACCCGCGCATCGCTACTGGAAAGGGCAGGGTCTCATCAGGCATGCTGGTCTCCTCTCGCGCGGTCGGAACTGGCCGCGCGGTCCGTTCCCCAGGGTAATGCGCGGCCTGAGGTGAGACAAAGCGGCATCGTGCGACGTTACCCCGTTGTCTCTTAGAGTGGACGCGTACATCTGGAGGTTTGTGTGAGTTTGAGGACAACCGCGCTCGTGGCGGGCGTGATCGGTGTGCTGCTCCTGGCGGCGGGCCTGATCGCCGAGTCGCAGCGACCCCCGCGGGACGTCACCGCATCAGCGAGCGTCGACACCGCCGTGGTGGTCTACGAGGCGGAGATGATCGCCTTCGCAGGCGACTCTCGCCTGGGCGTCTCCGGCGACGGCACGATCGTCGCCGTGACGGCACGCCCGGTCGACGCCGAAGCGTGGCTCGCCGACCACGGCGCGACGCGAGTGTCCGGACTGCCAGCCTGGGAGACGCTCGCCACCGAGGCCATGGAGCCGGTCGCTCCGTCCCCCTCGCCTTCGGCCTCCCCGTCCGCCTCGGCGGAGCCGGAGGAGGAGCCCAGCCCGAGCCCATCTCCGTCCGGGGACGCCGACGAGGCTGGCTCCGACGAGGCGGAGCCCGTCGACATCCTGGCGACCACCTCGCAGGACCATTGGCGCAGCGACTGGCGCGGTGAAGGTCGGCTGTCGATCCAGGCCTCCGATGTGCCCCCCGGCGAGACGCTGGTGATCGTGAGCGAGGATGGCTCGCCGCTGACCGATACCGACCTCGCGCTGACCCGCGACGTCGACGACGGCTGGATCACTCCGCTCATCTGGTGGGGCGCCTTCCTGACCGCCGTCGGCGTGATCGCGCTCGTGCTGAGGTTCGTCGACCTGCGCCCGGCCCAGGCCAAGGGCGAGGAGTGGATGGCCAAGCGCCAGCGCGCTGGCGATGACGAGGCGGGCCGGAGTCCCGGCACCCGCCGTTCTCGCCGGGCCAAGGGAGAGCACCTCCCCGACGCCAGCCTTGACGACGAGGAGCAGTCGCCCCCACCACCGGCCCCACCATCGGACGACCACCCGGGAGAGGAGCGGCCATGAACCGCCTCATGATCACCGGAGCAATGGCCGCCGCGGGAGCCGTCGTGCTCACCGGATGCGTGGCCGAGGTGCCCGCACCGGTCACCTCCGCACCGCCGATGACGGAGGCTGCGGCTCTGCTCGAGCCGCAGAGCACCCAGATCATCGACGACACCCTCGCGGAGCTCGCGGCGGCCGACCGCGCGGGCGACGCCGACCTCCTCGTCGACCGTGTCGGAGGCGACGCGAAGATCCTGCGCGAGATCGAGTACGCGCTGGCCGACGCCGAGGACGGACCGGACCCCACGGAGATCCCCTCCGAGATGCAGGCCGTCTACGTCTCGGGCGCGGACACATGGCCGCGCACGCTCGTCTCGGTCACGGAGCAGGCATCGGAGGACGTCACCCCGGTGGTGCTGCTCTGGGTCCAGGACTCCATCGACGCCGAGTACCAGCTGCGCGGCTGGGCGCACATGATCCCGGGCGCCACCCTGCCCGCGATGCCCGGCACCTCCTCTGGTGCGGCGCAGCTCGAGATGAGCACCGACACTCTCGACCCGAACCCCGAGCAGGTCCTCACCAACTACGTGAAGCTGCTCCGTGAGGGTGAGGGATCGGACTTCGAGGAGTCCTTCGCCGCCGATTCCTACCGCGAGCGGCTGTTCGCGGCACGCGAGACCCTCACCGAGGCCGCCGAGGATTCCGACGGCGAGTACACCGAGACCATCGAGACCGACGTCGAAGGCTCGTTCGTCATGGGCACGGCGGACGGCGGCGCGCTGGTCTTCTCTCCCATCAGCCTCACCTCCTCGTTCACCGTGGAGGACGCGACCGTATCCATCCCGGACGAGGACGAGCCGCTCCTCGACGGCGAGCTCGACGACACCGTGACCCACGAGTACCTGGACATGGTGGCCCTGTACATTCCCGGCCCGGACGTCGACGCGCTGCCCGCAGTGGTCGCGGCCGAGCACACGCTGATCAACGTCTCCGACAGTTAGGCGAGCATGACTGCTGACAACCCTGAGGTTCCGCTGCGCGGTTCCGTCGACCTCTCCCAGTTCGTGAAGAAGGACGAGCCTGCGGCGCCTGCCGAGCAGGCGACGGCCGGGGGTCAACAGAGCGCACCTCCCGTCATCCAGGTGACGGAGCAGAGCCTCCAGGAGCTGGCGCAGTCCTCGGCGCAGGTCCCCGTGGTGATCGTGTTCCTGTCGAGCGCCTCACCCGCGTCGAAGGAGCTCGTCGAGCGCATGCAGCGGTTGATGGCGCGCTACAACGGCGCCTTCGTGCTGGCCTCGTGCGACATCGACACGCAGATGTCAGTCGCGGGGGCGTTCCAGGTGCAGGCCGTCCCCACGGTCATGGCACTCATCGCCGCGCGTCCCGCGCCGCTGTTCCAGGGCAACGCCGAGGACGAGCAGATCATCGGCGTGCTGGACCAGGTGCTCGAGATCGCTCGTCAGAACGGCGTGACCGGAACGGTGGGCGGCGCCCCTCAGCAGCCCCAGGGCGAGCCGGAGCCGCCGCCCCTGCCGCCGCTGCATCAGGAGGCGTACGACGCGATCGAGCGCGAGGACTACGTCGCAGCCATCGACGCCTACGACCGCGCGCTGCGCGAGAACCCCAAGGACGCCGATGCGCGGGCGGGCCGCGCTCAGGTGGCTCTCATGGAGCGCAGCCGGCTCGCGGACGTGGACGCCGTGCGCGGCGCGGCGGCGGATGCCCCGCACGACGTGGAGGCGCAGATGGCCGTGGCGGACCTGGATGTCATGGGCGGACAGGTCGAGGACGCGTTCGCGCGTCTGATCGACGTGGTGCGCGCAAGCGCCGGGCCCGAGCGCGAGCAGGTGCGCGTGCGGCTCGTCGAGCTGTTCGACGTGGTCGGCACGGACGACGCCCGCGTGGTCAAGGCTCGTCAGGCGCTCGCGGCGGCGCTCTTCTAGCCCCGCTCCTGTCCGGCTCTCATTGACCCCTGTGGCACGTCAGGAGCTCCTGTCCGGCCTTGATGGACGCTGACTGCCGGACAGGGCTCAGCCACATCCCGTAGACGACCGTGAGTGCCGGACAGGGAAGGGCAGGGGTGCTGTCAGCGGCGCTGACGGAGCACCACGGCGCCCAGCGGCGGGATCCGCAGCTCGGCACAGTGCTCCCACGTGCCGTGCTGCTTGTCGGCCGCCTTCACGTCGCCGAGATTGACGACGCCGGAGCCGCCGTAGCCTTCCGCGTCCGTGTTGAGCACCTCTTCCCAGATGCCGCCTGAGGGCAGGCCCAACCGGTAGCGCTCGTGAGGCACGCCCGCGAAGTTGATGACGACCGCCACCGGCTCGCCCCGGCTGTCCCACCGCAGGAATGCGATGAGATTGCGATCCGTGTCATCGGCATCGATCCACGTGAAGCCCTGAGGGTCCGAGTCGCGCTCCCACAGCGCCGGCACCTCCTTGTAGAGCCGGTTGAGGTCGCGGACCAAGTCCTTCAGACCCGCGTGGAGATGGTCATCGAGGTGCCACCAGTCGAGAGAGCGGCCCTCGGACCACTCGGCCTCCTGGCCGAACTCGTCTCCCATGAAGATCAACTGCTTGCCGGGGTGCGTCCACTGGTAGGCGAACAGCGCCCTGATGCCGGCCACCCGCTGCCAATGGTCGCCGGGCATGCGGGTCAGCAGCGATCCCTTGCCGTGCACGACCTCGTCGTGACTGAGCGGCAGCATGAACTGCTCGGAGAACGCGTACATCAACGAGAACGTGATGGTGTGGTGGTGGTACGAGCGGTTCACGGTCTCCTCGCGCAGGTAGCGCAAGGTGTCGTTCATCCAGCCCATGTTCCACTTGAGACCGAATCCCAGCCCGCCGCCGGACGTGGGGGCGGTGACGCCCGGCCACGCAGTCGACTCCTCCGCGACCATGACGATGCCGGGGCTCGCCCGGTACGCCGTCGCGTTGGTCTCCTGCAGGAAGGCGATGGCGTCGAGGTTCTCGCGACCGCCGTGGATGTTGGGGCGCCACTGTCCTGCGCTGCGCGAGTAGTCCAGGTAGAGCATCGACGCGACCGCGTCGACGCGGAGACCGTCGGCGTGGAACTCCTGCAGCCAGTACAGCGCATTGGCGACCAGGAAGTTGCGCACCTCCCGGCGGCCGAAGTCGAAGATGAAGGTGCCCCAGTCGGGCTGCTCGCCGCGAAGCGGGTCGGGGTGCTCGTAGAGCGGGGTGCCGTCGAACCGGCCGAGCGCCCACTCGTCCTTGGGGAAGTGACCGGGCACCCAGTCCAGCAGCACGCCGATGCCCGCCTGGTGGAGTTCGTCGATGAGGTGTCGCAACTCGTCGGGGGACCCGAACCGTGAGGTGGGCGCGTAGTACGACGTGACCTGGTAGCCCCAGGACCCGCCGAAGGGGTGCTCCATGACCGGCATGAGCTCGATGTGCGTGAAGCCCATGTCCGACACGTACTCCACGAGCTCGCGGGCCAGCTCGCGATATCCCAGGCCCTGGCGCCACGAGCCCAGGTGGACCTCGTAGACGCTCATGGGGGCGCGATGCGGCTCCGAGTTCGCGCGCTTCGCCATCCAGTCAGCGTCGCGCCACTCATACGAGGACTCGGTGACGACCGATGCGGTCTTCGGCGGCACCTCCGTGCACCGCGCCATCGGATCGGCCTTCTGCTTCCAGTGGCCGTCTCTGCCGAGGATCTCGTACTTGTACTTGGTGCCGTCGCCGACGCCGGGGATGAAGAGCTCCCACAGTCCGGTCGAGCCGAGCGAGCGCATCGCGTGGGTGACGCCGTTCCAGCTGTTGAACTCGCCGACCACCCGCACGGCGCGGGCATTCGGCGCCCACACCACGAACGAGGTGCCGGTGACATCGCCGAGCACGGACGGGAAACGCTTGACGTTCGCACCCAGCACGTCCCACAGGCGTTCGTGGCGTCCCTCTCGGAACAGGTGCTGGTCGAGCTCGCCGGGAACCGGGAGGAACCGGTATGGGTCGTCCTGCACCAGCGGCTCGCCGGCATACGTGACGTGCACGCGATAGTCGGGCGCCTCGTCTCCTGGCAGTTCGGCACGCCAGATGCCCTCGTACTCGTGCACCGCGGGGAAGGAGCCCTCGAGAGTCTCGATCGTCACCTCACCGGCGAGCGGTCGCAGGACCCGGACCGTCACGCCGTTCGCGCCGACGTGCGGGCCGAGCACCGCGTGGGGCTCGTGGTGGGTGCCAGCCGCGATCTCGGCGAGCGCGGCCTTATCGATGTCCTGAGCAGCCATCGCGCATCACCAGCCTGTCGTCGTTGGTCGCGCGGCGCCGGGTGGTCGCCGTCGCCCCGCGTAGCAGGGAAGAGTTCACACTCGTTCCACTCACCCTAGCGTCCTTGCGGGAGCCGTCGTGGTGCGTGTCCGTCACAGCCCGCGCACCCCGGCGACGTGCGCCATCGTGACGGCGGGGTCGAAGCGCACGTAGAACTCCTTGCCCCAGGTGTAGGTCGCGTCGGTCAGGGCGTCGTCGACCACCATGCGGGCGTCGTCCGTCAGGCCGAGCGCTGCCATGTCGAGCGTGATGATCGCGTCGCGCACCACATGCGGGTCGAGGCTGACGGCCACGATCACCGTGTCCGCCTTGCCCGTGGGGGACTCGGCGGCGGGGACGTGCCGGGAGAAGCACAGGATGTCGCTGTTCGAGCTGGAGTGCAGGGTGAGCCCGCGAAGCCGGCGCAGCGCCACGTGGCGCGCACGCGCGCTGTTGAGGCGGGTCAGGACGTCCTGCACGCCGTAGCGGTCCGCTGCGGCCCAGTCGCGGGGCTTGTACTCGTACTTCTCGTTGTCGATCTGCTCCTCGACACCGGGCCGCGGCACGTTCTCGACGAACTCGTACCCGGTGTAGATCCCGTAGCTGGGCGATCCGGTCGCGGCGAGCACGGCCCTGGCCTTGAACAGGGGAGCGCCGCCGGCCTGCATGTCCGAGGTCAGGATGTCATGCGTCGTGGGCCAGAAGTTGGGCCGCATGTAGAACGACGACTCGCGGTCGGACACCTCCTCGAGGTACTCGCCCATCTCCGTCGCGCTCTGGCGCCAGGTGAAGTACGTGTACGACTGGTGGAAGCCGATGCGCGCGAGGGTGTGCATCATGGCCGGGCGGGTGAACGCCTCCGAGAGGAAGATCACCTCGGGATGTCGCCGCGCGATGTCCGTGAGCAGCCGCTCCCAGAAGGTCAAGGGCTTGGTGTGCGGATTGTCGACGCGGAACAGCGTGACGCCAGCATCGATCCACACCTGGACGACATCGCGTACGGCCTGGTAGATGCCCTCGGGGTCGTTGTCGAAGTTGAGCGGGTAGATGTCCTGGTACTTCTTGGGAGGGTTCTCCGCGTAGGCGATGGTGCCGTCCGTGCGCGTGGTGAACCACTCGGGGTGCTCCGTCACCCAGGGGTGGTCGGGCGAGCACTGCAGGGCGAGGTCGAGTGCCACCTCGAGGCCGAGCTCCCTGGCGCGAGCGACGAAGGTCTTGAACGAGCGCATCGTCCCCAGGTCGGTGTGGATCGCGTCGTGGCCACCCTCCGCCGATCCGATCGCGTACGGGCTGCCGGGGTCGCCGGGCTCAGCCTTGAGCGAGTTGTTGCGTCCCTTGCGGTGGGTGTCGCCGATGGGGTGGATCGGGGTGAGGTAGACGACGTCGAACCCCATGTCGGCGATCCCCGGGAGGCGCTTCGCGGCCGTGGCGAACGTGCCGGAGCGCCACTCGCCCGTCTTCTTGACGTATCGCGCGCCCTCGGAGCGGGGGAAGATCTCGTACCAGGCGGAGATCAGCGCCTTCTCTCGCTGGATCAGCAGCGGGTAGACCGCTGAGGGCGTCACCCACTCGCGCAGCGGTCGTGCGGTGAGCTCGTCCGCGACATCGTCGCTGATCGCGGGGGCGAGCCGGACCTCTGGATCCAGCGAGTGGTCGTTCAGCGTCTCGATGGCCGCGGTCAGGAGTGCCTTGCCGGCCGCAGTGCGACGCACCTCCTTGAGCGCGCGAGCGAGGACGGTGACGCCGTCGTCGAGCATGAGCTGCACGTCCACACCGGCCCTGACCTTCACCTCCGCGGCGTGCGCCCACGTGGAGTAGGGGTCGGACCACGCCTCGACGTGGAAGGTGTGGTGGCCCTCGAGCTTGGGGATCCATGCGGCCTCGTACAGGGAGTTGCCCCAGTCCGTGCACGGCATCGGGAGGACGTCCCGCTTGCCGTCCGGTCGCGTCACGACGACGGTCGCACCCTCCGCGTCGTGGCCCTCGCGGAAGATGGTCGCCCAGATGGGAACCGCCTCCCCGACGACGGCGCGGGCCGGCCAGCGACCCTCTTCGAGCGACGGACCCACCCCGACAATCGGGATGCGTCCGACGGATTGCTCTCCATAGAACGGCATGTATCGAACCTACCGGCTGATCGCGACGGCCGGTAGCGCCTCGCCCGATCCGCAGGCTCGGACGGCGGCCGATGCGGGGGGAAGAGGACTCAGGCGGTCCCGCGAACGATCAGTTCAGTGGGCAGGGTCGCCGATTCCGCCGAGCGGCCCTCGACCAGCTCGAGCAGCAGCTCGACCATGGTCGAGCTGATCTCGCCGAACGGCTGGCGCATGGTCGTGAGTGGGGGATCGAGCGTGGCCGCGAGGCCGGAATCGTCGAATCCGACCACCGCGACGTCCTGGGGGACCACACGGCCCGCGGCGCGCACCGTGGCGATGGCGCCGGCCGCCATGCGGTCGGAGGCCGCGAAGACGGCGTCGATGTCTGGTGCGCGCTCGAGCAGCCGGGCCATCGCATCGGCCCCCGACTGGCGTGAGTAGTCGCCCTCCTCGACGAGCGCGGGGTCGAACCGGTCGCCGAGCTCCTCGCGAAAGCCGACCACGCGGAACCGGCCGCCGGGAGTGTCGGGCGGGCCGGTGATCATGGCGATCCGCGAGCGGCCCAAGTCCATGAGGTGGCGCGTCGCGGTGCGGGCGGAGCCGATCTCGTCCACCGACACGGTGGTGATCTCGGCCTGATGCCCGAGCGGGATTCCGCAGGCGACGGTCGGCACGCCAGAGGCGAGCAGGGACTCGAGCAGCGGATCGCGTTCGTGAGAGGAGATCAGCAGCACGCCGTCGACGTGCCCGGCGCCCACGAACTGGGCGACGTTCTCGCGCTCCTCCGGCGTGCCCGCGACGAGCAGCACGAGGGTCTTGTGTCGCTGCGCCAGCGCCTCCGCGGCTCCGCGCAGGAGCAGGGGGAACGTGGGGTCGTCGAAGAGCAGCTGGTGCTCCTCGGTGAGGAGGAAGGCGACCGAGTTGGCGCGGCCGGTGGCCAGGGAGCGGGCGTGGTGGTTGGCGTAGTACCCCGTGGTCTGGATCGCCTGCTCGACGGCGGTGCGCGCCTCGGGGGACACCCAGTGCCCACCGTTGAGGACCCGCGAGACGGTGCCGCGCGAGACCCCAGCGGCCGCGGCGACGTCACGGATCGTCGGCTTGCGCCGCCCCGTGTTCGTCATCTGGCTCATCTGGGTCTCCACGACGCCTGAGCCTAGCCCTCTTGGGTGCGGCGGCACCGACGGACCTCCGAGCGCCCGTGCAAGCGGTGACGATATGGTCACAAACGGGTCAGAAATTTGCGTCGCGGCGAGTGTGATCGCACAATGTAAGCGTTTCCATTCGCGGGCGGGCAGTCCGTCACAGTTGGGTCACGATCCTTCGCGGGAGTTTGCTTTTCCGGCGGGCGGGGCGTAGAACTGTGACCGGTCACAGGTTTGCCTCAGGTGGCTACACGAACGCGGCTCGCGCCGCCCGACTCAACGGAGCGTCATGACGCAGTCTGCTTGGCCCGCACTCGAAGGCATTGCGTACGGGGGCGACTACAACCCCGAGCAGTGGCCGCGCGAGGTGTGGGACGAGGACGTCACGCTCATGCGTGAGGCCGGGGTGAACCTGGTGAGCGTCGGCATCTTCTCGTGGGCACTGCTCGAGCCCAAGGAGGGCCTCTACGACTTCGCGTGGATGGACGAGCTCCTCGACCTTCTGCACGCCCACGGCATCGCCGTTGACCTCGGTACGCCGAGCGTGTCGCCGCCCGCATGGTTCTTCCACGCGTACCCCGATGCGCGTGTGGTCGCCAAGGACGGAACCGTCATGGGCTTCGGCTCTCGCGGGATGGCCTCGCACGCCTCGCCGGAGTACCGGGCCGCGATCGAGCGCCTGGCGACCGAGCTCGCGACCCGTTACGCCGACCACCCGGCCGTCGTGATGTGGCACGTCCACAACGAGTACGGGGTGCCGGTGGGCGAGGACTTCTCGCCGCGCGCCGTCGCCTCGTGGCAGAGCTGGCTGCAGCGCCGCTACAGCACGCTCGACGCCCTCAATGGCGCGTGGGGCACCGCGTTCTGGGGCCAGCACTACGACGACTGGGAGCACGTGGTCGCACCGGCCGCCATGCCGTCGGTCGCCAACCCGGCGATGAAGCTGGACTGGGCGCGCTTCACCGACGAGCAGCTGCGCGAGTGCTTCCGCATCGAGCGAGACGCGATTCGCGCTCACGCCACCCAGCCGATCACCACCAACCTCATGGCGCACCAGTCCTGGAACACCGACCTGTGGAAGTGGGCCGAGGAGATGGACATCGTCTCGGACGACCACTACCTCTGGGCGCCCGACGAGGACTCCCACATCGGTCTCTCACTGGCGGCCGACCTCACGCGATCCGTGGGCCGCGGTCGCCCGTGGATCCTGATGGAGCACTCCACCTCGGCCGTCAACTGGCAGGGACGCAACGTCGCCAAGCGCCCGGGCGAGATGCGTCGCAACGCGCTCACCCACCTGGGCCGCGGCGCGGACGCCATCATGTTCTTCCAGTGGCGGGCATCGCGCTCTGGCGCGGAGAAGTTCCACTCCGCGATGGTGCCGCACGCCGGCCCCGGCTCGCGGGTGTTCCGCGAGGTCACGCAGCTCGGCGCCCACCTGAAGGACCTCGCGGAGCTCCGCGGCAGCACCGTCAAGGCAGACGTCGCCGTGCTGTACGACTGGGACTCGCTGTGGGCGCAGGACCTCGAGTGGCGACCGTCCGACGACCTCCAGTTCCGTGAGCGCATGAGGGCGTACTACGAGCGCCTGTGGCGCGACAACGTCACCATCGACTTCGCGCACCCCGAGCACGATCTGAGCGGCTACAAGCTCGTGGTGGCGCCCGCGTCCTACCTGCTCACCGCATCGGCCGGCGAGAACCTCACCCACTTCGTCGCGAACGGCGGCACCCTGCTCGTGTCGTGCTTCGCGGGCGTGGTCGACGAGCACGATGCCGTGCACGAGGGCGGGTTCGGAGCGCCCCTGCGCGATGCGCTGGGCCTCACGGTCGAGGAGTACCTGCCGCTCCGTGCGGGGCGATCGATGACCGTGACCTACGGAGAGCAGTCGCTGCCCGCGGACGTGTGGGCCGAGGACATGACGCTCGCGGGCGCCGAGGTGCGCGGCACCTTCGTCGACGGACCCGGCTCGGGCATGCCTGCGATCACGCGGCACTCCCATGGCGAGGGCCACGGCTGGTACATCGGCACTCGCCTCGGTGCGGATGCGCTCGCGGCGGTCATGGCCGATGTCTACGCCGACGCTGACATCGACCTGCCTGGCACGCCCGCAGGCGTCGAGGTCGTCACGCGCCACGGCGAGGCCTCCGACTACGTCATCGCCGTGAACCACGGCGAGACTCACGCTGATCTTCCGATCCACGGCACCGACCTCATCACCGGTGCCAGGGTCGACGGAAGTCTCGAGCTGCAGGCCGGCGACGTCGCCGTCGTGCGGACCTCGCACGCTCGAGAGGGGGGTGGTCGCTGACGTCCGCTCCCACCCGGCGGCACCTGCGCCGCCGATTCACCTCAGAAACCTCGATATCAACGACGCGGCAGCGCCACTGACGGCGATGTCGCACCACACCAGCGGTCGCACCGACGCGATCTCGCCCGAGAGGCGCGATGCGGCCCACTTTCGGAAGGAAACATCATGCGCAAGCAGATTGCATGGGGAGCCGCTTTCGCGGCGACCGCTGCGCTCGTCGCCGGTTGCAGCTCAGGAGACCCGGAGCCCGCTGAGACCTCGGCCGCACCTGAGACCTCGGAGTCCGAGGCGCCCGCCATCGACGGCACCGGCGCCGAGCTCGTCATCTGGACGGACGCGGAGCGCGAAGAGGCGCTGGCGACCGCGGCCGAGCAGTTCGAGGCCGACACGGGCGCCACGGTGACCCTGGTCCAGAAGAACTTCGAGGACCTCCGCAACGACTTCATCGCGCAGGTTCCCACCGGCGAGGGTCCCGACATCACCGTCGGCGCTCACGACTGGCTGGGCGCGCTCGTGACCGCTGGTGTCGTCGACACCGTGGACATCGGCGACAAGGCGGCCGACTTCCAGCAGGTGGCTCTCGACGCGATGACCTACGACGGCCAGCTCTACGGCCTGCCGTACTCGACCGAGGCGATCGCCCTCATCCAGAACGCCGACCTGGTGGGCGACACTGCGCCGACCACGTGGGACGAGATGATCGAGATGTCGAACGAGGCGGGCTTCGAGGACCGTCCGTTCATCCTGTTCACGAACGGCACCGCCGGCGACGGCTACAGCGCGTACCCGCTGCAGACCTCGTTCGGGTCGCCTGTGTTCGTTCAGGACGAGGCAGGGTCCTACACCACTGAGGTCGGCATGGGCGGCGAGGCTGGAGAGGCCTTCGCGCAGTTCCTCTACGACAACGGCTCGGCCGGCACCGGGGTGTTCTCCGACACGATCGACTACGACACCTCGAACCAGCTGTTCGCGAGCGGCGAGTCGCCGTTCATCCTGCAGGGTCCGTGGATGCCGTTCTTCGATGAGGGCGACATGAACCTGGTCGTCTCGCCGATGGTCTCGGCCGGTGGCGAGACCGCCGCGCCGTTCGTGGGCGTGCAGGGCTTCTACCTCAGCGCACAGAGCGAGAACGCGCTGCTGGCGAACGAGTTCCTCACCAACTACATGGCCACCGAGGACGCCCAGCGCACCCTCTACGAGGCCGACCCCCGCCTGCCCGCGCTGAGCGCGCTGGCAGAGGAGGTCTCCGCCGACCCGATCACGGCAGGCTTCGTCGAGTCGGCCGCAGCCGGCGTCCCGATGCCGTCCATCCCCGAGATGGGCAACGTGTGGGAGCTGTGGAACGCCGCAGAGATCCAGATCATCACGGGCGCTGACCCCGTGTCGACCTGGAACGACATGGTCGCCGAGCTCGAAGCGAGCATCGGCTAGCACTACTGCACGGCCCGGTCGCGAGGGCGGAGATCCGCCCTCGCGACCGGTTCCCTGGTTGACTGCACGAACACGACAGGAGCACTCATGACCGTGGAGACGGGCGCACCGCGCCAGGAACGCGACCTGCGAGAATCGCACGCGCGCGGCTGGCGCGGCGTCGGGTGGGGCTTCGTGGCGAAGCTCCTCATGATGGCGCTCGTCAACGCGCTGGGGCTGAGCATCATCTTCGCCGCGCTCAACGTGGAGGCGTGGGGAATCCTCGTCGCCTCGACCGCGCTGCTGATCGCCGCAGACGTCATCTACTTCATGAGGCGGACGCTGCCGCTCAAGTACATCTTCCCCGGGCTCGTCTTCCTTCTCGTCTTCCAGGTGTTCGTGCTCGGCTACACCGGGTACGTCGCCTTCACGAACTACGGCACCGGGCACGCCGGCTCGATGCAGCAGGCGGTCGACGCCGCGCTCATTCAGGACGAGCAGCGCGTCGAGGACTCGCCCACCTATCCACTGGCCGTCGTCGACAACGGCGACGAGATCGGCTTCGCGATCAACGCCGACGGCGAGGTGAGCGTCGGCACCGAGACGCAGCCCCTCGAGCCCGTGGGCGGTGCGGTCGTGGATGACGCCGGCACGCCGGTCGAGGTCGAGGGGTGGGAGATCGTCCCCCGCTCGGCGCTGTTCACCGACCAGGACCTGCAGAACCAGGTCGTCGCGCTGCGCGTCCCGGTCTCCGACGACGCCGAGTCAGGGTCGATCCGCACCCGCGACGGGTCGTCGGGCGCGATCTACAACTCGACCCTCGAGTGGGATCCCGACGCGCGCACCCTGACCGACACCGAGACGGGGACGGTCTACGAGGCCACCGACACCGGCAACTTCGTCGCGGCTGACGGCAGCTCCCTTCCCGCCGGCTGGGTCGTCACGGTGGGATTCGACAACTTCGTGGATGCGGTCACCGACACGGCCCTGTCAGGGCCGCTGCTGAAGGTGACGCTGTGGACGTTCGCGTTCGCGATCCTCACGGTGCTCACCTCGTTCGGCCTCGGCCTGCTCTTCGCGATCATCTACAACGACCCGCGCATTCGCGCCAGGCGCTCGCTACGCACCCTGTTCATCCTCCCGTACGCGTTCCCGGCCTTCATGTCCGCGCTGCTGTGGCGAGGCATGTTCAACCGGGAGTTCGGCATCATCAACGACTGGTTCTTCTTCGGGGCCGACATCAACTGGCTCGGTGACCCACTGCTCGCCAAGGTGGTGATCCTCTGGGTCAACCTGTGGCTCAGCTACCCGTACTGGTTCCTGGTCTGCACCGGTGCCCTGCAGGCGCTCCCGAGCGAGACCATGGAGGCGGCGCGCATCGACGGGGCCGGACGCTGGCGTCAGTTCCGCTCGATCACGCTACCGCTGCTGATGGTCTCGACGGCGCCGCTCGCCATCGCCTCGTTCGCCTTCAACTTCAACAACTTCACGATCATCTACATGCTCACCGAGGGTGGCCCCCCGTTCCCGGGGACGAGTGGGCTCGGATCCTCGGACATCCTCATCTCCGCGATCTACAGCATCTCCGGCGTGGACGGCGGAGTGGCCAACTATGGACTCGCATCGGCGCTGTCGATCGTGGTGTTCATCGTGGTGGGCATCATCTCCGCGATCGCCTTCCGCCAGACCCGCAAGCTCGAGGAGATCCAGTGATGTCTGCTCAGAACGCCCTCGCACAGCGCAAGGCACCTACTCGCCGGTCCCGGTGGTGGGGCGAACTCGGGTGGAAGTACCCGGTCGCTGCCGTCATCATCTTCTACTCGGTCTTCCCGCTCGTGTATGTGCTCTCGGCGGCCCTGTCCGATTCGGGCACGCTGTCGAGCGGCGCGGCGCTGTTCAGCGACATCTCGTTCGCGAACTTCGCCGCCCTCGGCGACACGTCGTACTGGTCCTGGGTCGCCAACACCCTGATCGTCGGAGGCGCGTCGTCGTTCGGAGCCGTGATCATGGGTGCGGCCGCCGCGTACGCCTTCTCGCGGTTCCGCTTCACCGGCAGGCGTCCCGGGCTGACCTCTCTGCTGATCATTCAGATGTTCCCGCAGACGGTCGCGTTCATCGCGGTGTTCCTGCTGCTGACGGCGCTCGGCAACGTCGCTCCGGCCCTCGGGATCAACTCGAAGATCGCACTGATCTGCGTGTACCTGGGCGGGGCTCTCGGCGCCAACACCTTCCTGATGTACGGCTTCTTCAACTCGATTCCGGTCGAGATCGATGAGGCTGCCAAGATCGATGGCGCCACCCACTCGCAGATCTACTGGCAGCTCATCATGCCGCTGGTCACGCCGATCCTCGCGGTGGTCGGACTGCTCGCCTTCATCTCCGCATTCGGCGACTTCATCCTGGCGAGGATCGTGCTCGTCTCCGAGGATCAATGGACGCTGGCCGTCGGCATGTATCAATGGGTGTCGAACCAGCTCACGAGCAACTGGGGCCTGTTCGCCGCCGGCGCTGTGATCGCGGCGATCCCCGTGCTGGTCCTGTTCCTGTCGCTTCAGCGGTTCATCGTGGGCGGACTGTCGTCCGGCTCGGTCAAGGGCTGAGGCAGCCGCCACTCATGACACTCACACGCCTGGTATTCGGCTGGACTGCACTGGGAGCGGTCACAGCCTTCGCGCGCACGGGCTGACCGCGCAGCGCCCTCCCGCCCGCGACCGCGGGCGACACCGCACAGATCAATGAGGATCGAAAGGACATGCAGATGGCATTGCGACACAGACTGAGAGCGGTCACGGCTACGGCGGCCGCCTCCGCGCTCGCCGTCACCGGACTGGTGACCACAGCATCGGCTGCAGAGGACGAGCCCATCGACGCGGGGATCACCGTCCCCAAGGTCGAGGGCATGGGCGAGGGGTGGATCAACGGCGTCGACGTCTCGTCGGTGCTCTCTCTCGAAGAATCCGGCGTGGTGTTCCGCGACGATTCAGGCGCAGAGGCGGATCTGTTCGAGGTGCTCGCCGACAACGGCGTGAACTGGGTGCGCGTGCGTGTGTGGAACGACCCGTGGACGGCTGATGGTGACGGCTACGGTGGCGGAAACACGGACGCGGCACGTGCCACGGAGATCGCCGAGCGCGCGACAGCCGCGGGCATGCGCGTGCTGGTGAACTTCCACTACTCCGACTTCTGGGCGCACCCCGGCCAGCAGCAGCTGCCCAAGGCCTGGAAGGACCTCGACACGGTCGAGGAACGGGCCGCCGCCGTGCGCGCCTACACGGCCACCACTCTTCAGCAGATGGAGGACGCGGGCGTCGACATCGGCATGGTGCAGATCGGCAACGAGACCACGCCGAATGCCAGCGAGCAGATCGTCGAGGTGGGCGGCTGGGATGACTTCGCCACCGTGGTGAGCGCCGGATCCGCCGCGGTGCGTGAGGTCGTGCCGGACGCTCAGGTCGCGGTGCACTTCACCAACCCCGAGCGGGGCAACCACCCGTCTTTCGCTGCAGCGCTCGACGAGCGTGGCGTGGACTACGACGTGTTCCTCAGCTCGTACTACCCGTTCTGGCATGGATCGCTCGAGGACCTCACGAGCAGCCTGAACACGATCGCGCAGACGTACGACAAGGACGTCGCCGTGGCCGAGGTGTCGTGGGCGTACACGCTCGAGGACGGGGACGGCCACGAGAACACGATCCGTACCCAGTACGACCAGTACTCGATCTCGGTCCAGGGTCAGGCCCTCGCCATCCGCGACGTGATGCAGGCCGTCGCGAATGTGGAGAACGGCCGCGGCATCGGCACCTTCTACTGGGAGCCGGCCTGGCTTCCCGTCGGTCCGCCCGATGCGCTGGCATCGAACCAGCAGCTGTGGGAGCAGCACGGCTCCGGCTGGGCATCCAGCTATGCCGGCGAGTACGACCCGGCCGATGCGGGCGTCTACTACGGAGGCAGCTCGTGGGACAACCAGGCTCTCTTCGACTTCGACGGATACCCGCTCGAGTCCCTGAAGGTCTACGACTACGCGGTGACGGGCTCCGTGGCGCCACGCGAGGTCGACTCGGTGTCATCGCCCTCGATCACCGTCTTCGATGACGAGGCTGTCATTCTTCCGAGCACGGTGACCGTGCGCTACACGGATGGAACGTCGGAGTCAGTGCCGGTGACATGGTCGGCGAATGCAGAGTGGATCACGGGAACCGGCCTGTACACCGTCAACGGCACCGCGGGCGACGACATCGCTGCGACCGCGACCGTGGAGGTGCTCTCGTCGGCGACGGCGGGGGAGAACCTCGTCATCAACGGCGGCTTCGAGGACGCCGATGTGTCGATGTGGGAGGGCACGGGTTCCGGCTTCACGATTCGCCGTGCCGAGGACCCCTACACCGGCTCGCAGTCGACGCATTGGTACAGCGCCTCCGCGAACTCGTTCGAGATCGCGCAGACGCTCACCGACGTGCCCGCTGGCACCTACCGACTCTCGGCGTATCTGCAGGGCGGCGGCACCGGTCCCGAGGACTCGGTGACGCTGTACGCCCAGCACGGCATCAGCACGGTCTCGGCTCCCGCGACCGTCGAGGGCTACGAGGTCTGGCAGAACCCGACGACGCCGCTGCTCTCGGTCTCCGAGGGCGGCACCGTGGACATCTGGATCGAGTGGGACCTCAGCGCAGGCGCGTGGGGAACGCTCGACGACGTGTCCTTCGTGCTCGGGGCCGACCTGCCCGATGCTGACACGGGTGCTCTCGAGGCACTGGTCTCCGAGGCGGAGGCAGTGGACCGCGACGCGTACTCGGCCGCATCAGTGGTCGACCTCGACCGTGCTCTGCGGCGTGCGTCGTTCGTGCTCGGATCCTCGGCGCCCTCACAGGACGCCGTGGATGGGGCGACCGCACAGCTTCAGTCGGCCATCGACGGGCTCGAGGAGGGTGACGGCGGCGTGCCCGACCCCACCGTGCAGCCCGTGTCAGTGACCGTGGTGGAGGGCGAGGAGATCGTCCTGCCGTCCACGGTGACCGTGACGGCGTACGACGACTCGACGTCGACCGAGAGCGTGGTGTGGAACGACGTGCTCGACCTCATCACCTCCCCCGGCGACTACACCGTGACCGGCACCACCAAGAACGGCTGGAAGGCCACGGCGACGATCACCGTGACCGAGCGCAACTGGATCGAGAACGGCGGATTCGAGAAGGGCACCGACGACGTCTCGCCGTGGACCATCACGGCGGGCGACGAGTGGCCCGATGCGGCCGTCGGCACGGCCTGGGTAGCGGCGTACGCAGACATCGAGGGCGACTTCGCGCTCAATGGCTGGTCCGACGCCACCGCTGGTCCCGACTTCTGGATCAGCGCTGCCCAGACCACGGCGGAGCTTCCCGCGGGCACGTACGAGCTCAGCGCCATCTCGGCGGGCGGCAACGACGTGACCGGGGGAGCCGCCGCGACCACCTACGACCTCGGGGTCTGGGACGGCTCCGCCTACCTCACCGACGAGCTCGCCCTGCTGGGCTGGCCCACGCAGGACGAGGGCACGGTCGAGTTCACGCTCGACGAGCCTACGACGGTCGATGTGTCGGTCTCGGCGGACATCGTCCGCGGCGACTGGTCGTACGTGGACGACGTGACGCTCACCCGCATCGCGGATGCGGACACGAGCGTCGACACCTCGGCTCTGGAGGCTGCGGTCGCCGATGCGGCAGCGGTGGACCGTGAGCAGTTCACGGCAGAGTCGCTGGCCGATCTCGATCTTGCGGTCGAGCGTGGCGAGATCGTCCTGGCGTCGTCGTTCACGTCGCAGGCGGATGTCGACGCGGCGGTCGATGCGATCGTGGCTGCCATCGACGGCCTCGTCGCGGTCGAACCGACGGATCCCACGGACCCGACGGACCCGACGGACCCGACCGATCCGACCGATCCGACCGATCCGACCGATCCGACCGATCCGACGGACCCGACCGATCCGACGGACCCGACCGATCCGACCGACCCAGGCACAGATGAGGTCCAGATCCAGGTCTCGGACTCGACGCTGCGCCCAGGTGACGAGGTGACCATCACGGTCGCAGGTGTCACCGGTGACACCGTCGAGTTCGGCGTCGCGAGCGAGTATCAGCGGCTCGCGACGGTGGCTGTCGTCGACGGCGTGGCCACCGCCACGGTGACGATCCCTCTCGATCTCGCGCCCGGCGTGCACCACCTGATGGCGCTCGACGCCGAGGGCAACGTGCTCGCAGAGTACGAGATCACGGTGCTGGCCGCCGCCGAGGGCGACGGCGCACTGTCGGAGACGGGAGCGGAGATCCTCGCTCCGCTCGCGGTCGCGCTGCTCCTGCTGGCGGTCGGCGGAGTGCTGGCACTGCGCTCGCGCCGTCAGGAGGTCTGACCCGCGACGTGTGACCCGGTGCGGTG
This sequence comes from Demequina muriae, assembly GCF_030418295.1. Taxonomy (NCBI): domain Bacteria; kingdom Bacillati; phylum Actinomycetota; class Actinomycetes; order Micrococcales; family Demequinaceae; genus Demequina; species Demequina muriae. The sequence continues at coordinate 2,011,926 of NZ_JAUHQA010000001.1, forward strand.
CGGCAGCCCTCTCGTGGCAGCCGCACCGCACCGGCGCGTCTCGCGCCGCGTGGAGTCACACCTCTGAGAGGTACAGCCTCACGGTGAGTGCCTCGAGCGTCTCGGTCTGACCGGGAGCGATCACCTCGACATCGACGCCCTCCGGGGTCTCCCATGCGGAGTCCCACACGAGGCGCCACGGCTTGCCGTCGTCGAAGGGGATCGTCACGTCCACCGGATCGCGCCACCCATTGATCACGAGCAGAGCGTCAGGCTCGCCGACGTCGGAGAGCGACCTCATGAACTGCACGACGCGGGTGGCGGGGTCCTCCCACCAGTCCTCGGTCTCGGGCTCGCCGGAGGAGGCGAACCACGCCGAGTCGGCGCGGGGATTGGTGTCGTCGGGACGAGGGTCGCGGCCCTCGTAGAAGGTCGCGGGTCGCAGCACCTGGTGTGCACGGCGCAGACCGACCACGTGGGCCACGGTGGCGCGAAGGTCCTCCTGCCACGGGGCGTGCTCCCAGTCGAGCCACGAGATCTCGTTGTCCTGGCAGTAGGCGTTGTTGTTGCCGCCCTGGGAGTTGCCGAACTCGTCTCCCGCCAACAGCATCGGCGTGCCCGCCGAGAGCAGCGTGGTGCCCAGGAGATTGCGGATCGACCTCCGTCGCAGCGCGAGGATGTCCTCGTCGCCCGTCGGGCCCTCGTAACCGTGGTTCCACGACCGGTTGTTGTCCGTGCCGTCGCGGTTGTCCTCTTCGTTGGCCTCGTTGTGCTTGCCGTTGTACGCGGTGAGGTCGTGCGCGGTGAAGCCGTCGTGGCACGTGACGAAGTTGACCGAGGCGAGCGGTCCGCGCATGAGCGGCGGCTCGGTGTGGCCGAACAGGTCCGAGGATCCGGCGAGCCTTGTCGCGAGCTCAGGGGCGGTGGGGTGGTGACGGCCGCCCTTGGCGGTGTCGGTCAGCCAGAACGAGCGGATGCGGTCGCGGAACCGGTCGTTCCACTCGGTCATGGGCGCCGGGAAGTTGCCGACCTGCCATCCGCCCAGGCCCGTGTCCCACGGCTCGGCGATGAGCTTCACGCCGCCGAGCACCGGGTCCATCGTGAGACCCACGAGGAACGGGTGTCGCGTCGAGAAGCCGTGACCGGTGCGCCCCAGCGTGACCGCGAGGTCGAACCGGAAGCCGTCGACGCCCACCTCTTCGACCCAGAACTTGAGCGAGTCCAGCGCCATCTGGACCACGCGAGGGTGCGTGAAGTCCAGCGTGTTGCCGGTGCCCGTGGTGTCGTCGTAGTGGCCGGGGGAGTGCGGCTGGTGCTTGTAGTAGTCGTGGTTGTCGAGACCGCGCCAGCTCAGCACGCGGTCGCCCCAGCCCGCTTCGGCGGTGTGGTTGTAGACCACGTCGAGGATCACCTCGAGCCCGGCCTGGTGGAGCAGGTCGACCATGCCCACGAACTCGTCGAGCACGCCCTGCGCACCGCGTGCCCGCGCCTCGGCTGTCGCGTAGGGGGCGTGGGGAGCGAAGAAGCCCGCGGTGGAGTATCCCCAGTAGTTGCTCAGGCCGCTGTGGTCGAGATGGGGCTCGGAGGCGAACGCGTGCACCGGCAGCAACTCGATGGTGGTGACGCCCAGCGACTTCAGGTACTCGACCGAGGCCGGGTGCGCGAGGCCGGCATAGGTGCCGCGCAGCTCTTCCGGCACGGCCTCCATCTGCTTGGTGAAGCCCTTGACGTGCAGCTCGTAGATGACGGTGTCCTCCCACGGCACCCACGGGTGCGGGGTCTGCCACGAGCCGCCGGGCTCCACCGTGACAACCGAGCGGGGCATCAGCGGGGCCGTGTCCGTCGCATCGCGGTTCGACAGCAGCGTCTGGGCGCCCTCGGCATTCATGGGCGTGAAGTCGCCGGCGATGCCGCGGCCATACGGGTCGAGCAGCAGCTTCGCGGGGTTGTACCGGTGGCCCTTGGTGGGCTGCCACGGCCCGGCGGCGCGGAAGCCGTAGAGCTGACCTTCCGCGATCTCGGGGACGAACGCGTGCCAGACGCCTGCGGAAGGGCCGTGGAGCGCGACGCGCTCCTCCGTGCCCTCGTCGTCGAACAGGCAGAGGTCGACTGCGGTGGCGTGGCCGGCGTACACGCCGACCACCGCGCCGCCGTCAACGAGGTGGACGCCAAGGCGGTGCGGCGTGGGGGAGGGGGTAACACCTTCACGGGACATGGTCCTATTGTGCCTGCCGAGCGTGTCCGCGCGGTGACCGGAACGCCTCGCGTCTCGCGCCGCCGTCGCGGCGCAGGCTAGCCTTCCGCCATGCTCGTCCCCGAATCCGCGTCCCCCACGCGCGCCCGCGTCCTCGCGCTCACGGAGTCTGCTCCTTTCCAGCGCGTCATCATCGCGCTGATCGTCCTCAACGCCGCCATCCTCGGCGCCGAGACCTACCCCGGTGTCATGGAGAGCTGGGGCGGGGTGCTCGAGACCGCGAACGCGATCATCGTGGCCGTCTTCGTGATCGAGATCGTCCTGCGCATCTACGGCAACGGAGCCGCGTTCTTCCGCGATCCGTGGAGCCTGTTCGACCTGTTCGTGGTGGTGGTGGCGCTCATCCCCACGGGGACGGGCTCCGAGGTGCTGCGCGTGCTCCGTCTGCTGCGGGTGCTGCGGCTGCTGTCGGCGGTCAAGTCCATGCGCCTGGTCGTCAATGCCTTGGGCGCCGCGATACCCGGCATCCTCAGCATCGGTGCGCTCCTCGTGATGATCATGTACATGTTCGCCGTCAGCTCGACCATGCTCTTCGCTGACATGCGGCCCGACGCTTTCGGCGACCTGTGGACCTCGAACACCTCGCTGTTCCGCATCATGATCTCGGACGGCTGGCCGGATCTGGTGGTGCCGATGACGCAGGAGGCCGGCTGGATCGCGGGCTACTTCATCGTGTTCAACGTGGTCACCACCTTCATTGCCCTCAACCTGTTCGTCGCCGTCACCGTCGAGGCCATGAACCGCCGCCACGAGCCGAAGGCGGACCTCGCCGGTGGCCACGGAGATGAGCGCGCCGACGATGTCTCTGGCGAGGTGCTCGGCGAGCTGCGGGCGCTGCGCGAGCAGGTGGCGCGGCTCGAGGACCGGATCGCCCGGGACTAGGTCGCCCAGGACCTAGACAATCGTGGGGCCGATGCGCCCACCGGCGGAGGCGACGCCGAGCCAGGAGTGCGGCACTCCCTCGAAGCACCACCCGAGCTTGGGTGCGCGCTTCGAGATCCACAGCGCCGGCACTCGCTTGTCTCCCCTCGTCGAGCCGGCAAGCATGAAGCAGTGGTTCGTGCGCAGGACGCCCGGATGGGCGGTCAGGAGCGACAGGCCCTCCGCGATCGTGAGCGCAGTGCGGCCGCGGCCCTCGATGGCCGGCCTGGCGTCGCGTGGGGGGACGTCGCGCCACTCATCGCCGCGATCGACCTCGATCAGCAGGTAGACGCCAGCATCGGGGACCGACATCTCGTCGCGGGACCGGTAGGGCGCGAGGCCCTCGTCGCCGTGGTTGCGGTCGAGGATGCCGGTCCTCGAGGACCCTGGCAGGCGCAGGCCAGGGACGCGGGCAGCGGGGTCGATCAGGCCGTCGCTCACCACGGCGAGGTACGGGACTGAGCCCTCCCTCGCGTCGGCCGTCTGGGACATTCTGGATGCAGGGGTGCGCAGTGGCTCGAAGAGTGCGCGGAACGCGCTCTCGCTCTGGCCCGCCAGCGCGGGCAGCCCCGCAGCGGCGTAGGAGTCGATCTGGTGGTCGAGGAGCAGGGCCATGGCGGTTCCTCCCAGTCGGGTGAGAGAAACAACGCGCCGACGGCGCACGGCGTTCCCCCCGCTAGGCTTGGCCCATGCGAATCCTGGTCACGGTCAAGCACGTCCCCGACCTGCAGTCGAACCGATCCTTCACCGACGGCACGGTCACGCGGACGGCGGAGGACGGCTCGATGAACGAGCTCGACGAGCACGCCGTCGAGGCCGCGCTGCAGCTGGTCGAGGAAGCCGGCGAAGGCGAGGTCTACGCGCTCACTCTGGGCGGGCCCGATGCGGTCTCAGCTGTGCGCAAGGCCCTCCAGCTGGGCGCTCACCATGCGATCCACGTGAGCGATGAGGCCGTGGCAGGCTCCGACGTGTTCGGCACCGCGATGGTCATCGGCGCGGCCGTGCGCAAGGTGCACGCCGAGGCTCCGCTCGACATGGTGATCACCGGCATGGCGGCTCTCGACGGACTCACCTCGATGTTCCCGACCGCGCTCGCGGCCGAGCTCGACTGGTCGCAGCTCACCCTCGCATCGGCGGTCAGCGTCGCCGATGGGGAGGCCACGATCGAGCGTCACCTGCCCGATGCGCACGAGACGGTCACCGCGCCGCTGCCGGCGGTCGTCTCCGTCACGGACGAGGCGAACAAGCCTCGCTACCCCAACTTCAAGCTGATCATGGCGGCCCGCAAGGCGGAGGTCCCCGTGTGGACGCTCGCCGACCTGGGCATCGATCCGGCTCTCGTCGGTGGCGGGGCGGCACGAGCCACCGTGGTCGACGCCTCCGAGCGGCCCCCGCGCGAGAACCGCCGTCAAGTCACCGACAAGGGTGAGGGTGGCCGCGAGTTGGCTGAGTTCCTCATCGAGAAGGGCCTCGCATGAGCACCGACACCGTCGCCGTCCTGATCGAGCACCGCGATGGCGCGGTCACGCCGCCGTCGCTCGAGGCGCTCACGCTCGCCCGCTCGCTGGGCACTCCGATCGCCTTGTGGCTCGGGGATGCGCCTGCGGCCGATGCGGTCGCGCGGCTGGGCGAGTACGGCGCCTCCGAGGTGCGCGTGGTGGGCATCGGGGACGATGCGCGCCTTCCCGCCAAGGCCGCGGCCGCGATCGCCGCCGCGACGGAGGACGCGCCCGTGCTGGTGGTGATCTCGACGTTCGTCACCAAGGAGATCGCGACCCGACTGGCCGTCCTGAACGGAGCCGGCGTCGTGGTCGACGCCGCTGGAGCCTCGCGGGTCGACGGTCGCATCGAGACCTTCCAGACCGTCTTCGCCGCCACCTGGAACGTGCGCACGCGCATCGATGCGGAGCGCGCCATCGTGGGCGTGCGGCCGAACACGACCCAGGCCTCGCCGGCGGAGAACCCCGGCGATGCGACCGTCACCCAGGTCGAGGTGGCGCTGCCGCAGACCCGCGAGCGCCTCGTCTCGGTGGAGCCCGTCGAACAGGGTGAGGGCGTGCCGCTCGCCGAGGCGCCGGTGGTGGTCTCGGGTGGACGCGGCACGAACGGCGACTACACGCTCATCGAGGAGTTCGCCGCAGTCCTGGGCGGTGCCGTCGGCGCGAGTCGCGACGCGACGGACGAGGGTTGGATCAGCCACGAGCACATGGTGGGCCAGACCGGCACCACGGTGACCCCGGCGCTCTATGTCGCGTGCGGCATCTCGGGCGCCGTCCATCACCGCGGCGGCATGCAGGCCTCCGGCACCATCGTGGCGATCAACATGGATCCCGATGCGCCCATCTTCGAGATCAGCGACTTTGGCGTCGTGGGCAGCCTGTTCGACGTGATCCCTCAGGCGATCGAGACCATCAAGGCGCACCGCGGCGAGTAGTCAGCCGCGGGTGTCGATCGACAGTCCCAGGTCCTCCCATGTGTCGATCTCGGCCGCGAGACCCTCGGCCTTGCCTCGCCCGTGAGTGATCGCGTGGCGGCCGGCGAGCAGGTGCAGCGGGGGCTCGTCCATCTGGGAGATCTGCAGCATCACCCGCGCCAACGCGTGCGGGTCGCCGGGCTGGTTGCCGGGGAGGGCGTCGATGCGCCTCCAGTACGGCTCCATGACCTCCGCGTAGTCGTGCAGGCCGTCGTGGACCTTGGCGCCTGACGGGATCCACTGCGACAGGACGGGGCCAGGCTCGATGATGGTGACCTTGATCCCGAGGTGCGCCACCTCCTTGCACAGCGACTCCATGAAGCCGGACACCGCCCACTTGGACGCGCTGTAGTAGCCCAGACCCGCGGATCCCCGCACGCCTGCGATCGACGAGATGGTGATGATGTGGCCGGCGCGCCGTGCGCGCAGGTGCGGCAGGAACGCCGTCGTGACTGCCGCGGCTCCCCAGAAGTTCGCCTCCATCACGGCCCGCGCATCGGCCGGCGGCGTCTCCTCGATGGTGGCGAAGCACCCGATGCCGGCGTTGTTCACGACGACGTCGACGCCGCCCGTGCGGCTCTCGGCCTCGGCGACGGCGGCCTCCACGGCGGCCTGGTCCGTGACGTCAAGCGCGAGGACGATGGCCCGCTCGGGGTGCGCGGCCGCGAGGTCGTCCAGCGTCTCCGGTCGGCGCGCGGTCGCGACCACCGTGTGACCGGCGTCGGCGGCGGCCCATGCCGTGGCATGGCCGATCCCTGTCGAGCATCCGGTGATGAACCAGGTGGCCATGAGTCCTCCTCGAGTGATCCTGCTCTCACGCTATCGCGAGCGGCTCTCAGTCGAGCGGGACCGGTGGCCCGCGCCCTGCGCAACATGACGGACATCCAGGTTTCACCCAGAGTTTCCTCATTCGTCGCGCGCGTCGCGACGCTGGTCCCTACGGTGGAGACAACCGGAAAAACAGGGAGAAAACATGCGTCGTCGCACCACCGCCTCTGCTGTCGTGATCGCGTTGGGGGTGACCGCCGCATCGGCGCTACCCTCCGTCGCCGACACCCCCACCGAGCTCCTCCTCTCCGAGTACATCGAGGGCTCGAGCTTCAACAAGGCCGTCGAGATCTACAACGGCACGGGGGAGGCCGTGGACCTCGAGCCGTACGTGCTCACCCAGTACTCGAACGGCAACACCTCGGCGTCGGTGAACCTCGACCTGACCGGGACCCTGGCCGCGGGCGACGTCTTCGTGGTGGCGCACTCGAGCGCAGACCCTGCGATCCTCGCCGAGGCGGACCTCACGAGCGGTGCCGGGTTGTTCAACGGAGACGACGCCCTGGTGCTGTTCCGTGACGAGGCCGTGGTCGACTCGTTCGGCCAGGTGGGCGTGGACCCTGGCTCGCAGTGGCCCGGAGGTGGCGCGGACGACACGCTGCGGCGGCTTCCGGCCGTGTGTGCGGGCGACACCGACCCGTTCGACGCCTTCGACGCCGCTGAGGAGTGGGAGGTGCTGCCGGTCAACACCTTCGACGGGCTGGGCGCGCACACCACGACCTGTGACGGTGGGCCGGTCGAGGACGCGGCCCCGGCCGTCGCCTCGACGACGCCCGCCGACGGCGCGCTGGGCGTGAGCCCCTCGGCGTCGCTCGAGGTGGAGTTCACCGAGCCCGTGGTCGCCGACGGCGCGTTCGCACTCGAGTGCACGGAGTCCGGAGCGCTCGCGCTCGCGGCCGATGGCGGCCCCACCACGTTCACGCTGACCCCGGAGGCCGAGCTCGCGGAGGGCGAGGAGTGCACGCTCACCGTGACCGCATCGGCCGTCACCGACGTGGACGAGATCGACCCGCCTGACGCGATGGAAGAGGACGTCGCGGTGACGTTCACCGTCTCGGACGGCCCTGTGACCATCAGCACGATCCAGGGCGAAGGCGACACGTCCCCGCTCGACGGGCAGACGGTGACGTTCGAAGGCGTCGTCGTGGGCGACTACGAGGGCGCGAGCCCGAACCTGCGCGGCTTCTACGTGCAGTCGCGCGATGAAGACGCTGACGACAACCCCGCGACCTCGGAGGGCATCTTCGTCTTCAACGCAGGCGCCGACGAGGTCGGCCTCGGGGACGTCGTCTCGATCACGGGCGAGGTCTCCGAGTACCAGGGCCAGACCCAGGTGAGCTTCGCCGACGTCGAGGTGCTCGACACCGGAGCATCCGTCACGCCCGCCTCCGTCTCGCTGCCCTTCGCCGATGCGGCAGAAGCGGAGCGCTACGAGGGCATGGCCGTCGAGTTCGACCAGGAGCTGTACGTCACCGAGTTCTACCTGCTCGGCAGGTTCGGTGAGATCACCGTCTCGAGCGGCGACCGCCTCGACCAGCCCACCACTGTCGCCGAGCCCGGCGCAGACGCGAACGCCGTGCAGGCGGCGAACGACCTCAACCGCATCAAGATCGACGACACCCTCAACAACCAGAACCCCGACCCGATCATCTTCGGTGGCGGAGGGGACCCGTTGACCGCAGACAACCCGCTGCGCGGCGGCGACTCGGTGACTGGTCTCACCGGCGTGATGACCTACACCTGGGCCGGCAACTCGGCGTCAGGAAACGCCTGGCGCGTGCGCCCGGCCTCGCCGACGGCCGACACCCCGGTGTTCGAGTCGAACACCCCGCGTCCGGCCAGTGCGCCGGAGGTGGGCGGCAGCATCAAGGTCGCGAGCTTCAACGTGCTCAACTACTTCACGACCATCGACGGCTCGGGGCCCATCTGCGGCCCGGTCGGCTCCGAGCAGTTCTGCCGCGGGGCGGACTCGGAGCTGGAGCTCGAGCGCCAGACCGAGAAGCTGGTGGACGCGATGCTCGAGCTCGACGCGGACGTGATCGGCATCATGGAGATGGAGAACACCCCCGGAGTCGAGCCGCTGGCGTACCTCTCCGACGCGCTGAACGCCGAGGTCGGCGCTGGCACCTACTCCTACGTGGACTCCGGCGCCATCGGCACCGACGTGATCCGCGTGGGCTTCCTGTACAACACCACGACGGTCTCCGAGGCGGGCGACATTGCGGTGCTGGACTCCAGCGTCGACCCCCGATTCGACGACGACAACAACCGCCCCGCGCTCGCGCAGACCTTCGAGGAGACCGCCACCGGCGAGACCTTCACTGCGGTGTCGAACCACTGGAAGTCCAAGGGCTGCGGTTCCGCCACCGGCGCGAACGCTGATCTCGGGGATGGCGCCTCGTGCTGGAACGAGACTCGGACGCTCGCGGCCGAGGCCATCGTGGACTGGGTGGCCACGTCGCCCACCGGCGTCGAGGACCCTGACGTCTTCATCCTCGGAGACCTCAACTCCTACGCGCAGGAGGACCCGATCGACGTGCTGCGTGACGCGGGCTACGTGGACATGGCCGCCGAGGGCTACGGGTACGTCTTCGACGGCCAGTGGGGCTCGCTCGACTACGTGTTCGCGTCCTCCAGCCTCGCCGAGCAGGTGACGGGGTCGGCGCACGTGAACATCAACGCGGACGAGCCGTCGGTACTGGACTACAACACCGACTTCAAGTCCGAGGCGCAGATCGAGTCCCTCTACGCCCCCGACTGGTACCGCACGTCGGACCACGACCCGGTGCTGGTGGGTCTCGACCTCGACTCGGGCCCCGCGCCTACCCCGATCTGCGAGATCAGCTACACGATCCACGGTCAGTGGCCGCACGGCTTCAACACCCAGGTCTGGGTGAAGAACATCGGCGACGAGCCCATCAAGGGCTGGGACGTCGAGTGGACGTTCGCCGGCGACGAGCAGGTATCCCACCTGTGGAGCGGCCAGGTGACGCAGTCCGGCGCTGACGTGAGCGTCGAGTCGATGCCATGGAACGGGACGATCAAGCCCGGCAAGCGCACCACCTTCGGCTTCATCGGATCGACCGGCACCGGCGCGCTCGACGTCGACGAGTTCACGCTGAACGGCCTGCCCTGCGCGGTGGCCCCCTAGCAGGACGGTCACCCGATAGCCGACTCGTCACCGCGACGGCCGATGCGCGCTCACCCGCGCATCGGCCGTCGCGCTGCGTGGCCGCCCGGCCGGGCAGCCGTGCGGCCCGCTGGCTAGACTGCGCCGCATGGCCCCGCACTACCTCGACCATGCCGCGACGACGCCGATGCTGGCGACGGCGCGAGCCGCCTACGTCGAGGAGCTGGCGCGAGTGGGCAATCCGTCGGCGCTGCACAAGTCGGGCCGCCTGGCCCGGTCCGTCGTCGAGGACGCGCGCGAGCGCATGGCGTCGGCACTGGGCGCGCATCCCACCGAGGTGATCTGGACGTCGGGCGGCACGGAGGCGGACAACCTCGCGCTCAAGGGCCTGTTCTGGGCCCGGCACCAGGCTGATCCGCGTCGCACCCGCATCGTCACCACCGCGATCGAGCACCACGCGGGCCTTGACCCGGTTCACTGGCTCGAGGCCGAGCATGGCGCCGTCACGGTGGTGCTGCCCGTGGACAGCGAGGGCCGTGTCGATCTCGATGCGCTGCGTGCTGAGGTCGCCGCGCACTTCGATGAGATCGCGCTGATCTCCGTCATGTGGGCGAACAACGAGGTGGGCACGGTGCAGCCGGTGCGCGAGGTCGTCAACATCGCGACCGAGCACGACATCCCGGTGCACGCCGACGCGGTGCAGGCCGTGGGCCACATCCCGGTCGACTTCCGTGCCTCTGGCCTGGCCACGATGGCGGTCAGCGCCCACAAGTTCGGCGGGCCGGTCGGCGTCGGCGCCCTGGTGGCGAGGCGCGACCTCACCATCACTCCGCTCACCCACGGCGGGGGGCAGGAGCGCAAGGTCCGCTCGGGCACCCTCAACGCGGCGGGCTTTCACGCCGCTTCGGTGGCGGCCACCGAGGCGGTGGCGACCCTCGAGTCCGAGGCGGACCGCCTGGGAGGGCTCCAGCGTCAGCTCATCGCGCGCGTGCGCGAGGCGGTGCCGGAGGCGCGCCTGTCCGGTCCCGAGCCCGGTCCCGAGCGGCTTCCCGGCAACGTGCACTTCGTGTTCCCCGGCTGCGCGGCCGAGGCCCTGATGTTCGTCCTCGACTCCCACGGCGTGGAGGCCTCCAATGGCTCGGCGTGCTCGGCGGGAGTTGCACAGGCGAGCCACGTGCTGATCGCCATGGGCCGGTCCGAGCGGGACGCGGCCTCCACCATGCGGTTCTCGCTGGGACACACCACCACGCAGGACGACCTCGACGCGTTGCTCGCGGTGCTGCCGGAGGCCGTGAACCGCGCCCGCACGGTCGCGGGCGTCTTCGACGCACGGGTGTTCGGCTAGCGCGTGCGGGTCTTCATCGCGGGAGGCACCGGCGTCATCGGCTCGCGTGTGGCAGCTCTGCTCGCCGTGCAGGGGCACGACGTGGCGGCGACCTCGCGGTCCATCGACCGCGTCAAGTCCCTCGCGGGCGGGCAGACCCTCGACCACGGCGGCGTCGTGGGCATGGTTGTCGACATCCTCGACAGCGACGGCCTCGCCGCCGCGGTGCGGGACTTCGCCCCCGACGTCGTGATGCACCAGGTCACCGACCTGCCGCGCTCGCGGGCGCTGCTTCCCTTCCGCCTGCGTCGACTGGCGCGCGTGCGGACTCGCGGCACGGACAACCTGGTGGCGGCCGCGTCGGCCGTCGACGCGCGCGTCATCGCCCAATCGGTGGCGTTCCCGCTGCCCCGAGTGGCGCGACGGCCCATCGACCACCTCGAGACCACCGTGCTCGGTGCGTCCGGCCTGGTGCTGCGGTACGGCGCCTTCTACGGCGACGGCACCTGGAGCCCCACACCCGCGGGCGACCACGCCGTGCACATCGACGCCGCCGCACGCGCGACGGTGGACGCGCTCGGGGAGCGCACGGGAATCATCGAGGTGCGGGATGCCGGCGTCACGCGGGTCCGGTGACGCCGTGCGGCGGCTGCGGAGCGTGCTCGGGTGGGGCGGGATCTATCTGCGTCACCGGGTGATGAGCCGCGCGACCCCACGTCTCGCCAACGTCCGCGATCTCGCCGATGCGGGCCCGGGGATCGTGCGAGACATGGCGTACCGCTCCGATGCGCCGATGGCAGGTGACGCCGCTCCCGGCGGCGACCTGCGCTGGCCGCCTGCCACGGTGGTGGACCTGCGCGGCGCGGGGGAGAAGGAGCCCTCCCACCCCCTCGCCGGAGCGTCCCGGATCGTGGGGATCGACGTCCTCGACGCCGCCGCGCTCACGGGCGGCACGCGGGGTTCCCTCGACTCGTTGGCCGATCTGTATGCCGTGATGACGGCACCCGCCGCCGCGCCCCGTCTCACGCGGGCCGTGGGCGAGCTCGCGCGGGCGGAGGCCCCGGTGCTCGTGCACTGCTCGGCAGGCAAGGACCGCACCGGGGTCGTCACCGCGCTCACCTTGCGGCTGCTCGGGGTCGAGCACGACCGCGTCGTGGCCGACTATGTCCTGACCCAGCACCACATGCCACGGGTGCTGGCGCGGATGCTCGCAGGAACCCGGAGCTCCATCGGCGGCACCCCGCTGACGTCGGTGCCGCGGGAGATCCTTGCGGCCCCCGCCGCAGCGATCGAGACGGTGCTGCACGCATGGGACGCGCATGAGGGCGGCGTCGAGGGCTGGTACCTCGCGCATGGCGGCGACCGTGCCACCCTCGCCACGTTGCGCGGCCGCCTTCTCGCCTGAGCCGCCCGCGCATCGGCCCTGCGCTCGCGGCAGCCGAGCACCGCGAGCGCGGCGAGGACTGCGAGCGAGTGGCCACTGAGCGTGTGGTCATGGAGCGACGCCGCGTACCATGGACGGGTCCCACGCCGCCGTCCCCGAGGTCCTCATGCGCGTTCTTGCCGCCCTGTCCGGTGGAGTCGACTCCGCCGTCGCCGCCGCGCGTGCCGTCGAGGCCGGGCACGACGTGGTGGGCGTGCACATGGCGCTCAGCCGCAACCGTGACGAGTTCCGCTCGGGCTCGCGCGGCTGCTGCTCCATCGAGGACTCGCATGATGCTCGCCGGGCCGCCGACAAGCTGGGCATCCCGTACTACGTATGGGACCTGTCGGACGAGTTCCACGACACCGTGGTGAAGGACTTCCTGTCCGAGTACTCCGCCGGGCGCACGCCCAACCCGTGCGTGCGCTGCAACGAGCACATCAAGTTCGACACTCTCCTGGAGCGCGCCCATGCGCTCGGCTTCGACGCGGTGTGCACCGGGCACTACGCGCGCATCGAGATTCGCGACGACGGCGTGCGCGAGCTCCACCGCGCGGCCGATGCGGCCAAGGACCAGTCGTATGTGCTCGCGGTGATGGGACCGGACAAGCTCGCACGGTCGATGTTCCCGCTCGGGACCGCGGAGACGAAGTCGGACGTGCGCGCCGAGGCCGCCGCTCGGGGACTCGGAGTGTCGAACAAGCCCGACTCGTACGACATCTGCTTCGTCGCCGACGGTGACACCAAGGGGTTCCTGCAGCGCGCGCTGGGGGAGAGCCCCGGTGAGATCCAGGATGAGACAGGCGCCGTCGTCGGTGAGCATGAGGGCGCGTACTCCTACACGGTGGGCCAGCGCAAGGGGCTCGGGATCGGACGGCCCGCCCCCGACGGAGCGCCGCGCTACGTCACCGGCGTCGATACGTCGCGCAACGTCGTGACGGTGGGTCCGGAGACGCTGCTGTCCGTCACGACCCTGGAGGCCGATGCGGCGGTGTGGCTCGCGCCGGACGTCCCGGCGGGTGAAGCCACGCGCTGCGAGGCCCAGGTGCGCGCGCACGGTGCGCCGGTGCCCGGAACGGTCACGCGCCACGGCGATCGCCTCGTGGTCGAGCTCGACGAGCCGATGCGCGGGGTGGCCGCAGGCCAGTCGCTGGTGGTCTACGACGGCACCAGAGTGCTCGGCCAGGCGACGCTCGCCAAGCGCGACATCTGACTCCGCAGTTCGCCGAGTCCCACCTCCGATCCCGACGCCGGCGACGGCGACGAGGAATCTCCGCGCGGGCTGGCGTCGGGCGCCCCACGCGGCGGCCGAGGGCACTGAGCTGATGGCCTGATGGGGGCTCATGAGAGCCGTCTCGTCGCGGTGAGTGGCGCGATCGTAACGTTTTGACCAGTGTTGATAACGAATCGGCATCGAAACGTTTTGCAAGCGCGTACGGAGTTTGACACCTGGGTGCAGGGGGCATAGCGTGAACGCGATTCGTGGGAGCGCTCTCACGCAGGGGAGAGCGCTCTCATGGGTCCGATAAGAACCCTCATCACAAAGGAGTGGACGTGAGTTTCACGCGACGTAAGAAGACGCTGGCCCTGACCGCAGGTGCCGCCATCTTCGCTTTGACCCTCGCTGGCTGTGCCAGCGGCGACGAGCCCGAAGAGGGCTCGACCACCGAGAACACCGCCGAGGCTGGTGAAGAGACCAGCAGCGATCCCGTATCGCTGACGATCGCGACCTTCAACACGCCGGGCCTCTCGGACTCCGAGACCGACGCTGACTACCAGTACGACCTCATCGAGGAGTACATGGAGCTCAACCCCCACGTGGACATCACGTACAACCGCGCCGCCGAGTCGGGTGACGCTCGTGAGAACTTCTTCACCAAGCTCGGCCCCGGCGGTCTCGCCGACGTCGAGATGGTCGAGGTCGACTGGATGCCCGAGGTCATGCAGTACTCGGACCTCCTGACTGACCTGTCCTCCGACGCCGTCGAAGGCCGTTGGGTCGACTATGTCGAGGCTGGCGCCACCGACGCCGATGGCCGCCTGATCGGCTACGGCACGGACACGGGCCCCCAGGGCGTCTGCTACCGCGCCGACCTGTTCGAAGAGGCCGGTCTTCCGACCGACCCCGCTGAGGTCGCTGAGCTTCTGGACGGCGATTGGGACAACTTCTTCGCCGTGGGCGATGACTACGTCGACGCCACCGGCTCCGCGTTCTACGATTCGGCCGCCGGCGTGTGGCAGGGCATGATCAACCAGCTCGGAACCGCGTACGAAGACGCAGACTCCGGCGAGATCGTCGTCCTGGACAACCCCGAGGTCAAGGCGCTCTACGACCAGGTGACCGCAGCGTCCGAGACGCAGTCGTCGCACTTCGGCCAGTGGGGTGAGGACTGGTTCGCCGGTCTCTCCAACGGTGCATACGCGACCATGCTGTGCCCGCCGTGGATGCTCGGCGTCATCGAGGGCAACGCCCCCGACACCACCGACTGGAACCTCGCCAACGTCTACCCGAACGGTGGCGGCAACTGGGGTGGATCCTGGCTGACCGTTCCCGCCTCCGGCGCGAACATCGAAGAGGCAACCAAGCTGGCCGAGTGGCTCACCGCCCCCGAGCAGCAGGCCAAGGCATTCGCCAACGCCGGTACCTACCCGAGCCAGGTCGCCGCGTACGACGACCCGGCCGTCACCGGCGCCGTGAACGCGTACTTCAACGAGGCACCGATCGGTGAGATCTTCGCCGAGCGTGCGGAGGCCGTCGTGCCGTCGCCGTTCAAGGGAGAGTTCTACTTCCAGGTGAACGACGCGATCAACAACGCGCTGACTCGCGTCGAGGAGGGCACGGATGACCCGGCCGCCTCGTGGGAGAAGGCTGTCGCCGACATCGAGGCGATCGGTTAACACCGATGCATGAGGTCCGGGCCGCCTCCTCCGGGAGGCGGCCCGGACTCATCCCCCCCTGCTCCTGACCCTGCAAAGGAACCTCATGGCATCGACACACGTGGACGCGCCAGCGCAGAAGTACACCTTGCGCCAGCGTCTCGGCCGCTTGGACGTCAAGGCGTCGCCCTATCTCTACATCGCGCCGTTCTTCCTCGTCTTCGGAATCTTCGGCCTGTTCCCGATCGCGTACACCGCGGTCATCTCCCTGATGGACTGGGACACCATCCGCAACTCCGGCGAGTTCATCGGGTTCGGCAACTTCGAGTACGTGCTGAATGACCGCAAGTTCTGGATCGCGATCCGGAACACCTTCTCGATCTTCGCCCTCTCGACCATCCCGCAGCTCATCATCGCGACGTTCATCGCCGCGATGCTTGACCACCACCTGAAGGCCAGGACGTTCTGGCGCATGTCAGTGCTGCTGCCCTACGTCGTGATGCCCGTTGCGGTGGCCCTGATCTTCTCGCAGCTGTTCGCTGACGAGTACGGAATCTTCAACCAGTGGCTCGGAATGATCGGCATCGACGCGGTCCAGTGGCACAAGGACCCCCTGGCCTCGCACTGGGCGATCGCGACCATGGTCAACTTCCGGTGGACCGGCTACAACGCGCTGATCCTCCTGGCGGCCATGCAGGCCGTGCCCCGCGAACTCTACGAGGCCTCCGCGATCGACGGCGCGGGCAAGCTCCGCCGCTTCTTCTCGATCACCCTGCCGCAGATCCGGCCCACCGCGATCTTCGTGATCATCACGTCGACCATCGGTGGACTGCAGATCTTCGACGAGCCCCGCATGTACGACACGACGGGCAACGGCGGCGCGGATCAGCAGTGGCTCACGGTCGCGCTGCACATGTACAACACGGGTTGGGGCGAGCTGAACTTCGGTCGCGCGTCCGCGATCGCGTGGTTGCTGTTCCTGCTCATCGTCGTCTTCGGCCTGCTGAACTTCTGGCTGACCCGACGACTGGTTTCTTCTGACAACACGAAGGGCAAGTGATGGCTCGCTCACGCAAGCATGGCGCTGCCAACATCCAGCGTCCCACCTGGTTCGTCTACGGGGCACTGGCCGCGGTCCTCGTGGCCTCGCTCTTCCCGTTCTACTGGACCCTGCTGATCGGATCCGGTGACTCCTCGACGCTTCGGGACCCGAACATGTCCTGGATCCCCGGTGGGAACTTCATCGACAACGCGATGAGGGTCATTGAGAACCCGGCGGTGAACTTCTGGAAGGCGCTGGGCAACTCGATCATCGTCTCGACCACGGTGGCGCTCAGCACCGTCGTGCTCTCGACTCTCGCCGGCTTCGCCTTTGCGAAGCTGCGATTCAAGGGCAACGGCGTCCTGTACGTCGCGGTCATCGCGACCATGGCCGTACCGGTGCAGCTCGGCATCGTCCCGCTGTACATCCTGATGGCCGAGTACGGCTGGACAGGCACCCTTGGTGCTGTCATCGTCCCGGCGCTGGTGACGGCGTTCGGCGTCTTCTGGATGACGCAGTATCTGCAGCAGGCGCTGCCGACTGAGCTCATCGAGGCCGCGCGCGTGGACGGGTGCAACATGATCCGCACGTTCTGGCACGTGGCCGTCCCGGCGGCGCGTCCGGCGGCGTCCATGCTGTTCCTGTTCACCTTCGTGACAGCATGGAACAACTTCCTCTGGCCGCTCATTATCCTGGACCAGTCGAACCCGACCCTGCCCGTGGCGCTGTCGATGCTGCAGGCGAACTACTTCGTGGACTACTCGCTGGTCCTCGCGGGCGTGCTGTTGGCCACCGTGCCGCTGCTCATCCTGTTCGTCTTCACCGGTCGCCAGCTCGTGACGGGCATTATGCAAGGTGCCTTGAAGGGCTAGGTCATGACACAGGTCCCAAGCGTCGGCCCAAAGGCGGGCAGGCGCGAGCCATACGTGAGTGCTCGTCCCGCGCGCGCCACGGGCAAGGACCGAGCCTACGTCCGGGCCGCTGCCCCCACTCTGGAGGCGGTGGCGGCCCGGGCGGGTGTCTCCCGCGCGACGGTGTCGCGCGTGGTGAACGGCTCACCCAAGGTGCATCCCGACAGCCGCGAGGCGGTGCGTCAGGCGATCGCGGAGCTGGGCTATGTGCCCAACCGCGCGGCGCGGTCGCTCGTGAGCCAGCAGTCTCACGCGATCGCGCTGGTGGTGCCTGAGGACATCACGCGATTCCTGGGCGACGTGTACTTCGCATCCATCGTGGCGGGCATCACCAGCCGACTGGAACAGTCCGACTACGTGCTGAGCCTCATGGTCGCCAGCCAGGCGCCCGAGGGCAAGATGCTGCGCTACCTCGCCGGCGGTGCCGTCGATGGCGTGGTGGTGGTCTCGCACCACACCAGCAACCACTCGCTCCGCCAGATCAGCGAACTGATGCCCATGGTGTTCGGCGGGCGATCGGCGATTCCGGGCGTGGACGCCTATGTGGTGGACGTCAACAACGTCGATGGGGCCGCCAAGGCGACGCAGAGGCTGATCGACCGCGGCTGCACCAACATTGCGACCATCTCCGGACCGCTGTCGATGCACAGCTCACTCGACCGCGTCGAGGGCTGGCGTCGTTCGCTGCACGATGCTGGCCTCATGCCGGGCCCCGTGGTCGACGGCGACTACTCGATGCTCGGCGGCGCGCGCGCGATGCGCGAGGTGCTCGCGAACTACCCCGAGGTGGACGGCGTGTTCGTCGCGTCCGACCTCATGACCAGTGGCGCGATGCCAGTGGTGCTTGAGCGGGGCCTGCGCATCCCCGAAGACATCGCGCTCGTGGGCTACGACGACAGTCCCGCGGTGGAAGCGTGCGAGATCCCGCTGACGACCGTGCGGCAGCCTTCGGAGGAGATGGGGCGCGAGATGGCGGACATCCTGCTGGGCGTGCTCTCCGGCGACACGGATCGACCCCGCACCACGATCATGCCGACCACGCTGATCGTCCGAGAATCCGCCTAGACCGTCACCACGATCTTGCCGCGGACGTGGCCCCCTTCGAGCTCGCGGTAGGCATCGGCAGTGTTCTCGATCGGGTAGGTGCCGGCGAGTTCGACGCGCACGTGGCCCTCGTCGATCAGGGTCGCGAGCTCCGCGAGGTCGTGGGCATCGGGCCTCACCCAGATGTAGTGCCCGCCGAACTCCGACGCGGCGCGCGGATCAGCGATCGATGCCACCACGCCCTCGGGGGCAAGCAGCGCAACGGTGCCGTCGAGGGACGCGCCGCCCGCGAAGTCGATGATGGCGTCGTAGCCGTGCGGTCGCGCCTCCAGTGCGCGCTCCACGAGGCCGTCGCCGTACTCGAGGTGGGTCGCGCCGAGGTCGCACACGTAGTCGTGGTTGCGGGCCGAGGCCGTGCCCACCACGTCCGCGCCGAGGTGTCGCGCGATCTGCACCCCGAAGCTGCCCACGCCGCCGCTCGCGCCGTGGATCAGCACGGTCGACCCGTGGCCCACTCCGGCGCGACGCAGGGTCTGCAGTGCGGTGAGGCCGGCGAGCGGCACGGCCGCGGCCTGCGCGTGCGAGAGCGACGACGGCTTGCGGGCGGCGGTCCTCACCGGCACGGCGACGCGCTCGGCCAGCGTCCCGCCTGACACCACATCGGTCCGAGCGTAGGCATACACCTCGTCGCCCACGGAGAACTCAGGCGTGTCGAGCCCCGCCTTCACGACCACCCCGGACACGTCCCACGCGGGAACCACCGGGAAGCGCGCGTCGAGCAGGCCCTCGAGATAGCCCTCCCGGATCTTGTAGTCCACGGGATTGAGGCCGGCGGCACGCACCTCCACGACCATGACGTCGGGGCCGATGTGCGGCTCGGGGTGGTCGGTCAGGGCCATGACGTCGGCGCCG
The DNA here is from genome assembly GCF_030418295.1 of Demequina muriae. Lineage (NCBI taxonomy): Bacteria > Bacillati > Actinomycetota > Actinomycetes > Micrococcales > Demequinaceae > Demequina > Demequina muriae. The sequence goes on from NZ_JAUHQA010000001.1 coordinate 2,031,044, forward strand.
CCGAACTTGTCGTAGGTGATTGCTCGCATGGTGAGGGCAACGTGCGGTGACGGCGTCCTCATTCCTGGGAGCGCCGATGCACGGAATGCGCGTCCGTGCGGCACAGTGGATGACGGGGGAACCACCGCACTCGACTGAGGAGACCCACGATGACGTACGTCGCCGATCCCGCCCGCTACGACGGTCAGATGAAGTATCGCCGCACGGGCCGTTCCGGACTGGACCTTCCCGTGCTGTCGCTCGGGCTGTGGCACAACTTCGGCGACGACCGGACGCGTGAGACGCAGCGCGCGATCCTCACCCGGGCCTTCGACATGGGCGTCACCCACATGGACCTGGCGAACAACTACGGGCCTCCCTACGGCTCCGCTGAGCGGAACTTCGGCGAGATCATGAAGAGCGACCTCAAGCCGTACCGCGACGAGCTGGTGATCTCGACCAAGGCCGGGTGGGACATGTGGCCTGGTCCCTACGGTCAGGGCGGGGGAGGCCGCAAGTACGTGCTCGCCAGCCTCGACCAGTCGCTCGAGCGCATGGGCCTCGATTACGTCGACATCTTCTACTCTCACCGCTACGACGCGACCACGCCGCTCGAGGAGACTGCGGCCGCCCTCGACACCGCAGTGCGCTCGGGCCGTGCGCTGTACGTCGGCATCTCCTCCTACGACGCCGAGCACACGCGCGAGATGGCGGGACTGCTGCGCGATCTCGGCACTCCGCTGCTGATCCATCAACCCAGCTACAACATGCTCAACAGGTGGGTCGAGCACGAGGGTCTGCTCGATGCGGCGGACGAGGTGGGCGCGGGCGTCATCGCGTTCACCGCGCTGGCCCAGGGCATGCTCACGGACAAGTACCTCGACGGCATCCCCGAGGGCTCGCGCGCGTCGGAGGGCTCGTCCCTCGACAGCGCGTGGCTCACGGACGAAGTGGTGCGCCGGCTGCGGGCTCTCAACGACATCGCCGCGTCCCGTGACCAGTCGCTCGCTCAGATGGCACTGGCGTGGACCCTGCGCGACCCCCGCGTGACGTCGATCGTCATGGGGGCGAGCTCGGTGCGTCAGCTCGAGGACAACGTCGGCGCCCTCGACCGCCTCGACTTCACCGAGGCCGAGCTGGCTGCCATCGACGAGCACGCGACCGATGCGGGCGTCGACCTGTGGGCCGATGCGCGCAAGGGCGCGCTCTAGGAGTCCAGTTCTACGAGTCCAGCAGCGGGGCGACGCCCTGGAGTCCGGGCGCCAGCAGGCGCCACGCGTTCTCGGACACCGCGTGGCGCTCGTCGCGCGGCGCATGGCTCACCACCATGGCGACCATCCCGACAGCGAGCATGAGGTCGTCAACGGAGGCGCCGGGAGTGCCGCCGTCGGGGGAGGCGGCCTCCTCGGCCCACTTGCGTGCCAGCACCGCGCGCAGGCGCGCGTCGAACTCGGCGACCCGCGCGTCGGCCCTCGCCACGGCGATGGTCTCGATGAAGGCCGAGGCGGCCTCAGCCTGGTGCGTGACGAGGTCGAGGACATCGCGCATCGTCGAGCCGGGCTTCTCTCCCAGCCGCTCGATCTCCACGAGGTTCTCCTCGAAGACCGCCACCGTGAGGGAGATGCGGTCGGGGAAATGGCGGTAGAGGCTGCCCTGTCCCACCCCGGCGAGCTTCGCCACGGCTGACAAGGGTGCGTCGATGCCGCGCTCATCGAACACGGTCCGGGCGGCCGCGACCAGGGCCGCGCGGTTCTGCGGGCCCGCGCTCGGTCCGCGGTTCGTCCGTCGTGGTGTGGCCATAGCCTTAGGATAGATACCGGACAGCGTTGTCCGGAGTCGAGTGCATGGGAGGCACACCGATGGCAGAGCACACGTGGGATGAAGAGGTCGATCTTCTGGTCGCAGGCTCGGGGGCCGCGGCGATGAGCGCCGCGATCGCGGGAGCCGATGCGGGGTTGACGGTCCTGATCATCGAGAGCACCGACAAGTGGGGCGGCACCACCGCGATCAGCGGCGGCGGCCTCTGGATGCCGAACCATCCCGACATGGGCACGTTGGGCAAGTCAGACTCGCGCGAGAAGGTCCTCGAGTACATGGACGCCGTGATCGGCGACGTGGGGCCTGCGTCGAGCCCCGAGCGCAGGAGCGCGTATGTCGACGCCGTCCCCGAGGTATTCAACGCCTGGCGACGGCTGGGGATTCGGTGGGCGCTCAGTGCCGACTATCCGGACTACTACCCGGACAAGCCCGGCGGCATGGACGGCGGCCGGGCCATCGAGACCGAGCCCTTCGACTCCAAGCGCCTGGGCGGTTGGTTCTCCGCGTCCCGCGCTCAGATCCCCGCACCGCTCAAGACCGATGACGTCTGGCTCCTGTCGCGGGCATGGTCCTCGCGAACCGGGTTCGTGCGCGGCGCGCAGGTCGTGGGGCGGACCCTCAAGGGCGTGCTCACCGGCAAGGGTCTCTACGGTCTCGGCGGCGCGTATGCCGGACACCTCATGATGGCCGTGCGCACGCTCGGCGTCGAGGTGAGGCTCCGGACCCCGATCACCGCGGTGATCAAGGAGGACGGCGCCGTCGTCGGCGCGGAAGTCGCCGCGCCCGGCGGCCCGATGCGCATTCGGGCTCGCGCAGGCGTGGTGCTTGGCACGGGAGGCTTCGCCCGCAACAAGGAGTGGCGCCAGAAGTACCACGGCACCGAGGGGTTCACGTCGGCCCCCGAGGGCGATCTCGGCAGCGGGATCCAGGTGGGCATCGACGCCGGCGCCGACCTTGCGCTCATGGATGATGCCTGGTGGGGCGCTTCGGTGCCGATGCCGAACGGTGAGGCGCAGTTCGTGGTGAACGAGCGGTCGGACCCGTACTCGATCATCGTCGACCAGTCAGGGCGCAGGTTCTGCAACGAGTCCGCGAGCTACATCGACGTCGGCCACGCGATCCTCGAGCGCGACAAGGAGGTGCCCGCGATTCCCAGCTGGATGATTCTCGACCGCCGTCACCAGAAGAAGTTCCTCAACAATGTCGCGCTCACGGGTCTGAAGAAGTTGAAGAAGGCCGGCACCGTGGTTGAGGCGGACACGCTCGACAACCTCGCCGCGCGCCTGGGCATGGAGCCCGAGGTCCTCCGTGGCACGGTCGACCGCTTCAACGGGTTCTGCGCGACCGGAGTGGACGAGGACTTCGATCGCGGCCGCACCGCCTACGACAACTACTACGGCGACCCGTCGCTCACGAACCCCAACCTCGGTCCCATCGAGAAGGGGCCGTTCCGCGCCTTCATGATCGTCCCCGGCGACCTGGGCACCAAGGGCGGGCTCCTCACCGACGAGCATGCGCGGGTGATCGACACGGACGGGGTGCCCATCGAGGGCCTGTACGCGGCGGGCAACACCACGGCATCGGTCATGGGTCGCACGTATCCTGGCGCCGGGTCGACGATTGGCCCCGCCACCGTCTTCGGCTACCTGGGCGCGCGTCACGCCGCCACTCGAGTCCGTGCGAAAGTCTGATCAGATCGGAGGGAACCATGTTCGGCAGACGAGACAGCAAGAAGACCGACGAGAACCAGGCGCCCGTCACCGAGGCGTCGACGGGTCCGGCCGCCGACGGCCCGGGCGCCACCGGCCTCGGCGGGGACACCAAGATCAAGGACTGGCTGTCGCATCCCCAGGGCGGGCCGGTGCTCCGGGAGATGCTGGCCCAGGCGGGCTCCGACGAGTCACAGTTGAAGCCGGTGCGGAACTTCGCCATGAAGCGGCTCATCCCCATGAGCAAGGGCCAGTTCACCGAAGAGAAGATCGCCCAGCTGGTGGTGAAGGCGGAAGCCTACGATCCGTCCACCGCCCCGGCTGAGCCAGCCCCCGCATCGGCCGCACCGGACTCTGGGGAGGACGACGAGCTCGAGCTTCCCGACTTCGCGGAGGTCATCACGGAGGGCCGGTTCGCTGGCAGGACCGTGATCGTGACGGGGGCGGGATCGGGCATCGGCCGTGCCACCGCGTCGCGCATCGCTCGTGAGGGCGGGCGGGTGATCGCCGCGGACATCGACGGCTCACGCCTCGACGCGCTGGCGGCGGAGCTCGAGGGAGTCGATCTCGTGACGGTGGTCGCGGACATCACACGTCAAGAGGATGTCGACGCGCTGGTGGCGGCGGCGGGCGAGCGCATCGACGGCCTCGCGAACGTGGCCGGGATCATGGACAACATGACCCCGCTCCACGAGGTGAGCGACGAGGTGTGGGATCGCGTGATGGCCGTCAATGCGACGGGCATGTTCAAGCTGTCGCGGGCGGTGCTGCCGGTGATGCTCGAGGCGCACGCGGGCTCGATCGTGAACATCACATCGGAGGCTGGCCTGCGCGGATCCGCTGCGGGCCTGGCCTATACGGCGTCCAAGCACGCGGTCGTGGGCCTCACCAAGTCGAGTGCGTTCATGTACGGACCGCAGGGGATCCGCGTCAACGCCGTCGCGCCCGGGCCGGTCATCACGGGGATCGAGGCGAGCTTCGACTCGGACCTGGGGGGCAGGCGCATCCGCACCGCAATGGCGGCGATGCCCGGTCCCGTGGGTCCCGAATCGCTGGCGGCCTCGATCACGTTCCTGCTGTCTGACGACGCCCACAACGTCAACGGCGCGATCCTGCCCTCGGACGGCGGGTGGTCGGCGGTGTAGGGGTCGAGCGGGGGTGCACTAGCTGAGCGACGTCGACTGGAGTGCGCCTCGGCCATGACGCACGAAGGCCCCGACGGTCGGCCGGAGCCGGCCGTCGAGGCCGTGAGTGGAGTCGCGTCCTACGAGGTCGCGACCTGGATGCGGCGCGGCTTCGCGGATTCGGCCTTGGGCACCGTGATGGTGAGCAGGCCGTCGCGGTATGCCGCCTCGATGCGGTCGGGGTCCACGCGGTCGGGCAGACGCACCGCGCGGTGGAACCGCCCGAACCGGCGCTCGACGCGCTTGAAGCCGTCCGGGTTGGACTCGGAGTAGAAGTCGCGCTGGCCAGCGACGGTCAGCACGTTCTCTTCGATGGACACGTCCACCTGGTCGGGTGAGACGCCGGGAATCTCGACGTGAAGGGTGAAGCCGTCCTCGTTCTCCTCCACGTCGAGGGCGGGGCTGAAGGCGCCCGCGAGCGATGCGTCGGAGTCCCCGAAGAACTGGCGGACCATCCGGTTGAAGTCGTCCTGCCACAGCGACTGAGCCGTCGCCGGGACCGTCTGACGAGTGACCTCTCGTGCCATGGTGAACCTCCTGAAAAGTGTCGTGTCACCGCCTCCTCGGCGGCGTCGGCGTCAAAGTTGAGCCGATGTCACTCATGTTAAGACTTGAGTCGAGGGCGCGCAACTCTTGAGCGGCCGTGTTCGCTGAGGGAGATCGGGCACCCGTGAACTGCGAACCACTTCTTGCCGCGACGCGCCGGTTCAACGGGCTGTCGCGGTTCCTGGCGCGGCGCGTCGAATGAAAAGTGGTTCGCAGTCAAGGGGGTGGAGCGGCCGATGCGAGAGCTCGGCTGGGAGCCGCGGAGCTACAGGCCGGTGGCCTCGGCGAGGTCGCCGGGCTTGGGGCGCGAGACGTGGCCGACGATGGTGACCACCACCGTGATGAGCGCGCTGGCGAGCATGCCGACAGCGATGTCGACCTGCAGCAGCAGTGCCCCCGCGCAGGCGCCCGCACCGATGAGCAGGATCGCGCCCATGCGTCGCTTCCAGAAGTTGAGTCCCTCGCCGCCGGCGAAGGAGTCCGCGGCAAGCCCTGTGATGGTGGAGGTGACGACCACGGTGGTGACGTCCTTGACCGCGATGTGACGGGCGACCGCGGCCTGGAGGCCCATGGCGGCTCCGAGCGCAGTGGTGATCGCGAAGGTGAGCACGTGCGGGGGCTCGGACTCGACGGCAGCGGTGATGGCGGAGGCGACCAGCACGGCCGAGACGATCGAGAACAGCACGGTGGTCTTGTGCGACCAGCCCGCGTCGAAGGTGCGCAGCGTGCGCCCGCCGACGGCCGCGCCGAGGAGGAATCCGACGAGTGCGAGCACGGGGCCCAGGACGGGGAGGCCGTCGACTCCCGTGAGGGCCATGCCGAGGATCACGACGTTGCCCGTCATGTTGCCGGTGAAGACGCGGTCGAGGCCGAGGTAGCCCACCGCGTCGATCACGCCGGTGGAGAACGTGAGGGCGAGCATCAGCCCCAGGTGCGTGCGGGCGATGTCTCGTCGCAGGGCGTCGCGCATGGCGGCCTCCTCGTGGATGATGGCCCCGCACCGGAACTGCGGTGGAGCCATCCTTGGCCGGGGCGCCGGTAGTCTCGAACAAGAGTAGGGCACCGACCAGGCGGGAGACGTGAGGATGGGCGATTTCGCGGGCGTGCTGCGCAGGGGCGAACGAGTACCCGAGGGCGCGGTCTACCTGCCCGCGGGACGCGACACCGCACTGTGGGGCCGCCTCCCTGCGAAACACGATGCGCCGGTGCTGACGGTCGATCCCGGTGCCACGGTGGTGGTGGACACGCTGTCGCACGAGGGCCTGCTGCCCGATCAGGGGTCGGACCCGGGAGCCTTCTTCGGCAGCCACGGCGTGACGGCCGATGCGGTGCTGGCCGAGGCGTCCGAGTTCGCCGAGTCGGGGTCCCGCACAGCAGACGACGGCCCGCACGTGGTGACCGGCCCGATCGCGGTGCGCGGCGCGAAGCCTGGGGACCTGCTGGTCATCGACTTCCTCGACTTCACCCCGCGAGTGCCGTACGGCGTGATCTCGAGCCGCCACGGTCGCGGTGCACTGCCTGGCGAGATGCCACCGGGGCCGGACAATGTCAGCGTGTTCACGCGGATTGGGAAGGACACCGCCGGCACGTGGCGCGGCTGGCTTCCCGGCAGGGACGGTGGGCGACCGACCACGGGGTTCCCGCTCGCGCCGTTCATGGGGATCATGGGCGTCGCCACCGACACCGACGAGCGCGCTCACTCGGTGCCGCCAGGCCCGCACGGGGGCAACCTCGACATCAAGGAGCTGGTGGCCGGCACGCGGCTCTACCTGCCGGTGCAGGTGCCCGATGCGCTCGCGTACCTGGGCGATCCGCACTTCGCCCAAGGTGACGGCGAGGTCGCGCTGACGGCCCTGGAGGCCTCGCTGCGAGCCACCGTGCGGTTCGACGTGGTGCCGGAACGCGAGGCGCTGCGGTCCTTCGGCGAACTGGCGAGCCCTCTCGGTGAGTCGACTGACTATCTGATCCCCACCGGACTCGATGCGGACCTGGACGAGGCCATGCGCGGGTGCGTGCGCCAGGCCGTGGCGATCCTCGCCGCGCGCTACGGCATGGAGCCTCACCTGGCGTACGCGTACCTGAGCGCCGCCACCGACTTCCGTATCTCCCAGGTCGTGGACCTGGTGCAAGGAGTGCACGCGATGATCCGAATGAGCGACTTCGAGGCGGTGCCCGGTGAGTGACCCCAGCGAGCACCCGGCAGAAGACATCGCTCACGACCTCCAGGGGTTCGTGGGCCTGCCTGACGGCGTCGAGCCGCCGCCGCAACTGTTCGACGCGTTCTGGGCCTACGAGGCCGCGCTGATGGACGACGACCTCGAGCGACTGGGCGCCTTCTTCGCGACCGGACCCGACGTGATGCGCGGCGACGGCAGCGGACTGCTGGTGGGCCGGGAGAACATCGACCGGTTCCGGACCGGCCGCGGGGGAGCGCCGGCGCGCACGGTCACGGAGATTCAGGTGCGCCCGATCACGGAGACCCACGCGTACGTGACGTCCGTCAACGCACCGGACAAGGGCGGCCGGGGGCTCGTGACGCAGCTGTGGGAGCGGTGCGGAGACCAGGACGCCACCCCGGGCGGCTGGGTGATCACCGCCGCGCACGTGAGCGCGCCACCGCCCGCGATGGATACGCGCATCTGGCGCGTACTCGGCTCGCCGCTGGTGCCCGCGACCACCGCCGACGGTCCTCTCGCGGGCGCGACCGTCGCCGTGAAGGACATCGTCGCCGTACCCGGCCAGCGCATCGGCGCCGGGGTCCCGGCCTACCTCGCCGAGGCGACGGTCGAGGAGAGCCCGGCCGATGCGCTCGCCGCCCTGCTCAGCGCCGGCGCATCCGTGCAGGGCATCGCCCAGACGGATCAGTTCGCGTATTCGATCGCGGGCAAGAACGCCGCCTACGGCACGCCGCCCAACCCGGCCGCGCCGGGAGCCATCCCTGGCGGATCGTCGTCTGGCCCGGCATCGGCCGTCGCGAGCGGGCAGGCGACCCTCGGCCTCGGCACGGACACGGCGGGCTCGATCCGCGTGCCGGCCTCCTATCAGGGCCTCTGGGGTCTGCGGCCCACGCACGGTGCCGTCTCTCTGAAGGGCGTGCTCCCGCTCGCGCCCTCGTACGACACCCCTGGATGGCTCGCCCGCGACGGAGCGACGCTGCGCGCGGCCGCCGCGGCGACGCTGGATGCCTCAGCGCAGCGCGCGATTCCGTCGGACCAGGCCGTGGTGGCGGCCGCACTGTTCGAGGTCGCCGATGCGGACGTGCGCCACGGACTGGGGGACGTGATCGACGCTCTCGCGGCTCATGGGCTGTTCGCGTCGCTGGAGCCAGTCAGCGTGCCCGCCCCCGCCGAGTTGTTCCGCATCTTCCGCTCCACGCAGTCCGCGGAGGCTGCGCGATCCTGGCAGGAATGGATCGGCCTCCACCCGGGTGCGCTCGCGGAGGACGTCGCCGAACGCTTCGCGTGGGCCGCATCGGTCACGCCTGCGCAAGAGGAGGAGGCGCTCGAGGCCAAGCGTCAGGTTCGCGAGGCCATCGACGCCGCGCTGGGCGACGCGATCCTGCTGCTCCCCTCGGCGAGCTCCGTCGCACCGCCCCTCGACGCCTCTGCCGAGCGCCTGCAGCAGGTGCGCGAGGCGACCCTCGGCATCACCGCAGTCGCCGGGATCACCGGGCGTCCCGCGCTGTCCCTACCGTTGCTCGAACTCGACGGCGGGCCTGTGGGACTCAGCCTGGTGGGCCCGCGCGGCAGCGACCTGGCGCTGATCGACATCGCGCTGGGGTGGGTCGACGCGCTGCAGTAGATCGCGCGCATGGTGACACCGGGGGCAGAGGCCAGCCCGCGCATCGGCCGCCGTCTCGAAACCCACAGGTAACGTAGGTCTTGGCATGATGGGCAGGTGACCATACCTGGATCGATCAACCCGCCGCCGCGACTGCTCATGGGCCCGGGCCCCATCAACGCGGATCCACGCGTGCTGCGGGCGATGTCCGCGCAGCTGGTGGGTCAATACGACCCGTGGATGACGGACACGATGAACGAGGTCATGGACCTCTACCGGCAGGTGTTCGTCACCGACAACGTGCACACCATGGTGGTCGACGGCACGTCGCGCGCGGGCATCGAGGCGGCGCTGGTGTCGCTGCTCGAGCCGGGCGACCGGGTGCTGGTGCCCATCTTCGGACGGTTCGGCCACCTGCTCGCGGAGATCTGCCGCCGCGCGGGCGCCGAGGTCCACACCATCGAGACCGAGTGGGGGCGTGTGTTCACGGAGGAGGCGCTCGAGGCGGCGATCTCCGATGTGAGCCCCAAGGTGGTCGCCATCGTGCACGGCGACACGTCCACCACAGTGGCGCAGCCTCTCGAGGGGCTGGGCGATCTGTGCGAGAAGCACGGCGCGCTGCTCTACACCGACGCCACCGCGACGCTGGGCGGCAACGAGTTCCGCGTCGACGAGTGGGGAATCGACGTCGCCACTTCCGGCCTGCAAAAGTGCCTGGGCGGTCCGTCGGGTTCCGCGCCGGTGACGTTCTCCGAGCGCGCCGCCGCGGTCATCGAGGGACGCAAGTCCATCGAGGAGGGCATCCGCGACGTGGGCGACCCCGTCTCCGCGCACCCCATCCGCTCCAACTACCTCGACATGGCGCAGATCTTCGACTACTGGTCCGAGCGGCGCCTCAATCACCACACCGAGGCGACCACCATGCTGTTCGGCGCTCGCGAGTGCGCCCGCATCCTGCTCCAAGAGGGGCTTGCCGAGTCCTGGACACGGCACCAGCTGCACGGCCGCGCGATGCTGGACGGGACCACGGCGCTGGGGCTCGAGCCGTTCGGCGAGCTCGCCTACAAGATGACCAACATCGTGGGCGTCAAGATCCCGGATGGTGTCAACGCGGACGCCGTGCGGGGCGCGATGCTCGAGGACTTCGGCATCGAGATCGGGACCAGCTTCGGGCCCCTGCACGGCAAGATCTGGCGCATCGGCACCATGGGCTACAACGCGAGGACCGATGCAGTGCTGCAGACGCTCGCGTCTCTGGAGACCGTGCTGCGTCGAGCAGGGCACCGGGCTCCTGCGGGCGCCGGCGTGGACGCGGCGTACGAGGTGTACGGGGCATCGGCATGAGCGATTTCGACGCGGCCGAGGTGCTGGAGCGGTGCGACGCTCTTGCGAAGATCTCGGCTGCGGTGGACGGCATCGAGCGCAGCTACCTGACACCCGAGCACGCGCGCACCAACTGGACCGTGGGCGAGTGGATGGCCGATGCGGGCCTCACCGCCTGGCAGGACGCGGCGGGCAATCAGCGGGGCACCCTGGCGGGGCCCACGGCCGATGCGCCCGTCCTGCTGCTGGGCTCTCACCTGGATACGGTGCCGGGCGCGGGGCGCTACGACGGCGTGCTGGGGACGCTCATGGCCGTGGCAGTCGTCGGGCGGCTGCGGGCGCGGGGGGTCGAGCTGCCGTTCGGCATCGAGGTGCTGGGCTTCGCGGACGAGGAGGGCACACGCTTTGGGCGCACCCTGCTGGGCTCGTGCGCCGTGGCCGGCACGTGGGAGGACGGGTGGTGGACACTGCAGGACGCGCATGGCGTGACGCTGCATGACGCGTTTCTGGCCTTCGGGCTGGACCCGTCGCGTGTGGGCGAAGCGTCGTTGGTGGGGCGGCCCATCGTGGGCTACCTCGAGGCGCACATCGAGCAGGGGCCGCTGCTGCAGGACGCCAAGCGGTCGCTGGGCGTGGTGCGCGGCATCATGGGCGCGCGTCGGTTCGAGCTGGAGATGATCGGCGAGGCGGGCCACGCGGGCGGCATGCCGTATGGGCGCCGCCGCGACGCGTTGCTGGGCGCCTCCGAGGTGGTGTCTGCCGTCGAGGTGCTGGCGCGCGACGCCCGCGCCGTCGGCACCGTCGGTCGGCTGCAGGCGTTCCCCGGGGCCGTGAACGTGATCCCGGGCCGCGTGGAGTTCTCCCTCGACCTGCGAGCCGAGACCGATGCGGTGCGCGACCGGGTCTGGGACGAGATCGCGGAGAAGGGTCTCAAGTCAGCGGCCGCGCGGCAGTTGTCGTTTGGGGTGCGGCAGGTACATGAGGCTCGCGCCACGCAGGTCGGGGAGCAGCTGGCGCTTGCGGTCGAGGCCGGCATTCGGTCCACGGGGGACGCCGAGCCGATGTGGCTCCTGTCGAAGGCCGGCCACGACGCCATGGCGATCGCGGACCTGTGCGACTACGCCATGCTCTTCATCCGCTGCAAGGACGGCATCTCGCACCACCGCGACGAGGCGGTGTGTGCCGACGACGTCGAGGTCGCGCTGGACGCCTTAGAGGCGACGGTGCTGGAACTCGCGGGGCAATCCTCGTAAGTCATAACTTCTCTCGCGAAAATTATGAGTTACCCTGAAACTCATAATAGTGGACGGAGGTTGTATGACGTCATTCGCGTGGCCTGCCCTTGAGTGGGAACAGCACACGTGGCGCTCGGCCGCGTCCTGGGGCGCACGGGCGGAGGAGAGCGCTGCGGCCCTGCGCTACGCCGCCGCGGTGCCGCCCTTCATTGCTCATCGCACACCGACGCTTGAGCCCGGTGTCGCAGGCAACGCGCGTGTGGCCGAGCAAGAGTTGAGCCGCCTCGACGCCGAACTCGGCTCGCGCATCGGCTCCTTCGCGCCTGTGTTGCTGAGATCGGAGGCTGCGTCGTCCTCACAGATCGAGAACCTGACCGCGTCGGCGCGAGCGATCTTCAGCGCGGAGCTGGGGATGAAGTCAGGGCGCAACGCAGAGCAGGTCACCGCCAATACGAGGAGCCTCCAGGCTGCGATCTCTCTGTCGGACGAACTCTCGTCAGAGGCAATCCTCGAGATGCACCGCGTGCTCATGGAGCACCAGCCTCGCCATCCCCCAGGCGTCTGGCGTGAAGAGGCCGTGTGGATCGGAACGAGCGCGGAGAGCCCCGCCGGCGCTGAGTTCGTCGCCCCACACCATTCGCGCGTGCCGGCCCTCGTTGACGACCTCGTCGAGTTCTGCATGCGCGATGACGTCCCCCCGCTGGTGGGCATCGCGATTGCTCACGCCCAGTTCGAGACGATCCACCCCTTCACGGACGGCAATGGGCGCACAGGCCGCGCACTCGCGCAGGCGATGCTCCGCCGCACCGGTGTGACCCGCAACCTGGCATTGCCCGTCTCGGCGGGACTCCTTGCCAACATCGAGGGATACCACCAGGCGTTGACCGCCTACCGCGAGGGCGACATCGCGCCGATCGTCCTGGCGTTCGCGGACGCCGTTGCTCGCGCGAACCGCAACACCCGCACGCTGGCAGCGGAACTCGATGATGTCCGCCGGTCGTGGGAGGCCCGGCTGCCGGCCCGCAGGCAGTCCAACGCGTGGCGACTCTTGGACGTCTTTCTCCGACGCCCAGTGTTGTCGGCAGCGCTCGCGGCCGAAGAGCTTGACGTCAGCCCACCGAACATCTACCCACCGCTGCGTGCGTTGACTGATGCCGGAATCGTGAAATCGAAGAACGAGCACCGGCTTGGGCCATTCTGGCGAGCCGACGAGGTGCTGGCGGCGGTCGATCGGTTCGCCGAGCGCGCCGGCCGGCGAGAGGCGCCCTGATCCAGAGTGACGTGTGGCCACGATGCGCCACAGGTGCCAGTCGCACCCCGGCAGGACTCACGAGTCAGCACTAGCGTCGTCGCATGAGCACACACGAGTTTCGCCAGGTCGACGTGTTCGGCACCGATCCCTACACCGGCAACCCCGTCGCGGTGGTGCTGGACGCCGAGGGCCTCAGTTCAGAGCAGATGGCCCGGATCTCGGCCTGGACCAACCTGTCAGAGTGCACGTTCGTGCTGCCTCCCACCACGCGGGACGCCGACTACCGCGTGCGCATCTTCTCCCTCACCAACGAGCTGCCGTTCGCCGGCCACCCCACGTTGGGCACGGCGCGCGCGTGGCTCGATGCGGGCGGGGTGCCGCGCGACGAGGGCGTGGTGATCCAGGAGTGCGGCGCGGGACTCGTGCCGGTGCGGGTCGACGGTGATCAGCTCGCCTTCGCCGCCCCATCCCGGATCCGGTCAGGCGCCGTCTCCCCAGACGACCTCGACGCCGCGTGCCGCGTGCTGCGGATCACCCCGGCGGAGGTGCTCGACGCTGCATGGGCGGACAACGGTCCCGGATGGATCGCGCTGCTGCTCAAGGACGTCGATGCGGTGATGGCAGTGGAGCCCGACGGCGCGCACCAGCCCGGTCTCTGCATGGTCGGCATCGCCGCTATCGACGAAGGGGACGGCCCTGACGGGTCCGCGGTCGAGGTGCGCACCTTCTTCAACGACACCGACGGCCCGCTGCGCGAAGACCCGATCACCGGCAGCTTCAACGCCTCGCTCGCCCAGTGGCTCACGGAGTCCGGCCGCATCGCCGCACCCTACGTCGCGAGGCAGGGGACCATGCTGGACCGCGCGGGCCGTGTGAGCGTCGACGAGGCGGGTGGCGACCTGTGGATCGGCGGCCGCACCCACGTCGCCATCACGGGGACCATCGACGCCTGACCACACCCGCGCATCGGCCGAGTGCGGCGACGCCTATCCTGAGCGTGTGAATACTCCTCAGCACGTCGCGATCGTGGTCAATCCCTCCAAGACCAGCAGGGACGACATCGAGAAGGAGCTCGACTCCGTCGAGTTCGACGGCCCCGGCCCGCGGATCTCGTGGCTCGAGACCACCGTGGAGGATCCCGGGCATGGGATGGCGCAGGAGGCGCTCGACATGGGTGCCGACCTCGTGATCGCGGCCGGTGGCGACGGCACGGTGCGTGCCGTAGCTGAGTGCCTTGCGGACGCCGATACCTCGGCGCACCTGGGCGTGGTCCCCCTGGGAACGGGCAATCTGCTGGCCCGCAACCTCGACATTCCCCTGGGCAACATCGGCAAGGCGCTGGAGGCCGCGCTCACCGGCGACGTGCTCACCATCGACCTGGCGTGGGCGGAGGCCGATCTGGACGGCACGCCTCAGCGCAACGCATTCACGGTGATGGCAGGCGTGGGCGTCGATGCTCACATGATCACCGAGACCGACGAGGACCTGAAGGACAAGGTCGGGTGGCTCGCCTACGTGGAGTCCCTGGGCCGCGCTGTGTCCGCGAGCGACGTGATTTCGATGGCGCTCACCGTCGACGGGGAGAAGACGGGCAACGAAGAGGCGCACACGCTCATCGTCGGAAACTGCGGCATCCTGACGGGCGGCGTGACGCTGCTCCCCGACGCGGACCCGGTCGACGGCGAGCTCGACCTGCTGGTGCTGAGCGCCGATGGCGTCGCCGGGTGGCTCGACACCATGCGCAGCATGATGTGGGACAACGGTCTCAAGCGCCTGGTCGGCGCCACCGACAAGGCGGAAAGCAGTGACTCTGTGATGCACCGCCGCGTCACTGCCGTGACGGTCGAGCTGGGCGAGTCGCGGGTGCTCGAGCTGGATGGCGACGACGTGGGCGAATGCTCGCGCGTGGAGTTCAGCATCCAGCCAGCGGCGATCCGGGTGCGCACGCCGCGGTCCTGAGCACGGCGAGCCCGAACGCAGCGTCAGTCGTCGCGGTCGGCCCCACCGCCCAGGTCTGAGCAGTCCACCTCGACCGTGAGGTGGCGCACCAGGTAGTCCCTCGCGCCCATGTCGCCCACGATGGTGGCGGCGATGTCGCCCCAATGGTCGCGGCCCATCAGGACCGGATGTCCGGGTTCGCCGTCGTAGTGTGCCCGGGCAAGCGTGCCGCGGGGGTCGTCCACCGCTGCATCGAGCACCCGGCGTCCGGCGGCGGCTGTCTGCTCGGGCAGGTCGACCAACGTGAGCAGCACCGCATCGGTGCTGGACGTGGCTGCCGCCGCGAGCCCCACGCGCAGTGACGCCGCCTGGCCGTCCTGCCAATCGGTGGCGACCACAGGGAGGGCTCCGCGCGGGACCAAGGCGAGTGCCGCATCGGCCTCCGCTCCCAGCACGATGATCACCTCGCGGCACCCGGCGTCGTGAAGCGCGGCGCACGCGATCTCGAGCCACGGCGTGCCGTCCTCGGTCCGGCGCAGCGCCTTGGGCCCGCCCGCGCGGCTTCCCGCTCCCGCGGCGAGTACGACTCCCGTGACATCCATGCCCCCACCCTACGATGGGGGCATGCGGCTGGAACGGGATCGACTGTTGGAGTGCCTGCGCGTGGAGCGCTGGGCCGATGCGCTCGCCGGCAAGAATTTTCAGACGGCCGATGCGCTGGTGGCGGCAGGCATCGACGCGGCCACTCCGCTC
Organism: Demequina muriae; assembly: GCF_030418295.1. Lineage (NCBI taxonomy): Bacteria > Bacillati > Actinomycetota > Actinomycetes > Micrococcales > Demequinaceae > Demequina > Demequina muriae. The sequence continues at coordinate 2,046,561 of NZ_JAUHQA010000001.1, forward strand.
TCCGAGGCCGAGGTGGACGAGGCGCTCGCGGCGCACCCGCGCATCGGCGACAGGGCCGAGGGCGAGGGAGCAGAGGCCGCGTTCTCGCGTGCCGAGCAGTCCGCGAGCCAGGACCCCGACGAGCAGCTCGAGGCGCGCCTGCGCGAGGGCAACGCCGCGTATGAGGCGCGGTTCGGCCGGGTGTTCCTCATCCGGGCCGCCGGTCGGGATCGCCGGGAGATCCTCGAAGAGCTGGATCGCCGGCTGATGAACGACCCCGGCGTCGAGACCGACGAGGTCGCCGAGCAGCTGCGGCAGATCGCCGCGCTGCGCTTGAAGCAGGTAGGGGAGGACGCATGAGTCACGTCACCACACACGTGCTGGACGCGGTCCGCGGCACACCCGCAGCGGGAGTCTCCGTGACCCTGTCCGAGCGTAGAGGAGAGGGCTGGGAGCCGCTTGCCTCCGCGGTCACCGACGACGACGGGCGGGTGAGCGCGTTCGGGCCCGAACGCCTCGACGACGGCGTCTATCAGGTGCGCTTCGACACCGGGATGTACTTCTCGCACCTCAACGTCGAGACCTTCTACCCCGAGGTGGTCATCACGTTCGAGGTGGACGGCGGCGACCGCTATCACGTGCCTCTGCTGCTCAGCCCTTTCGCCTACTCGACGTACCGCGGCTCCTGACACTCCCCGGCAGTCATCGCGGGGCGTGCCGCTGCACTACTTGACAATCGATAGAAATCTATCGATTATCAATACATGAACGCTCTTGTGCGCGGCACCCTCCGCCTGCTCCTCGTCCTGCTGTTCCTCGGAGCTGTCGGGGGCCAGGCGCTCGTGCCGCTCGCGGCTTCCGACATGGGCGCGGAATACCCCGAGGTCGACCACCTCGTCCTGCCCTACACGATCGCCGGCATCGCGGCCATCGCCTGCTTCCAGGTCGTGATCGTGGTGGTGTGGAGGCTGCTCACGATGGTCGCGACGGGCGAGGTGTTCACCGCCAACGCGCTCCGTTGGGTCGAGGTCATCGCGTGGAGCGGAGCGATCGCCGCGCTGATCTGCGTGGGCGTCGCCTCGCACATGATGGTCGCGGAGAACATCGGGGGGCCGCCGGCTCTCTTCCTGTGGATCGGCTCGTGGGTGGGAGGCACGGCCTTCGTGCTGCTGATGGTTGTCATGCGCGGGCTCCTCGCGGTGGCGATCGCGGACCGCAGCGAGCTGGCCGAGGTGATCTGATGCCGATCGTCGTCGACATCGACGTCATGCTGGCGAGGCGCAAGATGTCCGTGGGGGATTTCGCCACCGCAGTCGGGATCACGCCAGCGAACGTCGCGGTGCTCAAGAATGGCCGGGCGAAGGCGATCCGATTCACGACCCTCGAGCGCATCTGCGAGGTGCTGGAGTGTCAGCCGGGCGACCTGCTGCGCTGGGAGGAGGCCGATGCGCGCGACTGAGCCCGCGCACCGGCCGGGAATCATGGACCGCCGTGCGGGGTTGGCCCCCACATGATTCCTTCAACGACACTCAATGACGGAACGACCATCCCCCAGCTGGGGTTCGGGACCTTTTTGGTGCCGCCCGAGGAGACCGCGGCCACCGTGGGCACGGCGCTCGAGGTGGGCTACCGGCACATCGACACGGCGCAGCTCTATGGGAACGAAGCCGAGGTGGGCCAGGCGATTGCCGAGTCCGGTCTCGCGCGCGACGAGGTCTACCTCACGAGCAAGGTCGGCAACGGCGAGCACAAGCCCGATGACGTCTACCGCTCCTTCGACGAGACGCTCGAGAAGCTGCGCGTCGACAAGCTCGACCTGTTCCTCATCCATTGGCCGCTGCCCACGCGTTACGACGGCGACTTCGTGTCGACGTGGAAGGCGATGGTGGACCTGGTCCAGCAGGGGCGCCTCGCCTCGGCCGGCGTGTCCAACTTCCAGCCCGCCCACCTCGAGCGGATCATCGGCGAGACAGGCGTCGCACCCGCGGTGAACCAGATCGAGGCGCACCCGTACTTCCGCAACGACGACGCCCGCAAGGCCTCACACGAGCACGCGATCGCCGTCGAGGCGTGGGGCCCGCTCGGCCAGGGCGCAGTGCTGAAGGACGAGACGGTGGGCGGCATCGCGGCGGCCATCGACCGCGCGCCGTCGCAGGTGATCCTGCGCTGGCATATCCAGCGCGGCGACATCATCTTCCCCAAGTCGATGCGCCGCGAGCGCATGGTGGAGAACTTCCAGATCTTCGACTTCGCGCTGACGGACGAGCAGATGGCGCAGATCGATGCGCTCGACCGCGGCCCCGAGGGTCGCGTGGGCCCGGACCCGGACACGTTCGACAGGATCTAGCATCCGACGGGCCAGTGCGCTCGTGACGTGACGCGCCCAGGGGACCCGGCTGGCTGGCCGGGTCCCCTTCGTGTGTGCGCACCCCGCGTGGTGTGGGTCACCGCGCTCTCCCCACAGGATGTGCGCAAGCGTAGGTTGAGAGCGTGCTCGATGACCAGACCATGCGCATCGTTCTCGGCGGCGTGACGCTGACGGTCCTCATCCTGTTCTATGTGGGCGTCTACCGGCCCACGCGATCCAGTTTCTCCGGATGGTGGACGCTTGCGCTGCTGTGCGCGGCCATCGCGCGTGCGCTCCTGCTGCTCAACGGCAGCGGCCTGCAGGTGGTCACGAACCCGGCATCGATCCTGCTCGCGGTGATCGGTGTCACCTGCGTGTGGTTCGCGACGCGGTCGCTGCGCCGTGAACGACTGCCGCGGTGGCTGCTCGGCGTGGCCCCCGTCGCCATCCTGGTGCCGAAGCTCGTCGAGGGTGCTGCTGGTGGGGTCCTGGCGGGGAATGGTCCGCTGTTCCTTTACATGTCCGTGATGTTCGGGGCGGGGACCGTGGAGACGTGGCTGGCGTGGAGAGCGCGGCGCGCTCTAGCCGAGCCCGCTCGCAATGGGGAGGCAGTGGTCGCTCTTCTGGTGACCGCCATTGCAGGAACCGTGTTCGCCACGTTCTACGTGCTCCGCGCGATCACCCACGTGGTGGAACGTCCGAGCAGCGGTGGCTTCGAGCTGACGGGGTTCACCGGCACGGACAGCATCGTCCTGCTGGTCTGTCTCGTGGGGGTCACGTTCAGCGTGTCGGCCGTGAGCTGGGACCAGCAGACGCAGGAACTTCGTCGCCGCGCGATGCATGACGATCTCACCGGCCTCCTGGACCGTATGGAGTTCCGTCTGCAGGCCGAGCGTGCATTCGAGGACGCGCGGTCGAGCGGCCGGGGGGCAATGGTGGTGGTGGCCGATCTCGACCAGTTCAAGGCGGTCAACGACGTTCACGGCCATGCGGCGGGGGATGGCGCACTCGTAGCGTTCGCCACCGCACTGAAGGACTCCGTCCGCGCCGGAGAAGTGGCAGGACGGCAGGGTGGCGACGAGTTCGGCATGGTGCTCCTCGACGAGGACGACGCCGGTGCGTTGGCGCGTCTGAGGGCCATCGGCGACGCGTATGCCGCACATGCGAACAGCGTCGACTTCCCGCTCCCCACGGTGAGCTTTGGGTTTGCCTCAATCGACGACGGCGATTCGCTCTGGGAGGTGTACGAGCGGGCGGACCTGGCGATGTACGTGGCCAAGGCAGACGGCCGCGACCGAGCGGTGAGGTACTCCGCCGACGTCGCCCTGCGGGAGAGGCGCGAGCCGAGTGCGCCGGTGACTTCGGACAGCGCGACTCCGGACAGCGCGCCTCCGGCAGCGGCGGTGCCGTGATGGCGGCCGATGCGTGCGTCGTCCGACATGCGTAGGTGACCCTGGTGCGTGGCGTGAGTCACCGGGTGCTCGTGTCGCGCCGCGCGTCAGCGTAGGTTAGGCGCGTGCTCGACGATCAGACCATGCGCTTCGCGCTCGGTGCCGTGTCATTGACGGTGCTCGTGCTGTTCTACCTGGGCGTCTACCGGCCCACGCGGTCCGGCTTCTCCGCCTGGTGGAGCGTCTCGCTGCTGCTCGCCGGGTTGGCGATCCTGCTCCTCCTGTTCAACGACAGTCCCGTGCGGGCGGTGACCTATCCGATGTCGACCGCGCTCGCCGCGGCGGGGTCGACCTGCGTGTGGTTCGCGATGCGCTCGTTGCGGAGCCGGCGACTGCCGCGGTGGCTGCTCGCCGTCGGGCCGCTGGCGATCCTGGTCCCGGCGTCGATGGCGACACCTGATGAGAGCGGCATGGCGACCACGGGGCCTGTGTCCTTGTACATGGCGACGATGTTTATTGCGGGAGCGGCCGAGGCGTGGAAGGCGTGGCAGACGCGGCGCGTGAGCGCTGACGGCGAGCCGAACGCTGAGGCCCTGGTCGCGCTCCTCGTGATCGCCATCGCGGCCACCGCACTCGGCTCGTTCTACTCGCTCCGGTTCGTCATGCTGATGGTGGCGGGCCCGGACAGTGGGGCCTTCGAGCGCACGGCCGGCTCGGCCCCCGAGGACGTCACGCTGCTGGTCTGCATGGTGGCGGTGACGTTCAGCGTCTCGGCCGTGGGCTGGGATCAGCAGACCCGAACGCTGCGACGCCTGGCGATGAAGGACGACCTGACGGGGCTGTGGGGGAGGTCGGAGTTCCGTGCACAGGCCAAGCGCGCCATGGCCGGAGCGCAGGCCAGGGGAGAGGGCGCCCTCCTGGTGGTCGCGGACCTCGATCACTTCAAGGACATCAACGACACGCACGGCCACGCCGCGGGGGACAGCGCGCTGATGGTCTTCGCCGCGGTGGTGACGAGCCACCTCCGGCCAGAGGAGTGCGCGGGACGCCTGGGCGGCGAGGAGTTCGGCTTGGTCCTTCTCGACGTCGATGACGCCGATGCGCTGGTGCGTCTCCGCGCTCTCAGCGACGATTTCGCGTCACGGTCGACTCGGTTCGACTTCCCGCTTCCCACAGTCAGCTACGGCGTGGCCGGGCCCCGCGACGGCGACTCCGTGGACCAGGTCTTCGAGCAGGCCGACCAGGCGATGTACGTGGCCAAGGCGCAGGGCCGCGACCGGGCGGTGCGGTACACCGAGGAGATCGGCCGGCGGCCCAGCAACCTGCTGCGCCGGAGGCAGAGCGACCGCGAGGACGTGGCCGAGCCCCTCTAGTCCGATGCCGTGCGCTCGCGTGCGGCGCCCGGGTGAGGTACGTCACGCGCTCTGCGTGGCGTGCCCTACGTCAGCGTAGGTTGGCCCCATGTTGGACGACGAGACCATGCGCATCGCCCTGGGTGCGGTGTCGCTGGTGGTTCTCCTGTTGTTCTACCTGGGCGTGTATCGGCCCACCCGGTCCAGTTTCTCCGGCTGGTGGACGCTGTCGCTGTTGAGCGCGGGCACCTCGAGCACGTTGCTGCTGTTCAACCGCGGCGAACTGGAGCTCGTCGTCAATTCCGGATCGATGGCGTTGGCTGCGGTCGGCGCCACGTGTGTGTGGTTCGCGACGCGGGCTCTGCGGCGTGAGCGGCTGCCGCGATGGATATTGGGCGTCGCGCCCGTCGCGATTCTGGTGTCAGCGGTCGGGTATGAGCCTGTCGGAGACACGTGGGTCGATCATGGCGCGCTCAGCCTCTACATGGCGGTGATGTTCGTCGCGACCGCTGTGGAGATGTGGATGGCGTGGAAGGCGCGGCGCGCCATGGCTCAGCACGCACTGAATCGTGAGGCACTCGTGGCGCTCCTGGTGATCGCCATCGCGGGGAGCGCCCTCGCAGCGTTCTACGTTCTGCGCACGGTGATGAACGTCGTCTTCGGACCGGCGAGCGATGCGTTTCAGATGGTCGTGGGTTCCAGTGCGGAAGACGCGCTCTTGCTGGTCTTCTTGGTGGCCGTCACGTTCAGTGTCTCGGCGATCGGGTGGGATGAGCAGGCACACGACCTGCGGAGCCGGGCCATGCACGACGACCTCACCGGACTGCTGGGCCGGACGGAGTTCCGTGCTCAGGCCAAGGGCGCGCTGTCCGGAACGGAGTCCAGCGGGGAACGCGCGCTGCTGGTGGTGGCGGACCTGGACCACTTCAAGGACATCAACGACACCCATGGTCACGCCGCGGGGGATCGCGCGCTCATGGCCTTCGCTGCGGTGCTGACGGACCACCTCCGGCCAGGGGAGCGCGCGGGAAGGCTCGGCGGCGAGGAGTTCGGCTTGGTCCTCCTCGACGTGGATGACGCCGAGGCGCTGGTGCGGCTGCGCGCCATCAGCGACGACTTCGCGGCGCGAACGAGCACGTTCGACTTCCCGCTTCCCACGGTCAGCTACGGCTTCGCCGGGCCCCACGACGGTGTTCCGGGCGATCAGGTCTTCGAAGAGGCGGACCTGGCGATGTACGAGGCCAAGGCGCAGGGCCGCGACCGGGCCGTGCGGTACACCGAGCAGATCGGCCGGCGGCCCAGCAACCTGTTCCGCCGCAGACACGGCGACCAGGAGGACGCAGTCGAGCCCCTCTAGATCGACGCCGCACGCTCGCGTGCTCAGCAGTCGAGGGCGGCGAGCAGCGTGTCGCGGTCGTAGCGGTCGCCGGATCGCGCTCGAGACTCGTGCACCACCCGCCCCGGCCGGTCCGAGAGCACCACGATGCGGTCCGCGAGCATCATCGCCTCGTCGATGTCGTGCGTGACCAGCACCACCCCGGAGCCCGCGGCGGCCGGCTCCTCAGCGTCGAGAGCCGTGGCATCGGCGGCACGCTCGGTCAGACGGACCGACGCGAGCCAGGCGTTCATGCGCCGTCGGGTGACCGGGTCGAGCCCCCCGAACGGCTCGTCGAGCAGCAGCACGGGGCGCTCAGCGAGGCAGGTGCGGAGCAGCGCAAGACGCTGCCTCATCCCCCCTGACAGTTCGTGCGGCCAGGCCCGCTCGAACCCGCCGAGGCCGAACTCATCGAAGAGCCGCCGCGCCCGCGGGAGGGCCCGCTCCCGAGGGACCCCGGCCGCGATGGCACCCACCATCGCGTTCGGCAACGCCCGGCGCCACGGCAGCAGCCCATCTCGTTGAGGCATCCATGCCGTCGCCCGACGGCCACTCGCGTCCCGCGGCACGGCGATCTCGCCCGTGACTCGTGCACGTGGATCCAGCAGCCCCCCGAGCGCGCGCAGCAGCGTGGACTTGCCGCATCCGGAGGGCCCAAGGACGGCGACGAACTCGCCGTCCCCCATCGCGAGGTCCAGCCCATCCAGCACCTCGAGACCGCGCTCGCCGCGGCGCGACGGAGGGAAGGTGATGCTCAGGTCACGCACCGCCAGGACGGGCGCGGAGACCGACCCGGCCCGCGCATCGGCCGGGGTGACGGTGACGTCGGTCATGGCTGCGAGGGCAGGAACGCGTTCGTCCACGCTCCGTCGACGTCGGGGTCGCCGTCGAGCATGTCGCCGTCCGTGAGCCACTGCGAGAACTCCGTCCAGGTCGATTCCTGCTGCACGCCCCAAGCGTCCGGAGACGCGGCGTACTCGTAGGCGAGCCACTGGGCGCTCGCGGTGACCAGCTCCTGGTCGAGCTCGGGAGCGACGTCCATGAGCGCATCGGCCGCGGCCTGGGGGTCCTCCATGGCTGTCGCGTACCCGCGCGCGGTGGTCTCGACGAACGCGCGGACCACCTCGGGCGAGCCGTCGATGGTCTCTCCGGTGGTGGCGAGCAGCGGCGTGTACCAGTCGGGGATGCAGTCGAACCAGTCTCGGAAGGCGATGGTCGAGACGTCCAGGCCGTCGACCTCCCCAAGTCGCACCGTGTCCCAGGCGTCGAAGACCCACGCGGCATCGAACTCGTCCTGCGTGAGGCCGATGCGGAAGTCATTGCTCACCAGCGGCGCGTGTTCCACCAGCGCTGGGTCGCCGCCGTCGCATGCGACCAGGCTCGAGATGATCGTCTCCTCCAGGTCTGACCCGTATGAGCCGTAGCGCTTGCCCTCGAGGTCGCGCGGTCGGGTGATGCCGTCCTCTGCGAGCGAGAGCAGCGACGAGGTGTTGTGCTCGATGACGGTGGCGACGGACACCACGTCGGCCCCGGCGGCGCGGGCGGGGAGCAGCCCTTCCGCGACGGAGAACGCGAAGTCTGCCTGCCCGGCCGCGATCAGCTGCAGGCCCGACGTCTCACCGGGCTCGATCACTGTGACGTCCAGCCCGGCGTCCTCGTACCAGCCGTTCTCCAGCGCGAGGTAGAGGCCGGAGTGGTTGGTGTTGGGCGTCCAGTCGAGCACCACCGTGACGGGGGTCGACTCGGCGGGGGAGTCGGTGGGAGCGATCGCTGCCGGGGCGCTGGAGCAGGCGGCGAGGGTGATGGCTGTGCCTGCGGCAAGGGCGGCGAGCGATGCGGTGCGGAACAGGGGGTTCATGCGGATTCTCCTAGGTGTCGAGTGTCGAGTGTCGAGTGGTGGGCGAGGGCGGTCAGTGGCGCGCCACGGGGGCCCGCCACGGGGTGGCGACGCGCCTCAGCAGCGTGATCGCGGCGACCATGACTGCGGAAAGCAGCGCGATGAGCAGGATTCCGACGAAGATCTGATCGACGGCGTACGCCTTGCGGGAGCGCTGGATGAAGACGCCGATGCCGGACTCGCCCGCGAGGTATTCCGATACCACCGCGGCGCCTACGGCGTAGGTGGCCGCGATGCGCAGGCCCGCAAGCGCACCCGGGATGGACGCGGGCAGTCGCACCAGCCACAGCTGGTGGGCACGACCGCCACCGAGGCCGGCCACCGTGTCCGAGTACTCGGCGTCCACCTCGCGTATTGCCGCGGTGGCGGCGACCAGGACGGGGAAGAACACGGTGAGTGCGACCAGCACCACCTTGGAGGTGAGGCCGAAGCCCGCCCACAGGATCATCAGCGGCGCCAGCACGACCGTCGGGATGGTCTGGCTGAGCAGTACCACCGGCCGGGCGACGTGGCCGACGGAGGCCACGGCCGAGGTCAGCACGGCCAGCAGCCAGCCCAGTGCGGTGCCCAGGGCGAGCCCCAGCACCGCCTCGGTGGCGGTCGTCGCGATGTGCCGTCCGAGGGTGGGTGCCTGGTCGACGGCCGCGCTGACCACCTGGGAGGGGCTGGGCAGCACGAACTCGGGCAGCTCGCCCAGCCGCACCGATGCCTCCCAGGTGACCAGCAGCAGCACGACCGTGGCGGTGCCGATGAGGGCGGCGTGGCCTCGGCTGCCGCGCGTCATCGGCGGTGCTTGCTCACCAGATCCTGGACGCTCGGCCCGCGGTCACCGGCCGCGCCAGAGACCTTGATGACGGACAGGCAGCCTTCCGCTCCGGCAGCGATGGTGGACTCATGGACCTGGCGCAGCAGGGCCCAGACCTGGTCGGGCGTGCCCTCGAACGTGGTGCCCATGCCGCCCACCTCGTAGGACAGGCCGGAGGCCTCGATGGTGGCGATGGCCGCGTCGACGTGGGCGTAGCGGTCGTCGGGCGTGCCGACAGGGCGGGGAAGGACTTGGATCTCGGCGATCACGGGTGACTCCTTGGCGTCGGACCTGGGGTCCGCACGGCGCACAGTCAGCCGTCGACGGCTCGTGAGGGCGAGTGCGCTCCAGGGCCACGGCAGGCCCCACGATGCTCACGCCCGTGCCGTCGACACGTCCTTACGCTGGCATTACCCAGGTCAAGTTCTCGGGTCGACGGCGCGCTGGTGGCCGTCCTCTCAGCTCGGTTGCCCCGAGCTCCCCGCGTTTGCCCTTGCATCGTAGCCACATCGCGGCGAGGAGGTCCAGGCGCAGCGGAGACCGGGGGCTCTGGGGCGGACGGCCGATGCGCGGGTCGCTCCGGCGCCGCGCCCGGCTAGCTGGCGAGCGCGCCGGAGAAGACCTGCCACGCCAGAGCGGTCTTGGCCACCAGGCTGAGGACGATGTAGGCGCGCTCGCCGCGCAGGTAGTTCGCCCATTTCCCCTTCGCGCGGTACTGCAGCCACTGCACCACCGCGAACGTGTTGAAGAACACGAACAGCGAGATGATGATCCCCCACACGAATCCGGGCACAGTCTCGTCGCTGGTGTTGCCGGGGCCGATGAGGTTGATCGCGATGATGAGCCACGGCACGATTCCCACCATGCTGCCGAAGATGAAGGGCAGCAGGTCGCCGTCGCCGGGAGTCGCATAGCGCTCCTGCAGCCAGCCGAACAGGATCATGCTGGCGTTGACGGTGAAGAGGCCGGCGAGCGCGGTGAACTCGGAGATGCCGTTGAGCTGCAGGATGAGCACGATCATGATCGATGACGACAGCGAGTACTCGACCCAGCGGAAGGTGTTCCGGTTCTCGCGAAGTCCCGCCGTGTAGCGCGGGAAGAACATCGGTGAGATCACGAGGAAGTGGAACACCGCAGAGAGCAGCAGGAACCCCGCCACCGCGTACCCGATGTTGATGTCGAGCAGAGTCACCGGTTCGCCGAACGCATCGGACCCGGGTGGGCCGTTGAGGTACGTCGCACGGACGGGCAGGGTGGCGTCGTTGGCGAGCGCCACGATGGCGACGAACGAGGCGAGGTGAAGCAGGCCGGCGATCAGGTTGAACGGGCGGAGCTTGGCGAGCGCGGTGTCCATGATGTCCCTCTTCATTGAGCGGTGAACCGACCTGTTGTCCGCTCATAACCTCGCTGATAGCCGCCGCATTCCCGCCTCGCGTCACGGGTCGTCTGGGGGTTCTCCCCGAGACGAAGTCAGGGGAACGGTCATCCACGTGGGGGACGGGCGCGGCGGGGGCATCGCGGTAGGTTCGGACCATGCCCGCCATCGCCACGCAAGGCCTGACGAGGTCCTTCGGCCCCGTGACCGCGCTGTCACAGCTCACCGTCGAGATGCCCACCGGGGTGGTAGGACTCGTGGGCGCCAACGGAGCCGGCAAGTCGACCTTCATCAAGATCCTTCTTGGTCTGCTTCCCCCCACGTCGGGGACTGCGACCGTCCTGGGATTGGACTGCCTCTCGGACGGTCTCAAGATCCGTGAGGTCGTGGGCTACATGCCGGAGAGCGAGTGCCTGCCGCCCGACGTCTCGGCCACCGAGTTCATCGTGCACATGGCGCGCATGTCCGGGCTGCCGACGGACGTGGCGCGGGAGCGCACCGCGGACACGCTGCGGCACGTGGGGCTGTACGAAGAGCGCTACCGTCCCATCGGCGGCTACTCCACGGGCATGCGCCAACGCGTCAAGCTCGCTCAGGCGCTCGTGCATGACCCCCAGCTGGTGCTGCTCGACGAACCCACCAATGGGCTCGACCCCGCGGGCCGCGACGACATGCTCGAGCTCATCCGGCGCATCAGCGCGGACTTCGGCATCTCCGTGGTCGTGACGTCGCATCTGCTGGGCGAGCTCGAGCGCATCGCCGATCACATCGTGTCCATCGAGGCGGGCGTGCTCCAGCACTCCACCTCCACGGCCGCGGCCACGGAGTTCAGCGGAATGATGCTGGTCGAGGTGACCGACCGCGGGCCGGAGGTGGTCGAGCGGCTCCACGCGCTCGGGGCCAAGGTGACCACCGGCGCTCAGGCCCACAGTTTCGTGGTGGCGATCAAGGACGAGCAGGTGCTCGACGACGTGCGTAGCGTGGTGGTGGACCTCGGGGTCGGCCTCATCCGCATGCAGCGCGGCCGTCACCACCTCACCGAGATGTTCTCGACGCCGCAGGAGGCGCTCCATGGCTGACCACACGCCGCCGCTCGGCGCCGCCCCCGGTGGCGCGGAGCCCGCCGCCCCGCAGTCTCAGGGCGTCATCCACGACATCGGCTTCCGGCACTACGACGGACCCCGCCTCGGCCGCGGCTGGATCGTCAGGTCGCTGCTCGTCGAGACCTTCCGGGGAGTGTTCGGCTTCGGCCGCCCGGCCAAGGCCAAGATCATGCCGTGGATCCTCGTGGGCATCCTGATGGCTCCGCCGCTGATCTTCGCGCTCATCGCGGTGCTGCTGGGGCTCGATGAGCTGCCGACGTCCTATACCGAGTACCTGCCGACCATGGGGTTCGTGGTGTCGCTGTTCGTCGCCAGCCGCGCTCCCTACTGCGTCTCCCGCGATCTTCGCCACGGCGTGATGCCGCTGTACCTGTCAAGGCCGATCCATCGCGACGACTACGTGCTCGCCAAGTTCGCGGGCATGGCGCTCGCACTGTTCTCTGTGCTGGCCGCCGCGCAGACCCTGTTGTTCGTCGGCGCTCTGCTGGCCAAGCTGCCGGTGGGCGCCCAGATCGTCGGCTACGCGCAGGGCCTCGTCGCGTCGGCCCTGGTCGCGCTGGTGCTCAGCGCCATCGGCCTCGTCCTCGCGGCGCTCACGCCTCGACGCGGGATGGGGGTGGCCGTGATCATCACGGCGCTCGTGGTGCTGGGCGGCGTCGGGACCGTTGTATCCACACTGCTGACCGAGAACGGGAGCGCGACCCTCGGCGGGTACCTCGCGGCGATCGACCCGTTCCTGCTGGTCGACGGCATCGCGGTGTCATGGTTCGGTGTGGACTCGGCGATCGGCCTCGACGCCGATCCCGGTCCTCTGGGCGGGCTGGTCTTCATGGTGTGGGCCGCCGCAATCGTCGCGGGCGGCATCGCTCTGCTGATGCGTCGCTACAGGAAGGTGGGCATCGCATGAGCACGCTTCAGCTGACGGGCGTCTCGCGCTGGTACGGCGACGTGGTGGCCGTCAACGACGTCACCATGACCGTCGGCCCCGGCGTGACCGGACTGCTCGGCCCCAACGGCGCCGGGAAGTCGACACTGATCTCGATGATGGGCGGGTTCCTTCCGCCCTCGGCGGGGACGGTCACGCTCGACGGCGCACCGGTGTGGCGAGACACCGACGCCTACCGGTCCATCGGGTTGGTCCCGGAGACCGAGGCCATGTACGACATGATCTCGGGGTGGGAGTTCGTGCTCGCCAACGCGCGACTCCACGGGCTCGCTGACCCCGTCGCGGCCGCGCGTGCAGCTGTCGAGCAGGTGGACATGATGGACGCGAAGGACCGCGACATCTCCGGCTACTCGAAGGGCATGAAGCAGCGCATCAAGATGGCGACCGCGCTCGTTCACGACCCTGCCGTGCTGCTGCTCGACGAGCCCTTCAACGGCATGGACCCGCGCCAGCGCCTGCACCTCATGGAACTGCTCCAGTCGCTCGCGGCACAGGGCCGCACCGTGCTGTTCAGCAGCCACATTCTCGAGGAAGTCGAGGAGATCGCCGGCACCATCGAGGTGATGGTCGCCGGCAGGCACGCGGCATCGGGGGACTTCCGGCGCATCCGCAAACTCATGACGCAGCGCCCGCACCAGTACACGATCCGCTCGAGCGACGACCGTGCGCTCGCGGCCGCCATCATCGCGGACGGTTCGGCGGACAGCGTCGACGTCTCGTCCGGATCGCTCGCCGTCCAGGCTGCGGACTTCGGGCGGTTCGTCGCGGCGCTGCCCCGCCTTGCGCAGGACGGCCAGGTGCGACTGCTGGAGGTCACACCCGCCGACGAATCTCTCGAGAGCGTGTTCGCGTACTTGGTGGCGCGATGACCGCGCACGGAATGGGGCCCACACGATGAACGTCACCGTCATGCGACTCACCGCACGGGGACTGCTCGGACGGCGCCGGGCGCTGCTCCTGGTGATCCTGCCAGCGCTGCTGCTCGTGCTCGCTGCGCTCACCCGGTGGGCGTCCGACGGCTCGCCCAGCGCGTCCAGCATGCTGGCCAACGGCTTCGCCATGGGCACCTTGCTGCCGCTCATGTGCCTGCTGGTCGCCACCGGAGTCATCGGCGCCGAGATCGACGACGGCTCGATCGTCTACATGCTCGCCAAGCCACTCAAGCGCCGGGTGATCCTGTTTTCGAAGCTCGCCGTGGGCCTCGCCGCCGTCCTGCTGTTCGCGGTGCTCCCCATCATGGCGGCGGTGGCGATCGCCGGAGATGAGGGCGGTCAGCTCACGCTCGCCTTTGGCGTCTCCGCGGCGTTCGCCGCAGTCGCGTACACCGCCATCTTCGTGACGCTCGGCATCGTCACCCGCAACGCCGTGGTGTTCGGCCTGCTCTACGCCCTCCTATGGGAGACCGTGCTCGGCGGATACGTTCCCGGGATCCGCGCGGTGAGCGTGCGCCAATGGGCGCTGTCCGTAGGCGAGCAGATGCTCGGATCCCAGGCCGCCGAGTGGTCGTTCACATCCGAGGTGGGCATCGCGACCGGGCTGATCCTGCTCGCACTCACCACGGCGGGAGCCGTGTACCTGGGCGCGCGCAAGCTGAGCACGCTCACCCTGAACTCGGTCGACTGACCGGGCCGCACCCAACCCGCCGACCGCATCGGCCGCACGCCGTACGAGGAGCGACAGGCCCGTTGACGCTCGAAGGGGCCCAGCCGGTTGGCTGGGCCCCTTCGAGCGTTGGTGTGCGCTAGTTGCGGTGCGCCTGGTAGTACTCGATCAGCGACTGGGTCGAGGCGTCCTGGGCGGCGAATGCCCACTGGTCGCCCTCGACGGCGGGCGCGATCTGCACGGCGAGCTGCTTGCCGAGCTCCACGCCCCACTGGTCGAAGCTGTTGACGCCCCAGATCACGCCCTGCGTGAAGGTGATGTGCTCGTACAGCGCGATGAGCTGGCCGAGCACGGCGGGGGTGAGCGACGGCGCGAAGATCGACGTGGTGGGCTTGTTGCCCGCGAACGTCCGTGCGGCCACCAGAGCGCCCGTGGTGCCCTCCTCCTCGACCTCCTCTGCGGTCTTGCCGAACGCCAGCGCCTTGGTCTGCGCGAGGAAGTTGGCGAGGAACAGGGCGTGGACGTCCTGGTCGCCGTCCTTGAGTTCGTACGCCGGGTTCACGACCGCGATGAAGTCCGCGGGGATGAGCGTCGTGCCCTGGTGAATGAGCTGGTAGAAGGCGTGCTGGCCGTTGGTGCCGGGCTCGCCCCAGAAGATCTCGCCGGTCTCGGTAGTCACAGGAGAGCCATCCCACCGCACCGACTTGCCGTTCGACTCCATGGTCAGCTGCTGCAGATAGGCAGGGAAGCGGTGGAGCTGCTGCGCATAGGGCAGCACGGCGTGCGACTGCGCGCCCAGGAAGTTCACGTACCAGATGTTCAGCAGCCCCATGAGGACGGGGACGTTCTGCTCGAGCGGAGTCTCGGCGACGTGCCTGTCCACCGTGTGGAAGCCGTCGAGCAGCTCCCCGAACACGTCCGGTCCGAGCGCGATCGCGAGCGACAGACCGATGGCCGAGTCGACGCTGTAGCGGCCGCCCACCCAGTCCCAGAAGCCGAAGGCGTTCGTGGGGTCGATGCCGAATGCCTCCACCTTGTCGAGCGCGGTGGAGACGGCGACGAAGTGGTGCGCGACCGCATCGGCCCGCTTGTCATCGTCGGAGACGTCGACGCCCGCCTCGGCCAGCTGCTCCCAGAGCCAGGCGCGCGCCAGGCGCGCGTTGGTGAGCGTCTCGAGCGTGGTGAACGTCTTGGAGGCGACGATGAACAGCGTGGTCTCGGGGTCGAGGCCCTTGACCTTCTGGCCCATGTCGGTGGGGTCGATGTTGGAGACGAACCGCGCCGAGATGCCGGCGTTGGCGTAGGGCTCGAGCGCCTCGTAGACCATGACGGGCCCCAGGTCCGAGCCGCCGATGCCGATGTTGACGATCGTCTCGACGCGCTTGCCGGTGACGCCGGTCCACTCGCCCGAGCGCACTCGGTCCGCGAACTCGTTGACGCGACCCAGCACCTCCTGGACGTCCTCGTCGATGTTCTGGCCGTCGACGACCAACTCGGGTGTCGCATCGGCCGGGCGGCGAAGCGCGGTGTGCAGCACGGCGCGGTCCTCGGTGGTGTTGATGTGCTCACCCGCGAGCATGGCCTGGTAGCGGGTGAGGACTCCGGTCTCGTCTGCTAGCTTGACCAGCGACGCGATGACCTCGTCGGTGACGAGGTTCTTGGACAGGTCGACGTGGAGATCGCCCAGGGGGAGGCTCATGCGGCCTACGCGGCCCGCGTCGGCGGCGAACCAGCCGCGCAGGTCGGGCGCGAAGTCGCGCTGGTGGGCCTCGAGCTCGGCCCAGGCGGAAGTGGCGGTGGCATCAATGGGTGAGTTCACGCCTCCCAGGCTAGTGCCGTTCGGAGGCTGCGTCACCGGGACGGTGTGCCCAGCCGATCCGCTCGGTCCTTCGCCCCACGAGTGCATGAGTGCAAGAACTCGCCCCGGACTGTGGGCTCATGCACTCACAGCGCGCACGGGCACTCGCTACGCGCTGCCGAACTGAGCGTCGATGCGTTCCGGCCAGTCCGCATCGGCGAGATTCGCGCGGTCGAGCAGGTCGCGCCAGTCGTCGCGCGCGTGCTCAATGGCGTCGTCGAACAGGCTGAGGTTGCCGCGCGCTGCGATCAGGACGCCGGCGTGGAGTCGCTCGGGGTCGACACCGGTGCCCACCGGAAGGCGCTCGAGGCGGCTCTGCACTCCGGGTGCCGATGCGCGGAACGCCTCGACCAGGTGCTCGCGAATGCGATCGGTGATGACGGCCATGAGCGCGATTGTTCCACGTGGGCGAGGCGACTCTCAGCGTCCACCAGGTGACGCGGACCCGTCGGAACCGACACTAAGCGCCCACGGGGACGCTAAGGCGGAGACGTGGACGGCACGCGGGTCGCCTCGTGGTCTCGCAGCACGATCGAGATACCGTGACAGGGATGACCTCTGACTCGCGCACCTGGACGCGGATCTCACTCACCCACCTCGGCGCATGGATCGGCGGCTTCGCGGCCGCCTTCGCGGTCTACATCGTGGCGGTGTGGGTAGGCGGCGGTACCGTCACATTCCTTGAGATCGCCTGGACGCTGCTGTGGTTCGGCCCGCTGATGGTCGTCGCGGCGGTGGTCCTCTGCGCCATTGAGCTGCTGCTCCTGGGCGCAATGCGGAAGGCGGTCGGCCTGCCGTTGGTCGCGAAGGCCGCGATTCCCGCGGTGGCTGTCTACTGCGCCGGCACGGCGATGCTCATCGGCATCGTGACGGCGCTGAACCCGACGCCCGAGGCGCCGCCGGTGGAGGAGGAGGGGCCCGTGGAACTGGCGATGTATGCCGACCTCCGCGAGCACACGGAGCGCTTCCACACCCGTGACCTCAGCGGTGCGTATGTCGCCAGTGCGGCGCTCGCGACTGTTCCGGCGGCGGCGGTCTTCGTGAGCCACTTCGTGTTCTTCAGGCGGATCCGTAGCGAGCGACACTGAGTGCCCACGAGGAGACGCGGGCCCGTTGCCGGCGTCAACCAGTGCCGGACAGCACGTCGAGACGTCGCGTAGACGTCAATGAGTGCCGGACAGGGGGTAGGGAGGAGGGTCAGTCGGGGTCGAGGCCTGGCGTCACGACCTCCTGGCCCTGCACGTAGACCCCGGCGATCGCGGGCTGGCGCAGGCCCATGAGCAGCGTGAACAGCTCCTCGAGCGTCGCCTCCGCCTCGTCGTCGGAGCGGATGCCCATGGTGAGCATGCCGTCCAGCGGCTCCCAGCGGGACTTCTCGATGAGCAGGAAGTCCGCCTCCTTGCCCACGTCGAGGTTGCCGAACGCGTGCTCCATGTCGAGCGCACGGGCACCGGCAAGGGTCGCGGCGAAGAGCAGCTCGGCCGGGTGCAGCGCGGTGCCGGCGTCGCCCTCCTCGGAGATGTGGACCTTGTAGCAGTCGCCCGCCACACGGGAGATCAGCCACTCGTCGCCCGCGCCGATGTCCGTGCCGAGCGCCACGTTGACTCCGGCGTCCATGGTCGCCTGCCACGGCATCGTTCCCGAGCCCAGGAACAGCTGTGAGGTGGGGCAGTGGGCGATCGATGTGCCGGTCTCCGCCATGCGGGCGAGCTCGCGCGGCTGCGAGTGCACCGCATGCGCCAGCGATGAGCGCCGGCCAAGCAGCGTGCGCCCGCCCTCGCGCGATCCGCTCAGGAACCTGCCGTCGTACGTGTCCAGGTACGTCTCGACTCCGTAGGTCGCCAGCACCGCGGCGATCTCGCCGTCGCCCTTGCGGTTGTTCTCGTTCAGGTGGCTGTGGAAGTACACGCCGCGCATGCGCGCCTCGTCGTAGAGCTCGCCGAGCGCGCCGAGAGTCTGCGCTGTGACCGACAGGGAGAAGCGCGGCACGATCGCGACCTGCACGCGCGCGGTGCGCGGGTCGCCCGTGTCGACGGCGTGCCAGTGGTTGATCTCCTTCGCCACCAGGTCGATCGCCGTCTTCTCGTCGGTGATGAGTGCCGATGCGGCGTCGGGGCCCACGGTCTGGATGCCGCGGCCGGACACGACGCGCAGTCCCGAGGCGAGCGTCTCGCGGTACAGCGCGTCCTGCGCCACGGGGAAGGCGCTGCCGAACACCATCGCGGCGGTCGTTCCCGCAGCGATGCGGCGGCGCGTGAAGTATCGGGCCGCGCGCCCGGCGAACTCGGGGTCCGCGTACTGCGTCTCGGTGGGGAAGATGCAGTGGTCGAGCCACTCGAGCAGCTGGCCGCCGCCGTGGGCTGCGGTCGCATACGACTGCGGGTAGTGGACGTGCGAGTCCACGAACCCGGGGATCAGGTAGTCGGCCCGCGTGACGGGTGCACCTGCGTGTTCGGCGGGCAGGTCCGCCCACGGTCCGACCCACGCGATCTCGCCGTGGTCTCCGCTCACCACCAGCGCGCCGTCGGGGATCGACACCAGCGCCTGGGTCACGTCCTGTTGCGCAGGAGAGCCGGCGATGTGGAAGAGGTGCGCGCGGAAGATGCGCGTGCCGGGGATGTGAGTCATGCCGTCACCGCTCAGACGAGCCCGGTGTACGGGGTCCATGCGGGACCTGCGTCGGGCGCATCGTCCCGGATCGCGCTGGCCTGGATGAGGCCGTACGGGCGGTCGTCGGCGTGGAAGACCTCGCCGTGGTTCTCGATGCCGAACCGTCCCAGGTCGTACTCGAAGTGGTGCTTGTTGGGCGCGGACAGGCGCACCTCGACCACCGCGGGCACCGACTCGAGCACCGCAGTGCCCATCGCGTACAGGGTCTGCTGAAGCGCGAGCGAGTGCTGAGTGGCGAAGGTCGACGTCAGCGCGTGCTTGATCGCGGCGTAGGTCGCGTTCCAGTCCACCTCGGTGCCGTCGAATCGCCACTTGGCGTTCAGGGCGGTCGCCATCACGCGGTCGTGAGTGGGCTCGAGCACCGTGAACTCGTCCTCGAGGAAGCCGTGGAACTCGCTGCCGGTGGACTTGAGGATCACCAGGTCCTTGAGTCCTCCCGTCACCCAGGTGCGGCGCGCATCGGCCGTCCCGGACACGGTGACCGACGCGGTCCTGACCTCCTGGCCCGAGCGCACCCACGTGTGGTCATGGCCCGCGCCCGTGCCGTCGGCGTCCACGCGCGTCCAGTCGTAGCGCTCGACCTCGACGCGTGCCTCGCGCACGGGCTCCACATCGTCGACGAAGTGCGTGGCCAAGGCGAGGGCATAGGCCTCGATCGACTCGAGTCCGATGGTCTTGGCGTAGGCGTAGGCCGTCTGCTTCTGGGTATCCGTTGGCAGCACGGCGCCCTGGTCGCCGGTCAGGTGCGCTGCGTCGAAGTCGCCGCGCAGGCAGGTCGAGACGTTGACGTCCGCGATCGTGTGGCGAGCGGTGTCGCGCACGATGCGCACGATGCGGTTCTCCGCCTTGCCGTACTGATGGTCGCCCAGAATGATCGCCATGGTCACGCCTTTCACGAGTGCGGGCGTGGTGGCACGCCTGCCGATCCCCTCACGTTAGCCATTCCGAGTTTCGGTGGCGTTTCGCGGGCGATCCGCTGTTCGCCCTGGGGCGTCGGGACTAGGGCTGGTCGACGGCCGCCGCGCCCTGGACGGCGAGCGCTGGCCGCGCGATCAAGCGGCCCGCCAGTGGCGCGTCGGGCACGGCCGGGTGCACCTGCGCGCCGCCCACCCACGTGCGCGTCACCTGTCCCGTGAGAGTGCGACCGTCGAACGCCGACACCTTGTTGCGGTGCTGCAGGTCCGCGGCGTCGACGGTCCACGCGCGGCCCGGCGCGAACGCCACGACGTCCCCGCGGGCGCCCTCACGGATCGTGCCCTTGTCCTCGAGCCCCACGAAAGCCGCCGGCTTGGACGTCAGCCACGACAGCGCCGTCTCGAGCGGGATGCCGCGCGTCGCGGCGCCGCTGGTCACCGCCGCGAGCATCACCTGCAGTCCCGAGATGCCTCCCCACGCGCGGCCGAAGTCGCCGTCCGCCCCCACCTTGAGCTCGGCGGTCGCCGGGGAGTGGTCGGAGGCGACGAAGTCGATGGTGCCGTCCACCAGCGCGCCCCACAGCGCTTCGCGGTTGTCCTCGTCGCGCACCGGCGGGCAGCACTTGAACTCGGTCGCGCCGTCCGGGATGTGGTCGGCGTCGAACGTCAGGTAATGCGGGCAGGTCTCGACCGTCAGCTGGAGGCCTTCGGCCTTGGCGCCGCGGATCTGATTGAGCGCAGCGGCGGAGCTGAGGTGCAGGATGTGCGCACGGCCGCCGGTCGCACGGAGCGCCGAGATGATGGTCGCGATCGCGCTAGTCTCGGACGCGTCGGGCCGCGAGGCGACGAAGTCTTCGTAATAGCGGCTGCCGGCGTACCTCTCCAGGCGTGCCGGGTCCTCCGCGTGGACGATCACCATGCCGCCGAACCGGGCGGTCTCGGCGAGTGCCGCGCGCAGCTGCGCTGCGGAGAGGTGCGGGAACTCGTCGACCCCGGACGGCGACAGGAACGCCTTGAAGCCGAACACACCGGCGTCGTGCAGAGGCTCGAGCGCTCCCAGCGAGGCGGGGATCGCGCCGCCCCAGAACCCGACGTCCACGGCGGCGTTCTCCGCAGCTGCCGCGCGCTTGGCGTCCAAGGCGGCGACCGTGGTGGTGGGCGGGATCGAGTTGAGGGGCATGTCGATGATGGTCGTCACGCCGCCGGCCGCCGCGGCGCGGGTCGCCGTCGCGAATCCCTCCCAATGGGTGCGTCCCGGCTCGTTGACGTGCACGTGGGTGTCGACCACGCCGGGGATCAGCACCTCGTCCGTCGCGAGAGACACGGTCTGGGTCGCGCTCCACTCCGCGTGACGAGGACCGATGCGCGCGACGATGCCGTCCTTCACTCCCACGGCGGCGCGCTTCCAGGTGCCGTCGATCAGGACGCGGTCGCCGCGCACCACGAGGTCGAAGTCCGTCATGGCGTGAGGGTACGGCCTGGATGTTGCGCGCGCGTGTCCAAGCGGTGACGCACTGACGTTGCGCTGGCGCGATCCGCGTCGCATGGCCGACACTGTGGTCAGCGAGCACGGACTCGCGGGGACGGAGCCTCGGCGGTGACGATCACTCGAGAGCAGGCGTTGTCGTGGCGGCTCGGGCGGCACTTCCTGACGACGCCCGCGGAGTCCGCCGTGGCAGTCGTGGACCGGCTCGGTGCCGTGCCGGCGATCTCGGGTGACCCGGACCTCGCGATTCGGGCGCGGCTCGGCTCCTCGGAACCGGGGGTGGCGGCGTTGGCGCGGCGCGAGGGGGAGCTGATGCTGACCTACGCCTACCGGGGTGCGACGCACCTCATGACTCCGCGCACGGCCGGGGTGGCGATGGCCCTCCGCGCCTCGAGCCGTATGTGGGAGCGCGCGTCGTGGGTGAGCTACTACGGCCTCGAGCCCGCCGACTGGCCGGACCTGCGCGCCGCCGTTCGGGAGGCGCTCGCGGCGGGTCCTCTGTCACGCGACGAGATCGCGACCGAGGTGACCAGGATCGCGCGGTTCTCTCACCTGCGGCCGGCCTTCATGAAGCCGGATGACGCGTTCCTGAAGCCCTTCGCGTGGCAGGGGGACATGTGCTTCGGCCCGGGCCGCGACGGCGTGGTGACCTATCAGCGGCCCGATGCGCTGGCGGGCTGGGAGGGACTCCCCCCTCTCGAGGTCGCCGGCCCTGCGGCCGTCATGGCGTACCTGGGCGCGTACGGACCCGCGCACGTGAGCCGCCTCCACTACTGGCTGGGCGAGGGTCTCGGCGCCGCCAAACGGAGCATCGCCGCGTGGGTGGCGGGGCTCGACGCCGAGCTTGTGACGGTGGAGGTCGATGGCGAGCCGATGCTGTGCGCGGGCGAGCATGTGGGGGAGCTCCGGTCCCACCATGGCGACACGTCGGTGGTGCTGCTGCCTGGCTACGACCAGTGGGTCCTCGGACCCGGCACGGCCGACCCGGTGGTGGTGCCGCCAGAGCGCCGTCAGGCCGTCACCCGGGGGGCGAGCGTGGTGCTGCACTCCGGAAGGGTCGCTGGCACGTGGCGGGCAGAGCGCGACAGCCTCGCCGTCGTCTGGTTCCCGGAGGCGGGCGACATCCCCCGTGCCGAGCTGGGGGCGGCCACGCGCAGGCTCGGGTCGCTCCTCGGGCGTGACTTCGCGGTCGACCTCGACGCGTCCTGACGCGGACTCGCCTCCGAGCCGCAACGCGCGCGAAACGTCCGCCGCCTAGATTGGGCTCATGCTGGACATCGCCGCCGAGCTCGAGCGGGTGCTCGAGGCCGGCCATCGGGTGGGAGTCGTCACGGTCGCAGCCGTGCACGGCTCCGCGCCTCGCGCCGTCGGGTCCGCGATGGCGGTGACCGATGACGGCCAGGTGATCGGCGCCATCTCGGGTGGCTGCGTGGAGTCCGAGGCGCACGCGCTCGCCTCGGCCGTTCTCGACGGCGATGCCGCGCCCGCCGCGACCCTGGGGCTGTCCGACGACGACGCGCTCGCGGCAGGTCTGTCCTGCGGCGGCCATCTCTCGGTGATTGCGACGGTGCTCACGCCGGCCGATGCGGAGGTGCGTGAGCAGCTGCGCGCGGCTGTGGGCGGCGCAGCGGCCGCGTTGGATCTCGCGCTCGCCGAGGGCACGGTCTCGACCACGATCGCCGCCGATGACGTCGCCACCCGGCTGGAGGACGGCGTGCTCCACCTGAGGCGCCCTGCAGCACCGCGACTGATCATCGTGGGCGCCGTCGACTTCTCGTCAGCGCTCGCCACTGCCGCGCGCCCGCTCGGCTATCGCATCACCGTGGTCGATGCGCGCCCGGCGTTCGCCACGGCCGCACGCCACCCCGATGCGCACGAGGTGATCCGTGCCTGGCCAGGGGAGTACCTGGCAGGCACTGACGTGGGTCCCCGTGACGTGATCTGCGTCCTCACGCACGAGGAACGGTTCGACATCCCCGCCCTGGCCGCTGCGCTTGCGACCGACGCCGCGTACGTGGGCGCCATGGGCTCGCGTCGCACCGACGTGCGCCGGCGCGAGCTGCTGCGCGAGGCCGGCGTCGACCCAGAGGCACTCGCACGCCTGCGCAGCCCCATCGGCCTGGACCTCGGCGCGGTGACTCCCGCGGAGACCGCGATCTCGATCGTCGCCGAGATCGTCGCCGATGCGCGTGCGAGTCAAGCGCCGCGGCTCAGCGAGACCGTGGGTCCGATCCACGCGGGCGCCGCCCTCGCCTGATCCGAGCTCCTCGCGGTGGGTGCGGTCAGTCCGCGGTGGCCGCCAGCCGCCACACGCGGTCACGGGACATCGGCAGCGCATACGGTCGCGTGCCGAGGGCCCGCCGGATCGCATTCGCCAGCGCGGGCGCCACGGGGTTGTACGGCGACTCCGACATCGACTTCGCGCCATAGGGGCCCAGCTCGTCGGACGTCGAGGCGAACAGCACCTCCGTGCGAGGCACGTCCGCCATCTGCGGTACCCGGTA